>NZ_MIKA01000028.1 GCF_001730295.1 Enterococcus plantarum
TTAGCGTGGCGACGTCCTACTCTCACAAAGGGAAACCCTTCACTACAATCGGCGCTAAGAAGCTTAACTTCTGTGTTCGGCATGGGAACAGGTGTATCCTTCTCGCTATCGCCACCACACTGGGTGTTGTTGCTATTTAGTTGAGTGATTATTCACTCAAAACTGGATTGAAGTAGTAATCAAACATTCCGAAACTCTTTTTTATTTCGTTTCTTTGGTTAAGTCCTCGACCGATTAGTATTGGTCCGCTCCGTACATCACTGCACTTCCACTTCCAACCTATCTACCTGATCATCTCTCAGGGGTCTTACTTTCTTAAAGAAATGGGAAATCTCATCTTGAGGTGGGCTTCACACTTAGATGCTTTCAGCGTTTATCCCTTCCCTACATAGCTACCCAGCAATGCCCTTGGCAGAACAACTGGTACACCAGCGGTAAGTCCATCCCGGTCCTCTCGTACTAAGGACAGCTCCTCTCAAATTTCCAACGCCCGCGACGGATAGGGACCGAACTGTCTCACGACGTTCTGAACCCAGCTCGCGTGCCGCTTTAATGGGCGAACAGCCCAACCCTTGGGACCGACTACAGCCCCAGGATGCGACGAGCCGACATCGAGGTGCCAAACCTCCCCGTCGATGTGGACTCTTGGGGGAGATAAGCCTGTTATCCCCAGGGTAGCTTTTATCCGTTGAGCGATGGCCCTTCCATGCGGAACCACCGGATCACTAAGCCCGACTTTCGTCCCTGCTCGACTTGTAAGTCTCGCAGTCAAGCTCCCTTCTGCCTTTACACTCTGCGAATGATTTCCAACCATTCTGAGGGAACCTTTGGGCGCCTCCGTTACTCTTTAGGAGGCGACCGCCCCAGTCAAACTGCCCACCTGACACTGTCTCCCACCACGATAAGTGGTGCGGGTTAGAGGGTTCATAACACAAGGGTAGTATCCCACCAGCGCCTCCACCGAAACTAGCGTTCCGGGTTCATCGGCTCCTACCTATCCTGTACATGTGGTACAAACACTCAATATCAAGCTACAGTAAAGCTCCATGGGGTCTTTCCGTCCTGTCGCGGGTAACCTGCATCTTCACAGGTACTAAAATTTCACCGAGTCTCTCGTTGAGACAGTGCCCAAATCGTTACGCCTTTCGTGCGGGTCGGAACTTACCCGACAAGGAATTTCGCTACCTTAGGACCGTTATAGTTACGGCCGCCGTTTACTGGGGCTTCAATTCTGAGCTTCGCCGAAGCTAACCCATCCTCTTAACCTTCCAGCACCGGGCAGGCGTCAGCCCCTATACTTCATCTTTCGATTTTGCAGAGACCTGTGTTTTTGATAAACAGTCGCTTGGGCCTATTCACTGCGGCTGACCGAAGTCAGCACCCCTTCTCCCGAAGTTACGGGGTCATTTTGCCGAGTTCCTTAACGAGAGTTCGCTCGCTCACCTTAGGATACTCTCCTCGACTACCTGTGTCGGTTTACGGTACGGGCAGTTGTTTTCTCACTAGAAGCTTTTCTTGACAGTGTGACATCAGGAACTTCGGTACTATTATTTCCCTCCCCATCACAGCTTGTCCGTATAGAGTAAAGCATTTGACTCTACTCAAGACTTACTGCTTGGACATGCACTTCCAGTCGCATGCATTCCTTAGCCTCCTGCGTCCCTCCATTGCTCAAACAAAAACAACTGGTACAGGAATATCAACCTGTTGTCCATCGCCTACGCCTATCGGCCTCGGCTTAGGTCCCGACTAACCCTGGGCGGACGAGCCTTCCCCAGGAAACCTTAGTCATACGGTGGACGGGATTCTCACCCGTCTTTCGCTACTCATACCGGCATTCTCACTTCTAAGCGCTCCAGCCGTCCTCACGATCGACCTTCAACGCCCTTAGAACGCTCTCCTACCATTACACCAGAGGTGTAATCCACAGCTTCGGTAATATGTTTAGCCCCGGTACATTTTCGGCGCAGGGTCACTCGACTAGTGAGCTATTACGCACTCTTTAAATGGTGGCTGCTTCTGAGCCAACATCCTAGTTGTCTGTGCAACCCCACATCCTTTTCCACTTAACATATATTTTGGGACCTTAGCTGGTGGTCTGGGCTGTTTCCCTTTCGACTACGGATCTTATCACTCGCAGTCTGACTCCCGGATATAAATGAATGGCATTCGGAGTTTATCTGAATTCGGTAACCCGAGATGGGCCCCTAGTCCAAACAGTGCTCTACCTCCATCATTCTTAATTCCGAGGCTAGCCCTAAAGCTATTTCGGAGAGAACCAGCTATCTCCAAGTTCGTTTGGAATTTCTCCGCTACCCACAGCTCATCCCCGCACTTTTCAACGTACGTGGGTTCGGTCCTCCAGTGCGTTTTACCACACCTTCAACCTGGCCATGGGTAGATCACATGGTTTCGGGTCTACGACTACATACTCATTCGCCCTATTCAGACTCGCTTTCGCTGCGGCTCCGGCTCTTCACCTTAACCTCGCATGCAATCGTAACTCGCCGGTTCATTCTACAAAAGGCACGCCATCACCCATTAACGGGCTTTGACTTGTTGTAGGCACACGGTTTCAGGATCTATTTCACTCCCCTTCCGGGGTGCTTTTCACCTTTCCCTCACGGTACTGGTTCACTATCGGTCATTAGGGAGTATTTAGCCTTGCGGGATGGTCCCCGCGGATTCCGACGGAATTTCTCGTGTTCCGCCGTACTCAGGATACTCCTAGGTGTTGCCAACATTTCGTCTACGGGGCTATTACCCACTTTGGCGAACCTTTCCAGGTTCTTCGACTATCTTGACAGACTACCACATCGGAGTCCTACAACCCCAACAAGCAAGCTTGTTGGTTTGGGCTCTTCCCGTTTCGCTCGCCGCTACTCAGGGAATCGAATTTTCTTTCTCTTCCTGCAGGTACTTAGATGTTTCAGTTCTCTGCGTCTACCTCTAACCAGCTATGTATTCACTGGAAAGTAACATCCTATAAAAGATGCTGGGTTTCCCCATTCGGAAATCTCTGGATCATAGCTCACTTACAGCTCCCCAAAGCATATCGGTGTTAGTCCCGTCCTTCATCGGCTCCTAATGCCAAGGCATCCACCGTGCGCCCTTATTCACTTAACCTGATGACCTTTCGGTCAATTGTTTGGTTCGTTTCTCTAGCGATAGAGGCGTCACCAATAAAATAAGCTTCGAACTATTTTACTTAAAAAACTCATTCAACGCGGTGTTCTCGGTTTGTTTTGATTACTTTTTTACTTCAATATCCAGTTTTCAATGAACAAT
>NZ_MIKA01000029.1 GCF_001730295.1 Enterococcus plantarum
TTATTTATACGCCGTCAATCATCGTCACAAGTAGGCACAAAGTAGTATATCTGGAGGGCTTAATGGTTATTTACGTAGTATAAAAAAAACGAGGAAATCTTTTTCAAACGTCTCTTCTATATAACTATAATTTAGTTGAAATTGGAATTAAAAGGACTTGTTTGTTTACCAACAAATAATTAAAAAGATGACATATAGAAAGGAAGAGGAAGACATGCTTCATTTAGGCATTGTAGGCCAAACAAATTTAACTGATAAATGGACACATGAGTGTAAGAATAACCTCTATGATCTTATTGAAGTGAAAGACAAAGAACAGCTCGCTTACTTAGATGGCGTAGTGATTCCAATGGAAACGACAGAGCAATTAAGTCAAGTTATTGACTGGATAGTTGCTTGTCGAATCAATCCAACGGTTTTCATTTGGGTGTTCTCCGAAGTACCACTTGAAACAGAGAAAAAAATTATGATGAGTATAGGTGCGACAGATGTGATAGCTATGCCAGAAACCTTTACGTATCTATCAATGAGCGTTGAGAATACGTTTGTCCGATTAGGACACAAGTACAAGGAGAAGTCAGAAAAAGAGGAAGAGGCACCACAAGTAATTCAACTGAATGAACTAAATCAGTCCTTAGTTGTAAATGAAGTAGAGAAAGAGTTGACTCGAAACGAGTACAAGGTGTTGTCATTACTCTATGAAAAACCAAATACTACTGTATTATACAGCACCATAGCAAAATCGTTGTGGCCGGGAAAGGAATTTAACATTTCACGTATAGCTAATATTATATGCCATATACGGAATAAAATAGGAAAGAACGATACCTGTTCTATTGCGACAATCCGATCAAAAGGATATATGTTTCGCCTGAATAACTCTTGATAAAACAGATATTGAACGTCTATGTGTTCCGGGAATTTGATTAAATAGAGAGTATTTCAGGAGACATGTTTTTTTATGTAAGGGGGGTGATACTATTTTTTTAGAAGAAACCATGTCGTACATAAGAGAGGAGGAATAAAATGAAAAGAAAAAAAACTATTTTTTTTCTAGTGGGTTTGATTACATCATTATGTGTGTATCTATATCTAGGTGCGCCACTGATTAAAGCAGATGAAATGACTCAGTCAACTACAGAAATGTCTGCAGCTATAAAATCATCTGAAACAAGTATGTCTAAGGAAAACGATACAACGATAGATTCCGAACAGAGTATGAAAGAACCAATTCAACCAAGAATGGAAAATATTGAAGCCTATGAACTTACTGCGAATGGTACGGGAATTGTTGCTAAAAATATAGCAAAAACGATGACAGATATCCAAGGTTACAATGGTGATATTGCCGCAATCAAACAAATGATTCTCAAAGAGACAGGTGCCAAAGCATACGGGTTATCCGGGGGATCTGTAGTGGATGTCACAGACAGTATCCAAGTATCTGACTTAAAGGGACTAGAGACCGTTTCATCGAATGATTTGCAAGAATTTCATTTAACGCTAACAGTACCGGCGACTCAGTCAGGAACAGGTAGTGCGTTGAGTAGTGACGTCATCGTATACATTGGAAATGTTGCAAAGGTAAGTAATTGGAGTCAATTAGATGCTGCTCTAATGAGCAATACGGTAACAATCGTTGATGTACAAAGTTCTATGACAAATACGGCGACTGGTAGAGCAGACCGCAATCTTTCAGACAATCGGCCCAATTATGTATTACTAGGGAATGGCTATTCGCTCGATTTCATAGGCTATTCCTATAGATGGGGCACGAATACATCCATCGTGCACAAAGCAGTGGTCGATAACGTTGACCTATATGGCGGACACTACTATGGACCAGTGACAATGTGGGATCGAAATGCCTATGGTTCAAGTATTACGTACCGCAATGTAAATTATACTGGATCACAATTGACCGCTTCTTTCCAAGCTGTTCTGCGCTTTGAAGGGAAAAATGTGATTAAATCGAAAGCTACTCAGTATACATCCTATAATGGGACAGTCCGAAATATGGCTGATACAAACCAATCTGGTTTGGAGTCACACACTCTAGTGTTTGCCTCTAATACAGATACGACTATTGAAGCAGAAAACGGAGACGGTGTGATCTTAGGTAGTTGGTATTCTGACTGGGATACGGTCGCTACTATTCAACCGTCATTAACACTTGAAGAGAATGCCACCGCCACAATTCGTACATTAGGCAATACAGGGGAAACCAACTCTTGGCAAACAAATGGAGGAAGTATTCCGTCCGTCATCAGTGTACAAAGAAATGGAAAAATCGACGTTGGGAAAAATGCTAATCTAAATGTTGAAACGGCTGATGGAACGACACGTGTACCAGTTCGTTTGGGTTATCAGGCAGCAACATCGCAATGGACGACGAGTATCAATCTTGAAGACAGTAGTAATTTCAATGTAACGATCAATGGACCAATCAGTAACACCAATTCTCGTGCAGGATTCATGCTTCAACAAAATTCAGCAATCAATGTAGGAGATAACGCAGAGATGGTCATCAATGCCAATCAAATGACCACTGGAGCACCGGTTATTTCTATGGGGCAAAATGCCAAATTTGATGTCGCCCAAAAAGGAAGTC
>NZ_MIKA01000030.1 GCF_001730295.1 Enterococcus plantarum
ACAGTTAGCTTTTACTCCATTGACCCAAAAGCTAGTATTGAAGCAAAGAAAGTAAGCAGCACGGATAGGCCTCTATCTTTATGCAAAAAATCTATGAAACTCAGTTGTCGAATACTTTCTTTTACATTCTCAAACATGTAGCCAATAATTGGAAGATTGAGCGATTGTACAAAAGTCATTTTTATGAGTATAAATGTGCCAAAAAGTAACACTATCTCATAAATAACAAATAAAAATAGAAACTCTATCAACGACTTTTTCCATTCGTTTTTACTATCATTCATTCTTGCACTCTCTCCTATCCAAAAGCTTCTTTTACTTCTCGTGCCTGGTGCAATAATTCCGCAAGCATATCCTTTTCGTGATACTGACGATTGTTACCTGCTTTCTTGCGTTCCTTCCGTTTTTTATCCAGGAGAAACGCCAAATCTTCGTTCATTTGATCGGTAAACGTAATATATCTTCGCTTTTTTGAAGCCATGGTGTTCCCTCCTTCGGGTGTCACACCCATTTCAATTGGGTGTGACACCTAAATATGATTAGCCTTCTCTTATTTACTAATTTTGTATCTTGTTACGCAATAGTGTTGCTGTCGCAGGGTTTAATAGCATCCGTTCACCCCAAACTCTCGGAAACGGCATACGAACCTCTCGCATGCCTGAGCAAGTTATTGATCCTTAGATCAATCTCTCCGTGTATTGTGACATTTTTACTGTTGTAGTTCTAACCCCTGTCCCTTAGTAGTCACGCTGATAAACAGGGCGGTCATTGCACACCGACATATAGGTTTCGTCTTCTTTTATTCTTTCTCAGTTTTCCATCCTATTGGTTAAAAATAGGCGTTGTACTGCTTCCTCTACCTAGATAACTAAGAATCAAGCAATAATATAATCCTTTGTTGCAGCTTTTTCTAGTTACCCTCTCAACCTAAGTTCATAAGCTTTCGATTCGGCTCTAAAAAAGTCTGAAATTGTCTGAAACATGTGTTGCTAATTCGTTTGTTTTAAATTAGCAAATAAGAAAAGGCTAATTTTCTATTCAGTTAAGTTTGTTGGAGTTGCTTATTTTCTTGTCGCAATCGTTCATTATCTTTTTTCTCTTTTTTTGCATTTTTAATGCGTTGCTGCGCTCGTCTTTTAACAACATCTGGTTGATTCTCTTCACAAATCAGCGGATAAGCAGCTTTCGCTAATTGAGCGCCCTGTAATGTTTCACCCATTCCCTTCCCTGTTTTTCTTAATGGCAATAGTCTCGCTTGATTTCTTTTATAGTTTCCTGATCTTCTAGCAAGCAACACACCTTTGTTTTTTTGAGAGTAAACACGTTCAATTTCGTTGTAGATATCCGCTAGTTCAACTGGATTCGTTTGAATAAGGTGTTTCCGCCCCTCTATGTATTCAATAGTCTGTTGAAAGATTCGATCACCTTCAATGACAAATTCTCTCTTTTTCCGTCCTTTCTTATTTTGAAAAAGTATTACTCTCTTTCCGTATTTCAATACTTCTTCTGGAGTCATAATCGTTGTTCGCATAGGAACTCTCCTTTCTTTTTCATCAATTTCTAACAAGTTAGCAAACAACAAATCGTTGAAACGGTACAAAAAAAGGGGACGACATACATTTGACTGTATATCGTCCCCTTAATCGTAACTATCACACACGTTATCTATTATAAATTCCTTAACTTACAAGTAAATAACTATAAAAACAGACATTCGTTCAGTAAAATAAAACAAGTTGAACGATACCCAATGAGAATTCGGCGCTATTTTTTAGATTAAATGGCTTGTTAGACAAAAGAATGAATGTTCCTCTGTCATTTTCGTTAAAGAATTGCTATAATAAGACGTTGTGACAACCGTTACAACAAGGAGCCTATATCAGTTTCATGTACTGGTTTTACATGAGCTGACACCTTTGATTCTGCTTGACCTTGTAAAAGAACGCCAATTCTTTTGCAGGGAAGGAATCACTGGTGGGCTACTTATTTTATTTGTTGTTCACTAACTTCTTAAAGTTAGTATTTAATTGTTTCTTACTTGTTGCGTAAACAATACCACATTAAATTTTGTTGCGCAACTTTTTTATTATACCCCGCCTTGAATAACAAACACAGCAATTGTTACTAGAGGGGCTATCATCAAAGAAATCATTTGTAAACACCTCATTTCATTTAGTAATTAGATATATCTTGTACTTAGTTTATCACACAAGAATACATTAAAAAAGCTTTTTT
>NZ_MIKA01000031.1 GCF_001730295.1 Enterococcus plantarum
TTTTCGCATTATTTAGTTGTTCTTGTGCCGTTTTTGATAGTTTTTGATACTGTTCCAACGCCTTTTTCATTTCGGCTGTTTCGACATGAAAGCCCATTATTTGCTCCTTTCTTTACGTTTCTTTACGTTTTTATACACTACTCCGTTGTGGCCATTCTAGAAAGTGTTTCATAATAAGAAATGGCTTCTTCTGTCGTCATGTACGCATATATATTTCCACCGAAGATACATATGAATTGGAATTTTTCTTAAATTTGTCTTCTTAATTTTGATATACGAAAATCGGTACTAGTGTTGTTTCTCACTAATACCGTTTTAATAGCCTATAACTCATCTGATTGTTCTTCCACTGAATATTCACGATGGATAGAACAAAATCTAAAAATTCATGAAATCTGTCTATCAATCCTTTTTTGTAGTAGGAATTTCTTTAGGTATATAATTTATGAATTCAGAGGTATTTTCTGAGTAACTATTATTGTCATAAAACTCGGTAATTTTGTTTAGCAAATCGTTATCATCAATAATAGTATCCATTAGCTTTGATTAAAAAAACTATGACATCTTTCATGTACCTATCTGGTATATATTTCTGTTTTATATTAGGAGGCTTAAAAAATAGCGATTATTACAATATTTTTTTATTAATTGAGTGTATAAACCGTAACATTTACACAGTTCATTTTTCATAAAATGGGCTGTATTCTTGGGTAACATTCCTCCCAAAATCACTGTTAAAAGAAATGGTATCAAGTATATCTTCTTTTCTTAGATATCTTTGTATCTTTTTATTTACATAAGGTAATATTTCATCGTCATTTTCCGAGTCAATAATTAACAAGAAACTTTTTTGGAGATTTTCTCGTACCATTTGCAACAAAAAGGCTTTACTGATTTTTGTTTCTTTTCCAAAAATTATTTTACATTTATCTACAAAAAACTCTGGATACTCAGCTGGGAGTCCAATTGACACTTGCTCATTTTCTTTGATATTCCCACTATTTGACTGTATAAATTCTAAATTATCTTTATTTAAAACCAGATTTTGACTATAAGGATTGATTACTATACCAGTAACAGATAAATCTTCTTGAATAATTTTCAAATAATCATATATAGTAAAAACTACAGCATGACTTTCTTTTCCTAATCGTAAATTATCCCAGTCTGTAAAAGCTGGTAAATAATCATTGCCTACAGAGTCCTCGATTTTAATAATGCTAATTTTATTTCTATAATCCAAATTAACTGGTAATAATAATTTTGAGTTTTCTAATTCTTCATAAAAAAATTGCTCATTTTTCCCCGTATAATTTTTCTTTATACCTTCAATTCTTGCTACTAATTCGGGATTTTGGACTTCTTCTTCCATTCTTTTATCTCCTAAATTCATGATAACAATCTATCTAATTTTTCTAATTCTGGAATTACAGGACTAGAAAAATGTGTAGTTTCGTCAACAAACTGTCTAATCAAACTATTTAAATTTATTTTCTCATTATAAGTTTTACCACTCAGTGATAATGTATAAATTTTATTAACAAGGTTATGGATATCCCTTATAACTCCTTCATAATTTTGTTGGCTAGGAAATTCGTTATCTAAAATTAATAAAATCTTTTTGCATGTCTCCTTTAATTCTTCCATTCTACTTCACTCCTATCTTACTAGGTACTACTCTAATATCCGTAATCCAATCCAATGGCCAATCTTGAGGCAACAATATTTGATCCGCTCCTCCCTTTAAAACAGTACCTGTTTTATCATTAGTTTGAGATGCTACTTTACCAATGTTAAGTTTTTCACCCTTAGGTATTGTTATTTCCGCTTCATACATTCTAGAGTTTTTCCACTCTGGTAGAAGTGCAGTATCTATCTTGGAATCTATTCTCGAAACCGCACGCTCTGTTGTAGCAAATGCTCCGCCGGCATCTGCATTTCCACCAAATGTTCTATAAGTTTTTAATTCGTCTACGGATTCGACAGTCCTATAATAATTATCTGTATATGTTTTTTTCAGACCATCTGGTAAATTTGCTTTTTCTATTTCTATTACTTTAGAATCTATTTTTGTACTATATTTACCATTGGCCCCCTTAGCCACGTCATCCACAACCGACCCAACTTTTGGCGCTTTCAACTTAGTTGTAACATTCTTTGCCGTGTTTTTCAATCCGTTTACTGCTGATAACATGGTGCCCACTGTCAAAATATCTGTCG
>NZ_MIKA01000032.1 GCF_001730295.1 Enterococcus plantarum
TACTACCTTTAAAAAAGTTCAAACGGGCATTAAAAATGCGTTGAATTTGCCTTATTCCAACGGACCATTAGAATGCTTGAATAACCATATAAAAGTACTAAAGAGAAACGCCTATGGCTTCCGTAACTTCTATAATTTTAAATTGAGAATTACTTTATGCTTTGGCACTGTTCTTTTTCAATCAAATAAAAAAAACTAGAGGAATTTCCCTCTAGGCTTCATTAGTGGTTTAATTCTTTGGATTTCTTCACCAACATTAGTTGACAAAGAGCCGTTATTTCGATAGTCCACCTTGTGTAAGCCTTGATGTTGATTCATACCATGATTGTGGAAATCCAAGAGAGCATAAAATAGTATCAATTGGAATTGATGTCAATTTAACATTAAGATTTCTAGTCCGTTTTAAAACTGTGTTATGAAAAATGGCATATTGTTCTTTTTGTAACAACGCTTGCATCATTATTAAACAATTAAACGGATCTTGTTTAGGTTGATTCCGTGTTATTGAGAAAGGGGTATGTAGTTGTTCTATATAAGTTAGGTTGCGTTTGCATTTAAAGTGAAAAAGCATATTGTTGTGAGCTACACAATTTCTTAAATCAATTAAATTAAACAAAAAAGTTTCTAACTCTTGAGGTTCTATAATTATTTTTGTATCAAGATTTTTTTCCAAATAACTAGCAACATCTTTAACTATATTGTTTTTTAGTTTGTTGGTAAAATTGGTATACATATGCACTACCTGACCAAAGGTGAGGTGATTTATTAGTACCCATAAAGGTACATCTTTATGATTATTATTATAATGTTTTATCGCATTATTTTTTTTAGTTCTAACATTGGTAGTGATTGTTTTTGAAAGTAAAGCAATAGTAGTACTTAGATCAATTAAGTTCTCGTTGCGATAACTAGATGTTCTTAGGTATGCAAACGGGATATCTCTGTAGTGCTCGGAAAATCTGTAACAGACTATTGATTTAAAATGTTTTTCACATTCAATGAGATATTTAAAAAAAATCGATTTCATTTCAGTATCGAATATATGAACAGCTCTAATTTCGTCAAAGGATGCATCTATAATATATTCATCAGGAGAATGTTGAAAAAATTTGCTGTATACATTGATGATATTATAATAACTGTACTGTAGTAAATACTCTTTAGCCTTTTGCGTATCTTCGATAATAAGTCCTCGTGATTTCAAAAGAATGAGTTGTTCATCTAAAGTTTTAAATGGTTTCATTAAAGAAATTCCTTTCTAGTATAAATAACAAAAGTACCCCCCATTCTTTCGAATGAGAGGTACTCCGCGCAAACAGGTCCTCCATCGTATTAAAATGGTCAGATCTCCTGTAGCTAATCTTTAGATGTATTCTACAGTATATAATATATGTTGTCAACAACTTTCAACCAAAATGAAAGAATTATGAAAGCAAGTTGGGAGATCGTTCGTATATTGTTCGCACCGTGTTTTTTATGATTTTCTACCGACCCTAACTGTTCGGTATTGTTGTGCAAAGAAATAGCCCTCACGATTGTGGGGGCGAATCTTGTGGCTCTATAATATATTGTGTTGGTGGAAATCAAAAAAGATTTTCTACCAGCACTTTTTTGAGCATTTAAATACAAAAAAGGAACAACTAATTGATAAAATGAAATCGACAAAAACCACAAATCATCAGAAAGGTTGTTCCCTATGGATAAGAATACCAGATTATTGCTCGGACTTACAGACAAAAATCTCCGGTTTGAAGAAAATTGGTTGGAACAAAGACCAGTAAAAGGAGTGCAAGCTCAAGTGATTAAAGCCAAGCTGACCTATTCACCTACTCATTGCG
>NZ_MIKA01000034.1 GCF_001730295.1 Enterococcus plantarum
TGAAAGATGCGGTAGAGCTAGATGGCGTCGACTTATTAGGGTACACAACATGGGGCTGTATCGATCTTGTCTCTGCCGGAACAGGCGAAATGAAAAAGCGCTATGGTTTTATCTATGTCGACCGCGATAATGAGGGAAATGGCACCTTGAACCGTTCGAAGAAAAAATCATTTGACTGGTACAAAAAAGTGATTGCGACGAATGGAGAAGATCTGACGAACTAGATCTATTTCAATAAAAAATAACAAAAGGTAAGGACGAATTTTGATACTCGTTCTTACCTTTACTTATTTGTTAATAAATAGACAGCGAAGAAGAAGGAGAATATCTCTTGGTTCTAAATAACTAACTTGATATTATTTGCGAGATGCTTATCAAAAATATACATAAAAAAGTTGTCTTGAACAAAAATCGATCAGGACAACTTTTTGATTATAATTTACCATAGTCATGTTGATGGTTTGGTGTATATTTCAAAAATGAATAGGCAGCAATAGTGATTGCCGATAGAGTTGCTCCTGTAACGAATATTTTTTTCATAGAACATCCTTCCTTTCAGTTAGAAATAACAACTATATAAATCAAGTGCAAAAGTTCTGCACATACGTGGACGGTAGGATTCGAACCTACACCTCATCAGGTCGAGAATAAACATCCGTTAGTCCTCAAAGAGTTTTAACACCACGTTCATCCACAAAGTTATTGGCTGTTTACCATGATTAAACTATACCCTTAACAGATTAAATCAAACATAAAAAAGCTTGAAAAAAGTGTGAATTCGTTTGAATTTGCTATGAAGAGTATGAATATATTACCGAATGAAAAAACAAAATCGTATGTTAAAACAGTTTCACTATATCAAGCAGGTAAAAGGTAGTATTCAAATTTTATAAGCAGAAACCGATAGTGAAAAGAAATAATAAGTCTATGGTATAATAAGTAACAATTAATAAATTTCTTATTTATAAAACATAGAAAAGAGTGTGAACTGAAAATGTGGAAAACCAAAGAGGAAAAGAGCGCGACATACCAACTTTTAGTACAACAACAAGCCGTGATTATTGAAATTGAGCATGACAAAATCGCTAATCTTGCTAATTCTTCTGCACTACTAGCAGATGCATTACCTGATACCGTTTTTGCTGGTTATTACTTGTTTGATGGAGAAGAACTAGTCTTAGGTCCTTTTCAAGGGAAAGTTTCATGTACCCGAATTAAAATGGGAAAAGGTGTATGTGGAGAATCCGCAGAAAAGTGTGTAACATTGATAGTTGATGATGTAAAAAATCATAAAAATTATATCTCTTGTGATTCAGCTGCTCTATCCGAAATCGTTGTACCAATGGTCAAGGACGGAAAATTACTTGGCGTTTTAGATTTAGATAGTTCCGTAACACATGGTTATGATGAAATAGATCAGGAGTACTTAGAGCAATTTGTTCAAACGCTTTTAAAAGATACAGATTTTTAGGAGAGTACGAGCAAGCTTTTCGCTTAAGCTATTTTTACATGAGATAATGTTAAACATAGATAGAGTGGATGATATCCAGGTTAGAAATATACTTGTATTTTAAGAACGATTTTATGAAACAGTATTTGATGCAAGTAGACAAGGAGGAAAACTTTTTTGATAGGGTATGGATATCTTTTTATCGCTATAATAAGCGAAGTTATTGCGACAAATTTATTAAAAGCGACAGATGGATTCAGCAAATTATTGCCATCAGTTGAATGTTTGGTTGCGTATCTTGTCTGTTTTTATAGCTTATCTAAAGCAATAAAATATATGCCTTTAAATGTAGCATACGCATTATGGGGAGCGATTGGAATTATTTTGATCACGATTTTTTCGGTTGTATATTGGAAAGAACAGATCAATACACCAACAATTATTGGTATTGGTTTTATCATTATTGGAACGATTCTAGTCAATACTTTTGGAACGGGGCATTAATTTTTTGTCCAGAAATTACTCAAAGAGTGTTATTCGGCTGTAATAGAAAGGTAAAGAAACAAAAGCTGATCCTTTAAAATGCCAGAAAAATATGTTATACTATTAAAAGCGTATATTATGCTATTTAATCTTAACGGGGACGTTACGGATTCGACAGGCATAGTTGAGCTTGAATTGCGTTTCGTAGGTTACGTCTACGTAAAAACGTTACAGTTAAATATAACTGCTAAAAACGAAAACAATACTTTCGCTCTAGCTGCGTAAAAACAGCAGGTGAAGATCCTCCCGGCATCGCCCATGTGCTCGGGTAAGGGTCTCAAATTAAGTGGGATACGCTAAATTTTTCAGTCTGTAAAATTTAGAAGAGAACATCAGACTAGCGAGAGTTTGGGCCTGTTATGCGGCATAAACTTCAGCGAAGCCTTAAAATAGTATGACTATGAGCGTAGAAGTTTAAGTGACAATGTGTTTGGACGCGGGTTCGACTCCCGCCGTCTCCATTTTTAGAAAATGTAGGAAGAAAAGTTGAAACGTAAAAACAGTTATAAATACCTGTCTATTGGTATTTATAGGCTCTTTGTCAACTAATGTTGGTGAAGAAATCCAAAGAATTAAATCACTAATGAAGCCTAGAGGGAAATTCCTCTAGGTTTTTCTATTTGATTGAAAAAGAACAGTGCCAAAGCATAAAGTAATTCTCAATTTAAAATTATAGAAGTTACGGAAGCCATAGGCGTTTCTCTTTAATACTTTTATATGGTTATTCAAGCATTCTAATGGTCCGTTGGAATAAGGCAAATTCAACGCATTTTTAATGCTCGTTTGAACTTTTTTTAAAGGTAGTAATGGTCGTTTGATAATAAGCTGGAAGCCTAGAATGATCTTGTTCTAATAACGCATGAAACCGTGTGTAATCTCTTGTTTGTATGGCATAGAGAAAATTCTGATAACAGGTGTAGCCAGCTTTCAATTTTTCATCATAAGCAAGTAACCGATCTACGAGTTCTATTTCTGTTAAATAGGCACGGAAGGAAGAACTTCTGGCAAAGTGAGTCGATTGATTTTTTTCGGTTCATAAAACTGTTTCAATACGCGATACACAGAAGAAACGGAGACCTTTTTTTGACGAGCAATTTCGCTCATAGTCGTGGTTTTTCTTAAACGATTGGCAATCGAGAGCTTTACATTATTCGAGATCGAACTACACTTTTCGATAAGATTTGTTTCAGCGACAAAGGTTCTATCACAAGAATGACAGAAGAAAGGTTGTTTCTATAAGCGTAAATACGTTTGGTATTCAGAAACATCATTCACTAAAATCAGACCCGTTGTAAAGTTCCAACGAATAATCGATCCGTCTTCTTTGGCACCACAATGAGGACAGGAGTGGGCTAAATAGTTCAGCATATCGGCTTTAGTCGACTTAATTCTAAAGGTTATCAGGGTGTCTTTTCTAATAGTTTGTATAAAAAAATAAAAAAAGATGCCGGTGATTGTTCACCAACATCAGAAAGTATAGAGCCGTTATAAATGCCTGACTATTGGTATTTATAGCTGTTTTTTATTTTCCCATTAAGTCTAAATAAGCCTTAACGAATAGATTTTTAAAAATGTAACCATTTCAAATGAAGTAAAAATTTGTTGTAAAGTACAGATTTGATTCTTTAATAAGTTGAGGCAGAGAGAATTAAACCAATTTTAGTAGACGTAAAAATTCTTTTGAAGCACGTGAAAAAATTTTATCTTTTTTCCAAACGATAGTGATATTCGCAGTTAATGCTGGTGAAAAGGGAATAAAGGTTAGGTTTGTATTCGCCGTATTCACAATACCGTCAATGCAAAGGGCACTTGCGACACCTTCTTTTACCAGCAGTGAGGCATTATAAAGTAAGTTATATGTACCAACAACATTAAGGTGTTCGATATTTCCTCCAAACCATTCAGACAGTTGATTATCAACTAGTGATTGATTTGAAATGAGTAAGGGAGTGTCCTTAAGATCATTTGGTGTGACTGAACTTTTCTTTGTTAGAGAATTTGATTTATTGACTAAAATCCCCCAATGATCAATGACAGGTAAACGTAGATAGTCATATTTTTGCTTTTCTACAGGATCAATAACAAGTCCGAAATCTATTAGCCCTTTATCAATTTTTTGCAAGACATCATCAGCATTTCCGCTATAAAGATGTATGCCAATTTCTGGATAGGTATCTATTAGTTTATGCAAAATAGTTCCAATAAACGTAAATGCTTGTGTTTCTCCTCCGCCAATTGTTATTTCTCCAGTTATGATATCATTTTTGACAAGGTTTGTTGTTGTTGACTCAACTAAAGCAAGAATTTCTTTTCCTCTGTTCATTAAATAAATACCATCTTCTGTCAACGTGATTGATCGATTTCCTCGGATAAATAGTGTAACATCTAGCTCTTCTTCTAATTCTTTTAATTGTTTTGACAGAGTTGGCTGAGACAAATGTAAAACCTCAGCAGCTTTACTAATTGTTTTTTCTCTTGCAACAGTTAAAAAATAAGTTAACACACGAAGTTCCATGTAATACTCCTTCCTATAACTAAAAAGAATAGTTGCGTATAAGTTATTAGTATTAGTTAAGTATAAACGATTCAGGTATAATTTAGATAGTATAAATTAAAAGGACACTAGGAGGTAAAAGGAATGACAGATAGTGATTTACAAAAGAAAATTGTCGGGAAAGAGATTTTAAAAGATTCACCTCTATTCAACGAAATTCATTTGATAAAAAAAGAGAACGAGCAACTGATCATGATGCTGAATGCGCAATATTATCCTAATGAAGAGATCTTACAGTATTTAGAGAAAATTACTGGCCAAACAATTGCTTCATCAGTAACAGTTTCACAGCCATTTTACAGTGATTTTGGCAAGCATATCACGTTTGGAAAAGATATATTTATAAATCAAAATGTGACCTTTGTAGATTTAGGAGGCATTATGATTGAGGACCAAGTTTTAATTGGTCCAGGATCTAGGTTAATCACAGTTAATCATTTGATTTCTCCTAAAAATAGACGCGGAATCAAAGTAGAGCCTATACGTATTAAGAAGAATGCATGGCTTGGAACAAATGTGACTGTTTTACCTGGGGTTACAGTTGGAGAAAATTCGATTGTTGCTGCGGATTCTACAGTGACAAAAGATGTTCCAGATAATGTAATCGTAGTAGGAAGTCCAGCTAAAGTGATAAGGAAAATTGAGGAAGAGGAAGTATAAGAGTCTTTAGAGTTTTATTTTTCTAAGAAAACTATTTTTAGGAAATTATAAAAAAATGACGTTTATAGGCAAAAAAATGCAGTTGTTGAACCTGAGTGACGTACAACGCATCAAATAAATAGAAAAGTAAGTTATAAATAGGACTGCATTAAAAAAACATTTATTAACTAAAGGGTTGATATTTATAACATTGTGTAGTATTATAAATATACCCTAATAGTATTTTCATTTTACTCAATCCGAGTAATACTCCTTATCCCATCTTGAAAGAGATGGGATATTCTTATTTTTACGTAAACTAAGATTCTTTTAATAACCCGACTGCATAGTTATTTAGCATTTTTTCACTGTCTCGTTCATGTATCAGCATCTTCACTTCTTTTTTTACCTGTTCGGCTTGTAACGTATCACCTGTGTTTTCTAATAAATGTATAAAATCATACACACGTTCCATATAAACAGGCTCACCTTCAATAATATAGTTTAACAGATTAGTTAGATACTGGAGGTTTAATTTAAAACTGTAATTTTCATTCTGTTTATCTTGCTTTTTTGCAAGTTTTATATATTTTTCTGCGCTCTCATAGTCTTTTGCATATAACCGCATTGATATTAAATTGATAAGAATATTATGAGCAAATTTTTTAGTTGTAAAATCTCGTTGTTCTTCATATTTTATCGGAAACATCCGTGCAAGTAATAGATCAGATTGTTTTGCATTGAAAAAGCGAGCCAGATTTGCAGTAATAATATAGTCATATTGAAGGTAAAAAGATTTATTTAATAAATCTTCAAAAATATTTGTTATTTCCTCAGAAGTTACAGAATCAACTTCTTCCCAATGCGCATTGAAAAAGTTTTTAATCCCAATATAATTTGATAATTCTCGCAGTGTTTTTTTATTGTTGGCTTCTAATGAAAAATAATAGTTAAGTAATTTTTGTTTGGTACTCTTATTTTCTAGATGAGCACCGCAGTAATAAAAAATCTCTCGGAAATCTTGTTGGCGCTTATCAAAAGTTGTGAAACTAAAAAATTCGTCGACACTAATTGAAGTTTGATTTAAGATTTCTTCTAATTCATTTACCTTAAGAGAGCGTTTACCACTTTCAATTTTAGAATAGGTGGAGGGATCAGTATATTCAGACATCATTTCTCTTTGAGTTAACTTCAATTTCAGTCTAAAAAAACGTAATGTTTCTATGATATTCAAGACTTTCTCTCCCTTCTTATGCGATTATAGCATGAAACGAGTAGAAAATTCATATTTTTAATAAAAAAGTGAATATTTTATTTGTTTTTAATGCCAATTTCGCACTTTTCACGTTTACTACTTTATTTTTCGGCCCTTGTTTGTTATTCTTTACCTAAGGGAAATTATTTGTTTGCAAACGTTGATTTCAAAAAAAGGAAGTGGAGGTGTGTTAATGATTTCATTAATAGCAGTTCTTACAAGCGTTATTTCTGTATATGTTGTTACAGGAGGAGTCTAAAACATATTTAAACTATTTCATTTTTAAGTAAAGCAATTTTGTAAACAAACAATTTAACTAAAAAAACTAAAATGTATAAGTAAAAAGTGCGTACCAAAAAAAGTGCAAAATAATAGTTTCTGATTTACTTTTCCTGTTGAATGAAGTAAATCAGAGGCTATTATTTATTTTTTTCAATTATTTCTTATAAGAAACGGTATATTGTTCTATAGTGTATTTGTTTGCCAACGTTTTTGAAAAGGGTTTTTCTTGAACCAATTTCATATAGTTGAAAAATGCAACTCCAGTCTCAGTTGGTTTCTCTCTGGATATAACGTCTTTGTCGTAGGTTAAGGCAATCGATTCAGAATAGTAATAAGAGTTATTCCTGTATTATGAAATGTAGTGGTTACTTTGATTAAATGCTATTTCTCCAATCGTAAAGAATATATTCTTTTTTCGTTTATATCAATAGCCTGTATTGGTGAACAAATAGATCTGTGTAATCATTTTTTATACTTTCAATAGTAAAGACATGGTTAAAGATTTTTTGAATCTCATCGAAGATTGTTTCTCCTCCTTTTTTTTGATATGATAAAATGACAGAAGCGATTAAAGGAGTAAAGAACATGAAAAAGATTACAACTAAGATGTTTATCAGCTTGTTGGAAAATAAAGAAGAACGATTTGCGGTTATTATCAATCATTGGTTTTATTACATAGAAAAAGGTCGTGTCTATCGATTTCAGCAACACTCTAATACAAAAATGTTAACCATAGTGGGTTCATTTTATGAAGATGAAATAGATAGTGGAACGATGGTTGTTGAGCTAAAAAAAAGTATTATCAATCAAATTCAATATGACTGGTTTACGGATGTCTGGATGGAAACGATTGTTGAACGTGTTAGTCGTTCTCCGTATGATTTGGAAGTTTTCTTTTTTTAGAAATCTAAAAATAGTTATCCAAACTTTACTTTATGTCGTAAGTGTTTTAGGTTGTTTTTTCTTCTTTTCGGATAAAGGATACTCGTAAAGCGGTTGTAATATTTGTTTTTTTTTGCTAAGATAAGAGCATATTAATAAAAATGGTTGGGCGCAAGCTTCAAGGATCAAGTTCTTCAAGGGGTGAGAAGAACGGTTTTTTGAACTTACGTCCTTTTTTGTCTACTCAAAAAATAAGGGAATAAGTTGTGTTCTTAAAGAGTAAAAGCACGAGTTATTCTCTTTTTATTTTTAAAAAGAAGGCTAGGTTCAATAAGTAATATGATGACTAGATCATCAAATGATAGGGGTGAAAAAATGGTTTTAGAAGCATTGGATAGAATCCGTGAGGCTGAAGATAAAGTTGAAAAAATGAGACAAGTTGCCAAAGAAGAGCTTGGAAAATATGAGAAAAAAAAGTCAGAAGAATTTCAGAGAAGACAGGAAAAAAGTCAAGCAAAAGTGACAGCGTTACTTCACGAATTAGAAACACAACAAAATGAACAACTTCAAAAAGATAAAGAAATTTTACTAAGCGAAGCGAAAGAACAAAATCAAAATTTTAGAGCAAAATATGAAAAGAACAAAGAAGCGATTATCGATCATGTAATAGAAAGGGTGAAAAAAGTCTATGGCAGTCAATAAAATGGAAAAAATGACGATCATTGCGGCCGCTGAAAGAGAAGAAGAGATTCTCCAAGCAGTTCAAGGAATGCAAGCAATTGAGATCAAAGATTTTTTTCATTCCAATGTAGATAGCTCTTATCTAGAAAAACACTTTTCGACAACTTTTCTGGAAACTGAAGAAAGTAAAAAGAATCATTTCCAAGCCTTATTAACAGAAATTCAAGATTCATTGACATTTATTGAACGTTTTTCAGAAAGTACATCGAAAAAGAAATCAATCAAAAGACAAATCCGTACATTACATTCTTTAGAACAAGATTTTGATGAGCAGATTATAAGGAAGTATCTAAAAGAAATAACCTCACTGAAAAGTAAGCTCACACTGATTGAGACAACTAGAAAAGACTTGTTATCAAAAGAAAAATGGTTGGCTCGCTGGCAATATTTAGATATTATTCCAAAAGAAAATTCTTCTGAAAGTACAGATATTTTGCTAGGTTCGATTAGTTCAGCCAGTCAGATAGATTTTTTAGCAGATTTAGAATGTCTTTCCTCTGTTTATGTAGAAGAAATCTATCAGAGTCAAAATCACGTATATTACAGTTTGATTTATTTGAGAAGTCAATTAGCAGACTTGGATAAAATTATAAGTAGGTATAGTTTTATCCAATTTGAATATCCGTATGATATTTTACCAAATGAAGCTTATCAAAAAAATAAAGAAGAATTAGCTTCACTTGTTAAAGAAGAGCAGCAACTGAAAAGTAATTTAGCTTCTTATCGCAATCATTTAGCAGAAATATATTTAGCTGAAGAAATGACCTATGCCTTTATTTATCGAGAAGAAGCTAAGAAACATTTGTTGAATACGTCTTACTTTTTTATCATGCAAGGTTGGATTCCTGTGGATGAGAAACAGCAATTGTCTACAGCGTTACAACGAGTATTACCCAAGGAGGAAGTATATATCGCCTTTGACGAGCCAACCAATGATGAGATTCAAGCGGATATTCCAGTAAAACTGAAAAATAATTCCTTGGTAGCACCATTTGAGATGCTTACTGAGATGTATAGTTTGCCAAAATATGACGAAATCGATCCGACACCAATCATGACACCTTTTTATATGGTATTTTTCGGAATGATGGTAGCAGATATTGGATACGGTTTGTTGATGTTGTTTGGAGCATTCCTTGCGTTGAAGTTGAAGGTTTTACCACGAGGAATGAAGCGCTTTGCAGATTTCTTTCTAATACTATCGTTTCCAACAATTGTTTGGGGGTTTATCTATGGATCTATTTTTGGGGCCACGTTACCGAAAGTGTTTCTAGGAATCGATTTACCATTTCCGATATTATCCACGACAGAAGACGTGAACACCATTTTAATTTTATCTGTTATTTTTGGGTTTGTTCAGCTATTGACAGGATTGATGGTCAACGGGATTGAATTGACGAAACGCAAGCGTTACTTGGAAAGTATAAGTGAGAGCTTTGCATGGCAGGGTTTGTTGATAGGGATTTTGATTGTAGTAGTGGGTATGCTGATTTTCAGTAATGATGGTTTGGTTACAGCAGGAATTATTGTGGCAGCTATTTCAGCCTTATCAATCGTCATCGTTCCAGTTATCCAATCTAAATCAAAAGTAAAAGGATTCGCTAAAGGACTATATGGATTATATGGTTTAACTGGTTATATAGGTGATTTAGTGAGTTACACACGCTTGATGGCTTTGGGGATTTCAGGCGGAAGTATTGCAGCCGCTTTTAACATGCTAGTAGCATTCATGCCACCAGTAGCGCGGTTTACAGTGGGTATCGTACTAATCATTGCCCTGCATGCATTGAATCTTTTTTTAAGTTTATTAAGTGCGTATGTTCATGGCGCGCGTCTGCAGTACGTAGAGTTTTTCGGGAAATTTTATACAGGCGGTGGTCGTGCTTTCAAGCCGTTGAAAACAGAAGAGAAGTACGTAAATATTGAAAAAACAAAAGTAGAAGAATAGTGGAGGAATAATGATATGATAGATTACTTAATTAACAACAATGGTGGAATTCTTTTTGCAGTATTAGGAATGGCAATGGCGACAATTTTAGCAGGAATTGGTTCTGCTAAAGGCGTTGGATTTACAGGAGAAGCAGCGGCGGCACTAACAACAGAACAGCCAGAAAAATTCGGACAAGCCTTGATCTTACAATTATTGCCAGGGACACAAGGGTTATATGGTTTTGTAATTGCCTTTTTAATTTTTATTAACTTGAATAATGATATGACAATGGTTCAAGGGTTGGATTATTTTGTTGCATCATTGCCAATCGCATTTGCTGGTTTATTCTCTGGAATTGCACAAGGACGTGTTGCAGCAGCTGGTATTCAAATTTTAGCTAAAAAACCTGAGCACGCAACAAAAGGGATTATTTACGCTGCTATGGTTGAAACTTATGCGATTCTTGGGTTTGTTATCTCATTCTTACTTGTACTAAATGTGAAGTAAAAGGAGGAAAAACATGGATGCTATTGAAAAAATTGTCGAACAAATTCTTGAAAAAGGGCAAGCAGAAGTTTCAAAAATGAAAAAAGTTGAAATAGATCGTATTGATCGAGAGTATCAAGAACAAGAAGAAGCGCTTTTTTTACAAGAGCGCAAGCTAGTCGAAAAAAACCAGGAACAAACCAATAAATCGTTTAAACAAAAAGAGAATCGCCAACAATTAGAAATTAAGCAAGCAACACTGAACCAAAAGCAAGGCTATCTCGAACTGCTTTTTTCAGAATCTATTGAGCGAATGAATCATTGGACAGAATCTGAATTTCAACATTTTGTTGAACAAATCGTCATTCAACTACCAGTTGAAGGGGAGGCTTACGTAACATTAGGTGAGTTTTCAAAAGATAAGTTGTCCGATCAATGGGTAGTAGAACACTCTAATGATAGAGTGAGGTTGCTACTGGAAAAAGATGTTATTCCAAACGATGGCGGATTTATTGTATCCAAAGAAGGCATTGAATATAACTTCTTATTTTCAAGTCTAGTTCAAGAAATTAAAAAAATGGAAAGTTTTAAAATAGCAGAATTGCTGTTTCAATAAAAGAATTTCTCCACCTTATATGATGGGAGGGTCATAATGAAAGAGACTGCATATAATCAAATTAACCCTTTGATTCGTCTTAAAGAAACAGAACTTTTAAGCAATGCCCAGTATGAACAATTAGTAAATGCGAAAAATTTAGATGAGTTAAAAGATAGTTTAAAAAATACGGTATACGCTACGTACATGACGGACGATTTTGCAGAAAATTTTGAGTATATTTATTCAAAAGAAAAAGGGAAACTTTATGAGTGGCTCTATGAAATGGCACCAGAACCAGAAGTCATCACGATTTATACGTCGAGAGCGACATTTCATAATTTAAAAGTTTTAACAAAAGCAGAGCTAACAGGTCAAAATTTAGACTATTTGTATATTGAGGATGGTCGTTATTCGATAGAAACATTGAAAAGCGCGATTCGTACTCGTGTCTCAACTGAATTACCACAACCGTTAATGAAGGCAGTCCTTGAAGTGTTGGATTATTTTCAGGAATCTTCTACTCTTCAGGCAATCGACATCATTTATGATCGGAATTTTTTAACATTTCAACGACAATTGGCTGAAAAATTAGGGGATAAAGATATCATAGCGGAAGTTACAGCGTTTATTGATTTGACGAATATTTCAACGATGGCTAGAGGAATCCTTCAAGGGCAAAATGAAAATTTTTTGTCTACTGTATTATCTAGTTCAGGAACTATTCCAAAAGCAACCTTTTTAAAGTATACGCAAGAATCGTTAGCTGTTTTTACCGATTATGTTCTTAGCACGACATATAGCGGACTTTTAGCGCCGATTGCTTCGGCTGAAACAAAAGAATTAGACTTGATAGCATTTGAAAAAGTCAAAGATGATTATCTAACTAGTATGTATGATAAAGCTAAAATTATGGCTTTTGGCCCATTGCCTTTACTCGCATTTCTAAACGCTAAAGAAGTGGAATGGAAGAATTTACGTTTGATTCTAGTCAGTAAACGAAGTAACTTCCCAGTAGAAGTTGTTAGAGAAAGGATGCGTAGGACAGATGACATATAAAATTGGTGTTATTGGCGATAGAGATTCTGTTATGCCGCTCAAACTTTTTGGTTTTGAGGTTGTTTACGCAAGTTCACCAAAACAAGTCAGAGACACAATCGAAGCAATGGCAAAAAATAATTTTGGCGTTATTTTCATTACAGAAGATGCATCGGAATTAGCTGTTGAAACAATCGACCGTTATAAAAGTGACGTTACACCAGCAATTATCTTGATCCCAAGCCATAATGGCTCAAAAGGGATTGGTTTGAAAGAAATTCAAGATAATGTTGAGAGAGCTGTTGGGCAAAATATATTGTAAAAGTTGGAGAATTTTTTTAACTTTACATATAATCTAGCTTCGTAGGCTAGCCTTTTTAAGAAAAGCTAAAATAGTCCAATGATAAAATATATCATTAGATTTTTCTTGTCAAGGTTGATCAAGCCCGCTCAGCTTTACTGAATAGGAGGAATGATTTTGCAAACTGGTAGAATTATTAAAGTATCCGGTCCTTTGGTTATGGCTGAGAATATGTCTGATGCAAGTATTCAGGACATTTGTCATGTAGGAGAACTGGGTGTTATAGGAGAGATTATTGAGATGCGAGGAGATGTCGCGTCTATTCAAGTATATGAAGAAACAACTGGAATTGGACCTGGAGAACCTGTAGTAACGACAGGAGAAGCGTTGTCTGTTGAGCTAGCACCTGGTTTGATTTCTGAAATGTTTGATGGGATTCAGCGTCCTTTAGATACCTTTTCGGAAGTTACAGAAAGTAATTTTTTAAGCAGAGGCGTCCAGATTCCGGCGTTGGATAGAACGAAAAAATGGTCATTTGAGCCAACTGTTTCTATTGGAGATGATGTATCCACAGGAGATGTCATTGGATTAGTACAAGAGACAAAAGTGATCCCACATAAAATCATGGTCCCATTTGGTATTAGCGGTGTTGTGAAAGACGTCAAACAAGGGGAGTTCACGATTGAAGAGACGGTTTATATTATAGAAACAGCCACTGGTGTAAAAGAATTTACAATGATGCAAAAATGGCCAGTCCGCCGCAGTCGTCCCATTTTAGAAAAATTAAATCCAGATGTACCGCTTCTTACAGGACAACGTGTTATAGATACTTTTTTCCCGGTGACAAAAGGGGGAGCGGCAGCCGTTCCAGGACCTTTTGGTGCTGGAAAAACAGTCGTGCAACACCAAATTGCTAAATGGGCAGATGTTGATTTAGTTGTTTATGTTGGTTGTGGGGAACGTGGGAACGAAATGACCGATGTATTAAATGAATTTCCAGAGCTGATCGATCCGAGTACGGGGGAATCAGTGATGGAAAGAACTGTCTTGATTGCGAATACCTCTAATATGCCTGTAGCCGCACGTGAAGCATCCATCTATACAGGAATCACAATTGCGGAATACTTCCGTGATATGGGCTATTCTGTAGCTATTATGGCAGATTCCACTTCTCGTTGGGCAGAAGCATTACGCGAAATGAGCGGACGTTTGGAAGAAATGCCAGGGGATGAAGGGTATCCTGCGTACTTAGGTAGCCGTTTAGCAGAATATTATGAACGAGCTGGACAAGTGGTGGCTTTAGGCAAAGATCATCGTGAAGGTAGTATTACAGCAATCAGTGCCGTTTCACCATCGGGTGGTGATATTTCTGAACCAGTCACTCAAAATACATTACGAGTTGTCAAAGTGTTCTGGGGATTAGATGCAACATTAGCACAAAAACGTCATTTTCCATCCATAAATTGGCTTCAAAGTTACTCTTTATACGATTCAGAAGTTGGTAAATATTTAGATCAACAACTTCAAGTCAACTGGTCTGAGATGGTTACGGAAGGTATGCGCATTTTACAAGAAGAATCACAACTTGAAGAAATCGTTCGATTAGTTGGGATCGATTCACTGTCCGATAGAGATCGTTTGACATTAGAAGTCGCAAAATCGATTCGTGAAGATTATTTACAGCAAAATGCGTTTGATGACGTTGATACGTTTACCTCAAGAGAAAAACAATATAAAATGTTGTATTTGATTCTGACTTTCTACAAAGAAGGACAACATGCTTTGGATCTAGGGGCATATCTATCTGAAATCATGACTGGAACAGTTGGGTTAAGAGATCAAATTGCCAGAAGTAAATATGTACCAGAGGAACAAATCGACCAATTAGATAACTTAGTTGGTGAGATGAAGCAAACATTAAAACAAATTATTGCAGATGGAGGGATGACAAATGATTAAAGAGTATCGTACGATTAATGAAGTTGTCGGCCCCTTGATGATTGTTGAAAAAGTTGAAGGCGTCAAATATGAAGAATTGATTGAAGTTCGTATGCAAAATGGTGAAATCCGTCGTGGTCAAGTACTGGAAATTAACGGTGATAAAGCAATGGTTCAGATTTTTGAAGGAACAAGTGGTATCAATCTTCGTGGTTCAAAGGTTCGTTTTTTAGGTCATCCTTTGGAATTGGGTGTTTCAGAAGATATGGTCGGGCGTATTTTTGATGGTTTAGGTCGTCCTAAGGATAATGGACCAGAAATTTTACCAGAAAAAATGGTTGATATCAATGGTGAAGTAATCAATCCAGTTGCTAGAGATTATCCAGATGAATTTATTCAAACTGGTATTTCCGCTATCGATCATTTAAATACTTTGGTTCGTGGACAAAAATTACCTGTTTTTTCAGGTTCTGGTTTGCCGCATAAAGAGTTAGCAGCTCAAATCGCTCGTCAAGCAAATGTCTTAAATAGTGATGAAGAGTTTGCCGTTGTTTTTGCAGCAATTGGTATCACATTTGAAGAAGCTGAATTTTTCATGGAAGATTTCCGTCAAACAGGTGCAATCGATCGGTCTGTAATGTTTATGAATCTAGCCAATGATCCAGCGATTGAGCGAATTGCTACGCCGAGAATGGCATTGACAGCAGCTGAATATTTAGCCTACGAAAAAGGGATGCACGTTCTTGTGATCATGACAGATATGACCAATTATTGTGAAGCGTTACGCGAAATTTCCGCTGCCCGTCGTGAAGTGCCAGGACGTCGTGGATACCCAGGTTATCTTTATACTAATTTAGCCACGTTGTATGAACGTGCTGGCCGTATTCGAGGATTGAAAGGTTCTGTGACGCAGATTCCGATTTTAACAATGCCAGAGGACGATAAAACTCATCCAATTCCTGATTTAACGGGTTATATCACTGAGGGACAAATTATTTTATCTAGAGATTTATATAAGAGTGGAATCCAGCCTCCGATTGATGTGCTGCCATCTTTGTCTCGTTTAAAGGATAAAGGAACCGGTGAAGGGAAGACTCGGATCGATCATGCGCCAACGATGAATCAATTATTTGCAGCATATGCACAGGGAAAACAAGCGAAAGAACTAGCAGTTGTCCTTGGAGAATCAGCATTGTCAGAAGTAGATAAAATTTATGCAAAATTTGCGGATCGTTTTGAAAAAGAATACGTCAATCAAGGTTTTTATGCGAATCGTTCCATCAATGAAACACTTGATTTGGGTTGGGAACTATTGTCAATGCTTCCAAGAACTGAATTGAAGCGTATTAAAGATGATATGCTGGACGAGTATTTGACTGAAGGGGAGTGATCGATTATGACTCGGTTAAATGTGAATCCTACTCGAATGGAACTCTCTCGTTTAAAGAAACAACTTGGAACGGCAAGTCGTGGACACAAATTATTAAAAGATAAACAAGATGAATTGATGCGTCGGTTTATTTTACTTGTGAAAAAGAATAATAAGTTGCGAATCGATGTAGAAGAAAAGTTGACAGAAGCCTTATCTAATTTCGTGTTAGCTAATGCGACATTGAATGAAGCGTTTATCGAAGAACTTGTGGCTGTTCCAGCCGCCGATGTCACACTCGATGTGATTGAAAAAAATATTATGAGCGTAACGGTTCCAATCATGAATTTTCACTATGACGAAACAGTAGCTGAAGCACCACTAAACTATGGTTATCTGAATTCCAATGCAGAATTGGATCATGTTTTTAGTAAAATTTCGACTGTTTTACCCAAATTGTTGGAATTAGCAGAAGTGGAAAAGACCTGTCAGTTGATGGCTGAAGAAATCGAGAAGACACGTCGTCGTGTAAATGCGTTAGAATATATGACGATTCCTCAATTAGAAGAAACAATTTACTATATTCAAATGAAATTAGAAGAAAATGAACGTAGCGAAATCACTCGTTTGATCAAGATCAAAAATATGGGTAGTAAAGCATGATAATTTAAAAATAGAGTAACGATAACAGAAGGACGTTATCGCTACTCTATTTTTTTGGGTGCTCATCCCTTTGTATATTCCACAATTGATCTGTAATGGTTGAAATAAATGAGATGCCAGCATCAGTCGGTCCGTTTGTAAACACAGTTAAAATAAACGGATGCTCCGTTTCCAAGATGCCGATGTCATGTAAGAAAGTAGCGTATGAACCGATCTTGTGTGCCACTTTACCTGATGTTGTCGGCGTATCCATACGCTCATGGAAAACGGTATTTTTCATATAATCATAAATCGTTTGATATTCTTGATTGGATGATTTTTCTTCGTATAACATTTTAAGGATTTTTGCAGCATCCTCAGAAGTAAACTTTGCATCGTCCCAATCTGTTTCTTTCTGTAAGAAGTGTGCATAAAGAGCTTTTTTAGCTTCAACATCTCCGCCGAATGTATCGTAAAGCATATTTTTAGCAATATTATCGGAATAAGTAATGTTATACTCCTGTAACGTTCTTAATGAGTAGGTTGGTTGAATGTTATTAATAATAATGCCTGTACCATCCTCATAATCCTCTTTTTCATTGAAGGTCAATTGATCGTCCCATTTTAAATCGCCATTTTGAACCTTGTCAGCAATCATCATTGCTAAAGGAACTTTGATTGTGCTCGCGCTATAGAATTCTTTTGTTCCATTAATTGAAACCTGTTTCCCTGTTGTCAAATCTACGTAAGTCATCCCGACATCTCCATTAAAACTTTTAGCAGTATCGGTCATTATTTGTTCGATCTTATGATAAAAAGCGGTCAGTTCGGGACTGTCCTTTTCCTCAGAAGCAGGGGATTCAACTGTGGAAGCCGATGTATTTTTTATTGGAGCAGTAATTTTTTCACTCGTTTCCGTTTCGTTTGCGTAATCTACTGTATGAGTAGAAAAAAAGAACGAAACAATCAAAAAGAAACAAATAGAGAAAATCATCCCATATAGAGTCATTTTCTGCTTTTTCAAATCGCGTTCGTTCCTTTCAAAATTTTAGAATCGTCATGATTAGAACAAAGAATCATTATAGAAAATGTATCGCCTATAAATAATTTAGCTAAAAATACGACCACAACCATTTAATCACTTTTTCTATGGATTTGCAAGGTTCGTTTTAGTGGGAATGGATAAATAAAATTCTCTTTAAGGTTTGTTTAAGGTAAGGAGAATAAAGTAATACCTGTTCACGAGTACTTTCAAATGGAAGCATGTAAGAAACAAAGCATAAGCTTGAAAGTCTCTGTTATAGTCAAACAGGCTATTTTACCTATATTTAAGGAGGAATTAAAGTCCATGAATTTTATCAAACGTGCAATGTTAAGTATGAAGACAAAGAAAGGGCGAACATTTCTATTATGTGCTGTCTTTTCAGCTATTTTGATTTTTGTTTTAGCTGGTTTAACGATTCAAAGTGCAGCTTTGACTGCAACAGAAAATGCTAAAAAAAGTGTAGGTGCAACAGTTACTTTGTCAGCTAATCGAGAAGCGGCGATGAAAAAAAGCCAAGAAGGGACCACAGGGGAAAAACCAAATCCAGGTAGTTTTAGTTTAACACCCGTTTCTTTAACTCAAGCAGAAAAGATAGCTAATTTGACTAATGTAAAATCGTATTCATTTTTATCTTCATCTTCTGCAGGAGCAGGAGAGGGCATTACCCCAATTTCTACTGAATCCGACAGTGAGACTACAACTTCATCGGCAGACAGTAATGATCAAACGAACAGTGAAGTTGAAGGTGCACCTCAAGCTGGTGGACGAATGGGTGGAGGACCAACGTCTGACATGAATGAAAGTGATTTTCAGGTAAGTGGTGTTATGAATTTGTCAATGACAAGTAACTTTTCTGATGCTACCTCTGAAATGACTAGCGGTGAAGCGATCAATGATTCAGACAAAGACACAAATAATGTGGTGATCGAGCAAACTTTAGCTGATGCAAATGAGCTAAAAGTCGGTGACACATTTAAGGTGACAGATCCAGAAAATAATACAAAAACGTATGAAGTAAAGATTAAAGGGATTTATAAAACTACTGAAAATGGTGACAGTATGGGGATGATGTTTAATTTTTTAAATCCAGCCAATACGTTGTATACATCTTATACATTTGCGAATACTTTAAAAGGTGATGATGCAAAAGATACCATTGACTCAGCTTCGTACACATTAGACGATCCCAAACAAATGGATACGTTTGTTAAAGCTGCAGAAAAAGTGATCGATACAGAAAGTTATAGTCTGCAAACAAATGATCAAGCCTACCAACAAATGCTACAACCGTTAAACAATGTTGCGAGCTTTGCCAAAAATATTGTTATTTTAGTTGCTGTAGCTGGCGTTATTATATTGACGTTGATCGTGATGATGACAATTAGAGAACGACGTTATGAAATCGGCGTATTATTATCACTTGGAGAATCTCGATTCAAGGTTGTTTTACAATTTTTTAGCGAAATCATTATTTGTATGTTTGTCGCGCTAGTAATTGCAACCTTTAGCGGAAATATTGTAGGAAATGTAGTTGGTGAGCAGTTGATCAACCAACAAACAGAATCGGTTCAACAATCTGTAAATAATCAAGGCCGACCAACTGAAAAAGGTGGTAGAGGCGGTGAACAAAGACAAGGAGGACCAGCTGCCGGTGGTATGAGTAGAATGGGTGCTAGTTCCGCAGAAGCAGCGAAAGCAATCGAAGAATTAAAGATTTCTGTTCAACCAAAAGAAATCGCAACATTAGCTGGATTAGGATTGTTAATCAGTTTCTTCTCGATTGTATTGTCATCTATTGGAATTTTAAGACTACAGCCTAAAAAAATCTTAACCACATAGAAAAGAGGGAATGGAATGTTACAAACAAAAGACGTAGGATATTGGTATAAAAATGAAGATGAATTTCTCTATAAGAATGTAAATTTAGAATTTCAACGTGGAAAGATGTATGCTATTTTAGGAGCAAGTGGGTCTGGCAAGACAACGTTTCTTTCATTAATAGCAGGATTAGACGTGCCTAAGACAGGAACAATTCTTTACAACGGAGATGCGCTCACCAAAATCGGTTTAAGAAACTATCGAAAAAGCGATGTATCAATTATATTTCAAGCATATAATCTATTGCCTTATATGTCAGCATTAGATAATGTTTTAACTGCAATGGCGATTTCTAGCTCAAAACAAGATGACAAGAGAGCGTATGCGTTGGAAAATTTAGCTAATGTAGGGATTGATGAAATACTTGCTAAGAAGAATGTGAATCAGCTCTCTGGAGGTCAACAGCAACGTGTAGCGATCGTTAGAGCACTATGTTGTGATCATGAACTTATTGTAGCGGATGAGCCGACTGGTAATTTAGATGAAAAGACGTCAAAAGATATTGTTCAGTTATTTCAAAAAGTAGCGCATGATCAAAAAAAATGTATTATTATCGTGACGCATGAACAAGAAGTAGCAAAAGCATGTGATGAAGTCTATGAATTAAAGAATCAAGCTTTTGAATTGATCGAGTAAAAATAAGAACTAAAGTGTAAATCAATACGCTTTAGTTCTTATTTTTTATTTAGAAGGAGAAAGTTTATTATGACTTAATTGTTGGTTTAGTTTTCTAGTTTCATCGATTAGTGATAGACCAATTGTGGTATCTTTTACTTTTAATCGCGTCAATTGGCGATCAACAATTTGCCGTGTAGAAATGATATCATCGTTGTTTTCAATCGTTGTTTTTTTATCGGAAAAAGGTTTATGAGCAGCTAGTTGCATACCAAAAGAATTATATAAAAGAGTATAGCCGCCAATTCCCGTTATTTTTTGGTAGGATTTTGAAAAGCCACCATCTATAACGATCATTTTACCAGCGGCTTTGATTGGAGATTCTCCTTTGATCAGTTTAACGGGAGTATGTCCATTGATGATATGTGCATCTGAATCAGTAATAGAAAAGGCTTTTAAAATACGTTGACATACTTCAGCGTTATTTCTTAGGTCATAGTAAGGATTCTTTTCTTCCACATGGGTTTCACTATCTTCGATAAAATAACGTTCAAAGGTCTTCATCGCTTTTTTTCCAAAGAGAGAAGAACTTTCACCGCACCACAGGTACCAAACGATATCAGTTGAAAAATCTTCGCTTTTCCACGGTTCTTCAAAAGCTTGTTTGATATTTACCTCAAAGAAATCGAGTAAGCTTTTGCCAGCATAGCATTTTCCGTTAAAGACCATAGATTGAAACGTGCTATCTTTATTTAGGGGAATACAACCGTGAATCAATAAATTGTGATTGTACGAAAGGTAAAGCGAGCCTTTTTCAACAAGAAAAGTCATCTGTTGCTTCAACTTTTTAGCGTGTTGAAATTGGTCCATTAGATCGTTTACAATCATTTCTTCTTCCTCAGACAATTGATAAGGATCACACCAATCAATTGTTTGAAAACAGGAATTGACCAACTTGTAGGATTGACCATCAACTAAAATCTGATTATCAGATATTTTATCTAAGAGCAAACGGTGATCCATTTGAAATTCTGGGCGACGTTTGATCAGTTGACCTTCAAGTTTCTCTTGAATGATCGCCATTGATTGTTGAATTTTCATAGCATCAGTTACTTCTGAAATTCTAAGTTTCCTATAAGGATTTTTCTTAGGCATAAATTGACTATTGTCCAGATATGTTTTGCGACTGTATGATTTTAGCAAATTCAAATCAATCCCATAGGCATCCTCTAGAAGGTCAAGATTACCATAGCGAGCACAAATACGTAAGACATTGGCCAAACAAGCTTTTGAACCACTCATGGCGCCTAGCCAGATGATATCATGATTTCCCCATTGAATATCAAGAGAATGATATCCAATCAAAGTGTCCATGATTTTATCAGGATATGGTCCCCGATCAAAAATATCTCCGATTACATGAAGGTGGTCGATCACAAAGCGCTGAGTTAGATAAGCTAGATCTGTTATAAATCGTTCCCCTTCACCAAGGTCAATGATTTTTTGAATGATTTGTTTGTAGTATGCCTTTTTATTGGTGGTTTCATCATATTGATAAATCAATTCCTCTAAAATATATGCATAAGTTTGAGGCAATGCTTTGCGAACTTTAGAGCGAGTGTATTTACTTGATGAAAAACGAACAACAATCAAAAGATAGTTAATGGTTTCAAACCACCAATTGTCAGAGAGTGACTGCTGAACTGTCAAAGACTGAATTTTTTCTTCAGGATAATAAATCAAAAAACACAATTCATCTATTTGCTCCTCTGAAAGCACTTGATTAAAAAGAGTTGTAACCTTGTCACGAATACTCCCAGAGCCATTTCTTAAAATATGGTTGAACGCTTCAAATTCTCCATGAAGGTCACTGATAAAATGTTCAGTTCCTTTGGGTAAATTCAAAATAGCTTCTAAATTTATAATTTCAGCAATTAGTTCATTAGAGCGAGCGTTATTCATAGTGGGACTCCTTGTTATTTATTTTGGGTTAAGTCTTCGATGATGGTTGTTGTTTCTTCAATCGATTTCTTATCAACATTTATCACAAGAGCGTTGTATTTTTCGAAAATGCTAGTAGCATAGTCTAGTTCTTCTTGAATTCGATCGGCATTCGTGTAGGCTGAATCTTCTTTTAAGCCTAATGAATGTAAACGAGATTTACGGATGTTCATCAAACTATCAATACTAGTTGTTAAACCAATGATTTTTTTAGGATTGATTTGATCCAATTCAGCTGGTAAAGGAACTTCTGGAATCAATGGTAAATTGGCAACTTTATGATTTCGGTTAGCCATGTACATGCTTAATGGTGTTTTAGACGTACGAGAAACACCCAATAATACATAATCAGCTTCTAAAAAGCCCTTTGAATCTTTGCCATCATCGTATCTGACTGCAAATTCGATGGCTGAAACTCGGCTGAAATATTGCTCGTTCAATTTATGGATGGCACCTGGTTCTTGTAATGGTTGAATGCCAAACGTTCCTTCCACAATCTCACTTAGTGGGCTCATGTAATCGACAAACTGTAATCCAGTTCGTTGAGCAAAGTCTTTGACTAAAAGTACTAGTTTTTTATTCACTAATGTCGTAACAACAACAGCTTTGTCATGTAAAGCGTCTCTCAAAATAGGTTTCAATAATTCTTCATCTGTGATAAATGGAAAACGTTGAATATCGCTCATATCAATACTCGGGTACTGAGCTGAGACGGCTGAAATGATTTTTTGAGCCGTTTCTCCAACTGAATCTGATACTAAATAAATATTGATTTTGTTTTTTTGCATGTATGCACTCTCCTAATTTTTGAGGTTTGATACGTGAGTATTTTTTATTTCATTCTCACAGATCATCAATAGTTTTCTTTTTCAATATCGTTGCCAGCATGAATAAAGTAAGACATTATTCTAGTTTTTGTCACTTTTCCTATGACTTTCTTCGGTTGATTGGTTTCAACAACGGGTATGGTGTCGATATTGTGTTGCATCAAAAGACTACCGGCTTCTAAAATCGTGCGATCACGATGGATCGTGATGATGTTTGGCATGCGACTCATAATCATCGCAACGGGTGTCTTTTCAGTATTAGGATTACTAATAGCAGCACGTAGTAAGTCTTTACGTGATAGAACACCAATCAATTCATCATTGTCATCTTTAACATATAATGAACCAACATCGTACATAAATAAATTTGTGACAGCGTCATAAACCGTTGTACTTTGATGGATAAGTATTGGCGGCAGCATAATATCTTCGACTGTTTTTTTGTAGAGTCTTTCATAAAGTAAGGGCTCAATTGCCTGACCCGTATAAAAATAACCAACTTTTGGTCTAGCATCAAGCAAACCAGTCATCGTCAAAATAGCTAAATCACTTCGCAGGGTTGCTCGGCTTAAACCAAGTGTTTTTGCAATATTATCACCACTGATTGGTTCATTTTCCTTAACGATCTTGATGATCTCCAATTGTCTTGAGGTAAGTTTCATTTTATCGACCTACTTTCTTAATGTGACACACTAATTATTATATATTTCTTATAAAAATAAAGCAACAATAAAAATAAGCCATACTAATACAAGTTGACAATGAATAATACACACTATATAATCGTTTTTAAGTTAAATGTGATACACTATAAAACGTGAAAAGGAGAATTTGTTTATGAGATATGTAATTGATTTTTCAGAGGGTAGTAAAGAACAAGCCGATTTATTAGGAGGTAAGGGGGCAAATTTAGCTGAAATGACAAAAATGAATCTCCCGGTTCCAACAGGATTTACGATCACAACTGAAGCTTGTTTAGAGTACTTAAAAAAGAAGGAAACGATGTCAACGGATATTCACTCAGAAATACATCAACATGTTTTGAGTATGGAGGAACGAACGAAGAAGAGATTAGGCGACTCTTCAGAACCCTTGTTAGTTTCTGTGAGAAGTGGTTCAAAATTCTCAATGCCTGGTATGATGGACACTATTTTGAATTTAGGGTTAAATGATGAAACGGTTTTAGGATTAAGTCAAAAAACAGGTGATAGTCGTTTTGCTTTTGATTGTTATCGGAGACTTCTTCAAATGTATGGTGACGTCGTTTGCGGGATCGATAAAAATCGCTTTGATCAACAGCTCGAATTTTACAAAGAAAAAAAAGGATACCTATTAGACACTGAGATGCAAGCGAAAGATTGGCAAAAATTGGTAGCGGTGTATAAAAATATTTTTCTTGAGGTAACACATCAAGCATTCCCACAAGATCCATACGAGCAATTAATGTCAGCTGTGGAAGCTGTTTTTCGTTCATGGAATAACCGTAGAGCGGTTACGTACCGTCGTTTACACGATATATCTGATTCATTGGGAACGGCAGTCAATATTCAAGAGATGGTTTTTGGCAATTTTGGTGTCAAAAGTGGGACAGGTGTTGCATTCACTAGAAATCCTGTAACAGGAGAGAAAGGAATTTTCGGTGAATTTTTATTAAATGCCCAAGGAGAAGATGTCGTTGCCGGTATACGAACACCTAAACCGATCAGTGCACTTGAAACGTTGATGCCAGATGTTTATCAAGAATTTTTAACGTTGAGCCATTTGCTGGAAAGTCATTACAAAGATATGCAAGATATCGAATTTACGATAGAGAATGGGCAGCTGTATCTTTTGCAAACTAGAACTGGAAAACGAACGGCTAAATCCGCGTTTAAAATCTGTATTCAGTTAGTTGAAGAAGGCATAATATCAAAAAATGAAGCGATCAAACGAATTAATCCAACGATGATCACTCGGTTACTTCATCCTGTTTTTGAACCAAATGAACTAAAAAATGCGGTGGTTTTTGCGAAAGGGTTACCTGCCAGCCCAGGTGCTGCTAATGGGGCTGTTTATTTTACAGCAGAACAAGCAAAAAAAGCGAGCGAACAAGGTGAAAAAGTTATTTTGATCCGTCAAGAAACCTCTCCTGAAGACATTGAAGGTATGGTGGTAAGTGAAGCAATCGTGACTTCTAGAGGTGGAATGACTTCTCATGCGGCTGTCGTAGCCAGAGGAATGGGGGTTTGTTGTGTTGTTGGGTGTGAAGAAGTCTATGTAGATGAGTTTTTAACACAAGCAAGAGTAGGCGATGTTTTAGTCCGTCAAGGAGATACCATTTCAGTCGATGGAACAACAGGAACCATCTATCTTGGTAGCATTCCGTACATTGAAGGGGATGAATGGCAGTTATTAAAAACCGTCACGAACTGGGCAAAAGAAGGAGCAAGTATCGATGTTAAGGCGAATGCAGAAACGCCAACCGACATTAAAACAGCCCTGAAATTAGGTGCACATGGAATTGGTTTAGTAAGAACAGAGCATATGTTTTTCGGAGAAGAAAGAATAAGTGAAATGCGTAAAATGATTCTTGCGGAAAACAAGCAAGCACTGCTGTCTCCTTTAGAGCGACTTAAAGAATTTCAAAAAAATGATTTTCGTGCAATGTTTACTGTATTGAAAGAAAAATCTTGCACGATCCGCTTGCTAGATCCACCGTTGCATGAATTTTTACCACAGACAGAAGAAGACATCCTTCATTTAGCAAATGCAACACAACGCACAACCAGTGAAATTAAGCATCGTATTGAAGAACTACACGAGCAAAATCCTATGCTTGGACATCGTGGTTGTCGTTTAGCTATTACAACCCCTGAAATCTATGAAATGCAGGTAGCGGCCATTATTGAAAGCGCAATAGAAGTTAGTCAAAAAGATGCAACACTAAATATTGCACCAGAAATCATGATTCCTCTAATCGGTAGTAAAGAAGAGCTAGCATTTCTAAGAAAGCACTTAGAGCAAACCATCCAAACGATTTTTGCCAAAATGGACCAAATTATTCCGTATAAAATTGGGACGATGCTAGAGATACCTAGAGCTTGTTTAACAGCTGGAAAAATAGCTGAAGTTTCTGATTTTTTCAGCTTTGGAACGAATGATTTAACGCAATTGACATATGGTTTTTCACGTGATGATTCTGGTAAATTTATCGGAGTCTATCAAGATAAACTGTTAGTAAAAGAAGATCCATTTCAGCATATCGATGAAGAAGGCGTGGGTACCTTGATGAAAATGGCTGTAGATAAAATTAGAGCGTTTGATCCGACGATTAAAATCGGCGTCTGTGGTGAAGTAGGCGGAGACCCTCAAACGATTCACTTTTTGAAAAAAATGGGTGTAGATTATATCTCTTGTTCACCATATAGAATTCCAGCTGCTATATTGACGATTGCCCAAGAACTATAAAAAAAGAGAAGGGCTAAGATGACTTTTAAAGCGGTTGTTTTAGTCCTTTTTTAATTCTTTTTTCTTAGGAGTCTGCTTTTTTTTCAGTAGATGGTATAATTTATTGAACGTGGCTCAAGAAAGAAGGGAACGAGATGGGAATGCGGTGGAAATGGTCCATTGCAGGAGGGGTGGTTTTATTACTTATGCTCCTGTTAGCGAGTTGGTATTTTAATAAAGAAAATCGTGTTTTTGTAAATCATTTATCAGAAAAGCAACAACTGAATCAAAAAGACGATATTGCGAGCTCTGACAATAAAAATAAAATCAATCAGATAATCAATAAAGCCCATTTTCAAGGTTCGGCTTTGCTTGTCAAAAAAGATCAGATTTTTTATCAACAAAGTTACGGATATGCAGATGCACAGAATAAGCGTCCAAATAAAAAAGATGGTATTTTTCCAATTGCTTCTTTACAGAAAATAATCACAGGCGCGCTTATTTTAGAGTTGGTGAAAGAAGGAAAACTTACATTAGATACTACTTTAGATCGTTTTTATCCGGAAATCACCTCAAGTCAGACAATTACGATTCAGCAATTGCTTGATCACAATTCAGGTATTAGTATGGCAGAAGAAGAACCTGAAACGCTTTTGATCAATCAGGAAACCCAGATAAATCATGTTTTAGCAACTTTGATTGTGGTAGAAAGTAAAGAGTTTCATTACACTAATAGTAACTATACCTTGCTTGCTGGCATTATTTCCAACGTAACAGGACAACCCTATGATCAAGTTGTGCAAAAAAGAGTAATCGATAAGTTGTCATTGAAACATACTTATTTTTGGGACGATTTACCAAAAAAAGAAACAATACCGATTCCTTATTTTTATAGAGAAAAGGATTACCAAGCGGATCCTTCACCTGCAAATGAAAAATTATTTTCTAGTTTGTTAGGTGCTGGTAATATGTATATGTCAACGAAAGACTTTTGGGTCTTTCTTCAAAGTTTAACCAATGGGAAACTTTTTGACCAAGATGAATATGAGCAACTTGCAAATGTTAAGGCACAAGGGTATCAGTCAGGGATGATCTATTATGATGGCCTGAAATATTCAGAAGGTAGTTTAGGTGGTTATGGAACAATTATTTATGGCGATCAGGGGAATAAAAATCTGGTCATTCTTTTTGGAAATCAACCGGCAAAAGATGGGATGAAAGGGTTAGGGGAAGAGTTATATAAACAATTACTAAAAATGTAGGTTACCTTTTTAGAAATGAGTGAAAAAGAGATAGGAAGTTTTTCATTTTTATGCTATTATTTTTAATAAATCCATTGAAGAAGGTGAAGAGATGCCACTATTAGTTGGAACGGCAGAATTTAACGAACAAGAGCATTTAACGATTGGTGGATGTGATACCGTTCGTTTGGCTGAGAAATATGGAACGCCATTATTTGTCTATGATGTTGCCCATATTCGAGAACGTGCAAGAGGGTTTAAACAAACGTTTAACTCTTTAGGCGTAAAAAATAAGGTTATATACGCAAGTAAAGCATTTTGCTGTTTAGCAATGTATAAACTTTTAGAAGAAGAAGAACTTGGGTGTGATGTGGTTTCTGCTGGAGAAATCTTTACGGCAATTAAGGGTGGTATGTCACCTAAGAATATAGAATTTCATGGAAATAATAAGACTAAAGAAGAACTACTCTATGCAGTTGAACAAGGTGTAGGGATGATCATTATTGATAATTTTTATGAAATTGAGCTATTAAGTGCTATTTTAAAAGAAACTGGGAAGAAACAACACGTCATGTTTCGTATTACACCAGGTGTAGATGCCGAAACGCATGAATATATCTTAACTGGACAAGAAGATTCTAAATTTGGTTTCGATGTAAATAGTGGACAAGCAACTCAAGCACTAGAAAAAATTTTGGCTGATGAGCGTTTAATTTTAAAAGGAGCTCATTGTCATATAGGTTCACAAATTTTTTCTGCTGAAGGGTTTTTAGCTGCTGTTGAAAAAATGTTACTCATCTTAAATGACTGGAAAAAAGCATTTAACTATACGGTCGATGTTTTAAATATGGGCGGTGGTTTTGGTGTGCAGTATACAGAAGCAGATGATCCACTAGAACCAGAAGCATTTGTTAAAGCTATCGTCAATGCAGTAAAAGGGCAGTGCGAATTGTTAGATTATACATTTCCTGAAATCTGGATTGAACCTGGTCGGAGCATTATCGCCGAAGCAGGCACAACGATTTATACAGTTGGCTCACAAAAAGTCATTCCAGATGTACGTCACTATGTATCAGTAGATGGTGGAATGGGGGATAATATTCGTCCTGCTTTATACGATGCAATTTATGATGGATTTTTAGCAAACAGAATTAGTAAAGAGACGCCAGAAGAAATGAGAATTGTCGGTAAATATTGTGAATCGGGAGATATTTTAATTAAAACTATCGAGTTGCCTCCTCTAAAACCAGAAGATTTATTTGCTATGACAAGCACAGGGGCATATGGTTACTCAATGGCAAATAATTATAATCGTAATCTAAAACCTGCTGTTGTTTTTGTAGAAAACGGTCAAGATAAACTCGTGATTCGTCGCGAAACGTATGAAGATTTGATTGCATTGGATTGCGAATAATAAGAATTTTAAGAGGTTGGGACAACGTGTTCATTTTCAATCCATTTCTAGGTGCTAAAGCAATAAGAATTTGATGTGATAGAAGCAAAGCACGGTAGTTGCTTCTGCTTTCACTGTTTGTCCGGATTCCTTAGGTGTAGGGTGTGACTCGTAGAGTCATATCCTACACCTTTTTTGTTTTGAGTACATTCATACTCTTTTTCTTAAATAAGAGTATAATTAAATAAGGAATTAAATTTTCAGAATAGAGGTGTCTCGTTTGATATGGATTGTATTGATTCTAGTTGTTTTTGCGATTTTGATTATTGGAATTTCAATTTACGCAGCGAATTTTTTCTTAAATGTAGCACTTTTTAGACATAACAATTGGTATGACAAGACAGGGCATAAAATGATGAATCCAGATAATTTTAATAAAGGAAAATCTCATTATGACCTTACTGAAGAGAAACAAAAGCAGCAAGGGGACATATTTTGGCAACAATCATTTGCAGAAGATCATTGGATAGAAACAGACGGAGAGAAACTATATAGTCGCTTGATCATTCCGCATCCTGAAAGTAAAAAATGGGTAATCTGTGTTCATGGTTATCGTTCGTTTGGACAGCGCGATATGGCCTATGTTGCCTCTAAGTTTTCAGAGCAACAATATAATATTTTGGTTCCTGATTTAAGAGCACATGGCAAAAGCACAGGAAATATCATTGGAATGGGGTGGCTTGATCGTTTAGACTTATTAAAATGGGTTCAAGAAGTGATTGCATTTGAACCGACAGCAGAGATTGTGTTGTTTGGCGGTTCGATGGGGGCCTCAACAGTGATGATGACAAGTGGAGAATCTTTGCCAAAAAATATAAAAGGACTAGTGGTAGATTGTGGGTATTCCTCGGTATATAGCGAGTTTGGTGCTATGTTACGATCGGCATTTAAATTACCCGCATTTCCGATTTTGACAATTGCCAATGTATTAGCAAAAAAGAAAGTAGGCTATTCACTTAAAGAAGCTTCTTCTGTCGCGCAGTTGGCTAAGAATCAGTTGCCGATATTATTTATTCATGGTACTGTGGACAAGTTTGTTCCTCATCAAATGCTCTATGAAAATATGGAGGCAACTTCAGGGGTGAAGGAAAGTTTGATTATTGAAAAAGCGCCGCATTTGTCTTCTTTTATCTATGAACCAGAACATTATTTTGCGACTGTTTTTGAATTTATTCATCGTTATTGTTAGGAGAGGAGAAATCATATGGATGCTAGAAATAAACAACAAAAGTTGAGCTTAGGGATTCTGTTGATTCTTATTGCGGCTACATTGAGTAGTTTAGGTCAGTTGGCGTGGAAATTTGGTGCTGATGGCACGGGGAGTTATGCACTCTTTTTATATGCGATTGGTTTCGTAGCTGCCGGTGCTGGGATGTTTTTTATGATGGCGGCGTTCCGCTACGGTGAAGTCTCTATTTTACAACCAATGATGAGTTTGGGTTTTGCGCTGTCAATCGTTTTAGGGGCATTATTTTTAAATGAACGTATTACGTGGTATAAAATATTAGGAACAGGATTTATCATTATAGGTTCGATTCTTTTAGGCATTGAAGGAAACGAGGAGAAAATATGATGGATTACGCAGCAATTTTGACGATTTTGGTCATTACAACCTTCTCAGGCAGTGCAGGTGCGTTGGCTTTGAAAAAAGGGATGAATGATCTGCCCCAATTAAGTCTCAAATTGGTATTGAGGAATGGTTGGATTTATTTAGGGTCATTTTTGTACATTTTAAGTGCTGTAACTAATATTGTTCTATTAAAATTTTTAGACTATTCAATTGCTTTTCCCATGACATCATTGACATATGTTTGGACCGTTATTATTAGCTATTTTATTTTCAAAGAAAAACTGAGCATTCGAAAAGTTCTAGCTGTGATTTTGATTATTATTGGCGTTTTTATTATCAGTCAGTAAAGCGTGTCATTGGTAATGAAATCATTCTAGTTGTAGTATGGATTTATAAACAACAGGAGGGGTTATTATGACCGTTAAATCAAAAGGAATGGACAAAATCAAATTATTGCAGGCTGTAACAACAATTGTTACGGGAGTCATCATGTTAAATGCTGTATTGAAAGCAAACAAAAAATAAATAGGTTTATTGAAAGGTGTTACTGCAAATGCTCTTGTAATGGGCATTTACAGTAATGCTTTTTTTTTGCAATACGTACTGAAAGTAAAAAGAGAGTCAGAGTGATTATGTTTCATCACCTTGACTCTTGCTACTGACTATTAAAGATTTAACGAATACCCAAAGCGATTCGAGCATAACGTGACATTTTATCCGTTGTCCAAGCTGGATACCAAACCAATTTCACCTCTGGATTTTTTACTTCTGGAATTTCTTTTAATGCTTCATGGATCTGTTCAGTCAGGACATCAGCTAAGGGACACCCCATAGTAGTTAAAGTCATCTTGACAACAGTATCGCCATTTTGTGCAAAGTCAATTTCATAAATCAATCCTAAATTAACGATATCGATTCCAAGTTCAGGATCGATTACGGTTTCCAGAGCGGTTAAAATTTGTTCCTTGATATCTTCAATTTCTTCAGCAGACCATTCTTGGTTTAGTTCAGTCATTGTATCTACTCCTTTTTGTAGTCGTCCGATGACTCTATATGAATTACTTCGTATGAGCTTACACGGCACCCTTTTACAGTTTGTTCTTTCCATATGATACCTTTTTTTAAATGCTTTGTAAATGAGAATCTTTTTCAATAAAAAGGGATTGGTCAGTGCAATTAGTTGGGGATTGCTGACGAAAATTTAAAATTGCATAGTAAACAGCATCAACTCATTTTCGGTTGCATTTACGATATTATGTTGCGTATAGGCTTCTAAAAATATCGCATCTCCCTCATGTAAAATAAGAACGTCATCTTTTAGTTCGATGGTTGCTTCTCCTTTTATAACGTAATTGATCTCACAAAGATTATGTGCAATTTTTTTACCACTTGATGATGATTGCGCATCAATATAAATTTTTGAGATGACCATATTATTTGTATGTACTGGTAAATTAAACAAAGTATCATAATACGTTGAGTTTGTTTGCCATGGATTATAAATTGTACCAGAAGAGTTTCGAATAACTTTGTATCCATTTTTAGAGGGTTCATTATCTTGCATAACCTGAGGTGCTTCATTGGCTAAAAGTGAAGCCACAGTAACACCAAGTGCGTCAGCAATTTTTCTCAATGCTTCAAGTGACGGGCGATTAATACCGCGTTCAATTTGCGACAAGAAGCTGGCGGAGTATCCTGTCTTTTCACCTAGTTCAGTCAAAGTGATCCTTTGTTCTTTCCTTAAATTCTTGATTTTCCTAAATTCCATTTATAGCCGTCCTTTGTTTAGAGTCCTTTTTTTCTTCATATTATCTCGGATTCATCAAAAAATTACAAGTACTTACTATTTGATTAAAAAAAACACACTATAATCTCATTATTATGTTGACATTTACATAGAGTAAACTTAAAATTGTAACCAATAATTCAATTTTTGTAGAATAAATTAATTCAAAATTAAAAAAAGTGTATTTATTGTTCCCTTTAGGTTGATTTAGTTTTTTTGAGAATAATTAGAATTTAGTATAAAAACAAGCTGTCGGATTAAAGTGAATATTGGGGGAAATGAATTGAAAATAACAAAAATCAACGTAGCGCCAAAATCAGTAAAGTTAAAAGAACCAATCACGATTTCGTTGGGAACGATTGACCATTCAATGAGTGCAATAGTTGAAATTGAAACAGATGAAGGAATTATAGGCTATGGTGAAGGGTCACCAGGAATTTTAATTACAGGTGAAACACTAAAAGGAACAGCAGAATGTATTCAATTATTTGAAAAGCAATTAATAGGTGTTGATCCTTTAGATACTGAGAAAATTCATAGTTTAATGAATTCTGTGGCGGCACTTGCGCCTTCTGCGAAGACTGCGGTCGATATTGCTTGTTATGATTTATTTGGAAAAAAGGCAAATCTGCCTGTTTATAAACTTTTAGGCGGTTTTGATTCGAGTGTCAGGACAGATATGACCATTGGAATCGATGATCCAGAAAGAATGGCTGAAAAAGCAAAATTAGCAGTTTCACAGGGGTTTGACACTTTAAAAATCAAAGTAGGGACAGGTTTTACAGCGGATATCGCTCGCATTAAAACAATCAGAGATGCGGTTGGTTCTAATATAAATCTGCGTTTAGATGCTAATCAAGCTTGGAAGCCGAAAGAAGCTGTCAATACTATTAATCATCTATCACAGTATGGAATTGAATTAGTAGAACAGCCAGTGGCTTATTACGATATTGAAGGGCTGACTTTTGTTACAAATAATGTATCAACACCCATCATGTCAGATGAAAGCTGTTTTAATTCCAAAGATGCGTTGCGTTTGATTAAAGCACGTGCTGTTGACTTTGTGAATATTAAATTGATGAAGTGTGGTGGGATTCATGAAGCCCTTAAAATCAATAGTATTTGTGAAGCAGCTGGAGTCGAATGTATGATTGGATGTATGGTAGAAGAAACAAATATTGGTGTGACTGCCGCAGCTCATTTAGCGGCAGCAACTAAAAACATCACGAGAGCAGATTTAGATGCAACCTTTGGACTGAATGAAGTGGCAATACCTGGTGGTGTAGGATTGGAAGCTACTAGTCTAATTTCATTATCTGATAAAGCTGGTTTAGGTTTGAGTAAATAAGAAAGGTGAGTGTCTTATGTATTACGATTTAAAATTTATGAGTGTCCCATTACCCGAAGACATCGTTAAGTTAAAAGCCTATGGTGATTTTGAAGGTGCTGAAAAATTGATTGAACACTTACTATCAACTGAACTTCCAGTTGCATTGAGAAAGCGTTTGGAAATAGAGCAAGACATTATTCGAATTGTTGGAATCAATGAGTATCCGTTTGATTTTAACGAGGCGAATAAAATGATGAAAGAAACATTCAAAGAGTATCAAGACCACGAATTAACGAAACTAAAAGAAACTGGAAAAGTAGACTGGCTTTATATTGATGGAAAGATTCATTTTCAACGTCGCTTTTTACTGAATCTAATCAAGACTCAAGCTGATTATGAAGCAAGATTAATTGTAAAAGAAGACAGTGAAGTGGATTGTTTACGAAAGCAAGAGCTGACTCAAAATGTTCAACAAATGAAAGAAAAAGGAAGCAGAAAAGTAAGAATCCATTTAAAAACGAGTATTCAAGTGAAAAAAGAGTACGAACGTCCAGGAGAAACGGTCAAAGTGTATTTACCTTTGCCAAAAGAGTGTAAACAAGTATCAGATATCGAGATTTTAAACACGACCCCTAAAGCTACGTTCATTGCACCGGAAAACACAGCGCAACGGACTGTTTATTTTGAAACGGTTTTAGAAGAAAATCAAATTTTTTCAGTAGAGTATAGCTACATAAATCAAGTAGATTATGTAGAACTAGATCCAGAAAAAGCATCTGATTTACAACCTGAATTTGAATTAAGTGAAGAATTGCCACACATTCGTTTTACACCATATTTGGAACAGTTACTGGATGAAATTCTATCTGGTGAAACGAATCCAATAAAAAAAGCACGAAAAATCTATGATTTTATCACAACAAAAGTCAATTATTCATTTATGCGGGAGTATTTTACGATCGAAAATATTTCAGAGTATGCTGCTGTTAATTTAAAAGGGGACTGTGGCGTTCAAGCGATTCTATTCATTACGTTATGCCGAATGGCTAATATCCCCGCAAAATGGCAGTCAGGGCTGTATGTATCGCAATACTACACCGGTTGTCATGACTGGGCGCAATTTTACGTGGCACCGTATGGTTGGGTTTTCGCTGATTTATCCTTTGGTGGTGGGGCACGTCGGAATGAGGATTTAGATCGTTGGAATTATTATTTTGGCAATCTAGATATTTTCAGAATGCCTGCCAATAGTGAGATTCAACAAGATTTCAATCCGCCAAAACGATTTTTACGAGCAGATCCAATCGACAATCAACGTGGAGAATTCGAATATGAAAACCAAGGTCTTCCATATGCTTACTTAGAGGTACAACAAGAGTTAATTTCAATGGAGGAACTTGTATAAAATAAAAAATGTGAAGGAAAAGGTGGAACGTATGAAAAAAGGGTTAAAACAAAGTATGATATTGATTACAACGGTGCTGTTGCTTTCAGCTTGCGGGGGAAATACAAGCAATAAAGCAGAAGATAGTACAAACAACAAGACATCAACCGGTCAAAAATCAACGAGAGTGCTTAATTTAATGGAAGCTTCAGAAGTGGGATCGATGGACACGATTTTCACACAAGATGAGCCGAGTGTAAATGCTCAATCTAACGTTTTTGAGGGATTGTATCAATTAGATGAAAAAGACAATGTTATTCCAGCAGTAGCGAAAGAAATGCCCGAAATTTCCGAAGATGGTAAGACATATAAAATTAAATTAAGAGAGGATGCAAAGTGGTCAAATGGAGATAACGTAACAGCCAATGATTTTGTTTTTGCATGGAAAAAAATGGCTGATCCCAAAAATCAAGCTAATTACTTTTTCTTAATGGATGGTACGATTCTTAACGGAACTGAGATTGTGAATGAAGAAAAATCAGCTGATGAATTAGGCGTGAAGGCCTTAGATGACTATACGCTTGAAATCAAAATGGAAAAACCTGTCACCTATTTCACCTCTTTACTAGCATTTTCACCTTTTTTCCCGCAAAATGAAAAGTTTGTGACGGAAAAAGGTAAGCAATACGGAACATCCAGTGACAATATCGTTTCTAATGGCCCCTTCTTGATGGAAAACTGGGACCAATCGTCAATGTCTTGGGATCTAGTTCAAAATCCGAATTACTACGATGCAGACAAAGTCAAATCAGAAAAAATTCATTTTGAAGTCTTAAAAGAAACGAATACGGTCTTCAATTTGTATGAATCTGGCGAATTAGATGTGGCGATCCTTACAGGAGATTTTGCCAAACAAAATAAAGACAATCCAGACTACGAAGCCATTCAACGATCCAAGGTTTATTCTCTAAGAATGAATCAAAAAAGAAATGACAAACCATCGATTTTTGCAAATGAAAATGTTCGTAAAGCGATTGCCTATGCTCTTGATAAAAAAAGTTTAGTAGAGAATATTTTAGCTGATGGTTCAAAAGACATATATGGCTATATTCCAAAAGATTTTGTGTCTAATCCTGAAACAGGAGAAGACTTTAGAAAAGAAGCGGGAAATTTAGTCAAAACAGATGAAAAATTAGCGAACGACTATTTAGATAAAGCGAAAAAAGAATTAAATGGAGATGTAACGATTGAACTATTGTCTAAAGACGGCGATGGTGACAAGAAAGTCGCAGAGTTTATTCAAGGGCAATTAGAAAAAACATTGCCAGGGTTAAAAATCAATGTAAAGACAGTTCCTTTAAATAATTCAATCGAACTAATGAAAAAAGGAGACTATGAACTTTCTGTTAGCATGTGGGGACCTGATTACCAAGATCCAATGACATTTTTAGAAAGCTCGGTTAGTACAAAAAATAAAACTAGTTACCATAGTGAAAAATATGATCAATTGATCGATGAAGCATCTAACAAATATGCGAATGAACCTGAAAAACGTTGGGAAACCTTGATTGCCGCAGAAAAAGTCTTAGTAGAAGAAGATGTTGCTTTAATTCCATTATACCAACAAGCCAGAGGACAATTAGTTCGACCAGGTGTTGAAGGGATCGATTATCACAACTTTGGAGCAACTAGCACTTATAAAAATGCTTACATCAAAGAATAATTGAGCCAAGGTGTAAAAGTTTGCTAAAAAACCAAAAATCTTCTAACAGAAATGCTTGACCTTAATTAGATTTGCTTGTATTATACTACTTGGGCACCTTTGAGAAGGTCAGAAGTTTACAACAAATTCCAGCTCCCTATTCTTTTTGGATAGGGAGCTTTTGTTTTTTATGTTTGCAAAAGTAAGCTGTTCGTTGTTCACTTCTCTCTACAAATCTATTTCGAGAAAGGGTTTTTTATATTATGACAAAATATATCTTTGTTACAGGCGGCGTAGTTTCTTCAATCGGTAAAGGAATTGTCGCAGCATCTTTAGGACGATTATTAAAAAATCGTGGCTTAAAAGTAACGATTCAAAAATTTGATCCATATATTAATGTGGATCCAGGAACAATGAGTCCTTACCAACATGGAGAAGTTTTTGTCACAGACGATGGTGCCGAAACAGACTTAGATCTTGGTCACTATGAACGATTTATTGATATCAACTTAAATAAATATTCAAATGTCACAACAGGAAAAATTTATTCAGAAGTACTTAGAAAAGAGCGTAAAGGTGAGTATTTAGGCGCAACTGTCCAAGTTATTCCGCACATTACAAATGAAATCAAAGATAAAATCATGCGTGCAGCTAGCATGACAGACGCTGATATCATTATTACCGAAGTTGGCGGTACAGTTGGCGATATTGAATCTTTACCATTTTTAGAAGCATTACGCCAAATGAAAGCAGAAGTAGGAAGTGATAATGTGATGTACATCCATACAACATTGATCCCTTACTTAAAAGCAGCTGGCGAAATGAAAACTAAACCAACACAACATAGCGTAAAAGAATTACGCAGTTTAGGGATTCAACCAAATATTTTAGTTGTTCGTACAGAATTACCCGTTTCTCAAGGAACAAAAAATAAATTAGCTCAATTCTGTGATGTGGAACCAGAAGCGGTTATTGAGTCACGTGATGTCGAAACGCTTTATTCTATTCCGTTGGCGCTCCAGGCACAAAATATGGATCAAATTGTCTGCGATCATTTAAAATTAGAAGCTCCAGTTGCTGATATGACCGAATGGCGTGCATTGGAAGAAAAAGTATTAGGCTTGAAGAAAACAACTAGAATTGCCTTGGTTGGTAAATATGTAGAACTTCCTGATGCCTACCTTTCAGTGGTTGAAGCCTTGAAGCATGCAGGTTTTGCATTTGATTCTGATATTGCAATCGATTGGATCGACTCACAAGAATTGACGGAAGAAAACGTTGCAGAGATTTTAAAAGATGCTGATGGAATCCTTGTACCAGGCGGTTTTGGTGATCGTGGAGTAGAAGGTAAAATCGAAGCGATCCGCTTTGCTCGTGAAAACGATGTACCATTTTTAGGCATTTGTCTGGGAATGCAAATGGCCTGCGTTGAATTTGCTCGTAACGTTGTAAAACTTGAAGATGCTGGTTCTGCTGAGAATAATCCTGATATTCTTAACAATATTATTGATTTGATGGCAGACCAAGAAAATGTTGAGAATTTGGGTGGGACATTACGTTTAGGCTTGTATCCATGTAAACTAAAAAAAGGTACGGTTACAGCAGCAGCTTATGAAGGACAAGAAGTTGTGCAAGAACGTCACCGTCATCGCTATGAGTTTAACAATAAATACCGTGAATTATTTGAAGAAAAAGGGTTAGTCTTTTCCGGTGTGTCACCAGATAATCGCTTAGTTGAAATTGTTGAATTACCAGAGAAGAAATTCTTTGTTGCGTGCCAATTCCATCCAGAATTGATTTCTAGACCAAATAGACCACAGCATTTGATCAAAGGATTTGTTGAAGCGTCTTTAAATAACCAATAACAAAAAAAGGTCCAATACCTCTAAATGAGGTATTGGACCTTTTTAATTTGTATCAGTCTGGAGAGGGTCTTCTTCTAGCTGAATTATTTTGCACAACTGGAGGCGTAGACGACTCTTCTGGAGGGTCAGAGCTCGGTGGTGTCACCTCAGGTGGCGTTGTTGATGACGAAGGCTCTGTTTGTTGAGTAGAAGTAGCTGGCGCTTCGCTAGATTGGGATACTGATGGTTCGGTCTGTGAAGGGACGGTAGAACTACTAGTAGTCCCTGGATCAGAACTTACAGGATTTTCCCATGACGACGAACTTTCATAACCAGAATTTGAAGGTAATAATTGTTCTTCATAGGCTCCTTTAACATATAATTCACTACCAGATCGTATAACACTATCTGGCATGACCCAATCGTCAGTGGAGACACCTTCAGATAAGTAAGTCATCATTTCTCGGTACACATCAGAAGCCGTTCCCCAATATTCGTAAGGAATGGGTGTTAATCGCTGTTTATAGCCTGTCCAAACAGAAACAGCATAATGTGGTGTATAACCAACAAACGTGCTGTCAGGAGCGATACTAGACGATGCAGAGGCACCTATTTTAGCAAGATCATCTTCTGTATAATTGGCAGTCCCAGTTTTTCCAGCTTGAATCAACCCAGGAACTCCTGCATTAAAAGCTGTACCGCCAGAGATGACATCTTTAAGCATATCGGTCATCATATAGGCTGTTGAATCTTTCATAGCACGTTTACTTTCAGTTTCAGTTACATCTTCGGAGCCATCTTGATAAACTACTTTGCTTACGTAATAAGGTTTATTGTAGACACCCATATTTGCAAAAGCAGCATATGCTGCAGCTAATTTCAAGGAAGATACACCGTATTTATTGCCACCTAAATCACTGGTATTACTAGAAATTGCATTTGCCGCAACAAAATCTTTGAACTCAATGCCTAAATCTTTAAGGAAATCGGCTGATTTATCACTACCAACGGCATCGAACGTTTGAATGGCCGTTGTATTTCGAGAATACATAATCGCTTTACGCATCGTCAAAGCACCATAATACTGCATATCCGCATTAGTTACAGGAATATTGGTTCCTTCATAAGTAGTCGGTTGATCCATCATAATACGACCAGTTGAATAGTTTAAGTTTTCAATAGCAGGGCCATAATCAGCTATTGGCTTCATTGTTGATCCGACATCACGATCTGTTTCAATTGCCAAATTCGAGCCTAATTGCACATCATCTGGAATATTCCGACCTCCGATCTGAGCTTTTACTTGACCTGTTTTCACGTCGATCACAGTAGAAGCAACTTGGAAATCTGCATCAGGATAGTCTACATAAGTATCACTATTGATGATGTCATAAAGACGTTTTTGAGCGTTCATATCAAGATTAGTATGAATATCTAAACCGTCTGTATAGGGATTTTTGCCTAGACTTTCTACTTCAGCGATAACTTCTTTGATGTAGTTGTCAACGACTTTACGGTTTTCGTTTGATTGTTTTAAAGGTTGTAGCCCGTCATCGATCGGCGTTGCTTTAGCATCTTCATATTCTTTTTGTGTGATCTTATCATTTTCTTTCATAGTGTATAAAACAACGTCTCGTCGTTCTTTTGCTACATCTGGTTTAACATATGGATCGTAATCATTAGGTGCCTGAGGCATTCCTGCTAAGAGAGCAGTCTGAGGAAGAGTTAGCTCAGCTAACGGTTTTCCGTAATAAGATTGAGCCGCAGTTTCCATGCCGTACAGACCATTTGCCATATAGACCTTGTTGATATAGTAAGTTAAAATCTCTTCTTTTGATTTTTCTTTTTCTAATTGTATAGCAAGCCAAGCTTCTTGCGCTTTTCGTTTGAGATTTTGATCTTTTTCTTTTGTAGAGAAGTACGAAAGCTTGATCAATTGCTGGGTTAACGTACTACCACCTTGAAGACCACCCGTTTTAAAGTTTGAAAAGGCAGAACCTAAAATTCGTATCGGGTCAACACCACTATGTTTGTAAAAACGTTTATCCTCAACGGATACGACTGCATCTTTAAGTAATTGCGGTACATCTGTTGGTTTGATCATTTCACGTTTTTCAGCGCCTAATTCTTCAAAAACTTCGTTATTGGCATCGTATAATTTTGAAGAAACAGTTGCGCTAAGTTTTTCATCTTCTAATTTAGGTGCATCCTTCGCGTATGACCAAAATAGACCTAAACCAGCTAAAAGACCTAAAACCCCAAGCAGAACTAGTCCCAAGAATATTTTTAGAAAAATTCGTTTTTTCTTTGGTTTTTTTCCGCCATTTGAGGGTGTGTTTCCTGTGCTGTTAGAAGCCGAAGTACGTCCGTATCTTGCAGCACGTGATCCTATTTCATCAGTTGTCATTCATCGCAACTCCTTTGTTTGATTGAATATGTAACTTGACTGCATCCAAGTAAGGAACTCTAGGCGCAATTCCGATGTTGATTTCTATTCCCTTTTTTTCAATGACAGTTAAAGGCAATGATTTTTTTCCAGTGCTTTCTTGTTCTGACCAAAAGGTTACTAATTTTTCTCCGCTAAAAAAGAAACATCTGTTCAATGAAGAAAACCACAACAGAACAAAGCAAATGCCTTTTTGAGTCATACATTGTTGGATATGATCGATCTGGTGCTGATGAAAGTTTTTCAAAGGAAATGAGGTTTTATTCTTCGTTTCCTTTGCTTCAAAATCCAGATAATATCCATTGTAGACACCGTTATAATCAGTTGTGGAAGCTTGTCTAAAGTAAGCTTCCTTAATTACGGCAGCACTGCGGCTGGGGTAATCAACTTTAACAATTTGAACTGGAGTGGGCTTTTTGTGGATCACCGCTTCATTGCGCATTAAATAATACGCATTGCTTTTGTTGATTTCTTCTTCAAAGTCCATTCCACGTTTTCCAAATTGAATCGATTTTTGGTTTTTTACTTGTTTTTTTGATTTGGGTGCCTCATGATTGTTATAGGGAGTACCATTAGGATAATGAAAAGCCATTTCTATCACACTCCTAGCCAACATTATAACAAAAAATCTTTATGAAAGAAAAGGAATGTCTATGGAAAACGTAAAAACACTTTATGTGACTGGTTACAAAAGCTTTGAAATCGGGGCTTTTCAAGACAATGACCCTAAAATTACAGTTATTAAAAATGTATTAAAAAAGGAAATTATGGGCTATTTGGACACTGGATTGGAGTGGGTTTTAGTTTCTGGCAATCTTGGAACAGAGATTTGGGCAGCAGAAGTTGTAGCCGAATTGAAAAATGATTACCCAGAATTGAAATTAGGACTTATTTATCCTTTTAAAGATTTTGGAAGTAACTGGAATGAGAAAAATCGTGGAAATTTAGAAAAAATAGAAGTCTTAGCAGATTATGTGAATTCAGTTAGCCATCAGCCCTATAAATCACCAGCGCAATTAAAAATGCATACCCAATTTTTATTGGAACATTCTGGCGCTAGTTTATTAGTTTATGATAAAGAATATCCTGGTAAAACGGAGTATTTCTTAAAGGATGCTGAACTTTTTTCTGAAAGATTTCCTTATGAAATACGCTTGATAACAATGGATGATTTACAAAACTCGATGGAATAGTGAGAATCTGTTTGATTTTCTGACGATTTTCCTATACAATAATGCTGTTGAACTATGAACTTTTATCCTAATCAAAGAAAATAATGAGGTGTAAGTATGGCAAATTTAGTATACAGTCCCAAAGATATTTTACAAAAAGAATTTAAAACAAAAATGCGCGGCTATGATCCGGTTGAAGTTGATGAATTTTTAGATAACGTAATCAAAGATTATGAAGCGTACAACAAAGAAATTTTAACATTACAAGAAGAAAACAATCGTTTATTAGCGAAGCTTGATCAAGCATCTAAAGTACAACAATCAATGCCACCGCGTGGCGGACAAGAGATGCCTAAGAGTGCAGCTGTGACAAATTTTGATATTCTAAAACGTCTGTCAAACTTAGAGCGCGAAGTATTTGGCAAAAAATTGGATGACACACCAGTTTCTAATCCTATCTCAGGAATGAGCCACTCTAATTCGTACGACAGCAATTTACACAATTCTTATGAGCGTGAAATAGACAACTCAGAAACACGTCAATTTTAATTAATTGCATCAAACTTTTTGTAATTTTCGGGTGATCGCGGTTTGAATTTATTCAAGCTGAGGAAAGTCCATGCTCGCACAGACTGAGATGTCTGTAGTGTTCGTGCTTAGCGAAATCATAAGCTAAGGTACTTGATTTAGTAAGGTCTGCAAGTTTTTAAACGAGCTGATTTTACTTTTTAAAGTAACGGCAGGAAAAATGACTAAGGTTTCGGCTATGTCAAAGTACCCTTGAAAGTGCCACAGTGACGAAGCAATTTTGGAAACGGAATTGGTGGAACGCGGTAAACCCCTCGAGCGAGCAACCCAAACAATGGTAGGGGCACTCTTCTAAAGGAAATGAACGAGTAGAAGAGGCAGATTGATTTCTGCAGATAGATGATGACCGTCGAGTGTCTTTCCCTGAGAGGCATTCGATACAGAACATGGCTTACAGAAAATTACAAGTATTCAGGATGACCTTCCAACTTTGTTGTGAAGGCTTTTTTTAAAGTAAGAGACAAACAAAGTTTTATTATAGAGTAACGAGCAGTTCTTAACGATAACAAGAACAAGAGGAGATATAATGACAAAAGAAAAAACATTTAAACTTGTCGCAACAGCTGCAAGTGGTTTAGAAGCATTAGTAGGCAAAGAATTAAGAGATTTAGGTATTCCTTGTGAAGTAGAAAATGGTAAGGCTTTATTTGAAGGGACAATGGAAACAATCGCTACGGCTAACTTATGGCTTAGAACAGCAGATCGCATCAAAATCATTGTTGGTGAATTTGATGCGTTTAGCTTCGATGAATTATTTGAAAAAGTCAAAGCGTTGCCTTGGGAAGATTATTTGCCAATGGATGCAGAATTTCCTGTGGCTGGAAAATCAATTAAATCTAAATTATACAGCACACCAGACTGTCAATCAATCACTAAAAAAGCAATCGTTAATCGTTTAAGAGAAGTGTATCATCGCCCAGCAACAGTGCCTTTAGCTGAAACTGGTGCCTTTTTTCAATTAGAAGTTGCTCTTTTAAAAGATCATGTAACGGTAACGATCGATACAACTGGACCAAGTTTATTTAAACGAGGTTATCGTATTGAAAAAGGTGGGGCACCATTAAAAGAAAATATGGCAGCGGCTTTAGTGATGTTAACGAATTGGCGCAAAGATCGTCCGTTTTTTGATCCTGTTTGTGGCTCGGGTACGATTTGTATTGAGGCCGCTTTGATTGGTCATAATATTGCACCAGGTTTTAACCGTGAGTTTGTCTGTGAAACTTGGGATTGGTTTGATTCCGCTGTTTTTGAAAAAGTTCGCAAAGAAGCTGATGAAAAGGCAGATTACGATGTCGAATTAGACATTATGGGATCTGATATCAACGGAAAAATGATTGAAATCGCTAAAGCAAATGCAGAAGAAATCGGGTTAGGCGATTCTATTACGTTTAAACAGTTAGCATTACGTGATTTTACAACGGAAAAAGAATATGGCGTGATGGTTGCGAATCCACCTTATGGAGAGCGTTTAGGTGAAGAGGAATCTGTACGTAAGTTGTATAAAGAAATGGGCGAAGTATTCCGCCCACTAAAAACATGGAGCAAATATATTTTAACGAGTGATTTGACGTTTGAACAATATTACGGTGCAAGAGCGACGAAGAAAAGAAAGTTATACAATGGTGCATTACGTACTGATTTGTTCCAATACTGGGGTGAAAGACCACCGAGAAAACCAAGGGAAGAGTAGGTGAAGAGACATGAAAGAACAAGAATTTTTACAAGAAATCAAAGAAGTTGAGTTGTTAAACGCAGCTTTAGGTTTATTAGAATGGGATAGTCAAACTGGTATGCCAGAAGCGAGCAGTGAATTCAGAGGAGAAGCTGTCGGTTATTTATCGGGTATGTCATTTGAGCGCAGTGTGGGCCCGAAAGTTCAAGAAGCTCTTGCCTATTTTGACACACATTCAGATGAGTTATCAGAGGTTGGATTAGCTGTTTATAAGAAGATCAAAGAAGATTACGAACTCAACCATAGTATACCAGCTGAGCGGATGCAGGCGTACAATACAGCATTAACAAATGCTCACACAGCTTGGTTGAAAGCCAGAAACGTAAAAGATTTTGCTGAGATGAAAAACGAAATTCAAGCGATCATCGATTTCCTAAAGGAGTTTATTCCTTATTGGAAAAAAGAGGAAGCAACGAATTATGATGTTTTATTGAATCAATACGAACCTGGATTGACAGTTGAAAAATTAGATCAGATTTTTGATCAAGTAAAAACTGGAATCTTGGAAATCAGAGCTACATTAGCTGAAAAAGGGACTGTACCTCGTACGGACTTTTTATCTAGACGTGTTACGAAAGAGCAACAACGAACTTTTGTTATAGGAGTGGCAGAGCAATTAGGCTATGACTTTTCTCGTGGTCGTTTAGACGATACGGTTCATCCATTTATGTTGGATTTAAATCGTAACGATGCACGGATCACTACACGTTGGGATGAGACCAATTTTTCAATGGCAACTTTTGGGGTCATTCATGAAGCAGGTCATGGGATTTATGAGCAAAGTATCGACCCTAAATATGATTATACGCCACTTTCTACAGGAGCTTCTATGGGGATTCACGAATCTCAATCGTTGTTTAATGAAATTATTATCGGGAGCAATAAACAATTTTGGCAAAAACAATTTTCGTTTTTTAAAGAATGCACAGAGGGTACTTTTGACGACATTGATTTTGATACTTTTTATAATTCCTTAAAAGAGACCAAAGCGAGCTTGGTACGAATTGAAGCAGATAGTTTAACGTATCCACTTCATATTATTATTCGTTATGAAATTGAGAAAATGATTTTTAATGAGGGCGTTTCAGTTGATGATCTACCTCAAATTTGGAATGACAAATATGAGGAATATTTAGGGATCCGACCAGAGAATGATTTAGAAGGAATCGTACAGGATGTTCATTGGTCTGGTGGCAGTTTTGGTTATTTCCCATCATACGCTTTAGGCTACATGTACGCTGCTCAGTTACGCCACGCAATGGGGCAAGAAATGGATGTAGATGCGGTGTTAGCGAGTGATGATTATTCATCGATCAAAAACTGGTTGACAGAGCATATTCATCAATATGGCGCATCAAGAAAGCCAAATCAATTGATTTTAGATGCAACAGGTGAAGCGTTGAATCCGCAATACTTGATCGACTATATGAAATCAATTTATTATGATGTTTATAAAATAAATGAATAACTATTTTTAGCAAGCAACAGAAACGAGGGAGCAGTTATGTTATCAATCAACGAATACCTGAAGGCCGGTGAAACGACTGTTTCCAATTTAGTTATTGAGAATTATCAAAAAATTGGTTTAACAGACGAAGAATTTTTATTTTGGTTGCAGTTGTTCCGTTCCCAATCAAAAGGTGATTTATTTCCAGATTTAATTGAAATCAGTCAAATGATGGGGAAACCTATCGATGTTATTTATAAATTGATGAATGAGCTTGTAACGCGTGGTTTTTTGGTTATTGAAACGAAACAAAATGATCAAGGTCAGATGATGGATACGTATGATTTATTCCCAATTTTCGAAAAAATTGATCTTTTGCAACAAAAGCTAACTGAAAAAGAAAAAGAAGTGACGTCAGAAGAAACAATCAAACAACTTTATCAAGGGTTTGAAAAAGAGTTTGGTCGCCAACTATCTCCAATAGAACTGGAGATGATTGGTCAGTGGTTAGAAACAGATCATTATAAACCTGAACTTATCAGACTAGCGTTAAGAGAAGCAGTGTTAAATCAAGCGTATAGTTTAAAATATATCGATCGGATCTTGTTGGCTTGGGAACGTAAAAATATTACGACGAAAGAGCAAGTAGCGGAAGATCAAAAACGTCGGAAGCAAGTGTTGATTCAAAAGGAAATCGAGCAACAGGGGACCCAAAATGAGCCAATTCCTAAAGTGACACTTCATAATTGGCTTAATCCGGAAGATAGTGAATAGGAGGTAGATAAATGCTTTCTAAAGAAAAAACGATGGAAGCAATAGAAATCATGTACGATATGTTCCCAGATGCTGCATGTGAGCTGACCCATAAAAGCCCATTTCAACTATTGATTGCTGTTATTTTAAGTGCACAGGCAACAGATGTTTCTGTGAATAAAGCAACACCTGCACTATTTGCCGCATATCCAACACCAGAGGAACTTGCAACAGCACCATTAGAAGATATCATTCAAAAAATCAAAACGATCGGGTTATATCGAAATAAAGCAAAGAATATTAAAGCGTGTGCTGTCCAATTACTGGATCAGTTTGACGGAAAAGTACCTGAATCACGTGAAGAGCTAGTTTCATTACCCGGTGTTGGTCGTAAAACGGCTAATGTGGTGATGGGAGATGCTTTTGGTGAACCAGCTATCGCGGTTGATACGCATGTAGAACGAGTGTCAAAGCGTTTACGTATTTGCAAGTTAGATGCCAATGTGATGGAAGTCGAGCGAACATTGATGAGAAAAATTCCTAAAGAATTATGGGTCAAAACCCATCATACAATGATTTTTTTCGGTCGTTATCACTGTTTAGCACGAAATCCTAAATGCGATAGTTGTCCGCTTTTGTATATGTGCCAAGAGGGGAAAACAAGAATGAACACAAAATAAATAGAGTACCGTAAACGGATAATTAGTTTACGGTACTCTATTTATTTATGTTATTTTAACCAATTCCAACAACGAAATGGAATAATTTATCTGAATAAGTAAGCTCATCTAAATCAACTTTAATCGTTTCATTCAGTAATTTCAGTTCATCTGTAACAATCCCATCTACACCATAAAACATCATTCGCGTCATCGTATCTTCATCATTAACGGTCCAAGCATAGACTTTTTTCCCATCATTATGAGCTGCGTTAATAAAGTTACGATTTAAAGTAGTATATTCCATCGTGAAGAAATCTACATTAGATATGGGTGGTCCAACAATATTGAAAGGCAAAATATAACCAACGTAAAATTCGGGTTCTTGTTCTTTTAATTGTGTTGCTGTATCAAAAGTCAAAGTATGGAGAATGTGTTTTTCCGTTAGAATTACTTTCCGATATTTTTTGATAAATCGTTTAACGAGATCTGGACTATCTTGTGGTGTTGTTTTGATCTCAATCAGTAATTTTTGGTTGAGTTCCTTTGCTTTTTCGAGATAGTCATCAAAGGAGCAAACGTTTGCTTCCATGCCATTCTCTTTCGCTATTAACTTAGTTAATTCATCTAAGGTTAGCTGATTTGGTCTTTTATCAACACCAGTAAGTTTTTTTAAATTAAAATCATGCATGACGACAAATTGTTTGTCTTTGGTTTCTTGTATATCCATCTCGACATAGGTAGGATGCTCTAAACTTGTTTTTTCAAGAGAGGGCAATGTATTTTGAACACCATTTTCTGCATCAACACCGCGGTGAGAGATTGTTAGCGGTTCGGTTACGGAAGGATTACTTAAATAATTCGTATTATAAGTACCAACACCAATGCCGAACAAAGCTGCTATAAAAGCAAATGAACCAATTTTGAAAACAGTCCATTCTTTCTTTGGTTGTTTGGGCTGATCGTAAAACCACTGTGGTAGCTCGGGTAAAAAGCCTTCATCATCCATGTAATCAATGGTGATATAGAAAATCCCTACTGTCGAAAAGACAATATTAAGAAGTAAAATAAATTGTAAAAGCGTCATAGCAATCACCGCACTAACTAGCGCATAATCAGGAATAGCCATCTCGATAATAGCCTGTACACTTAGAATCACGGTATAACTAAGAACGAAAACGACAAGAATACTTCCACCGATTATAATAAATTGTCCTAGAATCCTAAAAAAGTGATGTTTAGTTGAGCGCCAACTTTCTTTAACAGCTTGACGAAAGGGAACATCTCTTAAAATCATTTCAGGTAATGCAAAAATCAAACGAATTGAAAGATAGAAGAAAAGTAAATAACCTAGACCAACTAATGCAATAATCGTGACACGATTGGCGAAAATAAAGTCCATGATAAAGGCTGGAATTTTTATTTTTGCCAGTAGATCCGAGTTGAATCCTAATCCACTAAGTGGTAACACTAAGAAGAAATAGAACAGGAAAAAAAGAATTGTACTAAAGCGAATTTTCTTAAGTTGAAGAATCGTACCTTTAAGTAAATTGGTTAGAGAAATGGGTTCTTTTTTCTTGATAAAAAAAATGCTCAAGAGTAAAAAAGTAAATTCGAAGAAGACTGCAATCACGATTGCCAGTAATACAAGAATCAATGCAATCAAGACACCAGGATGCTTTAAAAATATCAGTTGAATCGTATCATAAGATAGATAATCAATCTTCCCTTGTCTCAATATAAATCGAGTCGAACTAGCTAAAAGAGGGAGTAACACAAAGAGCATAAACCCGTGCATCAACAAGACATCTCGAAAATATGCTGAGGTACCCGCAAAAAAATCAATCATGTTTTTAAAACTATTTTTTAAGTATTTCATTGTTTATTCCACCCCTACAAAACGAATAAAAGAAGATAGGATACTGTTGCATCCTATCCCAACTCTGTTTTTATTATATATTTTTATGCTTTAAAAGCCTAATAAACCGTTTAAGAATGTCCCACCGTATATCAATGCTAAACTATACAAGAAGATTGAGACGGGTTTTGCTAAGATGATGATCAATGTAAATTTCTTTAAGGACATTTTTGTCAAACCGGCCATTAAACAAAGCGCATCATCCGGCGCAATCGGTAGGAAAATAGCTAAAGCAAAGAGACGTTCAAAGCGTTTCTCATTGTCTAACCAGCCAATATATTTATTGTATGTCTTATCACTGACTAAACTTAAAATAAATGGTTTTCCGTATTGACGACCTAAAAGGAAAATAATCACAGACCCAATTGCGATTCCGACATAGTTATAGATAAAGCCAGCAAATGGTCCGAAAATAAGAACACCGGCAGCGCAACTGATACCGCCTGGTATAATTGGAATAACGACCTGAATGATCTGGATCAACATAAACAATATAGGACCTAAGATAACAGAGTCACCGACTAATCCTCTCAATGCGTCTACATCTTTAAAAACACCTAATCGTATAAAATAAATGGTCACAGCAATCGTTGCTATAATTCCCACGATTGAAATGCAGTTAATAATTTTTCTTGAAAGCGCGATGCTCATGTCTATCATCTCCTTAGTTTATAAGCGTAATGGCTCGTTTAATCTCGTAGAACAATTAGAAAACAAGGTTGTCATGGACAATAGCTTATTTTTTTCTAGAGACTAACAAATATTTTGTTAAATTAATTATTTATAGTATAAAAGTCTTTGAATTATTTTACCATTGTTACTTAGCAAATTTCACGAACAAAGTTGTAAGAAGGAACTTATTATGTGTATTATACAAAGAATTATTATGGAAAACATCCTACTTTAGCCCTAAATGAGAAAATTACTAAGTGATTCCTATTTACAAGAAACAATGAGAGGATTATAATTGTTTTAAAGATTAAGGTATGCCTAAAAATATAATAGTATAAACCTGATGATTTATAGTTGGAAGAAGGATTAAGGATGAAGAAAGAAAAAAATGAAGCAGAGAAGTTATTGGACTATGCAAATGGGCCTAGTTTAGAGGAGATCAATAATACTGTTGATGTACCGAAAAATGCTAATTTTTGGCGAACATTGATGGCTTATAGTGGACCTGGGGCTCTGGTAGCGGTCGGATATATGGATCCCGGGAATTGGATCACATCGATTGCTGGTGGTGCGGAATATAAATATGCATTACTGAGTGTCATCTTATTATCTAGCTTGATTGCTATGTTGCTTCAAAGTATGGCAGCTAAATTAGGTATCGTAACGGGAAGAGATTTGGCTCAAGCGACTAGAGAACAAACAAGCAAAAAGACAGGATTTGTTTTATGGATCATTACTGAACTTGCAATTATGGCAACAGACATTGCGGAGGTAATTGGTGGCGCTGTTGCTTTACAATTATTATTTGGTTTCCCATTATTGATCGGTGTATTGATTACGACGTTTGATGTCCTTTTATTGTTGCTGTTGACGAAATTAGGTTTTAGAAAAATCGAAGCGATCGTAGCGTGTTTGATTGCCATTATCTTTTTTGTGTTTGCGTATGAAGTTGCATTAGCTGATCCAAACATTGGTGAAGTCCTGCGTGGTTTTATTCCTGATACTAGAATAGCTAGTGACAAATCGATGCTATTTTTAGCACTAGGAATCGTTGGAGCAACTGTAATGCCCCATAATTTATATTTGCATTCATCTATTGCACAAGCAAGAAAATTCGATCGTAATGATGATAAAGCAAAAGCAAAAGCCATCCGTTTTACAATTTGGGATTCCAATATCCAATTAACGGTTGCATTTATTGTCAATTGTTTGTTGTTGATTTTAGGTGGTGCATTGTTTTACGGGACAAATAGTGATTTGGGTAAGTTTGTGGACCTGTATGATGCGTTGAAGAACCCTAATATTGTTGGAAACATTGCGAGCCCTGTTTTGAGTATTCTGTTTGCCGTAGCATTGCTTGCATCTGGTCAGAATTCAACGATAACTGGGACACTTTCTGGTCAGATCGTTATGGAAGGGTTTATTCACTTAAAAATGCCGCTGTGGATGCGTAGAGTCGTAACACGTTTGATTGCGATCGTACCGGTAATTATCTGTGTGATTCTTTATGGCGGCAGTGAATCAGCGGTAGAAGATTTACTGTTATATACTCAAGTATTTTTAAGTATAGCTTTGCCAATCTCAATCATTCCTTTAACGATGTATACAAGTGATAAAAAAATCATGGGCCGATTCGCTAACCCAATGTGGGTCAAAGTTTTGGCTTGGATCATTGCGATTATCTTGACAGCATTGAACTTATTCTTGATTTACGGAACGTTAACAGGAGTAAATGCTTAGAATAGAAAAAGAAAGCGATTCTTATTGGGGTGGCTTTCTTTTTGCATATATAATAGAATTTGGTTTGCAGAAATGGTAGAATGAACAAGACTAAAATTTTGAAATGAGGGTTTTAAGTGACTGAATATTTAAATGTTGGAAAAATCGTCAATACTCAAGGCTTAAAAGGCGAAGTACGAATAATTTCCCAAACGGATTTTCCAGAACTACGCTATAAAAAAGGATCAGTTTTGACATTATTTCAAGAAAAAAAGGCACCAATTGAATTAACGATCAAAACGCACAGAAAACATAAAAATTTTGATATTGTAACATTTGAAGATCATTTTTCTATCAACGATGTTGAGAAATATCGTGATGGGATACTAAAAGTGTCAAAAGATGGTTTGAAGGATTTACCAGGAGATGAATTTTATTATCACGAAATCATTGGGTTGACGGTTATCGATGAAAACGATGAAGAACTTGGTAAAATCAAAGAAATTCTTTCACCAGGAGCAAATGATGTCTGGGTTGTTCAAAGACCGAAGAAAAAAGATGCATTGATTCCTTATATCGAATCTGTTGTTAAGTCTGTTGATATTGAAGAAGGAGTCGTTCGTGTAGAAATTCCAGAAGGTTTGATTGATGATGAAAATTGATGTGTTAACGCTTTTTCCACGAATGTTTGAAGGTCCGATGGGGGAATCAATCATTGGAAAAGCTGTAGAGAAAAATTTACTGGAAATCAATGTTTCTAATTTCCGTGATCATTCTGATAATAAGCATCAGTCGGTTGACGATTATCCTTATGGTGGTGGAGCAGGAATGCTGCTAAAAGTTCAACCAATTTTTGACAACTTAAGAAGAATCGAAGAGGCATCACCAGAAATTAAAAAACGTGTGATCTTGCTAGATCCAGCGGGGAAACGTTTTGACCAAAAAATGGCGGAAGAGTTTTCCGAAGAGGAGCATTTAATTTTTATTTGCGGCCATTATGAAGGGTACGATGAGCGGATTCGTTCTCTTGTTACGGACGAAGTTTCATTAGGAGATTATGTTTTAACTGGTGGAGAATTAGGTGCAATGGTCATGATCGATGCAACTGTTCGTTTACTTCCAGATGTTTTAGGAAATAAATTATCTGCGCAAACAGATTCTCATTCAACAGGATTGTTGGAACATCCACAATACACACGTCCAGCTGAATTTAATGGAATGAACGTGCCAGAAGTCCTAACGAATGGCAATCATAAATTGATTGCGGAATGGCAATTGAAAGAATCATTGCGTAGAACGTATTTAAGACGTCCAGATATGCTGGAAACTCTTGAATTTGACGATGAAATGAAAAAATTCCTTGCAGAAATCATCAAGGAAGAAAAGTCCGCACGTGAATAGAAATCGAACCATCTTTAAAGAAAAATTCCTTTACAGCTTAGATGAGCTATGTTAAACTATTTCAGTGAGTGCAAAGCGCTCAACTATTACGATATTCCGCTGTGGCATAGGCCATAAGAATGTTTGGAATGAGGAGAAAAAAGAATGAATCAATTAATTCAAGAATTAACACAAGAACAATTACGTACGGATATCCCTGCGTTTCGTCCTGGAGACACTGTTCGCGTACATGCGAAAGTAGTTGAAGGAACACGCGAACGTATCCAATTATTTGAAGGAGTTGTTATCGGACGCCGCGGCGCTGGTATCAGCGAAACTTATACAGTACGTAAAATTTCAAACGGTGTTGGTGTGGAACGTACTTTCCCATTACACACACCACGTGTTGCTCAAATCGAAGTAGTTCGCTATGGTAAAGTTCGTCGTGCGAAACTTTATTACTTACGTGCATTACATGGTAAAGCAGCTCGTATTAAAGAAATTCGTCGTTAAAAACTTGTTATTAATTAACAGTGAACCCCTTGTTTATCAAGGGGTTTTATTTTTTTGCTCGTTTTCTTAAGTGTTGTTTGGATTTTAAAATATATTTTTCCAAAAGCAAAAGGGGGCAAAAAAGGGGCAAGGGGCTATGAGCCCTTTTTTATTTTACCGTTGTACTCGTGTTGCATAAAAAAACAATCTAATTTGAGTAATATATTCACACTGTAAAACTTCTTTTGCTAGATGCTATAAATTACAAAAAAACGCATCATATTCATATTAGGAGTAAACGTATATGAATAAAGGGACAGTAAAAAGGTTTAACTCAGACAAAGGTTTTGGTTTCATCACTGGTGAAGCTGGTAATAACATATTTGCACATTTTTCAGTAATCCCACACTGAAAACCATATATACTAACCAAGAACACCCATCTATGTTTTCTTACAATCATCAGCTGCCCATTTATTGGGCGGTTTTCGTACCCTTAGCTCAGTTGGTCAGAGCAGACGGCTCATCATAACCGTCCGGTCGCAGGTTCGAGTTCTGCAAGGTACATTATAGTAAGTGAGTATATGCTTTGCACAGCCAAACTTATTAGTATATACTAATCATATTCTAATAAAGTGGTATTATGAATACTCCTTGTAAAATGCCGTCCATGCGATCGGGGGCATTTTATATTTGATGAAAAACTGCTATTAAGTTGTACTATTAGTTGGTATTATATGCCTGTCCACTTTGCAAGAGTGATTCAGTATGCCGTCTCTAACAAGGCGGTTTTTTTGTGAAAAGAATTTATAATTTGATACACCTATAGTGAAGCTATTTATAGAATAAAGTTACAAAATTGTTAGAAGAATACATGGTTAAAATTGTTTCCGTAGTGTTAAACTATACTAAATTAAATTATATGAGGTGAATCATTATGAATAAAATACTTGGATTGATTGGTCTTATTGCATTATGCGCTATTGGTTACTTTGCTTTTGATTACTACAACCAAACATATAATACTACGGTAGCGTATGCGAAGGTCCCAACGGATGTTCCTGAAATTTCAGACACTCTGGATATTGATGGTAAAAAGGTAAAAGATACCTACTCTTATAAGTACAATGTCACATTCGTGAAAGAAAACGGAGACAAACAAGAGATGGATTTTGAGTTGTTCGGGAAAAACCCAAAACCATTTGAATCAGGGGCATACATTAAAGCAGAAATAAGCAAAGAAAGAGTAAATAGTCCAACTCAAATTTCGGAAAATGAAGTTCCGAACAAAGTGAGAGAAGAACTCGATAACTAAAATTTAAGTGAAAAGACCCTAGCGTTTCCGAGGGTCTTTTATTGTGTTCGGGAAAATCCTGACAAACCTAACTGATTCATATAAAAATTAACCTTACGATAATATACGCAAGGAGGGGAGAAAATTATTTTATGCAATTGATTTTAATGATTTTAAGACAAATTCACGAATAAAACTATCAGGATTGCGAACGAAGAATTTCTCTATAACCAGATGATTTCTACTGTTGTAATAACCATGAACAGATACTTCATATTTGCCTTCATCTAAAAATAAAATTAAATTTGCTAACTCTTTTTTTCTAACTATACAGTTGATATTCTCGAAAGAGCGAAGTGTAAAACGAATTTTGGTATCTGGAAACATTTTAATTACTCTAATTTTATCAATTACACCTACATAACTATTCTTTTTAATAAAGTGCACCTTCCTTACATATAAGTAAAATATAAACTTATCCAATTCGACCTCGTTTATTCCCTTTTGTCCACTACACTGTGAATAGTACTGAAACTCTTCGTAAGATAATAATCCTGCTTCACACTTGTCTATTATGTTCATCTCTTTCCCCTCTTTTTTAGTAACCAATCATCGAATGGATAATCAATTTTTCTAGTTTCCATTTTAAAGTCAGTTAACTTGTAGACTTTGCTAGTAGATAGTAGCGAATACTGATTCGGATAGATGTATTCAAAGACTATGAAGTGATCAATTTTTTCTAACAGAAATGCTACAAGGTAATCTCGTTTCTTTACAGGAGGAAAAGACCAAAAATTGTAAACAGTTCCTTCTATGTTTATTCGCTTAGAGGGTAACTTCCTAAAGGGAATAAGATGAAACGAGTAACAATATTGAGCTGGTCGTATATGCTCGTTAAGATGTACAGTTTTTACATATCTCATTATCATCACCTTGAGAACATTATACGAACTTTTGTTCTCTTTGTCTGCTAGAATTGTCTAATTAAGCGCAACATTTAATATATCCTTCAGAAAAAGGATTTTTAATAATTGTTTTTTGCATTATGAGATTGTTATTAGTATTATTATGTTAAAGTAACTTTATATGTAACAATAATTTTTAAATTAAAGGAGGATAATTATGCTTTATTCACCATTGTATGAATGTGATGTTCCATTCTTTCGTTAAAACAAATATAAATTAACGGAGGAAGAGAACATGATTATTGAAGAATACAACGATAAATATTTGAAAGATATTACTAGCGTCTGGAATGATGCGATTACCTCAGGTGTGTATTTTCCGCAAGAAAACACTTTAACAGTAACGGAAGCAAAACCCTTTTTTGAAAGCCAAGACTTTACTGGGGTTGCTATAATCAATTCTGAAGTAGTTGGGGTTTATATTTTGCACCCTAACTCAATAGGAAGACTTGACCATGTCGCCAATGCTTCCTACGCTGTCAAAGAAAGTGCTAGAGGGAACAAGATTGGAGAACGGTTAGTTTTACATTCTATTGAGACCTCAAAAATACTGAAATATAAGATACTACAGTTTAATGCTGTCGTTACAACAAATCAATACGCTATCCAATTGTATGAAAAGCTTGGATTTATTAAAATAGGTAAAGTTCCAAAATCTTATAGAAATATTTCTGGAGAGTATGAAGATATACTACTTTATTATATTGATTTAGAATAAGAATGTACTATGAACTAAGGAGCAAGGGAAACTTACTTGCTCCTTAATTGATTTACATTCATGATTAAGATCAGTCAATCAAAGTTGAAGATATCTCGTAAAATATTTCATAAGGTGTTTGCCAATCCAAACACTTTCTGGGTCTATTGTTTAATTTAATAATCATAGATTCAATATATTTCTCTGAAACAGGAGCCATATCAGTACGCTTTGGTAGGTATTCACGTATTAATCCATTTGTATTCTCATTTGTCCCGCGCTGCCATGGAGACCAAGGGTCTGCAAAGTAGCAATCAACACCGCATACTCTACTGAAATATTTGTACTTTGCAAATTCGGGCCCTCTATCTGGTGTAATGGTTTTACGTTGCTTCTTGTTTAGAGGAGATAATAATTTTACAATCATATCCCTTACACAAATTGAATCATTTTTAGCAATTCTACCTGCTAGTAAAAAGCGAGACTTTCGATCAACTAAGGTTACAAGACATGATTTTCCTCTGTGTCCTAACACAGTATCCGCTTCCCAGTGCCCAAGCTCCTCTCTAGTCTCAGCTTTTGTTGGACGTTCGTGTATCGTTTTCACATCAGTAAACCGCCCACGTCGATCTCCAATTCTTTTATTCACTGATTTCCTTCCTTTTCGTCTTAACATTTTTCGTGCCCCAGGACTACTTGCAGAGAACCCTTCATCAAATAGACCATCGTAAATAGAGCGGTAAATAGTAGGATAACTGACAATAGATTCATTATTCTCTAAGTTAATTCTATTCGCTATCTGTTCTGGAGACCATTGTTCCTCAAAAAGTAGTTTGCGAATAATTTCTTTATAAGGTGACTGATCCAAAATTCTCTTTCTCCTGCATTTCTGCTTGTTCTTATGATACGATTTTTGTGCTAGAGAAGGAGAATATGTTCTAAACTTTGTAGTATTCCTTTTAAGTTCCCTCATAACAGTTGACGGACTTCTTTTGATCAAGCGCCCAATTCTACGAATAGTAAATCCAAAACCATGATAGAGAAAGATCATTTCCCGCTCACGTATAGTAAGGTGTGTGTATGAAGTCATAGCTGAATACCTCCTAGTAGATATAATTCGTCAACACCATTATAGCAGGCTTTTTCACCTTCCACTTTTAGTGTTGCACTTAAATTATACATTCTAGTAGAATAAGATATTTTACAACAAAAGTTTAAAGAAGCTATAACAGAAGAAATATTAGAAGAGGCAGAACAAGTAAAAGAGCAGTTTGACGAGATTAAAACAAACAAGACGTAGAACGCATACAACTCCGTAATACTCTTCAAACTACCCACGAGATGAACAAATTCTAAAGTATCCTCGTATTTTTTGAGATGAGATTTTTTATTTTCTGAAAAAGAAAAAGCAACCACCTTTTTCGGTAGCTGCTGCAGATTAACGATTATTTACATTGTATCTACTTTATCTTTATTAGCAATCAGTGGAAATAATTTTAAACAATAAATCGCAGATAGACCTACTAATACATACACAATTTTAGCAAGGATAGTAGTTGGTCCACCAAAGATTGCAGCTACTAAATCAAATTCAAAGAGTCCGACCAATAACCAATTCAATCCCCCAACGATAACTAATGCTAATGCAACTGAGTCTAAAGCTTTCATAAGTATTCCTCCTTCTTTAATATTTTTAAGTATAAGTCATAAGGAAGAATTTTTCATATACAATGCTCATGAGAATTATCTTTTTGAAAAATTTAATTAATATGATAGTATGTTTTAGGTGTTTTTTTCGTTTAAATAATCTTTTTTGATGGGATGGTTTGTAGATAAAGAAAAAGTACTTCAGAGGCCTGAGATAAAAAAAGTTTGGGGCCACTTAAGGTAAGGATTAGTTGATATAGGAATCTCACAAGTTTTACAAAGTTCTAACATCTAGCATGACATTGCAGATAAAACTAGTAGTAGCTATGTAGTTTGGCATACATAGCTTAAGGTTGAAACGAAAGGAGCTATCTTAACTCCAGCTAAAGTGCCAAATAGAGGATCGGTTCCGCCAAAAGCTATTTTTCGTAGCAGAGGAAGCTTATTCAATAATCCAGAGTAGTGGATATAAATGAGAAGTATGATGACAATACTTCCCCTTTTTTTATTGTTGACATATGATGCAAATACACTTTAAAACTTACGTGTATTATATGGTAAAGCAGCCCGTATTAAAGAAAATCGTTGTTGAAAACGTGTTAGTAAATACCAATGAATCCCTTGTTTATCAGGAGCTTTATTGTTTTGTCTTTTTATTTTTTAATATTATATTAGACACATTCATCTATTCTTTGCATTTATCATCCGTTATAAGGTAGCTAAACAAAAAAACGATGAACGATAAACCCTATGACGAGTGAAAAAATAAAGTAAGATAAAGCAATATATAGATATAATTTCTCCCTTGTTGTTTTGTACTTAATGAATGATAAGATACCTAAAGTAAAGAAAATTATTGATAAAATCACACTTCTCACCTCAAAACTAATTGTAACAGCTTAAAATAAAAATTAGCAAAAATTAGGGGTTTCGACAAAGTAAATTCTAATGGGAGAGAGAATAGAAGGTAAGAAGGCATATTGTTTAACAGTAAGGTAGTATTTTTAGATGTTTTGATGATGACAAGGCAACTATAAATACCGAAACAAGGAGCTTAAGAAGATCAGTTCCTGGTTTCGGTTTATTTTTGTTTGCTCTATTATTGTCTCAATTCTAATAGAAATGCCAAAGCTTTCTCTTGATTCATCAAGCCAGTTTTTAGCTTTTCTGCGATGATGTCTACTTCTGGACCTTTTGCGCCAACGGACATAGCCAAAGAACGAGCTTGTAAAGACATATGACCTTGTTGGATGCCTTCTGAGACTAAAGCGCGTAAGGCAGCCAAGTTTTGTGCTAACCCAACAGCTGCGATAACTTCAGTCAATTCTTTTGCATCTGCGACATTTAAAATTTCTAAAGCAGCTTGGGCTTTTGGTAAAACACTAATAGCACCACCAACAGTTCCAATCGCTAAGGGGAATTCTATTTCGCCTTTTAAGCCATGCTCAGTCAGTTTCCATCGACTTAATCCGTGATAGCCATTTGTAGAGGCATAAGCATGTGCTGCGGCGGCTACTGCGCGAGTATCATTACCAGTTGCTAAAACTACAGCTTCGATACCATTCATAATGCCTTTATTGTGTGTGGCAGCACGATAGGGATCTAATTGGGCAAATCGAGAAGCTGCCACAATTCTTTCTGCAACGAATCTGCCAGCTTCTAAATCACCTGTCTTACTTAAACTAGCAAATGAAATGTCACACGTCGCTGTGACAATAGATTCCGTTGCATAATTGCTTAAAATACTAAATAATTGTTCATTTTCTAACCGTTGACGGAATAAATCTGCGACCCCTTCTAAAATGGAATTCAGGATATTAGCGCCCATAGCGTCTTTCGTATCAACGAGTAAATCTACCGATACAAAGTTAGTGTCTTCTGGGAAATGACGAATTTGAATTCTTTTTAAACCCCCGCCTCGTTTTACGATAGAGGGATAACTTTTTTCAGCTTGTTTGAAAATCTCATCTGAAAGCTGGTTGATGTTTTCTTCTAACAACGCAGGCTCTGTAACATTCATAAAAACGATTTGCCCACGCAAAAGGCCTTCGGTTAATTCGCTTTGAATACTTCCAGAATTTCGAATCATTTTAGCACCATTGCTGCATGCAGCAATAACCGAAGGTTCCTCTGTTGCCATCGGAACTTGATAGGTTTTATTATTCACTAAAATTTCTGGAACAATTCCCATCGGCAAAGCCATTTCACTGATTTGATTTTCAATCAAGTGATTTGCAGTATCTGCATCTAAAGATACGTTTTCCAATTCTTGTCTGCTATCTGAAGAAAGATGACCCATGTCTTGTAAAAACAATAAGCGTTCTTCTTTTGATAGTTGATAAAACTTTTTATCAGTTTCTCTTTTTTGTGGGCGTTCTATTAGTATAGCAAGTCCAAGACCACCACCAACACAGAGAGAAGCAACACCGTACTTAGCATCCTTATCTTCTAATTGGTATGTTAAAGTGGTTACGATTCGAGTCCCAGAAGCACCAATCGGATGGCCTAAACTAATACCACCGCCCCATATATTGAGTTTTTCTTCGGGAATGTCCAATTCATTTTGAACAACAATGGAAGAGGCGGCGAAAGCTTCGTTGATTTCAAATAAATCAATGTCTTCAATCGTTAAATCATTGCGTTTCAATAAGGTTTGGATGGCTTTAATAGGGGATATGCCCATTATGCTTGGATCGATCCCAACTTCTGTAACATCTCTAACAATAGCGAGGTAAGGGATTTGATGTTCTTCAGCGAACGATTTTGACGCTAATATCATGGCTGAAGCTGCATCGTTGATGGTTGATGCGTTACCTGCTGTGACAGAGCCATCTTCTTTAAAAACTGTTTTTAATGTACTTAATTTTTCGACAGTAGTCTCTTTTCGGACACCTTCATCGTATTCAAAAATAGTGTCATCGATAGAAAGAGGAACGATTTCATTCACAAACTTTCCTTCTGTCTGGGCTTTAGCCGCTTTCATTTGTGATCGAGTTGCGAAGGTATCTTGCATCTTACGAGTGATAGAAAACTGTTCAGCAACATTTTCCGCTGTCAATCCCATCGCTTTTCCGCTAAATGCATCGGTTAAACCGTCTACCATCATAGTTGGAACGGGTTTTGAATAAGTATCCTCTTCTTTGTATGTGATGGCAGGAGCAGTTGTCATACTCTCGGTTCCACCAGCTATAACAACTTCAGCGTGACCTAATTGAATCGCTTGTTTGGCTAAGCTGATTGCTTTTAGACCTGATCCACACACTTCATTAACGGTGAAAGCGGGTACGTCAAAGCCTAATCCGCTATTGAGTGCAATTTGTCTTGCAGGATTTTGTCCATTTCCTGCTTGTAATACGTTACCAAAAACTACTTGGTTTATATGTTCAGCTATTGGTGCATTTCTTTTTATTAACTCTTTTGTAACAGCTGTTCCCAGCTCCACTGCTGATAATGATTTTAATTGCCCTCGATACTTACCTATAGGTGTTCTCAAGGCGTCGATAATTACGATTTCCACGACGTCACCTCCAATATGAAATATACCATGCTTTGTGAAAAAATAATACTCTATAAATCAGATTAAAAAAACTTCTGAAATTCTTTAACAAATTTTAAATTATTCTTATTTCTACCAATCTTACTCGAAAATATGATAAATTATAGTATGTAATGAAAGAGAATAATAATAGAGGAGATATAGAATGAACGTTGGCATAGATAAAATTAGTTTTTTTGTCCCACCATTTTATGTGGACATGACCGATTTGGCACTAGCAAGAGAGGTGGACCCGAATAAATTCCATATCGGAATTGGGCAGGATAAAATGGCTGTTAATAAAAAGACTCAAGATATCGTGACCTTTGCTGCAAATGCCGCAAAGAATATTTTATCCGATGAAGATAAAAAGAAAATCGATATGGTGATTGTCGGGACTGAATCTGGTATTGATGAGTCAAAAGCTTCTGCAGTGGTCTTACATCGATTGTTAGGGATCCAACCATTTGCTCGTGCTTTTGAGGTAAAAGAGGCTTGCTACGCAGGAACAGCGGCATTACAATATGCACTCGCACATATTAAAACGCATCCAGAAAGCAAAGTGTTGGTTGTTGCTTCTGATATCGCAAAATACGGATTAGCTTCTGGCGGTGAGCCAACACAAGGTGCTGGAGCAGTAGCCATGCTCGTTTCAGCTGACCCAAGAATAATCGTAGTAAATGATGATAGTGTGGCGCTAACGCAAGATATCTATGATTTTTGGCGTCCAGTTGGACATGATTATCCAATGGTAGATGGGCAATTATCTAATGAAACGTATATCCAAGCATTTCAAAAGATTTGGGAAGAATATCAGCTTCGACATAAGAAAACAACTGCTGATTTTGCAGCGTTAGCTTTCCATATCCCGTACACGAAAATGGGAAAAAAAGCGTTGTTGGCAGCTTTAGAAAATGAGTCGTCAGAAGAGCAAGAACGAATTTTAAAAAAATATGAAGCAAGTATTGTCTATAGTAGACAAATAGGTAATCTTTACACTGGTTCGTTGTATCTTGGATTGATTTCGTTATTAGAGAACGCTCAATTGAATGCAGGAGAACAAATCGGCTTATTCAGTTATGGTTCAGGCACTGTTGCAGAATTCTTTAGCGGTAATTTAGTTGAAGGATACCAAAAGTATTTATTCACTGATCTTCATCAAAAGCAGTTAGCGGAACGAAAAGGATTATCCATTGTTGAGTATGAAAAGATGTTTAAAGATACTTTGGATACAGATGCGGATAGTGAGTATGATGATTCACTTCTGTATAGTATCGCTTCTATTTCAAATACGGTTAGAGCATATAAAGAAAATTAACGTACAAAAATAGTAAAGATGCTTTTTAGGCATCTTAAGGATACTAATAAAGTATTATACTTTTATAAATTCAAGCTGTAACATCATTCCTATAGTGGATGTGTTGCAGCTTTTTTGTACCTTACAAAAGATTTATAACCTTGATCATTATTATTTTTAAAGCATAATATGCTTGACTTGAAGTGAACTCTAAGTGGTAATTTAAAAATGTAGAAAAGAGAATAGCGTATCACAAGGTTATTTTTACTAGGAGGAATACAATTATGGAAACAGTTACTTTATCAAATGGTGTTGAAATGCCGATTTTAGGATTTGGTGTTTATCAAGTACCTGACTTAGCAGAATGCGAACGAGTTGTCAGTGAAGCGATTCAAATAGGATATCGCTTGATTGATACAGCCCAAGCTTATGGAAACGAAGCGGCTGTGGGGCAAGCAGTTAAAAAAAGTGGCTTGCCTCGTGAAGAATTTTTTATCACAACAAAGGTTTGGATCACAAATGCTGGGTATGAAAAAGCGAAAGCTTCTATTGAAGAATCTTTGAAGCTATTACAAACCGATTATATTGATCTTTTGCTGATTCATCAACCATTTAATGATTATTATGGCACATATCGAGCAATGGAAGAATATTATAAAGCAGGGAAATTGCGTGCAATCGGTGTAAGTAATTTTTATTCGGATCGTTTTATTGATCTTGCAGAATTCAGTGAAATCACACCAATGGTCAATCAAGTGGAAACACATGTATTTAACCAACAAATTGAACCACAAGCAATCATGAAGGAATACAATACTCAAATTGAATCTTGGGGTCCTTTTGCAGAAGGAAAAAATGATTTCTTTCATAATCCAACATTAAAAGCAGTGGGTGAAAAGTACAATAAATCAGCTGCACAAGTGGCATTGCGCTATTTAATTCAACGAGGAGTGGTCGTTATTCCCAAAACGGTCAATAAAAACCGTATGGAACAAAACGTTGATGTATTTGACTTTGCATTAACAGAGGACGATATGAACGAAATCTTAAAATTAAACCAAAAGGAAAGTTTATTCTTCTCTCATTATGATCCTGAAACAGTGAAATTTTTAACAGGATTAGCAAGATAATCGAAACACTTTTTTCTAATTAAGGAGGCTATCTGATGAAAAAAAGAATTTTAGGTAAAAATCTTGAAGTATCAGCGATTGGTTTAGGCTTGATGGGAATGGATCATGCTTATGGTAAACCAGCAGATCGAGCTGAGATGATTCGTTTGATTCAAGAATCGGTTGAACTAGGCGGGAATTTTTTTGATACAGCAGTTGTTTATGGTGAAGAGAATGAAAAAGTGTTAGGGCAAGCAACCAAGAAAATTCGCAATCAAGTGGTCATTGCAACAAAATTTGGGATTACCGGGCAACAAAGGATTGGGAACAGTTTAGAAAATATTGTAGATAGCCGACCAGAATCAATTCGTCTGCAGGTAGAAGGGTCACTGCGCCGTTTGCAGACAGATTATATCGATTTGTATTATCAGAGCATCGAATTGATCCAAACGTCGCTCCAGAAGATGTAGCAGAAACAATGAATCAATTAATCAAAGAAGGAAAAATTCTACACTGGGGCTTGTCTAATGCACCAGAAAATTATGTAAGAAAAGCCCATGCAGTGAGTCCAATCACAGCGATAGAAAACCAGTATTCAATGATTTGGCGAGAACCTGAAGCAGAGATGTTTAAAATTTGTGAAGAATTAGGGATTGGCTTTGTAGCTTATAGCCCTTTAGGAAATGGTTTTTTGAGTGGTAAGTATGCTAAAGAAACCAAGTATGAGGAAGGCGATTTCCGTAGCTTTATGGGGCGTTTTAAACCTGAGGTAATGGAAAAAAATCAGGTAGTCTTAGATCTTTTAACTGATATTGCGGCAAGTAAAAGAGCCACATCAGCATAAATTGTTTTAGCTTGGGAATTGGCGCAACGCGACTTTATTGTTCCTATTCCAGGTACTACGAAAATACATCGATTAAAAGAAAATCTTGGTGCGATGAATATCCTAATAACAAATGAAGAGCGTCTTCAAATTAATCAAGCATTAGCTGAAATGACGATTGACGAGACTCATTTTTAACATTGCAGCTTCCACGAATTTTTGTTTTTTCATAATAGCGAAGGAAGGATGTCAGAAAGTCTATGGATGATAAGCAACAAATCATTAGAATATATCGTCAAGAAAATCAAGCAATGGTTGAGAAGGATTTACCAATATTAAAAAAGATTTTATCTGATGACATGCATTTGATTCATATGACCGGATATGACCAAACAAAGCAAGAATGGTTAGAGCAAATTGAGAGTGAACAAATGCGTTATTTTTTATCAGAAGAAGAGGCAATCAAAGAGATACAAATTGAGGGAAATCATGCAAGCTTTATTGGACAAAACAAAGTAGATGCGCGAATTTATGGCTCACGAAACACATGGAATTTAGAAATGAAAATGATTTTTGAGAAAAAAGCAGGAGCCTGGGTGATTGTTCGGCAAGAGGCAAGCATGTATTAATAGAAATGTACTAAAAGTAAGTCAGAAACGTTCTGAAAATGACATTTCTGACTTTTCTTATTCTATCATTCAATGTATCCGAGTAATTAAAAATCAGTCGAAGCGGCCAATTCAGTTTGCTTTTTAAAATCTGCCACTCGTTTTTCCAAGGTTTGAATTGTACTATCCAAGGCTTGTGATCCTAAAACCATCCGTAATGGAGCAGGTTCAATCGCCGCACTTTCAATAATTCTTGTTGCCATTCTTTCTGGATCACCAGCGGCCAATCCATTTGCTGGGTCTAACATAGCTAAAAAGGCATGCGCTGGATTATTGTCATATTCAGGCATCAACTCAGCAACTTGTGCACTGCCATAGCGGAATTCTGTACGTGCACCACCAGGTTCAACAATCGTTACGCCAATATTAAATGGTGCCAATTCTTGAGCGATAGACTCGCAAAAGCCTTCAATTCCCCATTTAGTTGCATGATACATAGAATTTCCAGCAAAAGCGACTTGTCCGCCATATGAAGAAATTTGAATGATGCGTCCAGCTTTTTGTTCACGCATAAATGGAGTCACAGCACGTATCATTTGAATAGAGCCTGTTAAATTGGTTGCGATAATTTTAGCTACATCTTGATCGGTTAATTCTTCCGCCGCTCCAAATAATCCGTAGCCAGCATTATTTACCAGCACATCGATTGCGCCATATTTTTCATAAACTTTATCTACCAAGGTTTTGATACCAGTTGCATCGGTTACATCTAAAAATTCTCGATCAAAGGTTTCTGGATATTGTGCCATTAATTCTTGCACAGTTGTATCCTTGCGTACCGTCCCGATAACAGTTTGTCCATTCGCCAATAATTGCTTTGTTAATTCTAAGCCAAATCCACTACTGACACCAGTAATTAGCCAAGTTTGTTTTTTCATATTGCATTCCTCCAATTGTTCATTCTGAGGCTAGTTTATCTCTTTAAGTGCACTCTAAGTCAATAAGAAAGTTTGTAAAAGAGGCTAAATTTGTTTTATAATGAAAAAGAAGTAGACGAGTTAAGGAATGGCTAGAGGAGGAATAGGGCATGAACATAAAGAAAGTAAGTGAATTAAGTGGAGTTTCTGCAGATACCATCAGATATTATGAGCGAATTGGGTTGATTCCACCTGTGAAACGTAATGATAATGGGATTCGCAATTTTGATGAAGAAGATTTGCGTTGGATTGTTTTTAGTAGACAAATGAGAAATGCGGGCTTATCTATTGAATCATTAGTGGAATATTTAACCTTATTTCAAGTGGGAAATGAAACAGTGCCTGCTCGTAAAGAAATTATTGCAGATCAAATTGGGGAATTGAAAGAAAAAGCCTCGGAATTAAATACAGCTATTGAACGGTTAGAGTTTAAATTAGCCAACTATGATGAGCATATGATTCCAGCTGAAAATGCCTTAAGAGATTTTAATATGAATAAATAATAGAAAATGAATGGCTTCTAAATCGAGTCTTTCTTCTAATTTTATTAGAGGAAGTTTGAATTTAGAAGTTTTTTTGTTTATTTTAGCAAATCACTTGACTTGGAGTGAACTTCAAGAGCTAAACTGTTGTTGTTAGTAAGAAAAAGTGCTCATTTGTCATACTGCTTTTAAATCGAGGAGGAATGCTATGTTAATCAGTCAAACTGCACAGAAGAATCATGATGAATTATTTCCAAACCATGAGTCAGCCTTAGCTAAAACGGATCCAGAATTTATTGAAATTTTTGACAATTTTACGTTCGATGAAGTGTTTCAGTACTCAAACCTAGATGTAAGGTTACGTATGAAAGTAACGCTGGCCTCTTTAATCGTAATGCAATGTGTTAATGAGTACAAAGCAATGATGAATGCAGCTTTAAATGTGGGTGTTTCAGCAGTTGAGATAAAAGAAATTGTCTATCAAGCAGTGCCATATGCCGGTTTAGGGAAGCTGTTCGATTTCTTACACGCGACCAATGAAGTGTTAACCGAAAGAGGGATTTCACTTCCTTTGGAAAAACAAGGAACAACCACCAACGAAAATCGTTATGAAAAAGGGTTGGAAGTTGTACGTGAAGTTGCTGGAGATGCTGTGGATCAGATGCTCACAACGATGCCTGAAAATCAAAAACATTTTGCTACATTTTTAGCGGATAATTGTTTTGGTGATTATTTTACAAGAAATGGGCTAACATCGAAAGAACGTGAATTACTGATTTTCACAATGCTGGCTTCAATGGGTGGAGCGGATGCACAACTAAAAGGGCATATCCGCAACAATCAACGTGTTGGTAATGATAAGCAACAATTAATCGAGACGATGACCGTTTTACTGCCATTTATCGGTTATCCAAGAACATTAACCGCATTAAATTACATCAATGAAGTCTTACCCGAAGAAAACGAAAAATAAAATAGAGGAGGAAACACAATGGAATATGTAAAATTTGGCAATACAGGAATGGAAGTTTCAAGAATTTGTTTAGGAGCAATGGGGTTTGGTGATCCGAATAGTGGCTTTCACGAGTGGGTCTTAGAAGAGGCAGAAAGTAAAAAAGTTATCAAAAAAGCGTTAGATTTAGGGATTAATTTCTTTGATACAGCCAATGTTTATTCATATGGTGCAAGTGAACGAATTCTTGGCAAGGCATTGAATGAATATGCGAATCGTGATGAAATCGTGGTAGCAACTAAATTATTTACTACCATGAAAAAAGAGGTTCCCAACAGTGGCGGTCTTTCAAGAAAGGAAATATTCCATCAAATTGATGCAAGTTTAGAACGTTTAGGGATGGATTATGTTGATTTATATATCATCCATCGCTGGGATTACAATACACCTATTGAGGAGACTATGGAAGCTTTACATGATGTCGTGAAATCTGGAAAAGTCCGTTATATCGGTGCTTCTGCGATGTTTGCGTGGCAATTTGCTAAAGCCCAAGCAGTAGCAGAGAAAAATGGTTGGACAAAATTCGTTTCCATGCAAGATCATTTGAATTTGTTATACCGTGAAGAAGAAAGAGAGATGCTACCGTTATGTGAAGATCAAAAAATCGCGGTAACACCTTATAGTCCATTGGCATCAGGTCGCTTAACTCGTGATTGGAGCGCACAAACTAAACGTTTTGAAACAGATAAAACAGCGAGATTAAAATATGACACAACAGCAGATCAAGATCGTATCATCGTTGAGAGAGTTGCGGAAATTGCAGAAAAACGTGGGGTGGAACGTGTCCAAGTTGCGCTTGCTTGGTTGCTTCAAAAAGGACCAGTTGTCGCACCAATTATTGGCGCAACAAAAGAAAGTCATTTGACGAATGCAATTCCTGCATTGGATTTAATTTTGACGGAAGAAGAAGTGCACTACCTAGAAGAACCTTATGTTCCCCATGTTATTGTTGGTCATCAATAAAAAGAGAGTGATTTAGAAAGAAGGATTAAAGTGAAAATACTAATTTTAGGTGCAGCAGGTCAAATTTCAAGAATGGTGACAGAGTTGATTTTAACAGAAACAGATCACGACCTTGTTTTATATGGTCGCAATCTTTCAAGTCGGATTTCTGTGAAAAATCCAACGAGAGAAGTCATTATTGAAGGTGATTTTAATGATCAAGACAAATTGAAACAAGCCTTAATCGGAGTGGATATTGCGTATTTGAATGATATGAGTTCACCAGCTGCGACCCAATCAATTGTGAAAGCAATGGAAGATTCTGGTGTGAATTATTTGATAGGTGCGAATGTTTTAGGCATTTACAATGAAGTTGCGGGGGCATTTGGACGGTGGAATGCTAATATGGTTGGTTCAGCTACCCATAACTATTTAGCAGCAGCAGAAGCGCTAGAGCAGTCTTCGTTAGATTATGTTATTTTAAGATTAACTTGGTTATACAATCAAAAAGGCAATGAAGACTATGAATTGACTCAAAAAGGCGAACCATTTATTGGTGCTCAAGTTACAAGAGATGCTGTGGCTAGACTGATTATGACGATTATTCATGAACCAGTTAAATACGCGAAGACCAGTTTAGGGGTAAGCGAGCCTAATACTGATTGGGAAAAACCCTCTTTTTATTAAGAGAGTTCAGCATATGAATAGTAAAGAAATAAGCAAGCAAACCAATACGCCAATCAATACCATTCGTTATTTTGAGCGAATTGGCTTGATTCCACAGGTAAAGAGAAATCGTGATGGATTAAGAGAGTTTAATGAAGCTGATGCTGATTGGATTCGTTTCATCAAGCAAATGAGAGAGGTTGATCTTTCTATCGAAGGATTGATTGAATATGTAACATTATCTAAGCAACCAGAAGGATCAGCTCAAGCTAGAAAAGAACTATTGACTGAACAAAGAAATGAATTGCAAGCACAAATCAATTTACTAGAAGCAGCAAAAGACGAACTTCAAAGACGAATAGTAGCAAAATAAATAAGAGGAATAGAAGGAGTTTTCTTATGTGTGAAAAATGCCAAACAAAAGTATTACAAGCAACAGATAGCAATTATGGCTCTTTTGAACGAGCGGTGATTGAAAGAAGAGCATTAAAACCAGATGATGTGGCAATCGATATTAAATATTGTGGCATTTGTCATTCGGATATTCATCAAGTCGACAATGATTTTGGTTCCGGCGTATACCCAATGGTTCCAGGTCATGAAATAACCGGGATTGTTTCCGCAATTGGTGATCAAGTGACTGGATTTAAAGTGGGTGATCGTGTCGGGGTTGGTTGTTTTGTCGATTCGTGTGGAGCATGTGAATATTGTCTAAGAGGAGAAGAGCAATTTTGTAGCCAAGGTGTGGTTGTTGTTTTTAACTCAAAAGATTATGATGGAAACTTGACCTATGGTGGTTATAGTCAAAGTATTGTTGTGAAAGACCGCTTTGTGATTCATGTACCTGAGAGTCTTGATTTAGCTGAAGCGAGTCCGCTTTTATGTGCTGGAATCACGACGTATGCACCAATGAAACGTTGGAATGTTGGACCAGGTAAAAAAGTCGCTATTATCGGAATGGGCGGTTTAGGACATATTGCTGTTCAATTTGCACACGCATTAGGTGCTGAGGTAACTGTTTTAGGCCATTCTGAAAGTAAAAAAAATGAAGCACAACAATTTGGAGCGGACGCGTATTGTTTAACTAGTGATCTAGAAACATTCAAGCAATTAAAAGGTCAGTTTGATTTTATTTTAAATACAGTCGCAGTGAGTTTAGATGTTGATTTATATTTAAGTTTATTAACAGTCAATGGAGCGATGGTTTATGTTGGTTTGGCTACAGAAGCACAAACCTTCCATGTGAGAAATCTATTCGGAAACCAAGCAACTATCACAGCTTCCAATGTTGGGGGAATTCCAATGACGCAAGAAATGATCAACTTTGCAGCTGAAAAAAATGTGTTGCCTAGGATTGAAATGATTACGGTGGATCAAGTGCCAGTTGCTTATGAACGTGTGTTGAATAGTGATGTTAAATATCGTTTCGTAATTGATATGGAAACCTTATAAAGTAGAAAACGGTTCTTTTAGAAATTTGTTCTATTTGATTGTAAAATAAGCATGTGAACTTAAAAAGGAGAACCATTATGGAATTAAGAGAACTACGATATTTTTGGACTGTTGCAGAAGAAAGAAATTTTTCAAAAGCTGCAAAAGTTCTGCATATTACACAGCCAACCTTAAGCCGACAAATCAAAGAATTAGAAGAGAAATTAGGCACACCACTTTTTAGTAGAGAAAATAGGCAGTTGACATTAACAGAAGAAGGATTTTTTTTAAAAGAACGAGCAGCAGAAATTTTAACCTTAGCTGACCAAACAGAACGTGTATTTGAAGAACAAAGCAAAGGCTTTTTAAGTGGACATTTTTCGATTGGTTGTGTTGAAGCGGATAATTCAGATACGATGGCTATGATGTTGGAGGAATTGGTGAGTGATTATCCCCAAGTGACCTTCAACATTGTTTCTGGCACAAGCGATGATATTAGCGATAAACTAGAAAAGGGAATTTTGGATATAGCCATTTTATTAGAACCTATTGCTACGACTAAGTTTGAAAAAATTGTTTTGCCGCGAGAAGAAAAATGGGGCTTATTAGTGTCCAATGATTCTTTTCTTGCACAAAAAAAAGCGATTCATCCAGATGATCTAGAAGGAATTCCATTACTAAGCTCAAATCGTTCAGAAGTCCAGTGGATGCTTGAAAGTTGGTTGGATAAACCATTAAATGCTTTAAATGTAGTTGGTACCTTTAATTTGATTTTTAATGTATTCTCTTTAGTAGAAAATCGCGTAGGTTCAGCTTTGACGATTGAGGGGGCAACAATCAATGGTCAGCATGACGGGTTGACGTTTGTTCCATTAACTCCTGAAGTTAAAACAAATTGTGTTCTTGTTTGGAAAAAAAATCGACTTCAAGCACCTGCAGTAAAAGAATTTATCCAACGGTTTAATGATGCTTTTAAGGCATAGTAATTGGATGATTTAGGCATTAGACGGACAGTTAAACAGGTTGTATCATTTATTTGTAAGTAGATGATGCAGCCTGTTTTTTTGCATAGCAAATGATAAAGAAGGTGATCAGATGACTGCAATTGTATATTTTTCTCGAGCATTTGAAAATTTGATTGATGGAGAGAAAGAAAATTTACATGTAGGAAATACGAAAATCGTTGCACAAAAAATTGCTGAAATACTCGATACGGAAACAATTGAACTTATTCCAAAAACTGCCTATCCAAAAAAATATCAAGCAGTGTTTGCTCAAGCTGAACAGGAAAAAATAATGAACGAGCGACCGAAATATAAGCCAATCTCTCTTAACTTGGAAAAACATCAAACGATTTATCTAGGGTATCCAAATTGGTGGGGAACGTTTCCAATGATTGTTGCAACTTTTCTAGAAAAAAATGATTTATCAGGAAAAAATATTTATCCCTTCTGTACTCATGAAGGAAGTGGCATGGGCAATAGTATTCATGACTTACAGCAATTATGTTCCAATGCAAACATCCACATTGGCTTACCAATTCGGGGTTCCAGAGTTGAAAAAGCAGATATCGCAATCAAAAACTGGTTACAACATGAATAACCAAAAAAAATCAATTGGAGGAATAAAAAATGGCAAAATTTGAAGAAGTGAAAAACGGTGTGATTTTTCCTGTAGGAGAAAAAAATGAGGCATATGCGCAGTATTTTATCGGTCAAAGCTATTTAAACAATTTAATTGCAGATCCAGAGGTTAATGTAGGTGTAGGCAATGTTACCTTTGAACCTGGTTGCCGCAATAATTGGCATATTCACCATGATGGGTTTCAATTGTTATTAGTAACTGGCGGGGAAGGCTGGTATCAAGAAGAGGGCAAGGCTGCACAATTTTTAACAGCTGGAGATGTGATTGTGACTCATGATGGTGTGAAACATTGGCATGGAGCGGCAAAAGATAGCTGGTTTGAACATTTAGCCATTACAGCAGGCACGCCAGAATGGTTAGAACCTGTTTCAGATGAATTATATAATCAATTATAAAATGAATAAAAGATGGGAGTCCTACCTAATGAAAAAACAAACAGCTGGCAGAGATCAATTAGGTGCATTTGCACCAAAATTCGCAGAATTAAACGATGATGTATTATTTGGTGAAGTTTGGTCGCGAGAAGAACAACTTTCACCACGTGAACGTAGCTTGATTACTTGTTCAAGCTTATTAACACAAGGCGTACCTCAATTAGAAGCCCATATGAACATCGCCAAACAAAATGGTGTGACAAAAGAAGAAATGGTGGAATTAATCACTCATTTAGCTTTTTATACAGGATGGCCAAAAGCATGGTCCGCGTTTGCTCTAGCAAAAGAAATATTTGGTGAATAAAAAATACGGACTATCTTTTGCGTATTGTAAAGGAGACAACTCAGTGAATAAACTAACCAAGTTTTCGTTATTATCTGTGTCATTACTTGTGGTATCGGGTGGCGCAATTGCTGCGAATATTCCAGCGATTATGACAGCTTATCCGACGATCGATCCTACTTTAGTAGAATTGATTACCACAATCCCTTCTTTGTTTATTATCTTAACCGTGCCATTTAGCCATATCTTCGCTAAAAAAATTGGTTACAAGCTATCTGTACAGCTTGGTATTGGTATTGTATTAGGCGCAGGGATTATACCTGTCTTTGCACAGTCCTTTTGGTTTTTATTTTTCAGCAGAATATTATTTGGGATTGGCATTGGATTATTTAATCCGCTACTCTTTTCTCTAGCTGGAAAAATGTACCAAGGAAAAGAACTTTCATCTGTGATTGGTTTTCAAAGTGCATTCGAAGGAATTGGTGGTATGATTATTACTTTTACAGTAGGTCAACTGTTGATAATGAATTGGCGTAGTTCATTTTTAGCTTATTTACTAGCTTTACCTGTTTTACTTTTATTTACAGGGTTTGTCCCAGATGTTGCTCTTGAGAAAGAGGAGAATAAAAGTAAAACAGTGAATCAGACAATCACTCCTTCAACTTATGGCTATATTGCTTTATTGATAATAGTTGTCACTATTTATATGTCAGTGACAGTGAAAATCACCTCCTTACTGCTAGAAAAAGGTTTTGGAAATGCAACTGATGGCAGTAATTTGATTGCATTGGTAGGTTTAGGTGCTATGACTGCGGGTGCATCATTTGGGTCAATCGTTACAATAACTAAAAAATGGACATTACCACTATCATTTATTGTTTTAAGTTTTTCAATGTTTATGATCGCCTATTCTCAAAATTTAGTGTCAATTTCATTTGCTGTATTGTTGTGTGGATTTTCTTTCCGCACCTTTATCCCATATTTATTTAATGAGGTGAATCAAGATAGCAATGGCAATTCAGAAAAGAGTACATCTTTGTTATTGATAGGTTTCAATATTGGCGCAGCTTTTGCCCCAATTTCGATTTCACTATTAGGAAATATTCTTCCTTCTAAAGAAAATACGGACATTTTTATGGCAGAAGGTATGATCATGATGCTGTTGGCTTTTTGTACTGTAATCAGCACCATAACGAAAAAACAAAAAAATAATGGAGGAAAGTAACAATGATGAAAAGGCCAAAAATTATTTGTCATATGCTAACTTCTATCAATGGAAAAATTAGCGGTGCTTATATGAATTCAAAATATGCCATTGCTGGCAGCGAAGCTTATGAAACAACCAATGGCAGCTACCATAGTCAAGCCTGGTTATGTGGTAGAGTCACGATGGAAAAGAATTTTACTCATTTCCATAAACCTGAGTTGAAAGAAATAGAAACACCTTATCCTAGAACAGATTACGTTGCACAAGGAAACGCCCAAATGTATATTGTTTCAGCTGATCCTGCTGGTAAAGTTGGCTGGATTGAAAACACCGTTCAATACAAAAATCGTCCAGAAGCCCACGTTATTGAAATTTTAACGGATAAAGCTAGTGATGAGTATGTCGCTTATCTTCGAGAGCGACAAATCTCTTATATTTTTGCAGGACAAGTGCTGATTGATTGCACACTCGCTTCAGAAAAACTATTGAATTTATTTGGTATTAAAACATTAATGGTTTCAGGCGGCGGATATATCAATTGGTCATTTTTACAAGAGGGATTGATTGATGAAGTGAGTATTGTGATGACACCAGTAACTGACGGACGAACAGATACCAATACGATTTTTGAAAGAGCAGATAACCTGCCTGAAATAGCACCAGTTGGGTTTACATTAAAGTCAGTCGATATCATCGAAGAAGATAGGCTATGGTTGAGATATGGCGTGGATAAATAAAAAACGAAATTAAAGGAGTCTTATTAATGAATAACAATGTAAAAGATAAAGTTGTAGTCATTACCGGTGCTTCATCTGGAATAGGGGAAGCAACAGCTCAATTATTGATTGAGAATGGTGCAAAAGTCGTTTTAGGCGCTAGAAGAGAAGAACGGTTGAAAGAACTTGTGAAAAAACTCGGAGATAATAGTATTTACGCTGTGACAGATGTTCGTAACGCTAAAGAGGTAGAAACACTTGTTAAAGTTGCAAAAGATAAATTTGGCAAAGTAGACGTGTTATTTGCGAATGCAGGAATTATGCCAGCTTCAAATATGAGTGAATTGAAAACAGACGAATGGGATGACATGGTTGATATTAATATCAAAGGTGTGCTCAATTCATTAGCAGCAGTTTTACCAGAATTCACAGCTCAAAAATCAGGTCACGTGATTACGACAAGTTCGATTGCGGGACTTAAGGTTTTCCCTGGTAATAGTATTTACACGGGAACCAAACATGCGGTTCGTGCGATTATGGATGGTTTTCGCATGGAATCTGCAATGGAAGGAACGAATATTCGAACAACTACTCTTTATCCAGGAGCAGTTGCAACTGAATTGCTAGAAACAATTTCCACACCAAAAGTAAAAAATGGGATGGAGCAGTTTTATCAAATTGCTATTACACCAGATGCGGTGGCGCAAACAGTTTTATTTGCCATTTCGCAGCCGGATTCAGTTGGTATTACAGAAATGACGATTTTACCAACGAAACAAGCTTAAAAATAAAAAGTAATAAAGTAAAACGCATAGATTAGACTTCGTTTTACTTTTATTTTTTTATCGCTAAAATGTGTTGGATACTAAATTTTTATTAAATTTAGTCAGGGTATGAAGAATGAGCGTACACTTTCAAGGTAAAATAAAAACGTTGAAAAAAATGTTAAGACACTCTTTCAATTAAACAATTATTCATTTACAAGAAAGTTGGTCAAAATGGAAAAAAGAGCGATATTGATTATTCATGGGTTTGGCGGCAATGAGAAAGAAATTCTTTATTTACATGAATACTTAAAACAAAATAATCTTGATTCATTTTGGATTCAATTAACTGGACACGATGGAAATAAACAAAATTTTTCAAAAGCGACATCCGACCAGTGGTTAGCAGATGTTAAGCGTAAATTAGATGAACTGGAACAACAGTATACATATATCACGTGCATTGGTTTTTCAATGGGGGGCTTACTCACAATCCAAGCTTCAGAAAGAGCATCAGTAGATCAACTCATTTTATGCAGTACTCCGATTTATCTTTATAATGTTAACGTGATTATGCAAGATATCGCGGGAGGCATCTTCTTTAAAAAGCAAGAGAAATTGGATTATTATTTTAGCTCTGCCAAAACAGCCTCTATTCGTTCTTGCTTCCAGTTTTTATCGTTACTTCAAAAAACAAAGAAAAAGTTGAAAAACGAAACGCAATCAACAACGAATAAAAGAATGCTCATTCTACAGAATAGACAGGATGAAACGACATATTATAAAAGTGCGTATTACCTTGCAAAAGCTAGTAAAGCACAAGTTTCTCTAAAAATATATGAGAATGGGAGGCATCAATTGTTTTTAGGAGAAAATAAAAATATTGCAGTGGAAGATATAAAAAAATTTATCCTCCACGAATAATTGAATCTTTACCTTATTTAAAATTCTTATTAATTAAGTGAAAAATACTTATAATGAGAATTTTTTTATTTTGAGTAAATTTTATTAAGATTTTCACTGCAAAGAGTGTATATATCTAGTTTCTAGTGAAACGTTTCTATTTAATGTTGTTCCGATTCCGGAAATATCAGGATTCGACCCGAAAGAAAACGCTTGCTTTTAAATGAAATGAGGAATATAATCATTTTTGCAGAAACGTTTCACTAAATATTATTGAGGAGTGGAAGTATGAAATCATGGAAAAAGCTTTGCTTATTAGGAACAACTTTATTTGCGACTGTAGGTGTTATGGCAGCTTGTTCTTCGGGAAGTAAAGAAAGCGCTTCGGATGAACTAACCTTTTGGTATATGGGTGATGGTGATCAAGGAATCAAGCCGATTGTGGATGAATTTACGAAGGAATCTGGAATCAAAGTCAAAATCCAAAGTATTCCGTGGTCTACCTCGAGAGATAAATTACTAACGGCAGTGGCTTCTAAAGAAGGACCAGATGTTGTACAAATGGGAACGACGTATATGAGTGAATTTGTTGATGCTGGTGCATTGTTGGATATATCAGATGATGTAGAAAAAAGTGACGTCATGAAATCAGAAAATTTCTTCGATGGTTCTGTTGCAACAACTCAATTTGATGGTCAAACCTATGCAGTACCTTGGTATACCGAAACTCGTGGGCTATATTATAGAAAAGATTTGTTAGAAAGTGTTGGTTACAAAGAAGCACCCAAAACATGGGATGAATTAGCTGATGCAGCAAAAAAACTAGCAGCTCGTGGAGACAATAAATACGGCTTTGGTGTTGAGCTAAAAGAGCCTACATTTGGTTTTATGTTCGCTCGTCAAAATGGCTCCGAGCTATTTGATAAAGATAATAAGCCACTATTTAATCAACCTGAAATGGTAGATGCCTTAAAATTCTTAGATAAGTTAGTCCAAGATGGTTCTGCACCTAAGACAGATTTAGGATTAGAGATCGGACAAAGCTTCGGTGGAGAAGGTGTTGTACGGATGTTTATCAGTGGTCCATGGATGATCAATAGTATCAAAGATTCCGCTCCTGATATTGACGGGAAGTGGGGAGTGGCTGAGTTACCTAAAGGACCTGTGAACAATATGTCAGTAACAGGTGGAGCCAATTTAGCAGTTTTTAGTAGTTCTAAGAAAAAAGATGATGGGATGAAGTTGATTGAATATCTATCAAAACCTGAAAATCAAACGAAATTTTTTGAAAGTACGAATTCACTTCCAACCAATAAAGAATCATGGAATTCAGATGTATTCAAAAATGACCCATTGATTTCAGTATTTGGAGAACAACTAAACGAATCACAACCGATGCCATTATTAAAACAATGGGATGAAATTTCTCAAAACTTTATGAAGCAATGGGAACAAGTTGTTGTGAGCGGAAAAAATCTTCAGGACGCAATGGATGAACTAAATGAGCAAACGGAAAGCTTGATTAAATAATCTTAAGGAGTGAAGGGACAAAAGGCTAGAATATGTTATCGATCATGCATCTAGTGAATGATAAATGTAAACTTGTCTTTTGTTCTTTTTATTGATTTAGTAAGGAGGAACGAAACCATGAAAAAATCAAAATCACCTTATTTTTTTATTGCTCCAGCCGTTGCATTGTTACTGGTATTTTCTATCATACCGATTTTTATCGCTATAACAATTAGTTTTACAGATATGAGTTTAGCAGGATTAGCAGATTTTTCTCGGATTAAATTTGTAGGTTTAGATAATTATTTAAACATTTTCAACGATAAAGTTTTTGGACAAGCGATGTTTAACACTGCTTATTATGTTGTCATCGGTGTGCCCCTAGTTATTCTTTCTTCATTAGCGTTAGCTATTATGATCAACTTTGGGGAGAATAAGTTTTTCTCTTTTATGCGTTTAGTATTCTATAGCCCTTCAATCACAAATACAGTGGCTGTATCAGTTGTATGGATGTATTTATATAATCCAACAATTGGCCTATTAAATCATTTATTATCTTTTTTAAACATTGGCCCGATTATGTGGCTGACAGATCCAAGTACATCGAAACTTTCATTAATTATCATTGCAGTTTGGAAAGCAATTGGCTTAAATATGCTGATCTTTTTAGCGGCGATTCAAGGCATTCCAAAAGAATATTATGAAGCAGCAGAAATTGATGGTGCAAACAAATGGCAGCAAATTTTAAAAATCACGATCCCATTGCTAAAATTTTCGATTTTCTTCGTAACAGTAACGACCTTGATCGGTTGGTTCCAATTCTTTGATGAGCCGTTCGTTATGACCAAAGGTGGTCCATTGGATAGTACGTTATCCGTTGCGTTATTTATTTATCAAAGAGGTTTCCAATACAACAAATTTGGGTATGCAGCAGCAGGCTCTGTCATTTTATTCATTGCGATCATTATTGTGACAAGTATCCAAATGAAAATCCAAACAAAACAAAAAGAAAATGAAGGATAAAAGGAGAGAACGATATGAATTCACATAAAAATGCGCAAATGAGTTTTAAGCTTTTTATTGGTATCCTCTTAGGCGTTCTGGGCATCATGACTTTTTTCCCGTTTCTTTGGATGATTTTTTCTTCATTTAAAACCAATGCGGAAATCAATCAGATCGTACCTAGTTTATTCCCAAAAGATGCGACATTTGATAATTTTAAAGAGTTATTTTTCAGATTGAATTTTGGCACCTATCTTAAAAATACGTTGATCATTACGGCTTGTTCTTTTATCGGCTTGTTATTAAACGCTATGGCAGGTTACGGGTTTGCTAAGTTTGATTTCAAAGGAAAAAATGGACTTTTTCTGATGGTATTAGCCACAATGATGATCCCAGGACAAGTAACCATGATCCCCGTGTATCTATTGTTGAATTCAGTTGGTTTGACGAATACATTAATCGGAATCGTTTTGCCAGGACTAGCTGGTGCATTTGGAATTTTTCTATTCCGACAATTTATGAATACTATTTCAAATGAAATGCTTGAAGCAGCAAGACTTGATGGCGCTAGTGAGTGGTACATCTTTTTCAAAATAATTTTACCAGTCAGTCGTCCAATTTTAGCAGTTCAGGGCATCTTGACGTTTATCGGTGGCTGGAATTCATTTTTATGGCCGTTGATTATCGCAAATGATGAAAAATATTATACATTATCTGTTGGCTTACAACTATTACAAGGACAACATGGTTCAAATTATGCCTTACAAATGGCTGGAGCGACATTTATGGTTATTCCAATTTTGATCGTATTCTCGATTTTTCAAAAATACATTTTACAAGGATTTAACGTTTCCGGAATAAAATAAAAAAGAAAAGGTGACTATAAAAATGGAACAAAAGCAATTAATCGATTTACTGGAGCAAATGACATTAGATGAAAAAGTTGGACAATTGCTTCAACTCGCAGCTGAATTTTATTCTGAAAAGGCGGAGGAAAAAACAGGACCCATGACGGATCTTGGTTTGACACATGAAGACATTAATAATGCAGGGACAACCCTTGGTATTTCAGGTGCAAAAGAAGCAATTCGAGTACAAAAAGCATACATGGAGAATAATCGATTAGGAATACCAACGATTTTAATGGCAGATATCATCCACGGTTTTCGGACGGCTTTCCCTATTCCGCTTGGTTTGGGTAGTTCATGGGATCTAGAAGCTGCAAAAAAAGTAGCGGAAGTTTCAGCGAAAGAAGCAGCAGTTTCAGGTTTACACGTGACATTCTCACCAATGGTCGATTTGGTTCGTGATCCACGTTGGGGTCGCGTAATGGAATCAACTGGGGAAGATCCCTTTTTAAATAGTCGTTTTGCGGAAGCATTTGTTAAAGGCTACCAAGGGAATGACCTGAAAAATGATTTCTTTCGTGTAGCGGCTTGTGTTAAACACTTTGCGGCGTATGGTGCAGCAATCGGTGGTCGTGACTATAATACAGTCAATATGTCTGAACGACAATTACGAGATAGCTATTTACCTGGTTATAAAGCAGCACTTGATGCTGGGGCAAAATTAGTGATGACTTCTTTTAACACAGTGGATGGTGTCCCAGCAACAGGAAATAAATGGCTATTTAGAGAGGTGTTGAGAAAAGAGTTTGGTTTTGATGGAGTCGTTATTTCAGACTGGGGAGCAGTCATCGAGTTGATTCCTCATGGTGTAGCGGCAGATAAAAAACAGGCTGCTGAACTGGCAATCAAAGCAGGTGTGGATATTGAAATGATGACAACCTGTTATACCGAAAATCTAAAAGAACTGATTGAAGAAAATATCGTAACTGAATCTACCTTAGATGAAGCTGTTCTACGTATTCTCACGTTGAAAAATGACTTAGGTTTATTTGAAAATCCCCATAGAGGCGCTGACGTGATTTTAGAAAAAGAAGTTGTTTTGTCAAAAGAGCATCGTGATATTGCAAGGGATATTGCGAGAAAATCAATTGTCTTATTAAAAAATGAGCATGTATTACCCTTATCGAAATTAGAGAAAGTTGCTATTGTAGGCCCCGCTGCTGATTCTCACGATGTAATTGGTGTTTGGTCTTGGCAAGGTAAAAAAGACGAAGCGATTTCTTTAGCACAAGGTGTTGCTCAAATTGGCGCAGAATATGTGATTGGCAAAGAAGCGTTCGATTATTTTAAACCAAGTCAAGCAGCGATTGATGAAGCTGTGGCTTTAGCCAAAGAGGCTGACAAAGTTGTCTTAGCACTCGGTGAAGAAGATTGGATGAGTGGGGAAGCATCAAGTCGCAGTGATATTCGACTTCCACAAGCGCAACTAGACTTATTCGATGCTATTCAAGCTGTCAATAATAATATCATTGTGACTTTGTATAATGGTCGTCCTTTAGATCTAAAAGGAATCGATTCAGCCAAAGCCGTCGTTGAGGCGTGGTTCCCAGGGACAGAAGCTGGGACAGCATTAGCTGATATTCTATACGGAGAGTATAATCCAAGCGCTCGTTTAAGTATGTCATTCCCTGAAACAGTGGGACAAGTACCTGTTTATTATAATTACGATAATACAGGTCGACCATATAAACTAGGTGATGAAAAATATGTAACTAAATATTTAGATGTTTCCAATTTTGCAAAATATCCCTTTGGTTTTGGTTTAAGCTATAGCGAATTTGCTTACACTGATTTTGAATTAAGTTCGCATCAAATGAATTCAGATCAAACAATTACCGTTTCTATCACTGTAGAAAACCAATCAGATATCTCGGGTCAAGAAACAGTTCAATTATATATTCGAGATCAAATTGGTGAAGTTGTTCGTCCTGTCAAAGAATTAAAAGGCTTTGAAAAAATAACCCTACAAGCACATGAGAAAAAAACGGTTCAATTTACGATTACTGAAGAACTTCTTCGATATGTGCATAGTGACCAAACGTTTGCTAGCGATGCAGGAACTTTTGATGTAATGATTGGATCAAATAGTAGAGATGTCTTAACAAAAACATTCAAATTATTGAAATAGATAGGAAGAGTGAGATGACGCATCAAAAACGAACAATTAAAAATGGTGGGACGACCGTTTCGTTTTTAGAAACGGGAGATCTATACGAAATAATACATGGACATATCATGATCAACCAACTAAATGGGAATGCATTAGATGGAAGTTGCAACCAACTCTATTTGAGAGTTTATGATAATAATGGTATTCATAGTGCCCCCATGATCGGCTCAAATTCAGCCAGTACATTTCTGATGGGAAAAGAACAAGCGACTTGGTTCGGCAATTTTTTCGACGTGAACTACCAAGTTGATTTTAAATTAACTGAAATGGGTATTTGGTTTTGGCAAGTGACATTGACAGGTTCTGGGCAGAAAGTTGATGTTATTTATGGTCAAGATATCGGTAATGCGACAAAAGGTGCTGTTCGATCAAATGAAGCGTATATGTCACAATACGTGGATCATCATGTCTGGAAAGAAAATGAAACAATTACTATTTCTTCTCGACAAAATCAACCGCAAGAAGGAAATTTTCCAGTAATCGAGCAAGGAAGCTTAAATTCGTTGGTTGCTTTTTCTACAGATGGTTACCAATTTTTTGGTCGCGAGTATAAGGAAACAAATCAAGCTCAAGCTTTGAAAAAAGCATCTTTAGCAAATGAAGTGTATCAATACGAATTTGCCTATATTGCGTTACAGACTGAAATCTACGATGTAAGTGAGAAAGAGACTAAAATTGTTTTTTATGGAGCACCAATAGACAACCAAAGAACAGTCATTAAAGAGCCACTTATTTCTAAAGCAGATATCCAAAAAAATTATGATGCATTAAAATTTGAAGAAATTGATGAGCAATCAACAAACTATGAGAAAAAAATAGGTGAACCAATTACAGGTAAAACATTGACGGATATAGAACGCGACGAATTATTTCCTAATCAAAACCTAGTCGAAACAATTGATGGCAAAGTAGCTTCTTTCTTTACAGATGAGTATCATCATGTGGTTTTGAAAGAAAAGGAAATAGCCATGGAAAGAGCTCACGGGCATATTCTATTAAGTGGAACAGAACTAGATGTAGAGCGTCCCATCCTGAGCACGACTGTTTATATGTATGGTCTTTTCAATTCTCAAATTGTTTTAGGCAATACATCTATGAACAAATTAATGAGCAACAGCCGCAATTCACTAAATATCATGAAACAATCAGGTCAAAGAATTTATATCAAAGATGCAGAAAATTGGCGTCTATTAACAATGCCCTCTGCATTTGTAATGGGATTAAACTCCGCTACATGGTATTATAAATTAGAGAATGATATACTTATGGTGAGAACGTTTACGTTATGTGATACTAAAGAAATCCGTACAGAAGTGATAAGTCAACGAGGCTTGAAATATACTTTTGCTGTAACCAATCAATTGGTGATGAATGCAGATGAAGAAGAGCCAACCTATGAAGTGACTAAATCAAACGAATTGGTAAGTATAAAAGCTTTACCAGAGTCAGTGATCCATGAAGAGTATCCTGATTTAACTTATTATTATTCGTTAGATAAACCTTTTGAACTAACGGATGAGCGCTTGTTTTTATCTAGTAAATCTGCAGGAGTTTTAACTATTTTTGTGATTAAAGAACAAACAGAATTTTCTATGGCTATCCAAGGAAGCTTGACGGGAGAACCATTTCAGACAATAACGACCGCATACGAAAAAGAAATCAAGCAATTCTTAGACTTTGTAAATGAGCTATTAAATAATTTCCAGTTAACACATAAAACTGAAGAAGTTGAATCAATAAACGTGTTGTCTCGCTGGTATACACACAATATGTTGGTACATTATCTTTCACCACACGGATTAGAACAGTATGGGGGTGCTGCTTGGGGAACACGAGATGTTTCACAAGGTCCAACAGAATTTTTCTTTGCCGTCAATCGACCAGAAGTTGTCCATTCAATCATTAAAAATGTCTATGCAAATCAATTTGAAGATGATGGAAATTGGCCGCAGTGGTTTATGTTTGATCGCTATGAAAAACAAAAAGCCGATGAGAGCCATGGTGATGTGATCGTTTGGCCGATGAAGATTGTGGCTGATTATTTGGCTAAAACAAAAGATTTCAGTATTTTAGAGGAAAAAATTCCCTATACTGATCGTAAAACCTTTTTAAAAACAACGAAGACTTACACCTTGTTTGAGCATATAAAAAAAGAAATTCAATTTATTGAAAATAACTTTTTAGAAGGAACATACTTATCTTGTTATAGTGATGGAGATTGGGACGATACGCTACAACCTTATGATAATAAGTTGAAAAAATATATGGCAAGTAGTTGGACAGTTGCGTTAACGTATCAAATCGTGAATAAATTATCCAATTTATTAATGGAGGTCGACGCCGTATTTGGCGAGCATTTACAAGTTTTAGCTGTTAATATTAAAAATGACTTTGAAAAGTATATTTTATCGACTGAAACAATTCCTGGTTTTATTTATATGGAAGACACAGATCATGTGGAATTTATGATTCATCCAACAGATAAAAAAACAGGAATTCAATATCGTTTACTGCCAATGACACGTAGTATGATCGCTGAGCTATTAACAGCTGAACAAGCTAAACATCACTATGCTATTATTAAAGAACATTTGCAATTTCCAGATGGCGTCCGTTTGATGAATCGACCAGCAACCTATCAAGGTGGTGTCAGCACCAACTTTAAGCGTGCGGAACAATCAGCTAATTTCGGACGTGAAATTGGGTTACAATATGTTCATGCGCACATTCGTTTCACAGAAGCGATGGCTAAACTTGGTAAACCTGATGAAACGTGGCGAGCCTTGAATAGCATTAATCCGATTCAAATAAAAGAGCATGTTGAGAATGCTGAGATACGTCAAGCCAATGCCTATTTCAGTAGTTCCGATGGTGATTTTAAAACAAGATACGATGCGCAAGAAAACTTTACCAAGCTGAAAGATGGCAGTGTTGGAGTTAAAGGTGGCTGGCGAATATATTCCAGTGGTCCTGGAATATATATGAATCAACTGTTGACCAATGTTTTAGGCATTCGGGAAGATAAGGAGAATATGATCTTCGATCCAATTTTACCTAAAGAGTTAGATGGTCTAGCGATGGGGTATCAAATTGCTGATAAAGACGTGAGAATTGTCTTTCATTTAGTGGGACAAAAAGAGGCAGTTCTCGCAAACGGAACTGAGTTTTCTATAAGACGAGAAGAAAATCCTTATCGCCAAGGTGGGTATATCGTTCCTTTAGATGAACTCATTGCTTGTTTAGATAAGAAAGAAAACCAAATAGATATTTTTTGCTAGGAGATGAGCGTACATGGTAGGAATCAAAGAGATTGCAAAAAAAGCGGGGGTATCGATTTCAACTGTTTCTTATGCATTAAATGGCAGTCCAAAAGTTACTGAAGCAACTCGAGCAAGAATCCAAGCGATTGCAGAGGAATTGGACTATATTCCTAACATGGCTGCTCGTACGTTAAAAAGGCAACAAACCAATATTATCGGTGTATATCTTGCTGATTACGGTGGTAGTTTTTATGGTGAACTATTGGATGGCATAAAAAAAGGACTGGAAGCCCAGAACTATGAAATGATTGTTTGCAGTGGGAATAAATCACATTTGTTTATTCCCGAGCGAATGATTGATGGTGCAATTATTTTAGACTGGACGTTCAAAAACAAAGAAATTGAACAATATGCAGATCGAGGTCATTTTTTAGTGATTTTAGATCGTTTGATTACTCATGAAAATGTGCGTAAAGTTTTATTAGATAATAAAGGTGGCGCAACGTTAGCCATTGAAAAAGCTGTGGCCAGTCAAACGAAAAAAATATTTTTAGTTTCTGGTCCCCAAAAAAGCTATGATAGTCAGGAACGATTAAATGCCAGTATCAAAGAATTAGAACGCTTTTCAATTGACTATGATATTATTTCAGGAGATTTTACAGAACCTTCTGGTTATCGGGCAGCTAAGGAAATCATGGGAAGTGAGCCTAAGTTTCCTGTAGATATTTTTGCGTTGAATGATGAAATGGCAATCGGCATTTATAAATATTTTGAAGAAACACCGTATGAAATTGGCAAGGATATTCGTTTGATCGGTTTTGATAATATTGATATCAGTGCATTTATTCAGCCGCGATTAGCGACGATTTCATATTCTAAACATCGTTGGGGTATGTTGGCTGCTGAAAAAATCATTCAATTGATTACGGGAGAAGAAACGGAAGATGACCATATTTATACAAGTTTTATTGATGGGTCTTCATTTTCTTGAGTAGGCAAAGAATAGATCAATAGAATAATTGTGAAAGGTGTGATAAGGCGATTTTCAGTCTTGTCACACCTTTTTATAAAATGAGGTTGAAAAAGAACAATGGGAAGATACTCTGATTGAAGCAAGACAACTAGTCGAAATGGTGCAGTTAACATCACAAGTTCTACAGCAATTATCTGGAACGTATAACAATATCTTGAATAATAACTTGAATGACACGATGAAAATTTTGACAGTACTGTCGATTTTATTAACGATTCCAACAATCGTAACTGGTTTTTTCGGGATGAATATGCCTTTACCACTGGAACATAATATTTTAGGATGGGTGATTGCAATTGGAATAAGTTTGCTTGGTTGGTTTGGCTTATCTTTTATGTTGCGTCTTATATTAAAATAAGAGATTAAAAATATAATTGTTACGTTACTCTGAACTAAGAAAATTGTATTTTTTAGTGCTGGAAATAATTCCAGCACTTTTTTTTCAGTAAAGATTAATTTTTTTGATGTTTCATATAATGTACAATTAAAAAGATCATTGAGAGAAAACCCTTGACTTATAGTGCACTCTAATTGATATAGTTTGGATACATAAACAATTAGAAAGGATTGATTAATTATGAAAGAAAGACAACTTGGTAAAAACGGATTAGTTACTTCAGAAATTGGATTTGGCTGCATGGGACTGAATTATCATCGAGGACCTGCTAAAGATAAAAATGAAATGATTGAAGTAGTGCGTACAGCAATCGATGCAGGGATCAAAATGTTTGATACAGCAGAGGTTTATGGGCCTTATACAAATGAAGAATTAGTTGGGGAAGCATTGGCTGGAAAAAGAAATCAAGTTCAAATTGCAACCAAAGGTGGATTTAAAATCGACGGACTAAAAAATCAACCAGATAGCAGCTCTAAAGCGATTATATCTGCTGTAGAAGGCTCGCTAAAACGGTTGAAAACGGATTATATCGATTTATACTATATTCACCGAATTGATCCAAATACACCAATCGAAGAGGTCGCTCTAACGATCCAAAAGCTCAAACAGGAAGGTAAAATTTTGCATTGGGGGGTCTCTGAAGCTGGGGCCGAAACGATTCGAAAAGCTCACAAGGTAGAACCGTTAGCAGCAGTTGAAAGTGAATATTCTATTTGGTGGCGGGAAGTTGAAGAAGAAGTTTTACCAGTTTTGGAAGAGCTGGAAATCGGTTTAGTTTCATATAGTCCATTAGGGAGAGGATATCTCACAGGAAAGTTAAATAAAAATACCCGTTTTAATGAAAATGACAATCGAGGAGAATTACCGAGATTTACTCAAGAAGCCATGAGAGCGAATCAAGTATTGCTTGATTTTATGCAGGAAATTGCGGATACGAAAAATATCACAACTGCTCAACTTGCGATTGCTTGGATACTTGATCAAGAACCGTGGATTGTTCCAATTCCAGGAACTACTAAAAAGGACCGGATTTTAGAAAATATTACAGCAACCGATACAACGTTTAGCCCAGACGAAAGAGTCATAATTTCGAAAGCATTAGAGCAAATTCGGATTGTCGGAGATCGATACCCAGAATCTGAGAAAAAACGTACCGGACGCTAAAAAGTGTTTCTATAGTTAGAGTGCTCTTAAAAATTGGTGGCGTTAATAAAATACTATACGTTTTATTAATGCCACCAAAAAAAATTTTGTTACTGGACAAGAGCTAGCTAGACAATTTTGTTATGAGATGTTTTATTGATGTATAGATTGTATGGTAATCTTCATCTGTGGGTACTTCATTGATATAAAGGATATTTTCTGCCTTGAACTGTCTAGTTAATTCAGGTGTTTTACTGGTGGTAACTACTATTTTAAGATCAGCAATTGAATCAACAAAATCAGCGAGTGAGGTATGGATAGAAATATTCAAATAGGCTCTTAGTCTGCCATCTAATGTTTTCTTTATGATATTTTCAGTAAAAATACCAAATTCTGTGTCTAAAAGTATATCTACAGTAGGTTCAAAATAACTTAAATCTTTTAACTGACTGAAAATTAACATGTATTGATTTAAAATATAGTTATTACTAACGATGTTATATAAGCCAAATTTCTCTGATAAATGAAAAGCTATAATGTTCATATTCTTTTTTAACATTGGGAACTCTTCGAAATAATGATTATTCTCAGTGTCGCTCCATGTAGGGTATAGCAAGGCATTTACATGGGCTGAATAGACACTAGATTCAATATTCTTTTGATCGTCGAGAGAAAGGTTAAGATAGTTAGTTGAAAGATAATAGGAAAATTCTGAAGAAATTCTTGAAAGAAAAGTATTGTTCAATTTAGCATTTTTAATAAAATGTCTTCCTAGCTCAGTATTCATAAATCTAGGGTAACTAAATAAACGTAAGAAAAAAAATTCTATTTCTTTTTTTGAAAGTGTAGATTTAAGTTTATCTAAATGAAACTTTTCACTTATGTATTCAGCCTCATCTCTTAAATAATAAGGGATATCTACTTCATAACCATTTCTATACCTAATGATTTGTATTGATAATGAATACATAGTTTGTTTAATATTAATATTATTGACATTTTTTATATAGGATTCATTTTTTTTGGATTTAACAATGTCAGATATTAAGTCTTCATCTATCTCATCAAATGGCCACACTTCACCATGAAATAATTGCCAGAAAACTTTATTTGCATATAATCGTGTATTTTTTTCATCACCAATCAGATAATTGAATCCTTTATTCGATTTTATTATTAACTTGTATGCCGAAATCTGTTTAGTTATAGTTGCAATAGATCTTCTATAAGTAGCCTCACTAATAAAATTATCTTGAACAAACTTTATTCTGTTGACCTTGTAACCCAACAATAATCGCAAGAATAGTTTTATACTCCAATTTTCAAAAATAAGATTTCTTCTAAATTGCTTGTAATATAAAATATCTGAATATTCTAAAAAAAGCATGTTATTTTCACTTGTTCTAATAGAAACTTCATGACCAGGATACATCAAATCAGAGTTGATTTCTTTAATGTATTTTGTCACGGTTGTAGAAGATAAATCAAGATGTTGGCTAAGCTCAATTGTAGTTCTACCTTCAGTTGAATTAAGTAAACAATCCATAATATCAATTTTGGTTTTTAGAACACTATCGTACAATTCATCTAAGTAATATATAAATAGCCCTCCCTTTTTATTTCCACCAACTGATTCTACTATAAAATCAAATACATCACAAACTAGCCACTCGATAAAATGTATTAAAAGATTGGAAGTTATACATGGAGTTATCATTTTTAGTACAAAGTGAAAAATCAGTTGATACCACTTTTAAAAAAATTGTGTATTAAAAGAACACTTTAATATCGGAAAAAAATCAATATTTTTGATATTTTATAATAAAAATTGAGCAATTATTGTTATAAAATTATGTGATAATTTGAAAGAGAAAAATAATGAAAAGATTAGATGAGGAGGAGACAAAAGGTAAATAGGGTAGAAGAACATACATATTTTTATTAGATATATTGCTATTTAACTTGTTAATTATTTATTAAAGAACGTTAAAATTATAGCCTCAATGTAACGGAATCAAAAAAAATTCATATGCAGATAAATGAGCAGTAATCACTGTTTATACATTTATAGACCCACTAATATACTAGGAAATTGTGTTTTAAATAAAGAAGGGCGAATAAATAAGATTTGAGGTAGTATTCAGATGGAAAAATCGGTTGAAAAGTCTAATCAAAATAAAATACGTATGCAGTTTTCTTTAATTATAACAGGTACGTATCAGTAAATATTGATGATCTTTGGACACATAACGAGGTTTTTAACTAAAATAAATCTGAATTTATATAATCTATTACTACAACTGATGTATATCAAAATTATTTTCTTATTCAGACCATGTTCAGTCTGATATTTGGGATACTATTGATATTTTTTGCATTTCAGTATTTAAATTTACAAGTTATATTAGTTATTTTCAAACAGGTTTTTTGTATAAAAAAATACTAAGGAAAATTGAGCCTTAGTAGTAAGTCAAATTTATTTGAATAAATAATTTATATAGTTATCTTTATTCTTTGAAAATAAGGAAGTCAGTTAAATAAGACATTTCGTTTATATATTTATGATAATGGATAAAAGATTAATAGTCAATGTGATATTACGTTGATTTCTATCATTTTTTTAGATGTTTTATTAAAAAAATGATAGAAATAACAGTTTTTTTAAAATAATAACAACGAAATGACTTATTTGTACATTAAATTGGCGATTTTAAAAATAAGCCGTCAAAATTAGCGTCAAAATAATTATCAGATAGGGTGAGATTCTATGGCTAAAAAAGGTGAAAATATATATAAAAGAAAAGATGGACGTTGGGAAGGTCGCTATATAAAATATCGGAAACCCAGCGGGAAAATCCAATATGGATATATATATGGAAAAAAATATAAAGATGTAAAGGAACGTTTAGTACATTTGAAAGCCACTCAGGCTGAAAGCAGAAAACACAGTATCGTTCCGGATAGTCTTTTTTTAGAATGGTTTGAATCTTGGATGAATAAAAGTTTAAAAAAGAAAGTTAAGCCAACTACCTTTTCAGTCTACTCAAATATGGCACAGAACTACTTGATTCCTTATTTTGGAAAAATAAGAATTCGACAATTGAATAAGCAAAAAATACAAACATTTGTGAACATACTGGAAGAACAAAACCTTTCTTCTGGTTATATTCGAAACGTTTTTAACCTTCTACAAAAGGGGTTGAAAGAGGCTGAAAGGCTAGGCTTTATTGATCAAGATTTATTAAAATATGTGAAATTACCAAAAATGAAAATGAAGCCAGTCCACGCATTGTCATTAAATGAGCAACAAAATTTGGAACGAGCTGCTTTAAAATTGGACGAGTGCTCTGCCATTATATTGGCTCTTTATTCTGGAATGAGAATTGGTGAAATTAGTGGTTTGAAATGGTCGGATATTGATTTTGAGCAAGAAGTTATTTATGTAAAAAGAACAGTATATAGAATTTCAGACATAAAAGAAAATAACAAAAAGACTATTTTGATTGAAGGAAGTCCGAAAACAGAAAGTTCAAAACGAGCAATTCCAATGTCAAAAAACTTACAAAATTATTTAATAGAAAAAAAAGAGAAATCAGATTGTGATTATGTAATATCGTCTAATGGAAATTGTGTAGAGCCTAGAACGATTAATTATCGTTTTAAGAAGCTTTTAAAAGATGCAGATATAAAAGATATTCATTTCCATTCTTTAAGACATACTTTCGCTACAAGATGCTTAGAGCAGGGAGCTGATATAGCGAGTTTAAGTCGATTACTTGGACATAATTCGGCTAAGTTAACATTAGATACATATACTGATTCAATGTTCGAAAATCGGCGTGCGGTTATTTCAGCAGTTGATTTGCTATGGTGTTCGGTTGAAAGTAAAACGTAAACAATTAAATAATAAAGAGCTGAAAACAGAATGGAGAATGACTATTTTATAGTGTTCTCCATTTTGTTTTTTCTATATAAGCCGTCTTAATAACCGTCAAAAAAAAATACACCATGAATTTTAGACTATTTTTTCGTCTGTTTCTTTATTTTCAAAGAATAAGGAAAAATAATGCTAACTATATTATAACGAAAAATCATAAACTTAAAAACAATAATGCTTGAAAAAGTAATGAGAAATGAAACGTTTAAACGGAAATTATAAAAAATATAAACGGAGGTAGGAAAATGTATAACTTGTGTTATATAAAAGTGGCTACTTTTGATTTGGATCCATATTTAAAAGCGCTAAAAAAAGAATGTCAAATCTCTGAAATCAATGAGACGCTTATTTATTCACAAACAAATGATATAGATGGAATTTTGATCTTTAATGAAGATCCAGCGAAGTTTTCAGAAGTATGTGATTTAATCTTAAAAATTAAAAGACAGATAAATTGTCTGATTTGGACCATATCAAAAGAAAAAAATACTATTTCGAATATTGTCTATCTACAGTTAGGGGTCAATGGCAATTTTTGTGAGCAAGAGTCAATAGATGAATATCGATTAATTGTCTTAAATGCATTGAAGAACCGTAATTACTTTAAAAAAAAATCAGAAAAAAATTCTTTGCTAGTTTTAGATAAAAGTAATAGAGAAATAATAATAGACGGAAATAACCATGTGGGATTGACCAAACTAGAATATAAATTAATAAAACTATTGATGGAAAATCCTAATAGAACACTCACGTATAAAGAACTTTACGAGAGTATCTGGAATAAACCATTCAAACAATCAACATATCGAGTTTCTAACTTAATTTTTCATTTAAGATCAAAAATTGAAACAGATAAAATGCATCCTAAATATATCAAAACAATTCGTTCTAAAGGGTATCGATTTGTCGAATAGTTTTCGCTTCACAATAAAGTCATTATGAATGGAGGAGACTTTTGGAAAAACAAAAAAAAGTATTGAAAAAGGCACGTTCTTTGAAAAAGAATGATACGGCTGAACATATTGAAGTTGAACAAAAAATGAGGAAGAAACGTGTGAAAAAAAATAGTACAGCAAAAAAATCCAAGCAGAAAGCTAAACAAAATAGAGGTCAAATGAGTGACTCAGTTATAAAGCGAAATAGAAAAAAGAAAATAAATCGAGAAAAAATCAAGAAAAAAAGAAGAAAACGGATCTTAGCAAGAGGTTGGAATCTCGTTTTTTATACGTTTATCTTAATCATGCTATTTGGTGCTGTAATGTTTTCATTTAATGATAGTGAGAGTAAATCATTCTTTGGTTACCGATTTATGACAGTCAAAACAAATTCCATGGCTCAAAAGAAAGATCGCCCAAAACATAATGATGGATTTGAGGCTGGAGCGATGATTTTTTTAAAAAGTATTCCACCAGAAGAATTGAAAGTGGGAGATATTATCACCTACAAACCTTTTGAAGGTGAACAGGAAATCTATTTGACCCATAGGTTGATTAAAATAGATAAAGAATTAAACCAAGAAACAGGTTTATTTTTTACAACACAAGGTGATGCGAATGATAATCCAGATTCTCCAATACACTCAAATCAATATGTAGGTAAGGTAGTATTTCATATTGAGTATATAGGAAGAATTATTCAATTTATTCGAGACAATCTAATCATCGTTCTTGTTTTATTATGTGCAATATTTGCCTTTAGTTTGACGATTAAATATTATTTGAGTCTTCCAAGTGCAAAGTCTAAATCAGTATAAACTCCCTGAAATTTAGGGATTTATAAATAAAAAGAAATATAGGAGGTTTTTTCAATGAAAAAATGGAAAAACAAAAGTAAAAAACAGAAAGTGGGGTCACTAGCAGCAGCTTCGGCTGTGTTGTTGGTAGTAGCAGGTACTTTCGCCTTCACATCGTACACTGAGTGGGTTCGAAATCATATGCAATCTGCGGGGTATGAAAAAGGGGCAGTAAATATCGTCGAGGTCTTCCCACCAGGACAAGAGCTAGATGCTAATGCAACGATCCAAAAGAAAGTTGACGTTCAAAATGCATCAGGAAATGATGTTATTGTTCGTGTATCATTTGAAGAAATGTTAAGTAAACTAACTTCTGGGGAAACAACTGCTGGGAATGCCGCATATACACCTAGTAAAACTGCCTTTCCTGTGATTGTAAATCCTGATTCTCATGCATCAGGTTGGACGGAAGTTACAGGTCCTGTGACAATTCTTGATGAAAATGGTACATCTACTGCTAAACCAGCTAATTTGAAATTATTTGTTAATGGAAATAGTACAATGCTGGTAAACCAAACAAGCGGATTGAAATACTATGCTGATAAACCAGCTGATAGCAATGTAGAATTGCCAAAAGCTTTCCAAACATCGGGTCCAGAATATACAATTCCAACAATCAATGGAACAAAATGGGCAGATGCAACAGGTGCAACGGTTGAACAAAAGGTTACTGCAAAAGCTACGCTTAAAGATGGAGCAGGCGCGACTGGTACTTATGAGTTGAGTGATGTTAAATATTTCACATATGCTTCTACTTATACCGATACTGCAAATGATTGGAAAAACCCTGTTTTAAATCTTAATAGTACTAATTATCCAGGCTTTACAGGAACAGTGGGTACGATGACTCCAGCAGCTGGCTCAGCTAAAGTGTCTTCTGTAAATTCAGATATTACGTTTGATATGCCAAATGTAGTAACTACGATTCCAAGTTCAGGTCAAGGAAAATGGTTCTATAGTGATGGTTACTTCTATTATGATAAAGTACTGGCTGATGGTGCTAAAACAGAATCTTCAGTGTTAGAAAATATTAATATTGGCGCTGCAGATACCACTTGGAAATTGTCTTCATACGATTTATGGGTTGGTCTAGACTCTATTCCAGCTAGTAAAGCGGCTTTAGATATTGCTTTTGATGGCAGTCAAATTGGATCAGGTTCATCAGGCTGGAGCAACATGTCTTCTCAAGCGAAAGCTTACTTTACTGCTTTACCAGGCATGGCCGAGTAATGAAGTAACACATTCTGGGAGGAACAATTATGAAGCGAATTCATGCTATCATCATTTTAGTCGCAGGACTAATCATATTCACTGGATTCGGACTTTCCGCAAATGCTGCGGAGAGTCTTCCTCCTGGATTAGTTATTGCAGATGAAAATGGAATCCACGCGAATGAAAAAGGTAAATATTTTATTGAACACAATGAAATTAAACCTGAACTAACATTTGAGAGAGCTATTATGATTAGTAACTATGGTATAGAAGAAAAACCATATCGCCTATCTTTAAGATTTTCTGAAGGTGATGACAATCATTCAAGTTTTAAAGAAGGAAAAATAGATTTGAATAGAGCAATTTCTGTCACCATGACAATGAGTGGTAAAACGTTATACGCTGGTGATCTAATTGGAAATGGATTACCAGATGCAAAAAATAAAGCTATTGATTTGGGAACTTTTAAACCAGGTCAAACAGAAACCTTGAACGTTAATTTTTTTGTAAGAAATGATAGTGACGACGATTGGAGTGAAATAAGTCAATCCGACTTTTATTGGGTATTCTATGCGAGTGAAGATACTAAATTGCAACCAGACCCTAAGCCGTCCAAACCTTTTGGAATATTCCCTCAAACGGGTGAAGATCTAAGGAATGTTCTTTTAGGATTTATCTTAGGTCTACTTTTTATAAGTTTAGTAATTGTTGTTACGATAAAAAGGAATAGAAATAGGCGTCGTTAAAGAACACACGGTCGAATCTTATCTGATCTTTTGAATTTTACAAGTATTGTAAAAATTGAATTTCAGAGAAAGGAAGTGAAACATTGAAGAATAGAAAAAAAAGATTTTTTTATAAAAAAGGGTTGAGATTAAATCAAAATAAACTTTTCTTCGGTAGTTTTGCGCTATTATTTTCCTTTGTATTAGTTGTCGGAGCGACTTTAGCATGGACCAGTTATGCTGAGTGGACAAAAAACCACACCCAATCAGAAGGAACAGAGAAGCGTTTAGAAGTCAAAGTTGAAGAAGATTTTGATCCTAATTGGATACCAAACATAGAAACAAAAAAAGAAGTAAACATAATCAACACTGGTGAAATAGATGCCCAGATAAGAGTATCCTTAAAAGAAGTACTATTACAATTCAAAATGACCTATGAAGTTTATCCACGAGCCGAATATGCTAAAGATAGCTACGATTATGGTGACCTATACGAAGCAGGAAAAGGTTCAGCGACGATAGAGAAAAGTAATAGTCAGACATGGATTGTAGGACAAAAGTACAAATCTTTAGATGAAAAAAAACAAGAGCATTATTATGAAGGACGTAAGAGAATTCCAACTAGTGGTACAACAGAAATAGGATTTAATGGAGGAAATAGAGAGACTGAAATGTCAAAATGGATTCGCATTAATTTTGGACCCTATGTTCAGTCAAATCAAAGTGGTGGAGGGGAGTATTGGTATTATAAAAATGGATACTTTTACTATTCTACTATACTTAATCCAGGAGAAAAAACAAAAACACCATTGTTGAGAAGCTTAACATTATCAAATGAAACGCCTAACTATTTTAAAGGTTCTCTTTATGATTTGATAATTAAAGTAGAAGGACTATCAAAAAATGATTCGTGGTAATAAGAGAGAGCACCTAAATCTGATTAACAAAATTAAAGTAGGTGAGTCAATGGATTATTTTGTTAATGTAATACAAAAAAAGAACACGAAAAAACAAAAATGTTTAGTTGCAGCTAGTAGTATTGCTTTTTTATTATTTTTTTCAGCAAGTATTGCATACGCTTTGCAGGTTAGTGAAGATCAAAAAGATAATATATTAACTGTACCTACAACACAGGTTGTACTTGATGAACAAGGTTTTGTTAGTGATCCAAATGGTAGTACAGAAAATATGTTGGCTAGCAAAAAAGCAAAAGTAACAAATACTGGCGAGACGGCAGTATTTGTTAGAGCTTTAGTCATCCCGACTTTCCAAAAAACTGAAACCGCAAACCAAGAGCGAAGTGATCTCTTAAAAGAATCTTCGATTTTGCCTGTTGTAATTGATAAATCTGCAGGGATAAATACGATTGCAATCAACAGCCAAGGAACAAAATGGTATTTGGGAAGTGATGGCTATTATTATTATTTAGCCGTTCTTAATAAAGGTGAGTCGACAGATAATTTAATAAATGGAGTGACAAAACCGAATAACATGACGGATTTTAAAGGTTATCAATTAAATATGGATGTTAAAATTGAAGCAATTGGTGCATATAGCAAACGTGAAGGTCAAAAGGCATTCATTGATGCATGGAATGGACCGACTGATACAACAATTAGAAGTCGGTTAGATGGATTAGTAAATTAAGCGATAAAGAATTGGAGGTGAATCAAACTTGAAACATCATTCTAATAAGAATCTATTTACACGCTTTTTTTTCATCAGTAAAAAGATAAAAATGACTTATTTGATGGTAATTTTAGCTCTATCTTTAGCTTCTATTTGCTTTTTCAAAAGTTCAGTTGTTTTTTCGGAAGAAACAGTGAAACAAAGTTCGACTCAAGTTTCAGAAAGTCAAAAATCCAGCAACTCAGAAAAAGAATTGGATACGAAAAAAACATCATCCTCTACTACTTCAGCGTCTACACAAGACTCAAAAGAATCTGCAAAGAAAATTACTGCTCCTGATAAAGAAAAAAAGGGAGTGGATAATCCTACTTCTTCAATCACGCCGTTTGGTATTTATGCAGGTCATTATTATGATTATATACCTGATCTATATAAGTATAATGGAGTTTCGATAACTAGACCTTCTGGATTTGAAGGAGAATGGCCTCCTTATAACAGTATTTATACAGGAGAGTATGGGACTGACTATTTTACTGGTAAGCTGGGAGATCTTGGAAATGACTGGCAATATCAGTATGTTCAAATTGCTGGTATAGGTCCTAAGACTTTGAATTCTTATTCTGAATTTAAAATGTATCGGACGATGCCGTATCAAGTTGATATGTATACAAGTAAATATTTAGGGTATAGACCTGCTGGATTTCTCTATAGACAGAAACTAGATTTAAATAAAAAACAAGTGATGGGATTTTATTACCGCAGTAGTGTTGATGGACCAGGATTTACTGCTACCTTACACAATGATACCAATTTTAAACCTTCCACAGGAAACGAATTGTCAGATCCATTAGTTGAGAGTATGTTTGGACCTATTGGCGGTGGTGGTTTTGGACTAGGGGCCTATCCTTTAACCTATATAGAAAAAAGTTATGCTAATTCAGTATCTGGATCCAGTAACACTAGTACTTGGGGATTAAGTGGCTGGAATCTGGACAACCTTAGTGCAAAAAAATATGAAACGGATTATATTGAAAATGCAGTTTCTATTGAACTAGATTTTAATGGTGGTCAAAATCCAGAAGCAAGTTTAAATGGTCCACTAGGAAGTGCCTATAATCAGTACATCTATTCTGAAGCGCCATCACGTCTTTCAGGTCATATGGCAATGATCAAACCAGAACAGTTTAAATCGGGTATTATTACGAATGTAGAGCCACAATCCAATGCGTATCATAATTACTTTTCTGCAGCAGATGGAACACCAGTAGGACCAGTTTGGGATAAAGTAATTCCTACTAAGTCAGAAGGGCTTTTAAAAGGTGGACGTGCGTGGCGGTATATGGAAGTTACTTGGGATCCATTTAAAAATCAAACTAATCCTTCTGCTCCAGTTACAGAAGGGGATTTATCAGCAACAGTATACGCTTTAGATTCTGACTTTAATCGCTCAGGTATAAATCCTCAGTTGGGAGCAGCCTCTGGAATTTCAACAATTAAATATCTTAACGTTGATAGAAGTCCTAAAGGGGTGATTGCAAGGTTTGAAAAACCAGCTAGAATCAATATCCAACAAGAGTTTAAGACTTCAGATAATACTGTGTATTTTGAAGTAACGTCTTCCACAGGTGTTGCAGGATATGGAAAGGGTGGGAGTGTTGATCAAAACCTTTTACCTACAATCATACCTGGACGTGGAACCAATAACTTGAATGATGAACCAAAAACAAATGTTAAGAAAACTGCTGCTCCAGATAAAATAGTTTATAAAGAAGACACACCACCAAGTGATTTATCTCAAAAAACGAGTAAGTTTTCAATCGAATTTGAAAATGATGCATCTGATAATAAAAAAATTACTCAGTTTAATATTACAGATGATTTATCTAAAATAGCAGATAAGCCTTTTGAATACATTCCATATGATTCAAATAATAAAAGTTCAGGAACAACAATCAACATAATGAATGCAAGTGGCAATGTAAAATCAGGTTTTCCGATTAGCGGACAACAAGCTGACAATTTTTGGAAATCAAGTGTATCTACTTCTAAACTAGATCAATTCGAATGGCCATCTTATCAAGGGGGACAAAAAGGGTTTCCTTATCCTTTAAACCCAGGAGACAAAGTTATGATTGAGTTCTATGCGAAATCTGTTTATACATTTAAAACAGAAGATGGAAATCAAGTCATCAAAAAAAATGAAGCTCAAATAGATTTTGATACAGATTACGAAGGAATAAACGCAACGGGAAATACAAAATTGACCGATGCGGATGTAACCTTACTAAAAGAAACTCAAACGGATGCCCATCTATTTTTAAGACAGGTTATGCGAACGGATGAAACCAGTGTAAAACCGATATTGGTAAAACCAACATTACCTATTCCAACGCCAGGTTATGCTCGTATCACAGCGAATAATAGCTATAATTTTTCTATGCCAATAGTCAGTTATAATTATAATATCACGGGTGTTACTTTTGGAGGACAGTACGGGTTGCCGAGCAGTTTTACAGAAGTGATTGTTCCAAGTAAAGTTGCAGGTAATGTACTATCGATGAAAGATGTATCGATCAGAGCAGTAGAACAGCCTATGTATTATCGATACGTTGGAATGAAAATAGAGGATCAACTTCCTGTGCCCCAAGGAGTCACAAATGAAAATCAAAGTATTTTACCGGATATAACGAATACTACTTGGACAGGTGATATTACGAAAACAAAATATGTAACGTTTATTTATGAACCAGTAAATAAAACATCTTTAGATTTTGAAAAACCTTTTAGTGGTTCTTTAAAGTTTAATCAAATCGGAAAAGTAAATTAATGAAATAAGTGGGGAGAATAAAATGAACTATACTCAAGGGATTGTAAAAAAAAGTGTTTTAACCGTAGCTTTAGTTTCAACAGGCTTATTATTGTTTAGCAATGCAACAACTGCGAATGCTGAAGCGTCAAGTGAAATGAAGGTTAATACAAATGAACAAAGAGCAGCAAGAGTTATAGCTAATAACTTTAAACAATTTAAACAGCTAATAGAATCGGGTGAAACTGTAATCACTGTGAATGGAACCATTATTTTCACGGACGATGTTTACGTGGATGGAGATTTAGAAATTAATGGTTCCGGAAGATTAATAACAAATGGCTATAGATTAAATACAGACTATGGTAATTTTACTAAAATAGTTTTGAAAAGAATAAGTGTTACTTCTAGCGGAACAAAAAGTTTGATAGAAGATAGTTTTAATGAAACTGGTTCGATTGAACTTGATTCGGTAAACTATTCTGGCAATAAACCATTAGTAAAAGTTCCGGGAAGTGTAACATTATTTGGTAACAACAAATTAGAAATAGAATCAAGATATGATAATTTTACTATTGAAGCTGGGAGTATCAAGTACCAAGGTGCACAGACAACTTCAGGACCAATAAAAGTGAACAACGGTGATTTGATTGTTAATTCAGGTGAACTAACAATTACAGGAACTTACGGATCGATGGGAATGGATCATGGAAGTATCGTTCTTAATGGAGAGCATTCAATCGTTGTGAACAATAGTGCGAAACTAAATGTAAATGGAATAGCTAATGGTGTTTATGCCCCAAAAGGAACATTATCAGTATCTGATGGAGCCAATGTAATAATCCAATCAGACGGAAGTAAAATGCGACCTGGCGTACTTTATAGCGTCCTGTCTATTCAGAATATTTCCGTACAAGGAACTGGTGTTGTAGGAAGCAATGGTAAGCTGACCGTGACTTCTCCAAATAAAACGAATGTTAGAAATATTGATTTAGGGGAATATGGCTCCATCGATATCGACAATGGAGGGTTTGATTTTAATAATCAATACTATAGATGTACACCTATCTCAATGAGAAATACAAGTATTGGGTTTCTGAATATTAATATGGATAGAGGTTTTATTGAAGGTTGGGTGAATAGAGGGAAAACGACTACTCCGACACCAACAAATCTTTGGAGACCTATTTCTAATGTAAGCTTAACCTTAGACAATCCGAATAGATCTTCAGTCATTGCTCGATCAACAATAGACTATGCTGATAACGATCAATTTAAAACACAATTCCAAATGCAAAATTACGGAAGAATAAGTAACATGCGCTTTGTTCGATAAATTTAGCACCTAAATTATAATTGAAAGGCTGTTTGTTTCGCTAGACATCTAAACAATATTATCATACTGAAAATAGAGTGGCGTAACCCGCTCTATTTTTTTTTTTGGAAAAAATGTTTGATTTCTTTTATCTAGAGTTAAACTATCTCTTTATTCGCAATGCTACATAATTAGCTTTATAATAAATAGAGGTATTATAAAACGCTAAAATGAAACATCATTTACTAGTAAAATTCATGTAGGAGAAAAAGTTTATGGAAAATCAATTCATTAAGATCAAAAATGCTACTCAAAATAATTTAAAACACGTCACAACACAAATACCAAAACATCAATTAACTGTTGTAACAGGTGTTTCTGGATCTGGAAAGTCTTCTCTAATTTTTGATACGTTAGCTGCTGAATCTAGAAGAGAACTAAATGATACTTTCCCAAGTTTCTTACAAAAATATCTACCTAAATATGGCAGACCAACCGTAGATAACATTGAAAATTTACCTGTTGCGATCGTGATCGAGCAAAAGAAATTATCTTCAAATTCTAGATCAACAGTCGGAACATATACAGATATTTATACATTTTTACGGTTACTTTTTTCAAGGGTAGGCAAACCATTTGTTGGCTATTCGGATACTTTTTCTTTCAATCATCCGGACGGTAAGTGCCCAGAATGTGATGGCATCGGCACTGTAACAACTATTGATATTCATAAATTAGTCGATTTTAATAAATCACTAAACGAGGGACCTATAGATTTTCCAACTTTCCATTCAGGCTTTTGGCGTTGGAAACGTTACGCGGACAGTGGACTATTTGATTTGGATAAAAAAATAAAAGACTATTCGAAAGAAGAGCTAGATTTATTTTTGTATGCACCGCAACAAAAATTAAAAAATCCACCAGAAAAATGGCCTCACACTGCACTTTTTGAAGGATTGATACCTAGGATGAGACGAAGTATTCTTCAATCAGACGAAGGGAAAAGGCACCAAAAACAATTAGATCTCTTCGTTACTATTGAAACGTGTCCAGCTTGTTATGGCACTCGAGTAAACGAACGAGTGAGAAGTTGTAAAATTTTTGGTAAAAGTATTGCTGATGTAGTCACCTATTCGCTTGATAAATTAACATCGTTTATAGAAAAAATCGAAGACCCATTGGCTGTAGATATTAAACCCGAAATTCAAAAGCGCTTAAAGGCATTAATGGAAATTGGTTTAAGCTATTTAACTTTGGGGAGATCGACTGGCAGTCTTTCTGGAGGGGAAGCGCAACGTATTAGAATTTCGAAATATATCAATAGCGCACTAAATGATATGATGTATATTTTAGATGAGCCAAGTGCTGGTCTTCACCCAAAAGACATCGATCGGATCAACAAAGCGTTGCTTTCTTTGAAAAATAAAGGCAATACAGTCATCTTAGTAGAACATAACCCTCAACTGATTCGCTCTGCAGACTATATTCTTGATATGGGACCTGGTGCTGGAGAAGGCGGAGGAGAGCTTCAATTTGCGGGCGATTATTCTAAGTTCCTTGAAGCCAAAACCATCACAAGTGAAGCATTGCAGACAACGATACAAATAAAGAAGAAGACACGGAAACCAAAGAACTTTTTGGATATAAAAAATGTCAATCTTCATAATCTAAAAAACTTTTCCGCAAGAATACCATTAGGTGTCATGACGGTTATTTGTGGTGTTGCAGGTTCAGGTAAATCATCATTGGGTGAGGTCATCCGTCAGACTTCTGTTGAAGAAAATCAAGAGATTGTAGCGATTTCACAAAAAAGCATTGGAATCAATTTGCGTTCTACTCCGTTGACGTATTTAGATATCTTCGGGAAAATCCGTGAACTATTTGCCAAAGAAAATGGTGTAAGTGCTGCTTTATTTAGCTATAATTCAAAAGGCGCTTGTCCAAGGTGTCGCGGTAAAGGTGTAATCATTTCTGATATGGCTTTTATGGAAGATATTGTGACAACGTGCGAAGTCTGTCATGGTACACGTTATGATCCAGAAGTTCTGAAGTACACATATGAAGGTAAAACGATTGTCGATGTTTTAGAAATGACAGTCAATGAGAGTGGCCAATTCTTTTCCAGTCAGCCCTTCAAAAAAGAATTATTAACATTAATGGAAGTTGGATTGGGTTATTTAAGGTTAAACCAGTCTTTAACAACACTTTCTGGAGGCGAGTTGCAACGCTTGAAATTAGCAAACCAGCTGCATAAGAAAGGAACGATTTATTTATTAGATGAACCAACGGATGGTTTACATTTAGCAGACATCAACAATTTATTGAGGCTTTTTAATCAAATGGTTGATGAAGGAAGTAGTTTGATTCTTTTAGAACATCATTTGAGTATCATCAAACAAGCTGATTGGCTCATTGAAATTGGTCCAGAAGGCGGTGCAAAAGGTGGTCAATTAATATTTAGCGGAACACCCGAAGAGCTATCAACTTCAAATGATGAAATCACAAAACCTTACTTGTAATAGAATTAACAGTGTGAAAAAAGTACAAAAGTCGAGAAAAAAAGCAGATCCTTTGAAAATTAACTGAAATTCACAAAAATTTAAAAAGCAATTTTCGTGAATTCCCTCTTATTTCTCGGAGCTAAATGCTTTTGTCTCGTCTTCTTTTTGTTTTCTTTAAGATAAAGAATTTTAGCTGGTAATAGATTTTTTGAAACACCGTTAAATCGATTCACACAAAACAACAATAATAATTTAGCCTCTTGCAGTTCAGTGACTTTTCATGGATAATAAGGAACTGAGCCTAAAAAATATTCAGACAATTAAAAGTAAAATTCAACTCACACGAAAAAAGTTTTTACTGTGTGCAAAATATTTTGATCGATAAAAATAGAAGAATGGGGAAACAATGAATAAAATAAATTTCAATACATATCCTATAAGTGACGTAATCCTAGAAGCCATTTCAGATTTAGGCTATGAAACACCAACACCAGTCCAACAAGCAGTAATTCCAGCTGTTTTGGATAGAAAAGATGTCTTAGTTCAATCTCAAACTGGCAGCGGGAAAACTGCTAGTTTTGCTATCCCGCTTTGCGAAAAAGTCGACTGGGTCGAAAATAAACCACAAGTCCTTGTTTTAGAGCCAACAAGAGAGTTAGCTCAACAAGTGCAAGAAGATATAATCAATATCGGTCGCTATAAAAGAATAAAAGCAACGGCTGTTTACGGGAAAGCGTCTTACGTAAAACAAAAATCAGAATTAAAACAAAAAAGCCATATCGTCGTTGGAACGCCTGGACGAGTGTTAGATCATATTCTAAAAGGAACGCTTCCTCTTGAAAAAATCAATTGTTTAGTAATCGACGAAGCAGATGAAATGTTGAACATGGGATTTATTGAACAAGTAAAAGAGATTATAGCGGCATTACCAGAAGCTAAAAATACGCTGCTTTTCTCTGCGACGATGCCAAAAACAATTGAAAAACTGAGTAGCGCGTATTTACGTGAACCAGTTGTTGTAAAAATCGAAGCATCAGAAAAAACAACACCAAAGATTCAACATGCCTTTTTAGATGTAACAGAAGAACATAAATTTGCTGCTTTAGAGGCAGTAACGATCGTTGAAAATCCAGATACATGTATCATCTTTGCTAATACTCAAGAAAAAGTCAATGACACATACGATTTCTTAGTCAAAACAGGATATCCTGTTGGAAAATTACATGGTGGTATGATGCAAGAAGATCGCTTTGACGTAATGGATGCTTTTAGAAAAGGCAAGTTTCGTTACCTTGTAGCAACAGATGTAGCGGCCCGTGGTATCGATATTGAGAATATTACGCATGTTATTAATCTAGATGTTCCATTTGAAAAAGAAAGTTATGTTCACCGTGTAGGAAGAACTGGTCGTGCAGGTAGAGAAGGGTATGCATTAACATTTGTCACATCAAAAGAAGATTCCTTAAAAAAAGAAATCGAGTCTTTTGGTGAATTAACAATGACACGAATCACGCTACCGAATGCTAAACAAGTAGCAAGAAATAAAGCAGCATTTGAGAAGAAAATAACAACTAAGCAAAAGCCAAAGCACCAAAAAGCCAAACGTGTGAATGAAGAAATTACAAAAGTTTATTTTAATGGCGGTAAGAAAAAGAAATTACGAGCACTTGATTTTGTAGGTACTATTTCAAAAATCGAAGGAATCACATCTGAAGATATCGGAATCATCACTATCCAAGAAAATGTGACATACGTTGATATTTTAAATGGAAAAGGCCCACTGGTTATTCAAGCAATGAAAGAAAGAACGATTAAAGGTAAGCAATTGAAAGTACACGTAGCAAGAAAAAAATAAGTAAAGCAGGAACATAACTCAAAGAGCTTTGGGCTATGTTCTTTTTTAACGGTATATTGATCGATTCTTTCTTAACAGACGCGTTAGATGTGACTTCGACTCATTTATCAACTTAGTAGCTTTTTAGAATTTCAAGAGAGAAGAATAGAACAGATAAAAAAAGCCCAACTAAGGAAAAGGGCCGTGTTTTTTTCAATACTCTAATTTTTGTTTAAGAAGCAAAATAGAAGCAGAAAATCGGTAAATAAAAGAGGTAAAATGAATGCATACTCTTCTCTATAAGATTCCCTATAAATAGGGAATTTTATGTAGAGATGAACACAAAAACTCAATTTGGAGATAAGCTAGAATGAAAAAAATAAAAGGTATAATAAGGAATCATAATCTTTCAACAATTAAAAATAGAAAACGTGTTGGTGTGATAATTTTATTTTTGACGATGTTGATCTTTTTACTCTTTACAATTAGACTTTCCTATATTCTCATTACAGGGAAAGTTGCAGGAATTTCTCTTTCTGAAAAAACGAAAGAGTTGTATGAAGTTCATGAGACATTAGAAGCAAGACGAGGATCGATTTTGGATAAAGATGGCAATGTCTTAGTCGAAGATTCGAGTGCATTTTCGTTATATGCTATTTTAGATGAAAACTATACTGATTTAGAAGGAAACAAGTTGTATGTCCAAGAAAAAGATTGGCCAACAATTGCTGAAATCTTTGAAAAATATGTAAAAATCGAGAAAGAACTAACATTAAAACAATTAAAACCAAGTGTAAATAAAGAGGGAAAACAGGTTACAACGGTCGAATTTGGGACAAATGGCAAAAATTTGAATTTTGAAACAAAAAGAACGATTGAAGAAGAATTAAAGAAGAAAAAGATTTCAGGTATTTATTTCCGTGAAGAGAAAAAACGTGCCTATCAAGTTGGGAACTTCGCTTCTTATTTTATTGGCTATACCAATCAAGATGATAAAGGCAACGAACAAGGTGTGATGGGAATCGAAGAGGCTTATAATGACAAATTATCTGGTCAAAATGGTTCTCGTAGTTATGAAAAAAATTCTGCATTCGGTGATGTAAAACCGGGAAGTGCGAAAGAGAAAAAACGCGTTGACGGAAGTGATATTTATACGACATTGGATAGCAACTTACAATTTTACCTAGAGGAACTATTAAATGATGCAGCACAAAAATACCAACCTGAGCATATCACAGCTACTTTGATGGAAGCAAAAACTGGTAATATATTAGCGACCTCACAAAGACCCTCTTTTGAATTAGACACAAGAAAAGGGTTAGAAGATCCGAATACAGCCCGTTGGAGCAATATTCTTGTAGAGGATGTCTATGAACCAGGCTCAACGATGAAAAGTATGATGGTAGCAAGTGCAATCGAAGAAAATAAATTCAGTGAAAATGAGCAGTTCCTTTCAGGAAATATCAAAATCGACGGTACACAAATCAATGATTGGAATAATGGCGTTGGAGAGGGCAATATGACATTTAGACAAGGTCTAGCTTGGTCAAGTAATGTCGGAATGGTGACACTTCAAGAGCGGATGCCTGATTTATGGCAAGAATATCTAAAAAAATTTGGTTTTGGTCAAAGTACAAATTTCGGGTTGACGGGTGAGGCCACTGGAGAAATCCAGAATAAAACAACAGTCGACAGAGCAATGACATCATATGGACAAGGAATTTCAGTGACTCATTTACAGATGCTTCAGGCTTACACAGCCATTGCTAACGGAGGGGAAATGCTAAAACCTAATATGATCAGTAAAGTTGTTTCTTCGAATGGAAAAGAAACCATCATTCAACCAGAAGTAGTTGGAACACCGATTTCAAGCGAAACAGCTGGAAAAGTCTTGGAGTATATGAAAGATGTTACGATAGATCCTAAATATGGTATGGGGAAAGAATATGCTATGGACGGAATCAATGTCTCCGCTAAAACGGGAACAGCAGAATTCTTTGAAAATGGTATTTATCAAAAACAAGAATATCTACATTCGGTTGTGACGATTACTCCAACGGAAGATCCAAAGTATATTTTTTATATGACGCTAAAAAAACCGTTATTGCAAGGTGTAACAGCGAACGATATTATTTCTGAGGTTTCTAATAATTTAGTAAAACGAGCGATGGTTGCTCGCGATTAAAAAAAACGAACATCCCTCTTAATGAGGTGTGTTCGTTTTTAATGTTTCAAGTAATTGTTCATCTGGAGTAACATATATCGTTTTTTGATTTTCATAAATGACATATCCAGGTTTAGCTCCATTAGGTTTATGGACATGTTTTACTTGTACATAGTCTACGGGAACTTGTGCAGATAAACGATATTTAGAATAATAAGCGGCAAGATTTGCTGCTTCTACTAATGTTTCATTAGATGGATCGCTCTCTTTGATGATCACATGAGAGCCAGGAATATCTTTTGCATGCAACCAAATATCTGTCTTTTTAGCTGTTCTAAGCGTCAATTGATCATTTTGCAGGTTGTTACGCCCTACAAGAATCAGGCTACCGTCAGATGAGTAGAACTCTTCTGGTTTGCTTTTCTTTGGTTGTTTCTGTTTTTTTGCACCGCGGTTTTTAACATAGCCTTGTTCGATTAATTCTTCACGAATCATTTGAATATCCATTGGGCCTGCTATTTCCAATTGTGATAGGACGGATTCTAAATAGCGGATTTCTTGATTAGTCTGTTCAATTTGGCCATGCACCACTTTGACAGCATTTTTCAGTTTTTGATATTTTTGAAAGTACTTTTGAGCATTTTGATTTGGTGTAAGTGCTGGGTTCAGGTTTATTTTCAACAACTTATCTTCTTCGTAATAGTTTGGTAATTCAACGAATGCAGCACCTTTTGGAACTTGAGCCATAAAAGTTGTTAAAAGTTCACCATCTCGACGATAATTTTCTGCATGTTCAGTATCGGCTAAGGTTTGTTGGAGTTTAACCAGTTTACTTTGATTTCGCTTCAGTTCATTTTCAATTTTATGGATCAGTTCGCCACCTTGTTGCTTAACGCGGTCTTTTTCTGCTTTTCCACCATAAAAAGTATCGAGTAATTCACTGAGGTTCACAAAATTTTCTTGCTTACCTTCAAGTGATGAAAATGGAAGAGGGGTAAAAAATTCTTTTTTCTCTGTGATTGTTAACGTGGGTGCGAGTTCATGTTCAAGAGAAGACCAAAATGACTGCCACACAAGCATTTTCTCATTAGGACGTTCATTTAAACGAAAGGCAATCTCGTCAGCAGTATCTTTGCCCAACCCTTGAAATTGACTTTGTAAATAGCTTCCATTAAGTTCACTTGCTTTTGAAAGAATTTCAAAGACTTTTTCTTTACTTGATTCGAATGGGTTTTGTTGGGTTTGTTTCGGTGGATCGATGTATTCAACCCCTGGTAACAACGAGCGATAGCTATTTTGTGAACTACCAATATGTTTGATAGCATCTAAAATTTTGCCGTTTTCTTTGTTGACCAAAACAATCGTGCTGTGTCTGCCCATTAATTCAACAATCAGAACAATATTTTGGAGATCTCCGAGTTCATCTCTTTTAGTGAAGGTAAAGTGGATCACACGATCATTTTCGACTTGGTGAATCTGTTCTAAAATAGCACCCTCAAGAAACTTCCGCAACATCATGACAAAGTTTGGCGGTGTATCTGGATTGGCATAAGCGATTTCGGTTAGCTGGACTCGAGCATAACTTGGATGAGCTGATAATAGTAATTTATGATTTTTTCCCTTAGTCCGGATCACTAAAATAATTTCATTTTCGTATGGCTGATGAATTTTTGAAATTCGGCCGGTGGCTAAAGTCTCTGATAATTCGGAGACCATTGCATGAGTAAATACGCCATCAAATGACATAAACATCCCTCAATTCTATATACATAATAATACCATTATAACGGAGTTCTTTTTATTTATAAAGGAAGTGAGGAATAAAATCCTGATAATATGAAATGAATGAATCGCTTTACTAAATAAATACGCTTTCTTTTTTAATATAGTTAGTGTAGATGAGCCAGTTGGTTTAAACGAAGTTGAGGAAGTCTATGCCAAGTAAGCACAGTTTTTTTATTATCATAAGCAGTCGGAATAGTTTAAGGGCTTGCCTAAGGTTGATTTATGAAATATCCGTTGCGATTCGTGGCTTGCATCATAGGATTACCTATATGGCACATTTAGTAAATCGATAAAGTAAAAAAATAATGAAATTTGTAAAGAAAACTAAACAGATTTTTACTGTTTAAAAGGGTGCGAGACAAAAGTAAAAATCACTTTTGTTTCACACCCTAAATGCGAATAAACAGTGGGAGCAGGAGCAAAAGCCTTTGAAAATAAGCTTCTGTTCCATCCTCCTTTAGTTAAGCGTCTTGCCAAACACCTTTAGCTATATCAACGACTAGTCGAACTTTAGCCCATTGCTCTTCTTCAGTTAGGTGATTTCCTTCGTGTGTCGATGCGAAACCGCATTGAGGAGAGAGACAAATTTGATTCAACGGCACAAATTTGCTCGCTTCTTTGATACGCTTTTCAACGCTTGAGACGTCTTCAAGTTCGCCCTTTTTAGTGGTGATTAGTCCTAGAACGATTTTTTGATTTTTTAATTCCTTCAAAGGTTCAAAACCACCTGAACGTTCATCGTCATATTCTAAAAAGAAGCCGTCAAATGCTTCAATAGAAAATAAATTTTTTGCGATTGTTTCATAAGAGCCGTTATAAAGCCAATGGGATTGGAAATTACCTTTACAAAAATGAAAGGTAACAGCAAGATCAGCTGGCTTGTTTACTAAACATTTTTCAGTTACGTCTTGAAAAGCATTCAATAGTTGATCAGCATCCAGACCGTTATTCGAAATCAATTCACGAAAGCGATCATCAAATAATCCACCCCAGCTTGTATCATCTAATTGTAAGTAACGACAACCAGCATCATAAAAAGCTTGGATTGCGTCTTGATAGGTTTTAATTAAATCTTCTTTGAACGTTTCTAAAGAACTATAAATAGGATTCTGATTGTATTGTTTGGATAAAATCAGTGAATCTAAAAATATCATATTGGGTCCAGGAATGGTCTGTTTAGCCAAAAGAGGCGACGCATATTTTTGAGTGAAACGAAAATGATCAAGAAACGGATGATCTTTTGAAAAAGATAGTTGGCCACTTACATATGTTCCTTGAGCGTCTGTCGTAATACCAAAAGCAGTTGTTTGGAAATCATAGACAGTAATACCATTTAAGCCTGCAATAAAATCTAAATGCCACCAACGTCGGCGAAATTCACCATCCGTTACAGCATAAAGTCCAGCATTTTTTTGTTTCTCAATTAAATCAATGATTGCTTGATCTTCGATGGTTGTTAATTCATTTTTTGTAATAGTCCCGTCAAGGAAAGCCGCACGTGCTTTTTTCAAATAGTCAGGGCGTAAAAAACTACCGACAATATCATAACGGAAAGGGATTCTTTGCTTGTTGTTTGGCATAAATAGTCCTCCATTTTTTAGTTAAATTTATAAAAATATACATAATAAATCAAGTACACTCAGTAAAAATAACGGATAACTGAACGAGCTTGTTCGTGTTTTATAGGTTATTCTTCTTTTTTTCACCTTCTATCTTTTCATCAGCTGAGATTCTCTCATCATTTTACTAAAATAGCACGATCTTTTTTCATCGTATTTTAATTTATCGATCTTTAGTGAAAGTATAGGTTAGGAATACTAGTTTGTCAATGAGTGAAACCATTTGCTATTATTGTTGTTTTTTAACATTTATATAGATTAAAATGAAAAAAATCTATTTTTTATTAAAAATAGCTGGAGCATTATTTGTTATACTAGGCAAAGGAAAGAACTACTAGTATAATAGGATTATACGTAGTAGAGGAGAGACAAAATGAAGAAAGATTTTATCAATGTTAAAGATAATATTATAGAATTCATTAATAGACAGAAGAAACTGACGGCAATTATTTTAGTTGTAATAGTTCTAGTTATAATAAGCTTGTTCATGGTAGTACCTAAAGTACAGGCGAATATTCGTGCTTCTGAAATTAAATCTTTAGTAAACCAAGAGAATTTATCAAAAAAGGCAAATTATTTAGATCCCAAAACAGCAGATAAAGAAATTAGTGAAAAAACAGCAATGACCGTTTTATTTTCAGTGCCAAGTGGCCGTACTTATGGTAACGTGATGAATGTATTAAAAGACTCAGAACTAATGAAAGATTTTAACCGTAGTATTTACCTTTATCCGATGGTTTATGATGTAGAGAAAATCGAGCAAAAATACAAAATCAAAAAAAATGAAGTAGCGATTGTTTTCTTTGAAAACGGAAAAGAAAAAAATAGAATCTCTATTGATGAAAATTTTGACACAAAAAAGATGCTTATCCCATCTTTGAATCAGTTGTCATTGTCTAGTATAGTAGAGCCATCTGCTACATCAAATTCAACAACAAGCACTACAAGTGAACCAGCGACTAGTGAATCTGAGCAAACGTTAGATCAATCTGTGGAAGCTGATTCAGTAGCACAATAAAATCAATTTCAGAAAGAAGGGCTTGATATGAGAGAATTTATTCTATTCAGTTTATTGGGACTTTTTGTGATAAAACCTAGATTACAGCGTGTGTATGTAAGAAGTGAACGACGTGACAAGTTTTAAATGGCGGACTTTGGCGACAGATCTAGCTAAAAAGAGGACTCGGTCTAAGCCTGAGTCCTCTTTCAATCGTACGACACCAAAAAAAGTTCGATTGTCTGAAACTGTTCGGTTGATTCCTTTTGATACGCTTCGTGAGGAGTCTTTAAAATGGTATCAGGATCCAGAAAGTATGCGGAACATCGTAGGAGTCAGAATTACGTACACAAAAGAACAAATCCAACAAATGTATGAGTGGCAAAATGAGCATGGGTTACTTTATTACATTGAATATAAAAAGGATAAAAAAACTCAAATAATAGGGGATGTCTGGCTCGCTGAAGATGACTATGCCATCGTGATCGACAAAGCATTTCGTGATCAACATATTGGACGGATGGTCACTAAGTACTTTATCTATAAATCAAAAAAAATGGGTCGAGATTTTATGACTGTCAGTGAGATATTCAATTGGAATAAGGCATCGCAAAAGATGTTTACACGTTTAGATTTTTTTCCTTTTAAAGAAAATAAAGACAGTTGGAGCTACCGAAAACGATTAAAAAATCTCAAAAAGGATAAACACAATTTGAAATAATTGCTGTTAAAAACAGTTTTAGACTTGACGAATAAATTCTTTTTAGTGTACACTGATTGCAACAGAAACTATAGGAGTGATTACATGGAAAGACTATCAAAACCAATGAAGCAATTAAATAATTCATGGCAAAACTGGCGTAGATAGTTGTATGTATGATACTCTCGTAGATACAACTTTAGATGACAAGTTCTAAATTTTGTATCTATGTCGGCTTATTCAAGATGATTTTTTGACCGCATAGATGAGTTTTCTATGTGGTTTTTGTTTATATAACAACGACCGCTCCTTTCTAGGATTTGTCGTTGTTTTTTGTTTTGACTTATTTATATGTTTAGAGAGAGAGGAAAAGGATGAGAATAAATCGTTTATCAGTCGTTGTAGCAATTATTGTTGTATTTTTGATAGGGTCATTTTTTATCGAGAAGCAAGAAACGGTAAAGCAAAATATACCGACAGTCGGAGTTTTGCAGTTTGTTAGCCACCCTGCGTTGGATCAGATTTATAAAGGGATTCAGGCTGGTTTAAAAGAAAAAGGATATGAAGATGGTAAAAACATGACGCTTGCTTTTCAAAATGGTCAAGCAGACCAAAGTAAGCTAGCAACAATGAGTCAGCAATTAGTACAAGAAAAAAAATCCGATGTCTTGATCGGAATCGCAACACCAGCAGCTCAAGCACTTGCTAATACAACTTCAGAAATACCAATCATACTTGGAGCCATTACGGATCCTGTTAGTGCTGGACTAGTCAAAGATAATCAAAAACCAGGTGGGAACATTACGGGTGTAAGTGATAAATCACCTGTCACCGCTCAGTTTGAGTTAGTAACGCAAATCTTACCAAAAAGGAAAAAAGTCGGCATCTTATATGCTTCATCTGAAGAAAATTCCAAATACCAAGTGGAAGAGGCAAAAAGAATCGCTGAAAAAATTGGAATGACGGTAAAAACGTTTGCGGTTCCATCCAGTAACGAAATCGCGCAAACCGTTCAAGTGATGACGAGTGAAGTTGACTTCATCTATATTCCTACAGATAATACAATAGCCAATGCCATGCAAACTGTCGTCAGTGAAGCTGATAAAACAAAGACACCGATTATTCCTTCTGTTGATACAATGGTTGAACAAGGCGGACTTGCTACAGTTGGAATCAATCAATTTGATCTTGGTGTCCAAACAGGTAAGATGACAGCAGATATTTTATCAGGAAAAGCTAAGCCTGCAACAACACCGATTTATACCTTTAAAACAGGAGATATTATCATCAATCAAAAACAAGCAGACAAACTGGGAATATCAATCCCTGAAAATGTCACATCAAAAGCAAAAATCATAGATTAAACACAGGGAGAGGATCAAATGATAGTTTCAGCAATTGGACAAGGAATGTTATGGGCAATATTAGGGTTAGGAATTTTTATGACCTATCGTATTTTAAATTTTCCAGATATGACAACAGAAGGTTCGTTTCCACTGGGAGGGGCAGTTTGTGTTACGGCTATCACATCAGGAATCCATCCTATTTTTGCAACGTTATTAGGTGTTTTGGCAGGTATGTGTGCAGGTCTTGTGACTGGATTACTCTTTACGAAAGGAAAAATTCCAGTAATATTAGCAGGAATTTTGGTGATGTCCGGTTTGAATTCGGTTATTCTTTATGTGATGCAAACTCCAAATTTATCGTTGTTGAATAAACCTAAAATTCAAGATTTCTTTTTACAATTAAATTTACCAAACTATTATGATATCGTATTTTTAGGCGTTATATTTCTAGCAATCATCATTAGTTTATTACTCTTTTTCTTTAATACAAATTTAGGACAAGCGTATATTGCAACCGGTGATAATGAGCATATGGCACGCTCAATCGGAATTAAAACAGATTCTATGAAAATATTAGGATTGACATTATCGAATGGTGTGATCGCTCTATCAGGCGCACTAATCGCTCAAAATGACGGATATGCCGATGTCAACAAAGGAACAGGTGTAATCGTTATTGGTTTGGCATCGATTATCATCGGTGAAGTGTTGTTTGGAGAATTGACTTTTGCAGAACGCTTAGTAGCGATTGTTGTTGGAAGTATTATTTATCAATTACTTATATTATTAGTCATTAAACTCGGTTTTGATACAACATACTTAAAAATCTTCTCAGCTGTGATCTTAGCTGCATGCTTAATGATTCCGCAATTGAAAAAAGCATTAAATTTACACTTTTTACCACAAAAGGAGGGTGAAAAATGAGTACAGTTTTAGAACTTAAAAATGCCACTAAGCGGATTGATAACGGATTAAATGAAACTAAAATGATTTTAAATCATGTGAATTTGAAAATTTCTCAAGGCGAATTCGTCACGGTTTTAGGTGGTAACGGAGCCGGTAAAAGTACCTTATTTAATAGTATTGCCGGTACAGTGACACTGAGTGAAGGGGAGTTGTTTGTCCATGATCAAAATATTACAGCGTATTCCGAAGAAAAACGAGCAAAATACTTATCACGTGTTTTCCAAGATCCCAAAATGGGCACAGCACCAAGAATGACTGTTGCTGAAAATTTACTTTTAGCACTTCATCGAGGAAAGAAACGCGGCTTAAGATTACGCAAGTTGAATGATGAACGAACGTTTTTCACAAAAATCTGTCGTGAAGTCGGAAATGGGTTAGAAAATCATTTGGATACGCCAACGGGTAATCTCTCAGGTGGACAAAGGCAAGCATTAAGTCTGTTGATGGCTACATTGACAAAGCCTGAGTTGCTTCTTTTAGATGAGCATACTGCAGCGCTTGATCCTAAGACATCTAAGCAATTGATGCAACTTACAGATCAGCGAATCAAAGAAGGTGAATTAACTTGCTTGATGATCACGCACCGTATGGAAGATGCGCTACATTACGGTGATAGATTAATTGTTCTGCAAAAAGGACAAATCATCAAAGACTTAAACAAAGAAGAAAAAGAAAAACTAACATTGCAAGATTTACTATTATTTTTCGAAGAAGAAGCGGAAGAAATAACAATTGATTAAACAAAAAAGATCATCTAAGTAATTTTTTATTACTTAAATGATCTTTTTTATCTAAACTATTTTTTAACAGACGTTCGATAATACCCGTTACCATAAATCCAGCGGCAATTGCTCCTGCCGTCATGATTACCTTGATGATAAAATGAACACCGCTGACATAATCACCTAAAACAATACTTCTTACGGCTTGATAAGCAGGTCCGCCTGGAACTAAAGGTACGAGGCTAGGGATGTTAAAAATCGTCATAGGCATTTTTTTTCTACGTGAAAAATAAATACTCAACAGACCAATTCCGATCGCACCAAGAAAATTCGCAAAAATCACACCCGCATCTAGATTTTTAGTAGACCAGTAAATCATCCAACCGACAGCGCCCGTAATACCACAGGTATTTAAAACTTTTCTAGGAACATTTGTAACGATCCCAAACGTAACCGTACTTAAATAGCTAAACAAACAATGAATAACGACTTCCATTTTCAGATCTCCTTACATGAATAATTTAAATACAATGGCGATACCAATCCCGATGGAACCAGCGACAAATATTGCTTCGGTTGCACGTGCTGTTCCACTTAATAAGTGACCAGCCAAGATGTCTCTAAAGGAATTGGTGATGGCAACACCTGGAACAAGCGGCATCACGGCGCCGATAATAATATTATCAATATTTTCTGCCAAGTGGAATTTCACTGCTAAATAAGCGAATAAACCAATAATAAAGGCTGCTAAAAAATCATCTAAAAATTTGATATTTAGCCAATTCTTAGTGAAATATGCAACACTAAATCCAATCATTCCTATGAAAAAAGTAGCTAAAAAATCATGCCAATTTCCACCAAAAATGTACATCAAGGTACAACTGACAAGTCCTGCTGCAAAAATTTGTAACAGCACAGAATAAGTTGGTGCTTCATGATTAATATTTCTAAGCTTTCGATTTAATTCTTCTAAAGATATTTCTTTATCCGCGAATTTTCGTGATAGGTTGTTAACAATTGCGACATTTTCTAGATTGATACTTCGTTCAGTAACATTTTCTAATTGAGTATAATTACTAGATCGAAACCCCATAAAAAGTCCGGTTGCCGTAACATAACTTACACTTTCTTTTTGACCAGCATTTTCTGCGATGCGATTCATCGTATCTTCAACACGATAGACTTCAGAACCACTTTCAGTCATGATTTTACCTGCCATTAAACAGGTATCTAAAATAAGTTGTATATTGGTTTGATTTTTTTCACACATGAACAAAACCTCCTTACAGTAAATTTACAGTAAGGTAAGTGTATCATTTTTTTGTGTTGTGTGAAATGGATAGAATACGTTATCAACGGAAAAACGAAGTCATAATGTTTAGAATTTCCTTAGAATTATAAAGAAACACTAAAAAATTGTACGAAAATTCACAGATACCTAAAAGTTCCTTGCTTTTTCGAATCAAAAGTCCTATCCTTATAGATAACAAACCAAAGGGGTCTAGATATTATGGATAAACAATGGTCACTTTATTCAGTAAGCAGTCTGATTTTACTTGTATTGCTAAAAAGGACATTCGATCAGGGACATATAGGATTAAGTGCATTATTACTTTTTCTCTTACTGATTCAAGTGACAGGAACCGTTATCTGTGTTCATCAAAAAAGACATAAAAAAGAAATCCCAACTTCCAAATAGGAAGCGGGATTTTTTATTTTTACTGTAAAAATTAAAATACTAAATCAAATCAAAGTGTTTCAAGGCATGAACTATTCCGCCGTCAGTATTTTTCTTAGTGATAAAACTAGAACGTTCTTTTAACTCTTTACGAGCATTCCCCATCGCAATTTTATTGTCGCAAGCTTCAAACAAAGCTAAGTCGTTGATACCATCACCAAAAGCAAACGTGGGAACGGTGGGTAAATTTAATGTTTTAAAGAGATTGTTAACCCCAGATCCTTTAGAAACACCTTTTCTGACAGTGTCGATTGAATAAGGGCCGTTACGATAAAAAGTCATTTCTGGAAAATGCTTCAAATAGTGTTCATCACCATCTTCAGATAAAACAAGCATCATATTAACGGTTTTATCTTTTAAGCTCGATCGGTCAATGATGGGCGCTTCTGAATGGATAAAAGCATATGCATTAGTTAAAATCTCGCTGTGACCTGAACACCAAATGTGCTGATCATTATAAAAGGAGATTTCATGACCTAAACTTTTGACATGTTCATACATTTTTAGGCATTCTTCGTAGGTAAACTCATCTGAATAGATTTTTTTTCCTTCAACTTGAATAAATTGACCATTCATAACGATTGCGGAATCAATACCGCTGTCATGCATAATGTGTTCAATCTCTACAATCGTTCTTCCGGTTGCGATAAGAGGCAAGACATTATTAGCTTTTAACGAACTGATAGCTGATCGTATTTCTGGCGTAATTTGTGATTTGTCGTTTAATAATGTTCCATCTAAATCGAAAAATGCAACTGCTTGGATATTCTTCATGAATTTTCAACGTCCTTTCACACTTAATAGTATCAAATATTGAACAAAAGACAAAGCTTTTTTGAAGAAAGATAGAAGTTATTGGAGCTTGATGATTTTTAGAGTATAATATAAATGACGTTAATCTTAAAGGGAAGAGGCGATTAAATAATGAATGTTTTAATGATAGAAGATAATGAATCAGTTTCAGAAATGATGCAAATGTTTTTCCTAAATGAAGGGTGGGAAGCGACCTTTAAATATGATGGCAAGGATGGATTGGATACTTTTTTAGAAAATCCTGAAAAATGGGACATGATCACACTAGATTTGAATTTGCCAACGATGGATGGCATGGCAGTTTGCCGTGAAGTACGGAAAATTTCAAATACCGTTCCAATTATAATGCTGACTGCTAGAGATTCAGAAAGCGATCAAGTAATCGGGCTAGAAATGGGCGCTGACGACTATGTGACAAAACCATTCAGTCCATTGACATTGATTGCACGTATCAAAGCGCTGCACCGGCGCTCCGAGATTGGCGAACATGCAACAGATGGGACTGTTCGTTCAAATGACCAGTTTGATGTGGAGACAGATCACTTTAAAATGAACACAAAGACCAGAGAAGCATACCTGGATGAAAAATTGATTGATGGTTTAACGCCAAAGGAATTCGATTTACTGTATACCTTAGCGAAAAAACCAAGACAAGTATTTTCACGGGAACAGTTACTTGAAATGGTTTGGGATTATCAATATTTTGGCGATGAACGAACGGTAGACGCACACATCAAAAAATTGCGTCAAAAAATTGAAAAAGTTGGGCCGCAAGTGATTCAAACTGTTTGGGGTGTTGGGTATAAATTTGACGATTCTGGAGTCGCTTAAATGAAATATTTATACCAACAGCTATTAGCGTTCTGGGGTGTGATTATTTTAATTATCCTAATTGTAGGGACCTCTTTTACGCAATTAACAAAAAAAACGTTGCAAGATAATAATTATGAACAACTTAGAGGCTATGCAATATCCGCTTGGAAAGCAAAAGATTCAATCAACAGACTTCCTGGAATGACAGATCAAGATATTTGGAATACATCGTTTAGTTTATTTGAAGGTTTTTTAAGTAATCAAGATGTTCAGTTTGTTTTTTATGACAGGGATATGAAAGTGCAGTATCCTCTGAACACTGAAAAAAAAATAGACGATTCCGTCATTAAAGAAAATTGGGCAGCACTCATGGAAGGACAGCAAGAATATGCAACCATCAACAAAGATATTTATGGAAATAATCATATCTCTTCTTATGTGATGATGCCGGTCAGTCAGACCAACGTCCAGTCAAATGAAAATGTCATCATAGGGGCATTAGTTATTACGCAACCAGCCAAGAACGTTTCTGATAGTATGGATGCGATCACAGCGAATCTCTTCAAAGGTTTTATCATCTCCAGCATTGTCGGTTTGATTTTAAGTTATTTCTTTGCTAGTTTTCAAGTGAAGCGAATCAATCGTATGAGAAAGGCCACGAAGGAAATCACAAGTGGTAATTTTGATGTTAAACTGGTTACACACGATAAAGATGAATTTGATGATTTAGCGGAAGACTTCAATAAAATGGCTGAGTCACTGAAAGAGTCTAGGGAAGAAATCGATCGTCAAGAAGATCGTCGTCGCCAATTCATGGCAGATGCTTCTCACGAGATGAGAACCCCTTTAACTACAATCAATGGCTTGTTAGAAGGGTTGCAATACAACGCGATTCCAGAAGGTCAAAGAGAAAAAGCCATTAAATTGATGCAAAATGAAACCTCTCGCTTAATTCGGCTTGTAAATGAAAACTTAGATTATGAAAAAATAAGAACCAATCAAATTAGTATTGTCGTTAAAAAATTCAATGCAACTGAAACATTAAAAGATATTCTCACTCAATTAGAGGGAAAAGCTGAAACGGCTAATGATAAGCTTATTTTAGAGGCTGATGACGCAATTGATGTTTATGCGGATTATGATCGTTTTGTTCAGATAATGGTGAATATTATTCAAAATGCGATTCAATTTACTCAGGATGGTGAGATTCGTGTTCACCTGCAAAAAGGATATTTAGAGACAATCATAACAATTTCAGATACAGGGATCGGTATGACAGAAGAGCAAGTTCAAAATATTTGGGACCGCTACTACAAAGTAGATCCTTCTAGAAAAAATACAAAATATGGTGAATCTGGACTAGGTTTATCGATTGTTGAGCAATTAGTTCGTTTACACAAAGGTAAAATCCACGTTGAAAGCCAAGAAGGGAAGGGGACTAGTTTTACTATTTCATTTCCTGACGTTGAAATAGAAGATGTAACATAAAGAAAAACCAGTTAAACAGAAAATGTTTAACTGGTTTTTTTAAGCTGTCTTAATAATTTTATCCATATAAGGACTTTCAGCTATTTGAATATCATTCGTCAAAACAAGAATCGCTTTTTGTTTTTCTTTTGCGATTTTTTGTAGTAATGGTAATAGTTCTTGTCTTTGACCTATAGATAAATCTTGGAAGATATCATCAATAATAATGATGTCTTTTTCTATTAGTAGTAACTGAACTAACTGAAGCTTGATTTGTTCAAATGTGGTCAACTGTTCTTCTGATTTATTTAAAATACTTTCAGTCAGACCAACATAATCAAACCATTCATTCAGCGTTTTCTTCTTATTTCTTTCTTTTATTGAAGAACCAACAAAAAGGTTGTCCATGATTGAGAGATAAGGCAAAAAGGTATTTTCAGATAGAATAAATCCAACAGCCATCGACTGCTTCATACTAAATGTCTTATCGATAAGAAAGTAAAAATCAGCCTGAATGCTACTCTGATCTTCTAATACAACCGTCATATGTTGTTGTTGGAACAATTCTTTAAAGCTGTCTTCGGTCCAATTTTGTGCTAAAGTAAAATTCATTCACTCACATCCTATATGCTTTTTGCGATTTCCTGAAAAGAAAAGAAGTTGAAATTACTGTAATACCAGTTGTAATGGATAAAAGGAGGAAACAATTTTTAAAAAAAGCTTTGAAAATTGTTGCGATTGGCAAACTACCTATACTCATTGATAAAAAATGAGTATCTCCTGAAGTATTCATCACTGAATTAGGGGTACTTTCAACTAGAACTTGCGAAGAGAAAAAGGGCACTCTTTTGATTCCCATAACATTTGCAAGTAGGGGTCTAACGTAAACCAAAATATATTCATATGTATGCTGACAGACAATAAGGAACACCGCTGTGGTCAATATGCCTGCTGATATCGGAATAAGACTTTCAAGTATCGATTGTTTGATGACAAAACGATTTGAAAAGCCCATAATACGCCATTTTATCATATCCTGTTTTTTTAATTTTAACGAAACGATTAGTAATGTTGTGATCAGTATGATCCAAAGAAACAAGAGAATAATATACAAAGAAGAGTATTGCTGCATAATTTTTTGATAATTCAAATGATAGTCGTTATTGTTGATTAGTTGACTCACTTGATTATAAAAGTTTTTTTCGATATCCCGAAGGTTTAAAATACTCGTTAATACAAATAGAAATAAAACAGAGCAAGCACCAATACCAAAAGAAAGTTTTTTATGGTAAGAAACGCTAGCGAAAGCGTAACGAATATTTTTCAAATAGTTTCACCTCACTAAACTAAGTATAAAAGAAGAATATGAATAAATTATGAATAAGATATAAAAAAGCTTGAGTAATTTACTCAAGCTTTTGTGATTATTTTCCAGATTTTAGATAATCTTGGTAAGATTCAGTGTGGTATTTATCAACGGTAGAAGTATTATTATTTTTACTATAAATACTTGTTGATTTTTCGCCTTTATCCTCTTCGATTTTTTCTAATTGTTTTAATTGATCTTTGTAATTATAATCATCTGGATTTACTGGTGTTAATCCACTATTTGTATAGAAGCGAAGCAAGTCCCCATTTGTTGTTTGATCAGACATTTCAAGTTGTAAATTCGCTTTGTCTTTTAAGGCATGTGCTTCTTGTTTTTCTTGTTCCGTTGGTTCTTCGATTAAACGACCAGTGGCTGTTTCATAGATACTAGAGCCAAGCATCGTATATTTTGGAGACACATAATTCCCATTTCTAAAAGCCACTAGTTGGGCGTTTTCTTTAGAGAACAAGTCTTGTCCCATTTGAATATAGTTTTTAGTATCAATACCCATTAAGTGTAATAGGGTAGGTAGCGCATCGATTTGACCACCATACGTATGATTGATTCCACCATTTGATTGACCTGGTATGTGAATCATATAAGGAACGCGTTGCATAGTTGAATTATCAAAATCGTTCCATGTTGATTTTGTCTTTCCAAGCAATTCTGCTAAGTTTTGATTTCTAGAAGTTGAAACGCCATAATGATCACCATAAAGAACGATCACAGAGTTTTCGTACAAACCAGAAGCTTTTAAATAGTTAAAGATTTCTTCAACTGCTTTATCAAGATAGTTTGCTGTAGCGAAATAACCGTTGATTGTTTCATCAGAAGTTGTAGCAATCGGGAATCCAGCTTCGTCATTTGTAAATTGAGAATAAGGATAGTGGTTAGAAACAGCAATAAATTTAGAATAAAATGGTTGTTGTAAATGTTCCAAGTATTGTGCAGATTGTTGGAAAAACGGTTTGTCATGCAAGCCATATTGGAACGAGTTATCTTCATTAACATCATAGTAATTAGCATCAAAGAAATAATTGTAACCTAAGTGTTTGTATGTTTCATTACGATTCCAGAAGTTACCAGCATTCCCATGGAAAACAGCACTTGTATAACCCGCTTCCTGACCTAAAATAGCAGGAGCTGCTTCAAAGGTATTTTTACCACCGACTTGTGTGAATAAAGAACCTTGATCTAAGCCAAATAATGAATTTTCGAACATTGTCTCAGCATCACTTGTTTTTCCTTGTCCAACTTGATGGAAGAAGTTATCAAAACTATAGGTGCTATTACTATGATATAAGCTGTTGATAAAAGGAGTAACAACATGTTCAACACCTTTTTCATCTTTTAACTTGTAATCAATCAAAAATTGTTGGAAACTTTCTAAATGAATATAAATGACATTTTTACCTTTGGCTATACCAAAAGTATCTGGATTCGGCGCTGCGTAATGATCTTTAACGTAATCGGAAACAGCATCCATATCATTTTCACTAGCTTCTGCGCGTACTTGGTTTGTTTGGTAAGTTGTTACACCATCATAAACAGTAAAGGCATTTAATCCTAAAAATTTAACAATATAGTCACGGGAAAATTGACGTCCTAATAGTTGAGGGCGAGCAGTTTCAGCTAAAGTTAAGTTTGCTACAAAGAATAAAGCAGATAACATACTAATTGAAACAGCAACGCGAGCTCTAACTGGACGTTCGTCCATCTTGATTTTTTTAGTAAGCAACAAAATACCGACGATAATAAAATCAAGCCAATAAAGCACATCATAAGGTCTAAATAAACGCAGAGCACTTTCGCCAAGACCGCTCGCAACTTTTCCAGCACCAAGCATAGTATTGACAGTGATAAAATCAGTAAATTCTCTGTAATAGACAACATTAGAAAATAACAGTAAAGACATTAAGAAATAAATGATCATCATCGTACTATAAGAAGCTTTCTTTCTTCGAACAAATAATGCAATTGACAACAAGAAAAATGTAGAAGCAATTGGATTAATGAAGAGAATGAAATATTCAAACGCATTTTCGATTCTCAAATGAAAATCAACTGTATAAGCAAAAATGTTTTTTAGCCAAATCAACACTGCAACAAATCCAAAAAGACCTAATCGAGTGTTTAAAAATTTAGGCATATGTATTTTTTTTATAATATTCAAAGTAAACGTATCCTTTCCAAAGTCAAATCTAAAAGAAAGCTACTGAAATCTTTTCAAAAGCTTTTCATATACTCCTACAATTCTACTCTCTCTGTTATTCTATGTCAATTTAAATCAGGATAGAACGAAGGAAAGTTAATAAAATTTTACTTTTCTTAACAGAATCAAAAAGTTTAACAATTCATGTATACCTAACGACAGAGGAATCATTTTTTGATATACTAGCCAAGGATGAAGATGTAAACAACTGAATTGTTGCGCATAAAAATTAAATTAGGATAAAGGATGTAACAAGAAATGAATATAATGGTAACAAAAAAATCAGAAAAAAAGTTTAAAGGCAGATATCCGCTGATTCAAAAAGAGGATTTACTTGATGTTCCTAAGTCGTTTTCAGCCGAGTGGATAGATTTCGTTGATAGCAAAGGGCAATTCATTGCAACTGGCTATCTTGGCGAGCAAAATAAAGGCATCGGCTGGCTAGTAAACTGGCAGGGATGTATGGATTCATCTTTTCTAGAAAGTTTATTTGTAAAAGCTAAAAATCACAGAGTAGCCTATGAAAATAATGAATCAACTACTGCTTACCGCTTATTTAACGGAGAAGGGGATGGCCTTGGTGGCTTGATTATTGATCGTTACGATGATTTCGCTGTATTTTCTTGGTATAATGAAACGTTGTATCAAAAGAAGGAAGAAATCATTCAAGCATTTAGAAAAAGTTGGCCAGAAATCAAAGGGGCGTATGAAAAAATTCGCTTTTCATTTCATTCGTTACCAGAATCACAAAAATTATTCGGCTCAGATGCTCCTGAACCACTTTTAGTTTACGAAAATGGCGTCACATATGCTACTTATTTGAATGATGGACTTATGACTGGGATATTTTTGGATCAAAAAGAAGTTCGTGGTCGCTTAATTGAAGGGATAGTTGCAGGAAAAACAGTACTGAACATGTTCAGTTATACTGGCGCATTTTCGGTTGCCAGTGCGATGGGCGGCTCAGCAACGACAACGAGTGTTGATTTAGCCAAACGCAGCTTACCGAAGACAAAAGAGCAATTTGAAATGAATCACTTGGCTGTAGAAAATCAAAAAATCGTGGTGATGGATGTCTTTGACTATTTCAAATACGCGGCACGAAAACAATTATACTATGACGTCATTATTCTTGATCCACCAAGTTTTGCTAGAAACAAGAAAAAAGTTTTTTCAGTTGCAAAACACTACGGCGATTTAGTAAAGGATTCTGTTGATATTCTAAAAAAAGAAGGATTGTTAGTGGCTTCGACAAACGCGGCTAATATTTCTTTAGAAAAATACAAAAAAATGATAGTTCAATCTTTAGAAGAAAAACGAGTTCGCTATCAATTCAAAGAAACCTACCAACTACCGAGTGATTTTAAAACAAATAAACATTTTGAAGAAGGCAACTATTTAAAAGTCTTTTTTATTGAGATAGAAAAATAAAAGCAGGCTGTGACAGAAGCGAATAATAGAATTTAGGGTGTGAAACAAAAGTAATGTTTACTTTTATCCCACATCCTTTTTTTACTGATAGAACATATTTTGTGCATACGGCACAATAAATTCTTTGAACCGTAAGGCAGCAGGTGACAGAAAATGATCTTTTTTTGTTGCTAAATAGATATAACGGGGAAAGAAATTGTCTTCAAGAGCAATCGTTTTAACGTCATAAGCTGAAATCGAAGGGATTTTTGGCATTAAAGCAATCCCGTAATCATAAGCAACGAACCCTAACATTGTATGATCTTCTTCTACTTCACATACAATAGTTGGTGTAACAGAAGCAGCTGTTAGCATTTTATCAATATAAGGACGCAAACCGCTTCGGTCATTAAAATAAACAAATGGGTAATCACTCGTTTCTTTTAACGAAATACGATCATAAGTAGCCAAGGGATGCTCTGAAGGAACAACTAGTACGATTTCTTGTTCTGTCAAAATCTCATAATTAAGTTGTTCATCTTCTTTTAGCTTAGAAGTAATGGCAATATCAACATCTTCTTTCAGGAGTAGATCGGTCATATCAGAAGAATTACCTTGAAATAAGTTAAAACGAATTTGCTCGTTGCCAGGATAAGCTGAAAATTCTTTCATTAACATCGGTGCTAAAAACGAACCAGCAGTATAAATAAAACCAAAATCAATCAGCCCTTTTTCTGGACTGACTAATTCTTTTAACGCACGTTCACCTTTAGCTAATTCTTCTAAAGCAGTAGAAACATATGTATAGAAAAATTTTCCATATTTTGTTAGTTGGATATTTCGCCCTTTTTTTTCAAATAGCTGGGCGTCAAGCTCTTTTTCCAATTCGGACATTGAGTGACTTAAATTTGGCTGAGTCGTATTTAATAATTTAGCTGCATGGGTCATATGTTGGGTATCAGCTAACATTCTAAAAAATTCTAGTTGTCGCAAATTCATTTATAAAAACTCCTTATCAATCATTCATACATAAGTATAGTTTATCAATAAATAGATAAAGATGCATTAAAAAACAATCCACCTTTATCTATAAATTTGGTTTATACAAAACATGAAAAACATTCATTGGAATTTATTGGTTTTATGGATTAAAATAAATTCATAGTAATTGTGAATTTTTTAACAATGTGAGGTTGAGTTAAGTATTTTTCAGGAAAAACGAAGACAATAAAAAGTGTCGTCATTTCTTTTTCCCTATTTCTCTATCGAGGCTAAAAAAGCTCCCTTCACATTTAAATTTAGGAGGTAACCATGAATAATTATCAAGCAATCTTTGAACCTTTAACTGTAAAACGAATGACTTTAAAAAATCGTGTTGTTATGCCACCAATGGGAACAAACTTCGCTAACATGGACGGAACGTTCAGTATGCAACATGTTTCATACTATGAACAACGTGCCAAAGGCGGAACAGGATTGATCACGCTAGAAAACGTATGCATTGATTATCCGATGGGGACTAATGGTGCTCGTCAATTAAGAATGGACAATGATCAATACATTTCAGGTTTATGGCATTTCAATGAAAAAATGCACGCATATGGTGCCTGTACTTCAGTTCAAATCAATCATGCGGGAGCCTCTGCATACGGATTACGTTTAGATGGAGAGCAACCCGTTTCGGCATCGAACATTCCTTCTAAAAAAGGCAATCCGATACCACGACCACTGACCGAAGAAGAAATATATGGTATTGTGGATCGTTATGCTGATGGTGCGCTAAGAGCGCAACGTGCTGGATTTGATTGTGTAGAAATTCACGCAGGACACTCTTATCTCTTAAGTCAATTCTTATCTCCATTGTATAATAAACGAACGGATAAATTTGGCGGAAGTCCTGAAAATCGTGCACGTTTTACAAAATTAGTGGTTGAAGCTGTTAGAAAAGCTGTAGGACCATTTTTCCCAATTTCGCTTCGTTTTAGTGCGGATGAATTATTAGAAGGCGGTAATACATTAGAAGATACAATCGAGATTTTAAGCTATTTTGCAGATGAAGTGGATATTTTGAACGTATCTGCTGCATTGAATGACAGTTTACAATATCAAATCGATAAAATGAATTTAGAGGATGGTTGGCGTGCTTACATGTCAAAAGCGGTCAAAGAACGTTTTCCAGATAAAGTAACAGTAACGTCTGGAAATATCCGCAGTCCTAAACGGGCGACAGAAATTCTAGAATCAGGAGATGCGGATTTGTTGGCAATGGGCCGAGGGTTGATTGCTGAACCCAATTGGGTCAATAAAGTGGCTAACGGACAAGAAGATTTACTAAGAAAATGTATCTCTTGCAATATTGGTTGTGCGGATCATCGGATCGCAAAAGCACGTCCGATGCGTTGTACTGTCAATCCAGACCTACATTATGAAGATGAGTATAAAATGAAACCCGTTTTACATCCAACAAAAATGGTCGTTATCGGTGGTGGTACGACTGGACTTGAAGCTGCGGCAACAGCGGCTGAAGTTGGTGTGAGCGTAGAGCTTTTTGAACAAAAAAATTATTTAGGTGGATTAGGGCATGAAATCGCTCGGTTCCCAGATAAGAAAAGAATCGATGATTTTATTACGTATGAAATCAATCGTTGCAAAGAATTGGATAACTTAGCGATTCATTTAAATCATGCAGCAACTTTAGAAGATATACAAGCAATTGGACCAGACATTATCGTGAATGCTACTGGAGCAAAACCATTATTACCACCAATCAATGGATTAAAAGAACAATTAGATAATCCAAACAGAAAGATCTTTTCTATTTTTGATATTTTAGATGATATGACGAAATTCCAAGAATTTGAAGGAAAAGAAGTTGTTGTAATCGGCGGCGGTGCAGTTGGTTTAGATGTTGTAGAATATTACGCTGAACGTGGTGCTAAAAAAGTCAGCATCGTTGAAATGCAAGGGGAGATCGGAAAAGATCTTGACTTGATTACAAAGCTTGCAATGATGGAAATCGTTGAAAAATTTGGAGTAGAAGTGCATGTAGAAACAAAATTGACGGAAGTTAGAGAAAATAGTTTTTTAGTTGAAAAAGATGGAGAAATGATGGAATTACCATTTGATTTAGGATTCGTATGTCTTGGCATGCGCGCAGAAGCACCAATGATTCGTGAATTGGATCAGTATGCTAGAAGTAATGGCGCTGTACTTTTAAATATGGGGGATAGTAAAGTTGCTAGACGAATCATGGAAGGAACGAGAGAAGCGCGTGATATCCTTAAAACAATCGAAGTGCTAGAAAACACTCGAACACAAAAGATGTTATTTGAACAAACAAAAAGTTTACAAGCAACAAAAACTATATAAAGTGAGGGAACTTAAAAATGACAGAAAGAATTGACGGACACACACTATTGATCAGTTTGATTGCAACACCAATACGCCATAGTTTATCACCAACTATGCATAATGAGGCGTTTGCCAAGTTAGGTTTAGACTATGCATATATGGCTTTCGAAGTAGGAAATGAAGAATTAAAAGATGCCGTTCAAGGGATTCGTGCGTTAGGCATTCGCGGTTCGAATGTTTCAATGCCAAATAAGCAAGCTATCATTCCTTATTTAGATGAGCTTTCACCTGCTGCAAAATTAGTCGGCGCAGTAAACACTGTGACGAATAAAGATGGAAAAGGGCATTTAGTCGGACACGTGACTGATGGGACAGGCGCAATGCGTGCATTAAAAGAAGAAGGCGTAGAAGTTGAAAATCAAATTATTACGATGACTGGTGCTGGAGGTGCTGGAACCGCAATTGCAATCCAAGCAGCATTAGATGGCGCAAAGGAACTACGTATTTTTAATATCAACGATCAACATTACAAAAATGCTGAAGAAACTGTGAAAAAAATTAATGAAAACACTGAGTGTAAAGCTACTTTAACGGATTTAGCTGATCAAGTGTCATTCAAACAATCAATCAGTGAAAGTGCTATTTATATCGATGCAACAGGTGTTGGCATGAAACCATTGCAAGAAGAGAGCTTGATTAATGACCCAGAAGTGATTCGTCCAGATTTAGTTGTTTTTGATGTTGTCTATATGCCAAAAGAAACAAAACTATTAAAATTTGCGCGCGAACATGGTGCAAAGAAAACCATCAACGGTTTAGGGATGATGCTTTATCAAGGCGCTGAAGCATTCAAGCATTTCACTGGGGAAGATATGCCTGTTGATTATATTAAAGAATTACTATTTAAGGACTAACAGTTAGGAGAAAACGATGAAAAACAAATACACACCGACCGCTATCGGTCTATATATCAATTATATTGTCCACGGTATGGGCGTTATCATTATTTCACAAAATCAAAATTCATTGATGACCCAATGGGATACAGACTTGATGGGGATCGCTAAAGTTATTTCAATGTTAGGAATCGGACGTCTGATTGCCATCATGATTTCGGGTCGTTTATCGGATAAATTCGGACGTAAACCATTTATTTATTTAGGAATGATTACCTATGCAGCTTATTTCTTTGGAATATTATATAGTCCAAGTGTTGAATTGGCGATGTTTTTTGCAGTAGTTGCCGGAATTTCTAATTCATTCCTAGATTCTGGAACATATCCTGCTTTGATGGAATCATTTCCTAAAACAGCTGGGACTGCAACTGTACTGTTGAAAGCCTTTATTCAAGGTGGACAATTTGCTCTTCCATTGATCATTAAATTTTTAGCTTCAAATCACTTATGGTTTGGTTGGTCATTTATGATTGCTGCCATTTTACTTGGTGTGAATGCCATTTTCTTATGGAAACAACCATTTCCAGATGCAGATGCAAAACTAGCGGAAGAAACGGAAGAAGCCGTTGAGCAAGCACCAACCGTTAAATTTAAGTCAAAACCTAAGATGGCTATTGAAGGGGTTGCTTTTGTAATCTATGGTTTTATTGCACAGGCAACGTTCTATCTCATTAGTCAATTTATTGGAACCTATGGTGAACAAGTCGCTGGTATGGCACAAACAGATGCGGGCGTGTTAGTTTCTTATTATTCTATTGGCTCATTATTATGTGTAGCTTTTACTGCAATTATGGCTTCTAAAGTTCGTTCAGTTTATTTAGTTGTGATTTATACATTCGTTTCATTTTTGACGATTGCTATTATGTGGTTATTCCCAACACCACTCGTTTGTATGATTGGTGCAGCCCTAGTCGGTTTCTTTGCCGCAGGTGGCGTGTTACAATTAGGGTTGACTGTTATGGGTGAAATGTTCCCAGCTGGTAAAGGAACAATCACAGGGATTTATTATACATTTGGAAGTATTGCTTCATTTGTTATTCCAGTAGCAGCAGCTCAAATTGCTAAAACCAATGTTCGGGGTATCATGTTATTCGATACAATCATTGCAGGAATTGGTTTTGTTTTAGCCGTAATTATTTTTATTCGTTATCGCCAAACGGTCGATACATCTAAATAGGAGGATACAAAAATATGAGTACAGTTAGAGTTAAAAACGTGACTCTCGGAAGTGGGAGTCCTAAAATCATCGTTCCTCTAGTAGGTAAAAATGAAGTAGAACTAATTGAAGAAGCCAAACATTTAGTAACAATCGATTGCGATTTAGTCGAGTGGCGTGTTGATTTTTTTGATCAAGTAGCTGATTTTCAAGCAGCTGCTAATATGTCAAAAAAAATCGCAGAAATCTTAACAGATAAACCCGTACTTTTCACGTTCCGAACAAAACAAGAAGGCGGAGAAATTGCATTTTCAGATGAACAATATTTTGGTTTGTACAAAACAGTTATTGAAAATGGTATTATTGATTTATTGGATGTTGAATTGTTTATGGATGAAACATATGTTCAAGAAACGATCAAAGCAGCGCACGAAAAAAACATTAAAATCGTGATGTGTAATCATGATTTTGATAAGACACCTACTAAAGAAGAAATCGTTTCAAGATTATGTCGCATGCAAGAAAAAAATGCTGATATCTGTAAAATCGCTGTAATGCCACAATCGTCAGATGATGTATTGACTCTTTTGGCAGCTACAAACGAAATGAAGTCGGTACATGCGGATCGACCAATCGTTACCATGTCTATGGGACAATTAGGAATGGTTAGTCGGATGTGTGGAGAGACTTTTGGTTCCGCAATGACTTTTGGAGCCGCTAAAAAGGCATCCGCTCCAGGTCAAGTTCCAGTGGAAGAACTTCGTGAAGTGCTAAAAACGTTAGCATTATAATCAAAAGACTAGTTGGAAACGAGAGTGCTCATTTCTAACTAGTCTTTTTTTCTTGCATCCATGGATTTCTTTGATAAACTTAATCTTGAGGTGAACAAAGATGGCTAAGAAAAAGAAAATACAAAAGACAAATGCAATGAGAATTGTCGAACAACATAAACTTACATACAACGAATATGAGTTTGAATGGAGTGAAGACCATTTAAGTGCGGATAGTGTTGCCAAAAAAATAGGAATAGAAGATGGAAAAATCTTTAAAACATTGGTCACTATAGGAAATAAAACGGGGCCTGTTGTAGCTGTAATTCCAGGTAATAAAGAATTAGATTTAAAAAAATTAGCAACTGCAAGCGGCAATAAAAAAGTAGATATGTTACATTTAAAAGATTTAGAAGAAACAACCGGCTATATTAGAGGTGGCTGTTCTCCAATTGGAATGAAAAAACTGTTTCCAACTTATCTGGCTGAAGAAGCTAATCACTTTGACACGATTATAATATCGGCTGGTAAAAGAGGGTTGCAGATAGAGTTGTCTCCATTGTCGATTCTTCAAGTAACAAATGGAAGAATGGCTGATTTAACTACGTAAAATAATGTGTTTTTCTAAAATTTTACGAGTATTTTTGTAGCGCCTGTTTTGCTAGAGTATCTGCACCTTTATTTTGGCTTTCAGGTAGCCATTTTACCAATAATAGCGGGAACTGACTTTCCAATTCTTGAAAAGTATGTAGATAAGGTTGGAATAATGGGTTTTTAGCATGTTTTTTTTCAATCGTTTGTACAACGATTTTACTATCGGAATGGATCAACACAGTTTGATTGTTTTGCCTTTTTTCGATGATCAATTGTAGAGCGTTAATAAAAACTTTAAATTCAGCTTCATGGTTGGAACACTCTCCAAGAAAGGTGTGGATTTGCTCGTGTAGTGCATCACCTACAATAACGATACCGCCACCACTAGGACCTGGATTTCCTTTTGTTGCAGCATCGACATATATTCGTAACATAAAAGTCTCCTTATTTTCTTTTTGTTAAAAGTTGAAATGTGGTACTATTATAACATACTGAATTTCTATTAAGGGGTCGCTACATGAAGAAAAGAGTCTATCATTGGCAACCAGAATTATCATCAGCGATAATTTATTGGTCCTGTACATTTGGCATTTTATTTTTAAGTTTGATTTTGACATTGGAACACACTCGTCCTTATTTGATTAGTAACGTTGTGTTAGGTATTTTCTTTTTCTTTGTATTACTGGGGCATAATCGTTATTTTATTGTAGAAGACGAGTACTTGATCATTCATGCAATCTTACCAGTAAGACGTAAAAAAATAACATTATCAGCAATTGAAATAATTCGAGTGGGATCTAAATGTATTGAAATAAAAGCTCCTGGGTTTAAAGAAGAGACACAGATGTTTATTATGACAAAAAAAAATAAGACAACTTTTATAGAAGCTATCAAGAACCAAACGTTGTTTAAGGCACAAATTATTGAGGATCCAGATTTAACTATTAGTAAACACTATTAAAAAACAGCATTCTGCTTAGCAGAGTGCTGTTTTTTCTATATTTTCTTCACATGAGCGGCTTGCAAGCCACGTGTACCTTCCATTACTTCAAATTCAACAGCTTGATTTTCTTCTAAAGACTTAAAGCCATCTTCTTCGATTGCTGTGAAATGAACAAAGATTTCCTCGTCTTCATTGTAACCAATAAAACCATAACCTTTTCTATTATCGAACCACTTGACGAACCCTTTTTCCATTCAAATCACGCTCCTTTATTTTCTAAAGTCTTTCATCATTATAAAGTGAAAAAAGGAAGCCGTCAATCTTTTGCAAAAAAGTCATCTTTGTGACGGAAATGGTTTAAAAGATACAGTATATTGTGAGATAACACATCGAAGAGCTTGTTTTATTTGAATAATGTTCGGGAAAGTCGACGGATTATGGGAAAACACATGTAAAAACTGTTCAAAATGTTGAATTGATTTTTATAATAAAAGCAGTAAATCAATTGGTTTGGTTGCAAAGCCTTTCTATTTAATTCTCATAAAATCAACTTCCTTCTTCCAGTACGCGGATTTTTGTTATATACTTTAAACTAAAGCTCGAGGAGGAATCAACATGAATATTCGTTGTACTAGAAATACCGGATTTTATGGGATGGGCAGTCCAATCGAGATAAGAAGAAATGACATAAAATGGTTTTATTTAAGCCATAACGAAACAAAACAAGTTGAAACAAATGAAATGGAATGCACAATTCAGGCTGCTTTTTTCTTTATGAAAAGTACCCCCATAACGGTGCGAGATTTAGGTCAGACAGTAGAGTTAGAAGTTACGATGAACCCAACACTGATCTCAATTTATGTTATACTCTTCACTGGCATGTTATTGGTTCCAGTGCTACATTTAAACATCGTTGGAATCATACTGTTACTTGTGGTGTATTTTATTTTTGTATTGTCAATATTAAATAAAGCATATGTAATCAAGGAGAAAATATGATGGGCGATAGAGCTGAAGAGTTTTTAAGCAGTTTTAACCGCATTGAAAAGTGGTTTCGTGAACAATTAAATAATCCAACAAATATGGGCTTCAGCGAAATGGTTCGCAGACTATCAAGAAAAAAAGACAGTCAAGTCCCGCTTTTTCAAGATGATTTATTGCAGATGGCTCAACTGCGAAATGCGATTGTTCATGAACAGATTTCAACTGATTTTGTAATAGCCGAACCGAATGAATGGGCAGTTAATCGCATGCTGGAAATTGAGAAATCTCTGCTTAGTCCTGAAAAAGTTTTACCACGTTTTGCAAAAAAGGTAACTGGATTCGATTTAACTATTTCGGTTAAAGAAATTTTATCAATAGTAGCTCGTAAACAGTATTCGCAATTTCCAATCTATGACAGTGGGATATTTAAAGGGTTGATAACTGTTCGAGGATTAGGAATTTGGTTAGCGATCGAAAGTTCAAAAGGAGATATCCAATTAGAAGGAAGAAACGCTTCTGAACTTTTGGTAAGTAATTATAAAGAGAACAATTACCAATTTGTCAGTAAAGAAACAACGGTGTTTCAAGTTGAAGAAATGTTTGTGAGTCAAATCAGATTAGAAGCCATCTTGATTACTAAAGATGGCAATCCAAATGGCAGTTTGCTTGGTATTATCCGTCCAAGAGACCTATATAATAATTTAGAGAAGGAATGAAAGCCGTTGTTAGCAGTTTATTTAATTATCAGTGCAGTATTGGTCGGTTTAGATCAGTGGGTCAAATATTTAACGGTAGCCAATATTCCATTGGGCGAAACAAAAGAGTTTATCCCAGGGGTATTATCGTTTACTTACCTTCGAAATACAGGTGCCGCTTGGAGCCTTTTAGAAGGGAAAATGTGGTTTTTCTATATTGTTACGGTAATTGTGGTAGCCGTAGTGTTGTATATCTTAGTAAAAAATATTAATGGAAGTAAATGGTTTACAGTCGGTTTGAGTTTAGTCTTAGCGGGCGCTATCGGTAATTTTATCGATCGCATTCGTCTAGGTTTTGTTGTTGATATGTTCCAAACAGAATTTATTAGCTTTCCTATATTCAATGTTGCTGACTCTGCGCTAGTAGTTGGCGTGATATGTATTTTTATTTATTTGGTTTTAGACGAAAAAGCAGCGAAGGATGGAAAAAATGGAACAAATTAATGTAAAAATAAAACAAGAAAAAGGACGGATCGATAAAGTTCTAAGTGATTTATTGAAAAATCACTCCCGTTCGCAAATTCAGCAGTGGTTAAAAGACCAAAATATAACCGTCAATGGTGATATTACTCGCTCAAATTACAAAGTAAAAGAAAACGACGAGATCAGTATCAATGTGCCTGAACCAGAAGAACTTGATGTTGTTGCAGAAAATATTCCAATTGAAATCGTGTATGAAGATGATGATGTATTAGTCGTTAATAAACCACAAGGGATGGTCGTTCACCCATCGGCAGGACATCAGAATGGGACGCTTGTAAATGCTTTGTTATACCACATAAAGGACTTGTCTTCAATCAATGGAATCATTCGTCCTGGTATTGTTCACCGTATCGATAAAGACACCTCAGGCTTATTGATGGTTGCCAAAAATGATAAAGCACATATTGCTTTAGCAGAACAACTAAAGGATAAAACGTCACTTAGAAAATATATTGCCTTGGTTCATGGTGAAATATCACATGATAAAGGTGAAATCAATGCCCCAATCGGTCGTTCAAAAAATGATCGGAAGATGCAAGCTGTTATAGAAGGCGGAAAACCTGCGGTGACACATTTTGAAGTCTTAGAACGGTTTGAAGGTTTTACGTTACTTCAACTACAATTAGAAACTGGACGCACACATCAAATTCGTGTGCATATGAAATACATCGGCTATCCAGTGGCTGGTGATCCATTATACGGTCCAAGAAAAACGTTAAAAGGCAATGGACAATTTTTACATGCTGAAGTATTAGGGTTCAAACATCCTACAACTGGCCAAATGATGGTCTTTGAAGCACCTTTACCTGAACTTTTCGAAAAAACTTTAGACCAATTAAGAAATAATGATTGATTTATTTTAAAAGAAAAGGTACACTGTTTTAGAAAGAAAATTAAATAAGTAATCCTTTAAGAGTAGTCCCGTGAGGCTAAGAAGGAGACATGCAGAACAATTTTCTAGGTGCGCTTAGAAAAAATCTGTGTGAATTGAATGGTATCTTTGTATAGATAATTCAATCCTCCTATCCGAACGCGGGTGGGAGGATTTTTTGTTTGGTGTGAATTGCTGTGAATCATTGCGACTGCTTTGCAGAACAGATGACGAACAGTACTTGGCGAACGAAGTGAGCGAAGCTACCATAAGTACTGCATTCCCAAATATCCTCAACTACTTAAAATTAGGAAAAACAGACACACATGAAAAAGAGCAAGTGTAACGCCTTTACACTGAAACAGGAAGCTCATAAGGCATCGGTAAAAACTATATTTTTAGGAGGAGAAAAAATGCAAGGAAAAGAAGTCGTTGATGCAGTAACGATGAAACGAGCGTTAACAAGAATCACTTATGAAATTATCGAAAGAAACAAAGGAATCCAAGATATCGTATTGGTGGGCATCAAAACACGTGGTATTTATATCGCTCAAAGAATAGCTGAACGCTTGAAGCAATTGGAGCACACTGAAGTTCCAGTAGGTGAATTGGATATTACCTTGTATCGCGACGATATGGACGGACAATCTATGAAAGAACGTTCATTAGAAGAACCAGAACTACACTCGTCTGATATTCCAGTTTCATTAGAAGGGAAAGAAGTGATTTTGATCGATGATGTACTCTTTACTGGTCGGACGATTCGAGCAGCGATGGATGCAGTGATGGATCTTGGTCGACCAAGAAAGATTTCATTGGCAGTCCTAGTGGATAGAGGGCATAGAGAACTTCCAATTCGAGCAGATTATGTTGGGAAAAATATACCAACTTCAATGGCAGAAGAAATCATTGTTGAAGTAGAAGAAAAAGATGGCGCAGATCGAATTCTGATCGCAAGCACAGAAGAGTAGTCAAATACAATAGCAAAGATAGGGTAGGTTAAGATGACAGAAAAAGAATTTCGTAATGATGAAGCAGTTTTAGATATTCATGATAGACCAAAGGCAACACATTGGGTCGGTTTAAGTTTACAGCATTTATTCACAATGTTTGGTGCAACAGTTTTAGTGCCAATATTAGTAGGAATCGATCCGGGAATTGCGTTAGTAAGTTCAGGACTTGGAACAATAGTCTATTTATTCGTAACAAAAGGAAAAATTCCTGCTTATTTAGGAAGTAGCTTTGCGTTTATCGCAGCTATGCAGATGCTGATGAAAAGCGATGGCTACCCAGCAATCGCACAAGGGGCTATCACAACAGGATTAGTGTACCTAATCGTTTCTATTATAATCAGTAAAATCGGATCAGCTTGGCTGGACAAAATTTTACCACCAATTGTAGTCGGTCCAGTCGTGATGGTCATCGGATTAGGGCTTGCCTCGAATGCTGCAAATAATGCGATGTTTAACAAAGGCGAATATGATTTTAAATTCATCGCAGTCGCATTGATCACACTTGGTTTAACAATTTTCTATAACATGTTTTTCAAAGGATTTCTGGGGTTGATTCCCATTTTACTTGGCATCGTAAGTGGCTACCTCGTTGCGTTATTGTTCGGTATCGTAGATGTCGAACCAATTAAAAATGCAGCATGGGTTGCTATGCCCAATTTTGAAGTCCCTTTTGTTCAATATCAACCAAAACTACATTTAAACGCAATCACAACAATGGCACCCATCGCCTTTGTTACGATGACAGAGCATATCGGACATTTAATGGTTTTAAACAAACTGACTAAACGGAATTTTTTCCAAGATCCAGGTTTATCAAAAACCTTGATGGGTGATGGTGCTGCTCAAATCGTTGCTGGTTTAGTTGGCGGACCTCCAGTCACAAGTTATGGAGAAAACATCGGAGTGTTAGCCATTACGCGAGTACACAGTGTGTTCGTTATTGCAGGTGCCGCAGTCTTCGCTGTTGGGCTTGGTTTTGTAGGGAAATTAAGTGCAATCATTTTAAGTATCCCCGGTCCAGTCATTTCAGGAATCAGCTTTGTTTTATTCGGAGTTATTGCTGCTAGTGGGTTGAAAATCTTGATTGATAATCAAATTAATTTTGATAAGAAAAAGAATTTACTGATTGCCTCAGTGATTCTAGTTATCGGTATCGGAGGTTTAGTCTTTAAATTGGATACTTTTGAGTTATCATCAATGGCTTTAGCAACAGTTTTAGGCATTATTTTGAACTTGATTTTACCTGAAACAGCACGTAGCGAAGAAAAATCTGTCTAACCAAGCTCTTTCAGCTTTGTTAATAAGGAGGAAAACGAATGATCATCACATCTGAACGTATCAGTTTAAAACATCTTTTAACAGTAGAAGCATTAAGTGATCAGGAAGTAATGGGCTTGATTCACCGTGCGCAAGAGTTTAAACAAGGAGCGACTTGGCAACCGGAGAAAAAACAATATTTTGCGACAAATTTATTCTTTGAAAATAGTACACGGACGCACAAGAGCTTCGATGTTGCAGAGAAAAAATTAGGCATCGAAGTCATCGAGTTCGAAGAAAGTATGAGCTCGGTAAAAAAAGGTGAGACGCTTTATGATACAGTGCTGACTATGTCGGCAATCGGAGTGGATGTGGCAGTCATTCGTCACGGGGAAGAAAATTATTACGATGAACTGATCCAAAGTAAAACAATCCAGTGTTCCATTATCAATGGTGGAGATGGTAGTGGACAGCATCCTACTCAATGTCTACTAGATTTAATGACAATTTATGAAGAATTTAAACACTTTGAAGGATTAAAAATCGTAATCGTGGGCGATATCACTCATTCCCGAGTTGCAAAATCCAACATGCAGATGCTAAAACGATTAGGAGCAACAATCTTTTTCTCAGGGCCAGAAGAGTGGTACGATAAGCAATTTGAAGCGTATGGACATTATATGCCATTAGATGAAGTGATCGAAACAGTAGATGTTATGATGCTACTTAGAGTACAACATGAGCGTCATGATGGATCGGAACTGTTTTCGAAAGAGGAGTATCATCAGCAATACGGTTTAACGGTTGAACGAGCAAAACAATTACAAAAACATGCGGTTATCATGCATCCAGCGCCTGTCAATCGTGACGTAGAGCTTGCAGATTCTTTAGTTGAAGGAATTCAATCCAGAATCATCCAGCAGATGAGTAACGGCGTTTATATGAGAATGGCAATTTTAGAGGCAGTATTACACGGAAAGGCATAGGTGAACAAAATGAAAACACTTATCAAAAATGGCAGAATCGTAAAGAAAGACAATCAATTGATACCAGCAGAAATTTGGATCGAAGATGGCAAGATCAAAGCAATCGGAACATCTTTTGAAGAAAGTACCTTTGAAAAAGTTTATGATGCTAAAGGACAGTTGATGACACCTGGATTAGTGGATGTACATGTGCATCTAAGAGAGCCGGGCTTTACGTACAAAGAAACAATCGAAACAGGTAGTAAATCAGCTGCAAGAGGTGGATATACAACCGTTTGTGCGATGCCTAACTTAAATCCTGTCCCTGATACTGCGGAAAAATTAAAAGATGTATACAAAATCATTGAAGAAAATGCGGTAGTAAAAGTTCTACAGTATGCACCCATTACAGAAGAATTACGCAGCGAAATATTGACTGATCAAAAAGCGTTAAAAGAAGTTGGAGCTTTTGCATTTACAAATGATGGCGTAGGGGTACAAACAGCTGGGACAATGTATCTTGCAATGAAAGAAGCGGCAGCGAACGATATGGCGATCGTGGCTCATACAGAAGATGAATCACTTCTTTTTGGTGGGGTAATGCACGAAGGCGAAATCTCAAAAAAACTGGGGTTACCTGGGATTTTAAGCTCTACTGAAGCTTCACAGATTGCTCGAGACGTCGTTTTAGCAGGAGAAACAGGAGTTCACTACCATGTCTGTCACGTCTCTACACAAGAAAGTGTTCGGGTAATCCGCGATGCAAAGCGAGCTGGAATTCACGTAACAGCAGAAGTTGCTCCGCACCATTTGATTTTAGTCGATGAAGATATCCCAGAAGACAATGGTTTTTGGAAAATGAATCCGCCACTTAGAGCAATCTCAGATCGAGATGTTTTAATCGAAGGATTATTGGATGGCACGATTGACTGCATTGCAACAGACCACGCACCCCATGGCTTAGAAGAAAAAAATCAAACGTTTCTAAAAGCACCATTTGGAATCGTTGGAAGTGAGACTGCATTTCAATTAATTTATACCCACTTTGTTGAAACAGGAAAATTTACCTTAGAACAAGTGATCAACTGGATGGCAACCAAGCCTGCTGAAATTTTCGGTATAGACGCAGGGACACTCACAATAGGTGCTCAAGCAGACATTGCCGTTTTCGATTTAGAGTTGGAAGAAGCAATTGATGATAAAGATTTTGAGTCAATGGGAATCAATACTCCATTTGTTGGCTGGAAAGTAAAAGGGAACACATTAATGACCTTTGTTGATGGACAATCAGCTTGGTCTAAGGGAGATGCATAAATTTGAAACGACTATTGATACTAGAAGACGGAACTGTTTTTGAAGGAAAAGCGTTTGGTGCAGCTGTTAATGTTGTTGGCGAAGTTGTATTTACAACAAGCATGACAGGCTATCAAGAAACAATCACTGATCAAAGTTTCAATGGTCAAATTATTACATTTACCTATCCGATGGTTGGAAATTATGGTGTTAATCGTGATGATTATGAATCGATTTCGCCAACATGTAAAGGAGTAGTCGTTAAAGAACATGCAAGACTTGCTTCAAATTGGCGTGCTCAAATGACATTGGATGAATTTTTAAAAAGAAAAGGAATTCCTGGGATTTCTGGAATTGATACTCGCGCTCTAACACGAAAACTTCGCTTAGTCGGGACAATGAAAGCTGCTTTTGTTGATGCAGATGACGACTTGACACATGAATTTGATCAGTTAAAGGCAACGGTTTTACCAAAGAATCAAGTCGCTCAAGTATCTACAACAAAACCATATCCAAGTCCAGGTATCGGTCGAAATGTTGTCGTGGTTGATTTTGGGTTAAAACATAGTATATTACGTGAGTTATCCAAACGTCAGTGCAACTTAACTGTTTTACCGTATAATACCACTGCTGAAACAATTTTAGAGCTTTCACCAGATGGTGTCATGCTGACAAATGGGCCTGGAGATCCAAAAGATGTACCAGAAGCACTTGAGATGATTCAAGCGATTCAAGGGAAAGTACCGATTTTTGGCATTTGTCTAGGTCATCAGCTGTTTGCCTTAGCGAACGGAGCCGATACCTACAAGATGAAATTTGGTCATCGAGGATTAAACCATCCAGTTAAAGAAATTGCAACAGGAAGAATCGACTTTACTTCTCAAAATCACGGTTATGCAGTAGATGAAACAACCGTTGATCCTGAAAAATTATTCATTACTCACGTTGAAGTAAATGATGGTTCTGTTGAAGGAGTCAGACATCGCCAATACCCAGCCTTCACAGTGCAATATCATCCAGATGCGGCTCCAGGACCTCATGACGGGCTTCATTTATTTGACGAATTTATGGAATTAATGGATGCATGGAAGGAGCAAGACTAATGCCAAAAAGATCAGATATCAAAAAAATCATGGTTATTGGTTCGGGGCCAATTATTATCGGCCAAGCCGCAGAATTTGATTATGCCGGCACACAGGCATGTCTTGCTTTAAAAGAAGAAGGATACGAAGTCGTTTTGGTCAATTCAAATCCAGCGACCATTATGACGGACAAAGAAATTGCGGATCACGTTTATATCGAACCTATCACATTAGAATTTGTCTCACGAATTTTGAGAAAAGAACGTCCAGATGCATTATTGCCTACTTTAGGTGGACAAACGGGTCTGAATATGGCAATGGAACTAGCGGCTTCTGGTATTTTAGACGAACTGAAAGTGGAATTATTAGGAACAAAATTAGAGGCAATCGACCAAGCCGAAGACCGCGATCTATTTAAGCAACTGATGGAAGAGTTAAATCAACCTATTCCTGAAAGTGAAATTGTCAATACTGTTGAACAAGCAGTAGCATTTGCTAATACAATTGGCTATCCAATTATCGTACGTCCTGCATTCACTTTAGGTGGAACTGGCGGTGGAATGTGTGATAACGAAGAAGAATTGCGGATCATTGCTGAAAATGGTCTGAAATTATCTCCTGCAACACAATGCTTGATTGAAAAAAGTATCGCCGGTTTTAAGGAAATTGAATATGAAGTAATGCGCGATTCAGCGGATAATGCGATTGTTGTGTGTAACATGGAAAACTTCGATCCAGTTGGAATCCATACAGGAGACTCAATCGTTTTTGCACCAAGCCAAACCTTATCTGATTATGAATATCAAATGCTCCGTGATGCATCCCTTAAAATCATTAGAGCTTTGAAAATAGAAGGAGGCTGCAATGTTCAATTAGCGTTAGACCCTCACAGTTTCAACTATTATGTGATTGAAGTAAATCCTCGTGTTTCTCGGTCCTCAGCCTTAGCTAGTAAAGCAACCGGGTACCCAATTGCGAAACTAGCTGCGAAAATCGCTGTAGGCTTAACTTTAGATGAAATGAAAAATCCAGTTACAGAAACAACTTATGCTGAATTTGAACCAGCGTTGGATTACGTTGTCGCAAAGATTCCTCGTTGGCCCTTTGACAAATTTGAAAAAGGGGAACGGCGCTTAGGAACACAAATGAAGGCGACTGGAGAAGTGATGGCGATAGGACGAAACATCGAAGAGTCGTTATTAAAAGCGGTTCGATCGCTTGAAATCGGCGCATACCATAACGAATTAACAGAAATCGAAAACGTTAGCGATGAGCTATTGACTGAAAAAATTGTGAAAGCTCAAGATGACCGATTATTCTACCTATCAGAAGCTATTCGAAGAGGATTTACGATTGAGGATCTGGCCATGCTTACCAAGATTGATTTATTCTTCTTAGATAAACTGCTGCACATTTTTGAATTAGAAACGGCATTGCAAGAGAATATCAACGATGTCGAACGTTTGAAAGAAGCAAAACAAAATGGTTTTACCGATCGAAAAATTGCTGAATTATGGGAAGTCACAGAACAGACCGTTAGGAAGTTTCGTCATGAACAAAAGATTCTCCCTATTTATAAAATGGTCGATACTTGTGCTGCAGAGTTTGAATCTCAAACGCCTTACTTTTACAGCACTTATGAATCTGAAAATGAAAGTATTCCCTCTGAAAAACCTTCTGTATTAGTTCTGGGTTCAGGTCCTATCAGAATTGGTCAAGGAGTAGAGTTTGACTATGCAACGGTTCACTCTGTAAAAGCGATTCAGGAAGCAGGCTTTGAAGCAATTATTATGAATAGTAATCCTGAAACTGTTTCAACAGATTTCTCAATTTCAGATAAACTTTATTTTGAGCCATTAACACTAGAAGATGTGATGAATGTAATCGAACTAGAGCAACCAATGGGTGTTATTGTTCAGTTCGGCGGCCAAACCGCAATCAACCTAGCGGAACCTCTAGTAAGACAAGGGGTGAAGATTCTTGGAACATCAATAGATGATCTAGATCGAGCTGAAAATCGTGATTTGTTTGAACAAGCATTACAAGAACTAGATATTCCGCAACCGCCTGGTGATACTGCGACCAGTGCTGCAGAGGCGGTGGCAGTGGCCAATAAAATTGGTTATCCTGTTTTAGTTCGCCCAAGTTATGTTCTTGGTGGTCGGGCGATGGAGATTGTTGAGAATCAAACTGATTTAGAAGATTACATGAGCAATGCTGTAAAAGCTTCTCCGGAACATCCAGTATTAGTCGATAGTTATTTAATAGGTAAAGAATGCGAAGTTGATGCAATTTGTGATGGTCAAACAGTGTTGATTCCAGGAATAATGGAACATATAGAGCGCGCAGGAGTTCATTCCGGTGATTCTATGGCAGTCTATCCTCCGCAAACTTTATCCAAAGAAATTCAACAAACAATTTCTGATTACACAAGAAAATTAGCAATTGGACTAAATTGTGTCGGTATGATGAATAGTCAATTCGTTATTCATGAAGAAAAAGTTTACGTAATTGAAGTCAACCCTCGAGCTAGTCGAACAGCGCCATTCTTAAGCAAAATTACTGGAATTCCGATGGCTCAAGTTGCAACAAAAGTAATTCTTGGTGAAAAACTAACAGATTTAGGCTATAAAGATGGTTTATATCCTGAAAGCCAACAAGTACACATTAAAGCGCCCGTATTTTCTTTTACGAAACTTCAAAAAGTAGACACGTACTTAGGACCTGAAATGAAATCAACGGGCGAAGTGATGGGATCAGATTACAGTTTAGAAAAAGCATTATATAAAGCTTTTGAGGCTTCTGGACTTCACTTGCCAAGTTTTGGAGCTGTATTATTTACTATAGCGGATGAAACGAAAGAAGAATCATTGGCATTAGCAAAGCGTTTCAATGAGATTGGTTATAGCTTGATTGCAACCAAAGGGACGGCAGAATTTTTTGCGGAATATGGCCTACTAGTGAAAACGGTTCTTAAAATAAATCAAGGGGGAGAGACAGTTCTTGACTTGATTCGTAATGGTGAAGCACAAGTAGTTGTTAATACGATGGATAAAAATCGCTCCGATCTAAATCAAGATGGATTTTTGATTCGTCGAGAAGCGGTAGAACACGGGGTTCCACTTTTCACCTCTCTTGATACGGCAGAAGCCATTTTAAAAGTCTTAGAATCACGAGCATTTTCAACTAAATCAATCTAATTTCTTGAGGTTGGGTCATCACGTTGTGAGTCACATCCTAACCTATTCTAGTACAATAAAAAGTTGTAAAGGAGTATCATAAATGAAACAGGAAATAATGACCATCCTCTCTCAAAAACAATTAGCACCTAGAATTTTCCAAATGACATTGACGGGTGATTTAGTCAATGAAATGGAAAAACCTGGGCAGTTTATCCATATAAAAGTCCCTAGAGCAGATATGCTTTTAAGAAGACCAATCAGCCTCAACCAAATTGATAAAAAAGCGAAAACTTGTACAATCATCTACAGAACTGAAGGGGATGGGACTAAAATTTTTTCTGAACTCACATCAGGCGATTCTCTAGATGTGATGGGTCCTTTGGGAAATGGCTTCGATGTTGACTGTTTAACGGTAGGTCAAAAAGCCTATGTAATTGGTGGTGGGATCGGTATTCCACCGATGTATGAGCTGTCAAAACAATTGAAGCAAAGAGGGGTTGACGTTGTACATTTTCTTGGTTATGCCTCTAAAGAGGTTGCTTACTTTCAGGATGAATTTATCGCTCTAGGTGATTCACGTTTTGCGACTGACGACGGTTCGTTCGGTGTTCAAGGAAATGTTGGTAATTTGTTGTTAGATGCAGTTGAAAAAGAGCAACCAGATGCTGTTTATGCTTGTGGTGCCAATGGCATGTTAAAAATGGTGGCACAAGTTTTTTCCGATAATCCAAATGTTTTTCTCTCTTTAGAGCAACGAATGGCCTGTGGTATGGGAGCTTGTTATGCCTGTGTTTGTCACGTGCCAGATGATGAAACAGGGACAAAAAGCGTCAAAGTTTGTGATGAAGGGCCGATTTTTAGAGCTAGCGAGGTGGTTTTATGATGAATAATTCGTTAGCAATCAGTATTCCTGGGTTAGAACTTAAAAATCCAATCATTCCTGCTAGTGGTTGTTTTGGGTTTGGTGAAGAATATGCTAAATACTATGATCTAGGCAAACTTGGCTCCATCATGATCAAAGCGACAACGCCACAAGCACGTTTTGGAAATGCTACGCCAAGAGTAGCTGAAACACCTAGCGGAATGTTAAATGCGATAGGCCTACAAAATCCTGGTTTAGATGTAGTCATGAATACGAAACTGCCGGCATTAGAAGCGTATGATATACCAATCATTGCCAATGTTGCGGGAGCTTGTGAAGAAGACTATGTTGAAGTGTGTACTAAAATCGGTGACGCACCAAATGTCAAAGCAATAGAACTAAATATTTCATGTCCAAATGTAAAACACGGTGGGATTGCCTTTGGAACTGATCCAGAAGTGGCATTTCAACTAACTCAAGCTGTCAAAAAAGTAGCAAAAGTTCCGATTTACGTAAAACTTTCCCCGAACGTGACAGATATTGTGCCTGTAGCTAAAGCAATAGAAGCTGGAGGTGCAGATGGTTTTTCGATGATCAATACACTTTTAGGCATGCGGATCGATCTAAAGACCCGTCGTCCGATTTTAGCGAATCAAACAGGAGGATTATCGGGACCAGCAATCAAACCTGTAGCCATTCGTTTGATTCATCAGGTTTCACAAATTTCTAGTTTACCAATTATCGGCATGGGCGGAGTCCAAACAGTGGATGATGTCTTAGAGATGTTTATGGCTGGAGCAAGTGCGGTAGCCGTTGGAACTGCTAATTTTACCGATCCATATATCTGTCCGAAATTGATTGATGCTTTACCTAGTAGAATGGCAGAACTTGGCATCGAATCATTGGAACAACTAATAAAAGAAGTTAGAGAGGGGAAAAATCGATGAGTCAACGACCGATTATCGCACTAGATTTCCCATCAAAAGCAGAAGTAGAAGCGTTTTTAGACAATTTCCCCAAAGAAGAATCGTTATTCGTTAAGATAGGGATGGAACTGTTTTATCAAGAAGGACCTGAAATCGTCCGCTGGTTGAAAGGGCTAGGTCATTCTGTTTTTCTTGATTTAAAGTTACACGATATCCCTAACACCGTTGAGAAATCAATGATTGGTTTAGCAAAACTGGGTGTTGATATCACAAACGTTCATGCTGCTGGTGGTGTCAAGATGATGGAAGCCGCTAAAGCAGGACTAAAAAAAGGGACGAAAGCTGGAGCGAAAGTGCCAATCTTGATTGCTGTAACCCAGCTCACCTCAACGAGTGAAAAAGAAATGCAAGAAGACCAATTGATCGAAGTACCTCTGAAAGACAGCGTGTTGCATTATGCAAAATGTACGGAAAAAGCTGGACTAGACGGTGTGGTTTGTTCTGCATTAGAAGCACAAGACATTCATCAGGCGACAAGTGAAACGTTTGTTTGCTTAACACCAGGTATACGTCCAAGCGGCAGTGAAGTTGGAGATCAACAGCGCGTAGTGACACCAATCGCGGCAAAAAAAATTGGTTCAACTTATATTGTAGTTGGTCGACCAATTACACAAGCTGAAAATCCATATGAAGCCTATCAATCAATAAAAAATGAGTGGAATGGAGCAAGATAATGACAGAATTAGCCAAAAAAATTGCGAAAGATTTATTAGAAATTGAAGCAGTATTTTTAAGTCCGAATGAACCATTTACATGGGCAAGTGGAATCAAAAGCCCAATTTATTGTGATAATCGGATTACAATGAGCTATCCGATTGTTCGTAAAGATATTGCCAAAGGATTAGCAGAAAAAATCAAAAAAGAATACCCTGATGTCCAGGTTATTGCTGGCACTGCAACAGCTGGGATTCCTCATGCTGCTTGGGTAGCAGACATCTTAGATTTACCTATGGTTTATGTTCGAAGTAAAGCGAAAGAGCATGGGAAAGGCAATCAAATTGAAGGCCGAATTTTTAAAGGACAAAAAATGGTTGTGATTGAAGATTTGATTTCAACTGGCGGAAGTGTCTTAGAAGCGGCAGATGCGGCGGAACGTGAAGGGGCAGATGTTTTAGGTGTGGCGGCTATCTTTACGTATGAATTACCAAAAGGAAAAGAAAATTTTGCTCATCGAAAAATGGATTTAATAACACTAACAAATTATTCAACTTTGATCGATGCGGCGTTAGAATCAGACTATATTGAAAAAAACGATGTAGCATTATTAAAAGAGTGGAAACAAGATCCGGAAAATTGGTTAAATAAATAGGAATAATATAAGAAGCATGATTTTTGATTACGTATTCAAAGGTTATGCTTTTTCTTGACCGAATTATTCATCAAATATGATATACTTTGAGTACAAAAATAGCAAAACAGCTATTGAAAATTGACTGTTCATATTTTTTAGGATACAGTTAGTCAAATGATAAAATCTGAAGGTGGGGTTTGATGAAAAAAATTCGAAATATGGACGTAGAATGGGGATACAAAGGCGATGTTGGACCGGAGCATTGGCATACACTTTGCGATTGGTTTTCAACAGGTGCTAAATATCCTTATCAATCGCCAGTTGATTTATCCAAAAACGTAACCAACGGGGCGTCAGCTAGTAGAGCCATCGATTTTTGTTATAAAACAGAAGAATTTACAGAAAAAGAATTTAAAAATACCTTTCACTTTGTTCCACCGAATACAGAAAGTTACGTGATTTTTGAAGATGAAAAATATTATTTGACCGATATTCATTTTCACACACCGAGTGAGCATACCTTTGATGGTGAACATGCACCGTTGGAATTTCATCTAGTTCATATGAATAACTCTGGTGATAATTTGGTTGTAGGTTGTTTATTTACGATCACTGAAGATGAAAATAGGTTCTCAAAAAAACAAACGACACTTAAATGGAACTCTGAAACCCATCAACAATGGTTTGATCCTTCTATTTTTTTACCGGAACAAAAGTCGCATTTCCATTATTTAGGATCGCTAACAACACCTCCAACAAAAGGGCCTGTTCATTGGTTTGTTTTCGATTCTATCCAAAAAATGGATCAAGATTTCTTTGAACGAATCTGCGAAGGTATGCTACCGTTTAATAATCGTCCAGTCCAAGCATTGAATGGACGTAAAATCTATTTTTCTGAATAAGGCGGAGAACATCTATGAATATTCAACAAATGAAATATGTTGTAGCTGTTGCGAATAACGGTAGTTTCCGAGAAGCGGCAAAAAAATTATTTATCACACAACCTAGTCTTTCGAATGGGATTCGTGAATTAGAAGAAGAAATTGGAGTAACTCTATTTATCCGTACCAACAAAGGAGCTTCTTTGACAGATGAAGGGTTGACCTTTTTAGAACATGCGGAAAAAATTTTGACACAAATGGAAATCATTGAAAATCGCTATCAAGAAGTGACCAAAAGTGAACGTTTTTCGATCTCATCTCAGCATTATGATTTCTTAGGAGAAGTAATGGGGAGAGTCATTCAGCAATTCAAAGACCAATATAAAAATTTTCGTGTATTCGAGACAACAACCTTGAAAGTAATCGAAGATGTAAAAAGTTATCATAGTGAACTTGGTATTATTTATTTAAATAGTCAAAATCAAACGGGGATTGAGCGATATCTAGAGCAAGCAAATTTAACATTTGATGTCGTAGGCAGCTTCAAAACACATATTTTTCTTGGCAAAAACCATCCGTTAGCAAAACAAAAAGAAATCGAGTTGGACCAATTATGCTGCTATCCTCAAGTTCGATTTACACAAGAAGGAAGCAATTTTGCCTATTTTTCAGAAGATTTGATTGAGAATCAGGAACAAGAAACGGTGATTTATACGAATGATCGTGGAACCTTAATGAATTTACTAGTAGAGACTGATGCTTATGCATCTGGATCTGGTGTAGTGACTGGATTTACCAAAAAAGAAATCCGATTAGTTCCATTGGCAGAAAGTACCAACAACAAGATTTGTGTTTTATACCAAAAAAATAAAGCAATTAGTTCGATTGGACAATTTTTTATAAAAGAATTAAAACAGCTGTTTTAAAAAGAAAATCACTTTAGAGTCTTAATTGAACTGACGTATACAATTTAAACTAAAAAATCATCCTATTAAATAAGGGTGATTTTTTAGTTTAAATGAACAGTTGATTAATACACCATTATGTTGTTTTCTTCCATATATAATCGGCCATTAGTTGATACACTATTTCCATATCTTCTTGCGTTCCAATTGAAATTCGTAAGTAATTGCTCAATCGTTCGATTTTTGGAAAATATCGAACAAAAACATCTTTCGTTTCCAAATAATGATAAAGCTCTTCAATAACCAACTCTGGATGTGTGAGCAAGAGAAAATTGGTTTTTGACTCTAAAGAGTGAAATCCTATTTCTTCAATTTTTTTAGAAAACCAATCTCTGGTTTTACAAATTTCAGCCGTTATTCCTAAATAATATTCCTCATCATAAACAGCGGCAACCGCTATATTTTCAGCCAACATATCAACAGAATAAGGATTAAAAGAAGATTTAATGCTTTCCACAATTTTGACATACTCTGGATTACCGATTGCATAACCAATTCTTAAACCAGCCAAAGAACGTGATTTAGAGAACGTTCTAATAATAATTAGATTGGGGTATTTATCTAAAAGTGAAACAGCTGATTGATCCGCAAAATCAATATAGGCTTCATCAATGATCACAATAACGTCTTGATTCTTTTGTAACAACTTCTCAATTTCTGACAATGGTTTGAATAACCCAGTAGGTGCATTGGGATTAGCGATGATTATGCCACCGTTTAATTGTATATAATCGTTGCAATTTACTTCAAAAGCATTATTCAGCGGTAATTCTTTAAATGGAATCTTAAACAATTCAGCCCAAACTTTATAAAAACCGTAAGTGATATCTGGAAATAAAATAGGATCTGAACTACTAAAAAATGCAAGAAAACAAAAAGCTAACACTTCATCAGAGCCATTACCGATTAAAAAATGATCAGGAGATAACCCGTGTTTACCCCCTAATACTGTTTTTAAAGCGAGATTATCAACGGAACTGTATCGTTTTAGTTGCTCAGCATCAAAATGTTTCAAGACTGTAGCAACAGTGGGTGAGGGCGGATAGGGATTTTCATTGGTGTTCAATTTGATCATATCTGGATAATTTGGTTGTTCTCCTGGAACGTACGGTGTGATATTTCTGATACCTTTCATTTAATTCGCTCCTTTCATTTTCTTTAACTATAAAGAAGCAACATTAGTTTCGCAAGTTTAATCTGTGAATTTGAAAAGAAAATACGGAGTTTTGAAATACAAATTTCATTTTACGGTAAATTATGCTATGATAATTCCATTAAGAAAGTACAATTAACACACGAACGTTTCGACTGATGTAAATTTGATTTGAAGGTCGAACCATTACGGTATGAGGAGATGGTTTCATGGATTTAACGAAAAGATTTAACAAGCAAGTTTATAAAATTGCTGTTTCAACGATCAGACAATTTGACGAACAAGTAACAGATATTGAGGGCATCATAAAGCTAACGTTAGGTGAGCCGGATTTTAATACCCCAGGACACGTAAAAACAGCAGCACATGATGCGATTGACAAAAATTTTTCGCATTATTCAGGTATGTCTGGGTTGATGGATGTTCGTGAAGCAGCTACTTTTTTTATGAAAGAAAAATATGGTGTCAGCTATCAACCAGCGTCTGAAGTTTTAGTCACTGTAGGAGCAACAGAGGCTATTTCAGCAAGTTTATTATCCATTTTGGAACCCGGGGATAAAGTCTTGATGCCAGCGCCAATCTATCCAGGCTATGAACCCGTAATCACGTTAGCACAAGCAGAACCAATTTATATCGATACAACACCGAATGATTTTGTATTGACTCCTGAAATGATCGAAGGTGCAATGAAAGAACATGGAGATAAAGTCAAAGCAATTATTCTAAATTACCCAAGCAATCCGACTGGTGTAACGTATACTCGTGAAGAAGTCAAAGCCATCGCTGATGTATTGAAAAACTATCCAATTTTTGTGATCAGTGACGAAATATATAGTGAATTAACTTATGAAGATCAACATGTATCGATTGCTGAATTTATTCCAGACCAAACCATTTTAATTAATGGACTATCAAAATCACATGCGATGACGGGGTGGCGAATCGGATTTATTTTTGGACCGAAAATTTTGATTGCGCAAATCATCAAAGTCCACCAATATTTAGTCACAGCGGCTTCGACTATATCTCAAAAAGCTGCTGTCAGAGCATTGATTGAAGGAATGAATGATGCTGCAGTGATGAAAGAAGAATACCGTGAACGCCGAGATTTCGTTTATGAGCAAATGACCTCTTTTGGATTTGAAGTTGCCAGACCAAATGGTGCCTTCTATATTTTTGCTAAAATTCCTGCAGGATATCTACAAGATTCGATGAAATTCTGTGTAGATTTAGCTCAGCAACAAGCAATCGCCATCATTCCAGGGATTGCTTTTGGTCAAGAGGCTGAAGGGTATGTACGAATCAGCTATGCTGCTGATTTAGCTACCTTAAAAGAAGCAATGAAGCGAATTGGCAAGTATATCCAATCGAAGTGATTGCATTTATTTTCGAGTGATCATTTAATCTAATCCCAATTTGAACGCTATAAAAATGAGGCAAACATAACCTTTACATTCCTTTACTCATTATTTACAGAACGTTGAAACAGAATTAATACTCTACTGTTAAACTAATCTTGTAACTAATTGAAAAGGGCGTGTAAAAATGAAGAAACGTTTATTATCAACAATTGTTTTAAGTGTAGGACTTTTAATCGCAGGTTGTGGCAATCAAGGAGCTGCAACTGATGAGAGTAGTAATAAAGCTAAAGACAGCGGAAGTAATAGTAATCAACCGGTTAAAATTGTAGCAGTTGGCTCAACTGCCTTACAACCATTAGTAGATGCAGCAAAAGAGCAATTTGTTTCTGAGCATGCTAATTATACAATCTCTGTTCAGGGGGGAGGGAGCGGAACTGGACTTTCTCAAGTTGCTGACGGAGCTGTAACAATTGGAAACTCTGATGTTTTTGCCGAAGAAAAATCGGGAGTAGATGCTTCAAAACTCGTTGACCATCGTGTTGCTGTTGTCGGAATGGGACCAGTTGTTAACAAAGATGTAGGTGTTAAGAATATTAGTAAACAAGAATTAATTGATATATTTTCTGGGAAAACTAAAAATTGGAAAGATTTAGGCGGCAAAGACCAAGAAATTGCTGTTATCAATCGTCCAAGTGGTAGTGGTACGCGGGCAACGTTTGAAAAATGGGGTCTGGATGGTGCAAAAGCTGTTCAATCTCAAGAACAAGACTCTTCAGGTACGGTTCGTCAAATTGTGTCTCAAACACCTGGGGCAATCAGTTATCTTGCCTTCTCATATATGGACGAATCAACAGAGGCATTAAGCATTGATAATGTAAAACCTACAGAAGAAAATGTTGCAGATAATTCTTGGAAAATTTGGTCTTACGAACATATGTATACAAAAGGCCAACCAGATGAGGATGTAAAAGCATTTTTAGATTTCATGCTAACAGATGATGTTCAAGAAGGTGTAGTGAAAGAATTGGGCTACTTACCGATGACCATGATGAAAGTGGAAAGAGATGTAACAGGAACCATCACTACTAAATAATTTTTTCTCCTTAAAGAATCAAAAAGAGGCAGGATGTGAAAACGTCTGCCTCTTTTTGATAAAATCAGTTTTTAGGTAGTTTTACTATAAAAGTTGAGCCTAAGCCTAAATGACTATCGATCGTAACGGTTCCGCCTAATAATTCGGAATAATTATGCACGATTGATAAGCCTAAACCAGTTCCGCCAGAATGTCGACTTCTTGCTTTATCTACACGGTAAAAGCGTTCAAAAATTCGTTCTTGGTCTTTTAAGCTAATCCCGATTCCCGAATCCTTGACCACAAAATAAAATGTTTCAGCGAAACCAAAATCAATTGTGATCGTTCCATTAGATTGAGAATATTGAATGGCATTTTCAATCAAATTTTTAACGATTGGATAAAAAAGTTCATACTTTGTTGTATAGGTAATGGTTTCATCCCCAAGAATTTCAATTGATAAATTCTTTTCTGTGATAACTTTCCGGTAGGAACGCAGAATTTCTGTGATGAAAGGGTGTACGGTAACATCTTGATCATCGTATGAAATAGTTCTGCCATCACGAGAAAGTTGTAAAATTTCCTGAATCAATTGTTGCAAACGCAATGCGTCTTTTTGCATGATTTCTAAAAATTGCGTTAAGGTTTCAGGATCATCTTTTGCTCCATCTAATAAGGTTTCTGTAAAACCTAGCAAAGAAGTGACAGGTGTTTTTAACTCATGAGACACATTACTAACAAAATCTTTCTGGATTTTTTCCAATTGCCTAACACGGGTTAAATCATACGCTATTCCAAGAACTTGGTAATCATTTCCATCTTCTTCTATAAAACGTAAAGTCATGTCTAAAATCGTTTCATTCAATGTGTCAGTTAGTTTGATTTCTTGGTGTATTGAACTTTTTTCTGTGATAACTTGATGAATCAAGTGGATTAGGGCAGGTTCTTTAATGACGTCAAAGTAATCTTTACCAGAATCATTTTCATCAATCATTAAAATTTCAGTCATTTTAGGGTTGATCAATTGAAGCTTCCCATCAATATCAATAATGAAGACGCCAATCATCAGCTCATCTAATAATGCGTGGAATTGTTCGTCAGTTGATGTATAAGCTAGATACGTTTGACTCATTTGTTGGCTCAAGAGGTTAACAGTTTGATACAGTTCATTCCATTCCGGAGAATCTTGGATAATTGAACGAGCTTCGTCTGGGTATTTTACAATTTTTTTCAAAACGGGTAAAACCGTCACCAACGGTTCATTTTTCTGGCGAAGTAATAAAAAGACAAATGCGGTAATAACAAAAAATAAAAGGCCTAACGTAATTAGAATATAACGTCGAAATGATTGTATGCTATTTGAAAACTGTGCTGTTTCTTCTGACATACGAATAATTCCGATTAGTTCGCCATTTTTTTTAACTGGTAAAGCAAGATAAAGCAATTGTTGCTTTAACGTAGTACTTTTTCTTAAAGCAGAACCAAAATCAGCGCCAGACAAAACTGCTTTGATTTCAGGTCGGCTACTTCTTGATTGGTGAAGTGCCGAATCGATACTGTCGAAAAAAATCTCGCCTTTAGCATTCATGAGGGTCAAACGTTCGTTTTTATCAGTTGAATAGTGTTTAATCAACGTTTTTTCTTGTTCTGAAAACTGTTGCGTTAAAAATAAATCTGGGGAAAGTTGATCAAGAATCAACGTGCCTTTTTTTTGCAAATATTCTTCCTGTTGGGACAATAATTCCCTTTTGAAAAAGTAGTTTGTCAAAAGAATACTGCCCACAAATAAGGCCAGCATCATAATTCCAACTATCCAATATTCAATTCGCTGACGTTTTTTCATTTTTTAGGCTCCTGAAAGCGATAGCCAAATCCTCTAACTGTGACTAAATAAGCAGGGCGTTTTGGGTCAATTTCAATTTTATCTCTTAGATGACTGACATGAACATCTACAATGCGACTTTGACCTGCAAAATCATAATTCCAAATGCGGTCTAACAACGTATCACGATCAATGACACGATCTTTACGCTTGACGAAGTAGACAAGCAATTCAAATTCTTTCGGTGTTAACTCGATTTTCTTGCCGCGAACACTCACTTCATAATTTTGCTCATCGATACTAATTTCACCTAATACCAACGGGGCTTTAGTCGTTTCATTAAATTCTTCTGTTTTATTTGCTGTGGGTTTTAGACGACGGAAGATTGCTTTCATTCTTGCCAAAACTTCTCTAGGACTGAAAGGTTTTGTTAAATAATCATCGGCACCAATCTCCAATCCGATGATTTTATCAACTTGATCATCTTTAGCGGTCAAGATCAAAATGGGCGTGTCAATTTTTTCCCTACGTAGTGATTTTGTGATTTCTAAGCCATCCATGTTCGGCAGCATAACATCTAGAATGATAAAATCAAATTGATTGGACAAGGCTAACTCATAACCGACTGCTCCATCTTCTGCTGATATTACTTCATAGCCGTCTTTTTCTAAGTTAAATGTTAACAGCGTTACGATCGACGGCTCATCGTCAACAACGAGTATTTTCTTCATCTATTGAGCTCCTTTAAATACGAAATAAACACAAGGTTATTTTATCATAGATTCCGAGCTATCAAAAACTTTATGGAATGTTTCTAAAACTACTTTCAAAGCTAAAGAAATGGTATAATAGTAAAGATTGAAATGAGGGAAGCAAATGATAGGAATTAGCGCATGTCTTGGAGGGGTTTGCTGTCGCTATGATGGTCAAGCCAAAGAAATTACTGCCTTGAAAAAATTAGTAGAGAACGGTCAAGCCGTACTTGTTTGTCCAGAAGTATTAGGTGGTTTACCAATTCCTCGAGAACCTGCTGAAATCAGAGGTGGGGACGGATTTGAAGTATGGAATGGTGATGCGAAAGTCCTTACGAATACTGGGGAAGATGTGACTGCTCTATTCAAACAAGGAGCCATCACAGCCTATCAAAAGTTAGTTGAACAGAAAATCACCACGATTATTTTAAAAGAAAATAGTCCGTCTTGTGGAAGTAAAAGCATTTATGATGGGACATTTTCTGGCAATCATCGTAATGGTTCTGGCGTTGCAACCGCCTATTTTATTGATAGAGGGCTGATTGTTGTTTCAGAAAACGAATGGGAAACCGCGATTGATCGTGTCAAATAAGTTCCTGTGACTACCTAAAAATAATGTTCTAAAATTATTTTAACTGTTTAGTAGTAAAAAATAATGGAAGAACGCATTTTTATTAAAAGACCTTTGTGCAATTATCACCGTTATTTGGGACGATTGAGCGATTCTTAAAAAAAACTCGAAAATCAAAGAAGAACTATTGACTAATCACCCTTAAATCGGTAATCTAAAAGGGATTGAAGATAGGAGCAACAACTATGGAAATTGAAAAGACCAATCGAATGAATGCGTTGTTTGAATTTTACTCCACTTTGTTGACAGAAAAACAAATGAATTATATGGAGATGTATTATGCGGATGATTTCTCATTAGGCGAGATTGCTGAAGAATATGATATTAGCCGTCAAGCCGTTTACGACAATATAAAACGGACAGAAAAGATTTTAGAAGAATATGAAAAAAAGCTTCATTTATTTTCTGACTATATCGTACGTGGGGAATTACTTGAGACACTTAAACGTTACGTGAACGAAACCTATCCGAAAGACACAGCAATCATACAGTATATAGAACAAATACAAGAAGTAGAGGAATGAGATTATGGCTTTTGAAAGTTTAACAGACCGCCTGCAACAGGCAATGAGCAAATTACGTCGTAAAGGAAAAGTATCTGAAGCTGACGTAAAAGAAATGATGAGAGAGATTCGTTTGGCTCTCTTAGAAGCCGATGTCAATTTACAAGTTGTCAAAGACTTTACAAAAAGAGTTCGTGACCGAGCAGTTGGTGTGGAAGTTCTTGAAAGTTTGTCGCCAGCCCAACAAATCGTTAAAATCGTCGATGAAGAATTAACCGCGACATTAGGAACTGAGACAGTTGGCTTAAATAAGTCAGAGCGTATTCCGACTGTTATCATGATGGTTGGGTTACAAGGGGCTGGTAAAACCACTTTTGGCGGTAAATTAGCGAATCATTTGATTAAGACTGAAAATGCACGGCCATTAATGATTGCAGCTGACGTTTATCGTCCAGCGGCGATCGACCAATTAAAAGTATTAGGTCAACAATTAGACGTACCAGTTTTCGATATGGGGACTGAGACAAGTCCTGTTGAAATCGTTCGTCAAGGGATGGCATTAGCTAAAGAAAAGAAAAATGATTATGTTTTGATTGATACGGCAGGTCGTCTGCACGTCGATGAAGCATTGATGGATGAGCTAAAACAAATCAAAGAAGTAGCGCAACCAGATGACATTTTGCTTGTTGTTGATGCAATGACCGGGCAAGATGCAGTGAATGTTGCGGATAGCTTTAATCAACAATTGGGAATAACGGGTGTAGTAATCACCAAACTTGATGGAGACACACGCGGAGGTGCGGCACTTTCTATTCGTTCTGTCACTGGCGCACCGATCAAATTTATCGGTTCTGGTGAAAAACTAACTGATTTAGAAATTTTCCATCCAGATCGTATGTCTAGCCGTATTTTAGGTATGGGAGATATGCTGACACTGATTGAAAAAGCCCAACAAGATTATGATGAGAAAAAAGCTGAAGAATTAGCCACAAAAATGAAAGAAAACAGCTTTGACTTTAATGATTTTATCGAACAGCTCGATCAAGTAATGGGTATGGGTCCAATCGAGGACTTACTAAAAATGATTCCAGGTATGAATAATATGCCTGGGTTAGAAAATGTCAAAGTCGATCCCAAAGATGTGGCTCGTAAAAAAGCAATGGTGCTTTCTATGACGCCAGCCGAACGTGAGAATCCAGACCTATTGAATCCGAGCCGTCGTCGCAGAATTGCAGCTGGTTCAGGAAATAATGTCGTTGAAGTCAATCGGATGATCAAACAATTCAAAGAATCCAAAAAAATGATGCAACAAATGTCCAAAGGAAATATGGATATTCCAGGCATGGATCAAATGCTTGGTGGTGGTATCAAGGGCAAACTAGGTAAAATGGCCATGAATCGCATGGTGAAAAAAAACAAGAAGAAGAAAAAGAAGAAAAAATAAAAAAAGAGCTGACTCAGGTTGACGACCTGAGTCAGTTCTTTTAGCTAAATCGCTAGTTTAACTATTCTTCTCTAAAAAAACAAGATAAGCATCAACAATCGTTTTGAAAAAACTCATAGTATTTTCAGCAATAGTTCCATCTTCATTAATTAGATTTACCACATTGCCGATATAAGCTTCTGGCTGTTGCAATGTAGGGACATTTAGGAAAACAAGTGATTGACGTAAATGATGATTTGCACCGAAAGCACTTAATGCACCTGGGGAAACACTAACAACTAAACCAGGTTTACCATCCCAAACACTTTGGCCGTAAGGACGTGAACCAACATCTAAAGCATTTTTTAAAACGCCTGGAACAGAGCGATTGTATTCGGGTATGATGAAAACAAGACCAGACAATGACTTTACTTCTTCTCTAAATTTCGTCCAAGCAGCAGGAGGCGTACGTTCATCATCAAAATCTTGATTATACATTTCTAATTCATGCAAATCGACAAAAACAGGTTCATATTCTTTTGGGAACAAACTTGAAAGTGCATGTGCAATTATTTTACTATAAGAATCTTTTCTCAAACTTCCGACAAAAAAACCAATTTTTTTCTTCATAAAATAGTCCTCCATTCATTGAATAACATTGTTTATTTTATTTTAATTCGAAAAAGGTAGTTTTGCAAGAAATCACTATTTAATCATCAACACGTTGTATGCAATCATTATTCATTACTAGCTACTAAGAGTGTCAATAATAAGCGGTTTAAAGCTTTTTTAAAGGTGTCAAGAAAAAACTCTTTACAGCTTGCTGAAAATCTGGTAAACTAACATTTGTGATTAAGTTAATGGAGGTGTAATATATAAAATGTCAGTTAAAATTCGCTTAAAACGCATGGGTTCTAAGAAGAGTCCTTTTTACCGTATTGTAGTTGCAGATTCTCGTTCTCCACGTGATGGACGTTTCATCGAAACTGTTGGAACATACAATCCTTTAAAAGATCCTGCAGAAGTAGTTTTAAAAGAAGATTTAGTTTTAGACTGGTTGTCTAAAGGCGCTCAGCCTTCAGATACAGTTCGTAACATCCTTTCAAAAGAAGGCGTTATGAAAAAACACCACGAAGCTAAACTTGAAAAGAAATAAGGTGACAGATGATGACAGATGTGAAAGAGTTAGTCTTAACTATCGTTCGCCCATTAGTCAGTCAACCTGAGCTGGTCAACTTGGAAATAGCAGAATCAGATGATTTTATAGAGTACAATTTGACTGTATCGCCTGAAGATATTGGGCGTATCATTGGCAAGCAAGGACGTGTTGCTAAAGCAATTCGTACAATTGTTTACAGTGTACGTGTAGAAGGACCTAAAAAAGTTCGTTTAAATATCGTAGATGGCAAATAGCACAAAAAAAGCACCCAAATTTTTGGGTGCTTTTTTTGTTGAATAATTATTTTTTTCTAAATACTTTAATCTCAAAAATTGGTGCATCAAAAATGATTTCAGCTTCATCAATCATCAGACCCAGTAGGTGATAATCTTCTTCTTCATGGTGAGTGATACCAAGTAATTCATCATAATAACTCTCAATGCTTAGATCTCTTGGTGTGTTTAATAAATCCAATAAATGCAGGACATTTTCTGGTTCTTCTTCAGTATTTCCTTGTATAGCAATAGAAAAACCTTCAGACGTAAAGTTAACACTAATACGGATTTCTTCAATGTCATTCGAAAAGAAGTAAGTCAATAATTCATCTATGATTCTCTTAGCTTTGTCTCTTTCTTGCATGTTGTTTCACCTTTCTGATCTGTAAAATATTATCAAGTAATGGTACCATGACCGCTGCCACAAAACCAGTAGAAAATCCATTATTATAAAGATTTAGTCCACCGTGAAGATAACTGACATTTGTGACCAACGACATATGTAAAAATCCGGCGATCAAGCCAAACGTGATGCCATAATATCCAGCAATTGGTGCTAACCCAGTACCGAAAATACCCGCAAGCACGACTGTTGTTTGGTTTACCTCGAAAACAGAAGACACTTGAGCGGTCAAAAAGACGCTAACTAACAAAGGGAGACTATTGAGAAGATGATTACCGAACGCACTAAAACCAACTGCAGATAAAATAGCGCCAACAATCGGTCCATTAAGTGTTGAATGACTGATTTGAGTATAACCAACAAGCAACAAACCCATCAGGGCCATATTCATCATAGTAGCACCTACACCTGAGATAGAAATAAAATCAGTGATCAATTTCCCGGATGTTTTGCTGATATCTTTTAATCCCTTCAGCGAAAAATGATTGACAATAAACCCAAGCAAAAACATGATGAAAAATAAAAACAGCAGAAAAAAAAGAAGTTTAGTATGATAATCAGTTGAAACTAAGTTTTTCCCTTCAATCTTCCAGCCGAACATCCTTAAAATACCAGTAAATAACATAGCAATAAGTCCAGAAGTAAAACCAACATTATATAACGAAAATCCTTTATGGAAGGTCAGAATATGCGAGGCTAGAGGTGGTAAAATCAACCCAATAAATATACCCACTGAACATCCTAACGGAATGGAAAACATCAAAGGTAACGAGATCCCAAAAGTGAGGTAACTAATAATAGGAGATAGGGCACTCCCAAATAAGCTGACAACGATAAACTGTGAAAAAGGTTTCTTTACAATGTTTGCATAAAAAAGCCCGCCAACGATGATCGGAATCGAATTATACATATTTTTTCCGAAAAATGAGCATCCAGATACTGTAAACAAAGCAGCGATCATAGGACCATTGATGGGAATATTTTCTTTTTTAGCAAGTAAAACACTAATTAGTGTAAGCAAACCACTATTAACAAACGCGCTGCCAAATGTTCCAAGTTCAATATAATCAGTTAATAAGTTGCTAGGTGAAGTTAAGATTCGAAGCATACCAGACCACAAAAACGAAAGAGGTTCACTAAATACGCCAATCAAAATTAAAATCAAGCAATAGCCAATCAGAAAATAATAGTTTCTATTCTTATCGATCATTTCTGAACGATTTTTATCAGTGTGTAAAAAAAGTGTCTGGCCATTATTGTTAGCCATAAAAAATACCTCCATTATCTATTTAATAACATAACTATAGCTTGTAAAAGCTTCATCGGTCAATACCATTTCAGTAAAGTCGAGTAAATTATCATGTTTTTCTGACATATTCATAAATATTGATAAAATCAGCCGCCAAAAGAGTGTAAAATAAAATTGTAATATTAATAAGATAAATAGTTAGATAATTTAAAAATTATCATCAAGCTTAAAAGTGAGATATTACACTCTTTTCTGTCACAGGTTAAGTCGTTTCACATGTTTATTTTGCTTTAAAAATTAAGGAGGGACTATTGTTGGTTAGGAAAAAAATTTATAAAAAAGAACATATCTTAGCTGCTGCACAAGATTTATTACTAGAAAAAGGATTTTCATTTATCACAGCGAGAAATGTTGCAAAACACATGGAGATTTCAACACAACCTATTTATCTTGAATTTAAAAATATGGAAGAGTTAAAATTAACATTACTAAAAACAATCCATGTATTTTTAGAAAATGAATTCTTTTCTAAAATAAAAACGTCAAATAATTGTGCGAATTTTGCCTTAAATTATATTGATCTAGCAAAAACAAACAAAAAATTATATATCTCTTTATTTGTGGAACCTCATTCATATGGGAAAGAATTACAGAAATTATTTTTCAGTTCATTTCAAAAATATCTTCTTAATGATGACAACTATCGTACAGTTTCAAATGAACAGCTTGAAACGTTACATAAGAATATATGGATCGTTGCAGCTGGCATCGCTTCTTTAAGTGGTTCTGGAATAGTAAATCAAACAGAAGGACAATTGATTGCATTGTTTACAACTATCGAAAAAAATAGTGGAATAAGCTAAACCATTCAGAGACCGAGAACTATCTCAGTCAAAAGGACTAGATTGATTTCGTCTATTCGACTGATTGTTTTTTGTTATTCTGATGCTAAACTAACTTTATCAAGTGAAAGTTGGAGGAAGTATCGTGAAAATAATCAAAACAATCATTGTAATAGCAATACTTGGAGGAGTAGCTCTTTTTGGAGCTAAACTATATACGCAAAATCATTCAGATGAACTTTCTGGCACGATTGACCAATTAAACCCGTTAGTTCCAGAAGGGGAAGTTTATGTGAAAACAAAAAAGGCTGACAGTATTAATAGTTACGGCATTACGACATATAAACAACAATCTTTTGATAAAGAAGGAAAATCAAAAGAGATAATATTTACAGCAGATCATGAATTACAAACAGATCGCTATTTGAAAATTTATAATAAAGGCGCACACATAGAGACTTATGAAGAAGTTTCAGAGCAGGATATTCCAGAAAAAGCACTAAAGCAACTGCACAAATAAAAAACTACCAGAGTATTATCATCTGACCAAAAAGAGGAACAGTAAGGTTCTCTTTTTGGTCAGATGATTTCTGGCAGTTTCTTTGATCAAGTTATTCAAATAGCCTGAGGTATAAAGTCAATTGTACATAAATCATTATGATAGAAATGGATTGTTGCATGAATTTGTCCATCCTCAATTAATTTTTGTGCAGTGTCTTTTACGTCTTCTTGGTTATATTGCTGGAAATTGATCACGTTTGCTACAAAATGAGGAGATTTCCGATAGGAAGCCTCAAGTATGAGCGTTTCGATTTGTGGATTAAACGTCATTCGTTTTCACCTCTTTTGTTAACAATACCACTTTATTTCTAAATTAGATAGTAATTCGTTGATACATGAGGATATAGAAAGAAATATTTTCATCAAATATTAGTGTAATAGAGCGAGAAAGGTAAAAAATCTTTACATCATACATAACTAATTTGTTTGCATCTGAAAGAAAAAAGAATGGCGATGAATCACCATTCCTTCAACTATTTATTTTTTTGCTTCTTGCAAGATATTGATCTTTTCGATTCGAATGTCTTTTTTAGGTTTATCTTGTTCTCCAGTTTCAGCAGAAGCGATTTTATCAACAACATCCATTCCTTTAGTCACTTGACCAAAAACAGTATGTTTGCCATCTAGGTAAGGTGTACCACCTTTTTTGTAAGCATCGATAATTTTTTCTGGGTAATCATCTTTTAGCAAGCCATCTGACTTATCCTCAGCATTCTGAACAATAAAGAATTGGCTACCGTTTGTGCCATTGCCTTTTTCATCTGTACCAGCATTTGCCATCGATAAGGCGCCACGCAGATTGTATAATTGGTTAGAGATTTCATCATCAAACGACTTACCCCAGATACTTTCACCGCCAGTACCATCACCCTTAGGATCTCCGCCTTGGATCATGAAATCTTTGATAACGCGATGGAATGTAACATTATTATAATACCCATCTTTTGCATGTGTCATAAAGTTTTCGACTGTTTTTGGTGCTTGTTTAGGAAATAGTTTGATTTCAATTGTTCCTTCTGTTGTGACCATTTCGACTAAATCTTCATCTTCACTGACTTTATCAGATAACTGAGGTAGCTCTAGTGAATTTAAATCTACTGATTCAGATGATTTCGTCTCTGTTGAAGATGTAGCAGAAGAATCTGCTGTTTTTTTCTCATTTTTAGGACCACATGCTACAAACAATGCTAAAGCAGTTAATAAAGCTGTAGCAGCAATGATTTTTTTTGTTTTCATAAAGTTAAGTCTTCCTTTCAAAAATCGTTATATCTCATAATAACAAATCCGTTATAGAACCGCTAGTCAAAATGGAATATTTTTAAGATTCTTAAAAGGTGTAGACCACTTTTTCTTATTCTGCTATAATGAAAATGGATACATTATAATCAATACAAATCATAGGAGGTAGTGATAATGGGAAAATTAGGTATTTCTATTTATCCAGAACGATCAACTTTTGAAAAGGATAAAGCGTATCTAGACCTAGCAAATAAATACGGATTCAAACGTGTTTTTACAAGTTTACTTCAAATCACAGAAGACAAAGAAAAAGTACTAGCAGAGTTTAAAAAAGTGGTTGATTATGCAAATAGTCTTGGGATGGAAGTTATGGTCGACATTAATCCTGCCTTATTTGAACAATTAGAAATTTCGTATGATGACTTATCATTTTTTGATGAGATGGGTGCTTATGGTGTGCGTTTAGATGTTGGATTTACTGGAGCGGAAGAAGCACGTATGACAAGAAATCCATATGGAATCAAAATAGAAATCAATATGAGTTCAGGAACAAACTACGTAGATAATATTATGAGTTATTCACCAAACACAGACAACTTATTAGGATCTCACAATTTTTATCCGCATCGTTACTCTGGTTTAGGCTATGATCATTTTGTTTTTTGTTCAGAAAAATTTAGAAAATATAATTTAAATACAATGGCTTTTGTAAATTCACATGACGCTACTTTTGGTCCTTGGCCTACACAAGATGGATTGTGTTCGTTAGAAGACCATCGTGATTTAGAAATTGCTACCCAAGTGAAACATCTCGTATTGACGGGGTTGATCGATGATATCTTAGTGGGGAATGCTTATGCTTCAGAAGCGGAACTAAAGGCAATGGCGGATGCATTTAATGCAGAATATCCTTCTATAAAAGTAGACGTAGAAAAAGATATCACTGATGATGAAAGAGAAGTCTTATTCACAAGCCTTCACAGTTATCGTGGAGATCGTTCAGAATATATTTTACGTTCAACAATGACGCGTATTCACTTTAAAGACCGTGAATTTCCAGCTCACAACACAAGAAATATGACGAAAGGTGACGTGTTGATCGACAATGAGGGGTATGATCAATACAAAGGAGAAACACAGATTGCTCTGAAAGAAATGAAGAACGATGGACGAGTGAATGTCGTTGGGCGCATTTCAGACGACGAATTATTCCTATTAGACTTCTTGAAACCGTGGTCTAGTTTTAAACTGATTGAACATAACTAATAGTAATAAGATCAAACTGGAAGTAAAATACTTTCATTTGATCTTATTTTTTCTTAAAAGAGCTTTTTTCGTTAAACTCTACCAGTCAGGATAATATTGAAAGTTTTTTCAACTGAAAAATATATTTTTGTATATGATTAATATTGCGAAAATTGGAATAAAACATTATACTATTTAAGAATTTAAAAAATCGTATTATTTATTCTTTGTCTAAGAATCACATGTTTTTGTGAGTGATACGTTTAAACGGGGAGTATTAGGATGAATCGAATTGTAAAATTTTTGATAGCTGTAGTAATTTTGTTGGTAATCGTATTAACAGGAGCAGGGATGTATTTCTATAATTATGCCGTTGTTCCATCAAAAAAAGATTTTCTAGCTGGAGATACACCAGGAACCGATACCGAGGTGAAAACACCTCAAGAAAAATGGTTTAAAGACAAACGTAATCGTTCTTATTGGGATGTAACATCCAAAGATGGTTTAAAGTTAAAGGCAATCTATTTGCCGGCTGAAGGAAAAACAGATAAAAATGTTATTATGGCACACGGCTACATGGGCAGTGCAGAGACGATGGCTAATTTTGCTAAAATGTACCATGATTGGGGCTATAATGTTTTGGTGCCAGATGCTAGAGGACATGGTGAAAGTGAAGGCGACTATATAGGTTTTGGTTGGCCAGAGCGAAAAGATTATTTACAATGGATTGATAAATTATTAGCTGAAAATGGTAAAGATGCTCAAATCACCTTATACGGGATTAGTATGGGTGGCGCTACAGTCATGATGACCAGTGGTGAAAAGTTACCAGAAAATGTTAAAGCAATCGTTGAAGACTGTGGTTATTCCACAGTAAATGAAGAATTAGCGTATCAATTAAAAGATATGTTTCATTTACCATCATTTCCGTTGGTACCTGTTACAAGTTTGATCACGAAAATTCGTGCTGGTTATTTCTTTGGTGAAGCAAGCTCGATTGCACAACTGAAGAAAAATAAAGTACCGATGTTGTTTATACACGGCGATGCAGACAAATTTGTGCCTTTTGAAATGCTAGATGAAGTATACAAAGCCACAGATGCACCAAAGGAAAAATTTGTTGTCAAAGGTGCAGAACACGCTAAATCCTATTCTGCTGACCCTAAAGCTTACAAAGAAAACGTTGAACGCTTTTTAAAAAAATATGTAGATTAATGAAAATCGTCATCCAGTATGAACAGCTGGTGACGATTTTTTAAAGCAAAAAGTAGTCATTATTTAGAATGACTGCTTATTAATTGTGATTCTTGCTACTTTAACTATACATCTACTAGAATTCTTTGATATGATAATAAAAAGAAATGAGGTAAAATAGATGGAAGAACAAATTATTGACTATCTGCATAACTTACAAATCGAACGTGGGCTATCTCTTAACACAAGAAAAAGCTATGAACGTGACTTACATAAATATTTTGCTTTTCTAAAAGAGCAAAAGGTAGAGACTTGGCAAGTAATTGATCGTTACATAATTATGGAATATTTACAAACCTTACATAATGAAAATAATGCGTCTGCTACCATTATTCGAATGATTTCAACTCTGAGAGGGTTTCATCAATTTTTAAGACAAGAACGCTATACAGATCATGATCCAATGCAGCATATCGATTCGCCTAAAAAAGCGCAAAAGCTTCCGAGCACACTGTCGATTGAAGAAGTGACGACTTTAATCGAAACGCCTGATACAACCAAGCCTCTAGGGATAAGAAACCGAACGATCTTAGAAGTCATGTACGCAACTGGGTTACGAGTAAGTGAATTAGTTGATTTGAAAATAGGCGATTTACATTTGTCGATCGGCTTACTACAGACGATTGGTAAAGGAGATAAAGAACGGATTATACCTTTAGGAGATTATGCGATTCAATGGATCGAAAAATATTTAGAAGAAGCTAGGCCAATCTTAATAAAAAAAAATCAAAATGAAACACATCTATTTGTAAATCATCACGGGAACTCCTTGTCAAGACAAGGAGTTTGGAAAAACTTGAAACAAATTGTACAGGAAGCTGGAATTAATAAAACGATTACGCCACATACGCTTCGTCATAGTTTTGCGACACACTTATTAGAAAACGGGGCTGATTTAAGAATTGTACAAGAACTCTTAGGTCATGCAGATATTTCTACGACTCAAATCTATACTCATATCACGAAACAGCGAATGGCGGATGTTTATAAGCAGCACTTCCCAAGGGCTTAACGAATAAAAAAAGAAGGTGAGATCATGTTAACGTATTATCGAAAAGAGCAAAGAAAAATTGCAATGGGTCTTTTAAGTTTCCATCAAAAATTAACAGAGTATCACTCGTTACTAAAAGAAATAGATACATATGAAACTGACGATCACTTTTATTTACTTTTTTGGACACCAGTCGGAGAACAAAATATTCAAGGAATTATTGGGATAGAGTTAGAAACAGCTGATGGGATGATTTTACATGATATATCGATCAATCCTTCTTTTAGAGGTGAAAATCTTGGCTTCATTTTGTTAAATGAACTAACTGAGCTGTATCCTGATACAAAAATTTACGGAACATTAGCTACATCTTCATATTTATCTAAGTGGAAAGAACACAACGCCTGAATTTTATGGTAAACTAAAGCGTTGAAAAAGAAAGTTGGATAACCTTGCAGGAAATTAATGTTAAATTAGATGTATTTGAAGGTCCGCTCGATCTTCTACTGCATCTGATTCAAAAATTAGAAATTGATATTTACGATATTCCAATCGCTGCTGTAACAGAACAGTATATGAACTATATCCATACAATGAAAACTTTGGAATTAGAGATTGCTGGCGAATATTTAGTGATGGCAGCGACATTGATGGCAATCAAAAGTAAGATGCTTTTACCTAAACAAGAGTTGGAAATGGCAGAAGACGATGAGATTCTTGATGGGGAAGATCCTCGAGACGCGTTGGTTGCGCAATTACTTGAATATCGGAAATTTAAATATGCCGCAGGTCTTTTGCATGAAAAAGAATCCGAAAGAAGCCTTTATTATACAAAAGAACCAATGGATATCGATGAATACAAAGAAGACAATCCTTTATTAGAACCGAATCAATTGAATACGATCGATCTTTTTCTAGCTTTTCATGCAATGCTAGAAAAGAAAAAAAGTCGTCAGCCAGTTGAAACGACGGTTGCAGGGGATGATGTTTCGATTGAGGAAAAGATTGCAACAATCACTCAAAAAATGCGTCAGATCGATCGGAAAACACCGATACAGTTTGACTCTTTTTTCACTTCATATTCTAAACAAGAAGTCGTTACGACTTTTATGGCTTTGTTGGAATTAATGAAAAAAGGAATTGTTCATGTAGAACAAGAGGATAATTATAGTACTATTTTACTTTATAATACATCCGAAGAGATTGAAACAAATACGGAGGAAACGGCGTGACAACAGTAAGTCAAATCGAAGCGATTCTATTTGTTGTTGGTGAAGAAGGTATTGGATTAGAAGAATTATCTTATTTATTGGAATTATCTACCGCCAAAACATACGAAGCCTTGACCACTTTAAAAGAACGCTATGAATCAGATAAACAAGCAGCTCTAAATATTTTAGAAGTTGGCAATCACTTCATACTTTCAACTAAAAAAGTCTTTGCACCATTATTAAAAAAATATGCGCAATCCCCTATCTCCAACTCGTTGTCTCAAGCAGCGCTCGAAACATTATCGATCGTTGCTTATAAACAACCAATTTCAAGAGTTGAAATAGATGAAATTAGAGGTGTTCAGTCGGCAGGTTCAATGCAAAAACTAGTTGCCCGTCAATTGATCGAAGAAAAAGGACGGGTAGACGGGCCCGGTCGCGCTATTTTGTATGGAACTACGGCTTATTTTATGGATTATTTTGGTTTAAGATCCTTAGAAGAGCTGCCAGACATTCATCAAATGGAAGAAGAAATCGCTGAAGAGTTACCTTTAGACCTCTTTTTCGACCGTTACAAAGAGTTAAATGAAGAAGAATTACCAACGGACACAAATGAATCGGAGGAAGAAAACTAAATGGAAAGACTTCAAAAGGTTATTGCGCATGCAGGCATTGCATCACGCAGAAAAGCAGAAGAATATATCGTCAATGGACGAGTAAAAGTAAATGGAAAAATTATTCGAGAATTAGGAACACAAGTAGGGAAAAATGACAAAGTCGAAGTAGATGATGTACCGATTTACAAAGAAGAATATGGTTATTATCTTTTTTATAAACCAAAAGGTGTTATTTCAGCTGTTTCTGATGACAAAGGCAGAAAAGTTGTGACGGACTTTTTTGCTCACATCAAAGAACGAATTTATCCTGTTGGAAGATTGGATTATGATACATCTGGATTGCTGCTTTTAACAAATGACGGTGAATTTTCTCAAAGATTGACTCACCCAAGGCATGAAATCGATAAGGTGTATGTAGCAAAAGTAAAAGGATTAGCTAAAAAACATGATTTGCTTCCGTTGACTAAGGGAATGAAAATCGAAGGCTATAAGACTGCACCTGCTGCTTTTGAGATCATATCTGTTGATCTTAAAACGAACACAAGTATTGTTGAATTGACGATTCATGAAGGTCGTAATCACCAAGTGAAAAAAATGCTGCAAGCAGTTGGTTACCCAGTTCAAAAATTAAAAAGAGAAAAATACGGTGACTTGACCTTAAAAGGACTACGTCCAGGTGAATACCGTAACTTAAATAAAAAAGAAATCAGTATCTTAATGAATCAATCAAAGTAATCTTATTAGGAATATGAGTTGAAACTAAATTTAGTTTTAACTCATATTTATAATGGGTCAATTGCTGTATATGTGACCTTGTGAACAAATATATTGCTTTTTTTTTAAAAGGTTGTATACTGTACTTGTACAAAAAAATTAATAAAGGTTCGTCTTCAGGGGCAGGGTGAAATTCCCGACCGGTGGTTATAGTCCACGACCTACTTCATTTGAGGTGGCTGAATTGGTGAAATTCCAATACCGACAGTAAAGTCTGGATAAAGAAGATAGGGCTTATTTGAATTGGCATTTTTCAGATAAGATAACTCTACTCTATTTTCCCTGTTGGAAAATAGAGTTTTTTGCTGTAAAACACTGCGACTGGCTTTGCCAGACGTAGATGTAAATAGTACTTGGTGAGATACGTTTCCTTCATGCTGAAACACGACACTTCGATTCAGTTTTATTGTTGTAAACCATGAAGAATCGTGGGACAACAGAGTAGAGGGTGAATAGTGTTTTTCGAGTGAAATAAGAGAAGTCACCTTCATTGTAAAACACTATATTTAACCAAAATGAAATATGAGTGAGTCTCTTTTAAAACGAAATACTGCTGTACACTCAACAACTGCTAAGAAATTTTCAATAAATTAGGAAATAACCTAGCAGTATATAGTGATGCAAACTCTGTTGTTCAGCCAAGCACCACCACACAACAAATCAAGAGTAATCGATGAAAAAGTCAGTTTAGAAAAGTTCGTTTGAAGATGGGTCCTTAAACAGGAGGATTTCATATGCGAAACAACAAGGTACAAAAAATGGTAAGTGTAGCAATGTTAGCAGCAATCGGTGTGGTTTTACAATATGTGGCGTTTCCAATTATACCGTCATTAGTTTTTTTAAAGATTGACTTTAGCGATATTCCCGTTATGATCAGTATGTTTTTGTTCGGCCCACTAGCTGGAATAAGTACTGCTTTCATAAGATCAGTATTGCATCTATTTACGACAGGAGCATCGCCACAAAACTTAGTGGGAGATGCCGCCAGCTTTTTTGCAACCACTGTCTTCACTTTGCCGATGTATTATTTTTTCAAGCGAGGAAGCGACAAACGTTCAAACAAAATTTTAGGTGTTTCTACAGGAATTATTGCGCTCACTGTTTTTATGGGTGTTGCGAATTACTTTGTCATCACACCAATTTATTTACAATTATTTGGCGTATCAGCTGGGCAATTCTTAGGAATGTCTTTAGCAAAATATGTTACGATTGGCATTATTCCATTCAATTTGATAAAAGGTGCAATCGTGAGTGCCGTTTTCTTGGTCCTTCATGCAAAACTTTTGCCATGGCTGTCTAGAAAACAATATCAGTTGAGTGATAAAAAAACATTAACGAAATAAACGATTGATAGAATCTCTAAACATAGAGTGGGACGACGTGTTTTGCTCTGTGTTTTTTTGTTCGTCAATACAAATTCTTCTAGTTCCATGGAAATTTTTGTTAAAATAGAAAAGATGAAGAGAGGAGAACAACGATGAAAAAATGGCAAAAACGATTACTTTGGTTTATGGGTGTATTGATAGCATTGATTTTAGTAGGTTTATTTTATGTAAAAACCATTACATATACTCCGACGACAATGGCCTTAGAAGCATCACAAAAAGCAACAGATGAGAAGGATGTATTGTTTTTTAAAGGGGATAAAGAGAAACCCGCACTAATTTTTTATCAAGGAGCTTTAGTTGAAAGTGCCAGCTATAGTATTTGGGCTGAGAAAGTGGCAGAGGCTGGATATTCGGTTTATCTAGTAAAAGAACCCTTAAATTTGGCTGTTTTAGGTCAAAATAAAGCGGAGCAAATCATACGTTCTAATGATCTAACAGATTACGTGATCGGCGGGCATTCCTTAGGTGGCGTTATGGCTAGTCGCTTTGCAACCGAACAAGATAATAGTGGATTAAAAGGTGTATTTTTCTTAGCCAGTTACCCTGATGAAAAAGGTAGTCTTTCATCCTTTAAAGGACAAGTTCTTTCACTGACAGGATCTAAAGATGGTGTTTTAAATTGGGATGCGTATGAGCAAGCGAAAAAATATTTACCCAAACAAACTGTTTTTCAAGAAATCAAAGGCGGAAATCATGCTGGATTTGGTAGCTACGGTGAGCAAAAAGGGGACAAACCCGCTGGAATCAATAATGACGAACAACAAGAAGCTGTTGCCAATCAACTAATTGATTGGCTAAAATCAATAAAATAAAGAATAAAAGGAGAGAATATAGTCTTTAGACAAGCATTCTCTCCTTCTTTTATTTCTAGTGTGAAAGTGAGAAACTATTTATTATTTTTCGATGATCTCTATTGCACGAACAGGACATTTGCGGTACGCTGTTAACGCATTGTTTTGTTCGTTTTTGGGAACAAATTCTTGTTGGGCCTGACCATCATTCTTTAAAATGACGATCCCATCATCATTATAATCAAAAATTTCTGGTGCATAAACTTGGCATAATCCGCAAGCGATACATTTTTCAGGAATAATTTTACATAACATAAGAGCACATCCTATTCTATCATTGAAAGAGGTGGAAATATGGAACCTTACTTTATTTTAGCGTTATTTCAGCACGGATACAAGGTACGAACTTCGACTTTGTACCACCTTTTAAAAGGCAAACGGACAAGCTCCGTATTACTATATGGTTTTCTATACGAAAATTTACGTTTTTTTCAGTTATTTCCATTATTATCTGAAAAGCAATTTAATACTATACTAGATGAATTAGTTAAGCAAGAGTTATTGTGTTTAATGTCAGATAGCAGGGTTCAGATAACCGCAAAAGGGAAGCAGATCGTGCTTGAAGAGGGCAATCATTTTTCTTGGATCGATCATTATCGTTTTGGTAAAACAGACGAAATAATTTGGCGATTCTTACAGTTTACAGTGCAAGTGGTTTCGAACTTGTCCTACAATCATAAAAACTACATTCCTCTAGAACAGTCGCCACTATATCAGAAACAAATCAAACTGTTCCTAAGGTCAACAACGAAAGCACAATTGATCGGAACTGTAAAAAAAGAATGGATGCAACTTTTTTCTCAATTAACAAAAGATGAGGCGAATTATTTCGCGCAACAATTTTCCGGCTATCAATTAATAGGTAAAACTTCTTTTCAACTAATGGATAATCAAGCGGATCCCTTTGAGCAGTTTTTGAGTAAAAAAGAAAAACTCCATCATTTACTGGATATAATTTGTCAAATGCCAGAGGATAGCTTCCTAAAGAAGCTGATTTTACCGCTAGTGAGACAAAATGAAAATAAGAGTATGAGCGAAACTTGGTCATATTTGGAAGCGCAGCTATCTTTAGAGGCATTGGCTCAGCAAAGAAGGGTCAAGGTAAGTACGATTAAAGATCATCTTATGGAATTAGCTTTAACGAAAAATTTTCCGTTTGAACAGTTTATATCAAAAAAGACAAATCAATACTTACTTGAATACCCAAAACCCTATCAAGATTGGGTCTATTATTCCATCAAACAAATAATGCCAGAACTTGACTACTTTGAATTTCGTTTATATCAAATTCAAAAACTTAGGGAAGAAAGAGACTTTAGACAATGACAATCGATTTAGAGCAAATATTGCAGGAAAATTTTGGTTTTAGTACGTTTAAACCTGGGCAAAAAGAAGTAATCCAGCAGCTTTTAAAGAAACGTGATACGTTAGCTGTTTTACCAACTGGTACAGGGAAATCATTATGCTATCAATTAGTTGGACAATTACTTAACGGCACAGTGATCATTGTTTCCCCGCTTCTGTCATTGATGGAAGACCAAGTATACCAACTTCAGAAAAAAGGTGAAGCCAAGGTTATCGCCTTGAATAGTAGTTTGTCCTTTATGGAAAAACAATATGTACTTGATCATCTAAGTGACTACAAATTTATTTTAATTAGTCCTGAAACGCTAAGCCAAAAAGAGGTTCGAAAAAGAATTTCTGAGTTAACTATTGCTTTGTTTGTGGTAGACGAAGCGCATTGCGTTTCCCAGTGGGGTGTCGATTTTAGACCAGAATACACCAAATTAGCTAAAATCCAAGCAGAGTGTGGTTATCCATTGACTTTAGCCTTAACTGCCACGGCAACACCAGCTGTAAAAAAGGAAATAATGAAACAAATCTTTTCTCATCGTGAACCAATTTCAGAAGTCATTTTTTCTGTGAATCGGCCTAATATCGGTTTGATTGTTAATCAAACAACTGAAAAAGACGAGACACTGATTTCCTATTTGACACAATTAACAAACAGAGGAATTGTTTACTGCGCAACTAGAAAGATGGCTGAGAGAGTGAATCGTGTCATCAACGACCAAACAAATTTAAAATCAGCATTCTACCACGGGGGACTGACAGCCAATGAGCGCAGTTTATTACAACAGCAATTCGTCTCAAACCAATTAGATGTTTTATGTGCAACAAATGCTTTTGGTATGGGAATTGATAAACCAGATGTGCGCTTTGTTATTCACTACGATTGTCCTGATAGTTTAGAAAATTATGTACAAGAAATTGGTCGAGCAGGTCGTGATGGTCAGGCTAGTGTCGCGATTTTACTCTATCAAAAGGGTGATGAATCAATTCACTATTATTTCCAATCAGAAAGTCGGCTTGACCGAGAGCTGTTAAACGAATTAGCTGAAATACACTCAGACAATCAAGACAATGTTTTACCTACACTAAATGAAATTCAGCAAAAATGGCTACAAGGTTATTTAGAAAAAGAGTACACGATTGAAGAGTTAGAACAAAGATTATTAAGAAAAGAGAAAGAACGTCAACAACAGTTGGATGCTATGTTAAACTATATTAATGAAGAAAAATGCCGTCGGGTGTTTATTCAGCAGTATTTTTCAGAAACAATCGCAGAAATAAACCAAGAAAATTGTTGTGATCGATGCGACTTATCTTTTGACAACTACAAAGTTCAAATAGTACAATCACCAGAAGAAAACGAAATCTCCGAACAATGGGAGGACATTTTAATAAGATTATTTAAAGAATAAAAATAATCTTTTTTTAGACTGCAGTTGATAGAAAGCTGTGGTATAATAGCAAACGAGAGAATTTTAGGAGGAACGATACGTGAGTAAAAAAGATAAGAAAAAACAATCAGGTGCCCGTGAACCTTGGGAGCAGTCAATTTATGAGACAGATAAGAATGCTGGAGGTTCTCGCTCAGAAAAACGTCAACAAAAAAAAGGGAACACAGTTTTTCTAACGATTTTAGTTATCTTATTACTAATGATCATTACTTTACCAGTAGGAACATACCTTTATGTGATGCGAGATAAACCAAGTGACAACAAGCAGACTAGTCAGCCTTCATCCTCTGTGGTTGTTCAATCATCGACTAAAAATAGTTCGACAGAATCATCATCTTCAAGTTCTAGCTCTTCACAAGAGCAACCAGCTTCATCCTCTGAGGTAGCAACCGATGGTGGACAAAGTAGCAGTGTACCGCAAGAGACTACACCGACAAGTGAAGCGGCTGTGTACGATCAAGTTCGTAGTGGTGAGGGACCAAATCAAGTCGCTCAAAGAAATGGTATTACTGTTGAAGAATTATTACAATTAAATGGTATTTCCTTAGATACTGTTTTACAACCTGAGCAATCTTTACGCGTTAAATAACAAGAAAATCGGAGTGTAGCGATAGCGCTACTCCCCGTTATTAAGGGTCTGAAACAAAACAACTTATGTTTTGTACCAGACTCTTTTACTATGTGACAAACAAAGGAGTTCATTATGGAAAAGATAAGTATTGCGATCGATGGACCAGCATCTTCTGGCAAAAGTACAGTAGCAAAAATTTTGGCAAAAAAATTACATTATATTTATTGCGATACAGGCGCAATGTATCGGGCATTAACCTATTTAGCTATTCAAAAGAATGTCGACTTTGAAAATGAAAATGGTTTGGTTAATCTATGTCTCACACACACAATTTCTTTCAAGCAAACAGAAAAAGAACAATTAGTTTTTATTGATGGAAACGAAGTAACTGAAGAAATCAGACAACCGAATGTGACAAATGCAGTTTCAATTGTTGCGAAACATGCTTCTGTTCGTGAAAAAATGGTAGAGCTTCAACAAACAATCGGACGTCTAGGTGGTGTCGTTATGGACGGTCGTGATATTGGAACGGCTGTCTTACCAGATGCTGAAGTTAAAATCTTTTTGGTGGCAAGTGTGGAAGAACGCGCTGAAAGACGTTATAAAGAAAATCAGGAAAAAGGAATTAAAACCGATTTTACCACATTAAAAAAGGAAATCGAACACCGGGATTATCTGGACTCAACAAGGGAAGTGTCCCCGTTAAAGCAAGCAAAAGATGCTGTTAAAATCGACACAACTGGAATGAACATAGAAGAAGTTGTAAAAGCAATCGAAGAGGTCATCACAGTAAAAAGTTAACCTTTCAAATTTGGTCATAACATAGATAAGAAGATAATATGACTGTGGTAAAGTTATGCTATCTTTGCCTTGAAACAAGAAAATTTTTTCTCACTCTTAAAGAAATAAAAGAAAATGAGAGAAATCGCTTTATTTTTTTAGCAAAATCCCGTACTATTAAAGGAGTAGGTCAGATTTTACGAATTTTTTGGTGGCATAGGAGGATAAGTATTCATGACAGAAGACAAAAAAGTGGAAAACAGCAATGAAACAATGGAAGATGCAATGAACAGTTTCAAAGAAGTAAATGTTGGCGACATCGTTAAAGGTGAAGTGCTAGCAATCGAGGACAAACAAGTAATTGTTGGTATTGAAGATGCTGGCGTTGAAGGTGTAGTACCAGCAAAAGAATTATCTACGACTCAAGTAGAAGATATCAATGAATTAGTTAAAGTAGGCGATATCTTAGATTTAGTTGTCATCACTTCGATTGGCAAAGATAAAGAAAATGGTAGTTATTTACTATCTAAACGTCGTTTAGACGCTAAAAAAGTCTGGGAAGAAATCGAACAAGATTTTCAAGCTGGAAAAATCATTGAAGCCCCAGTTACAAATGTTGTAAAAGGCGGCTTAGTCGTTGATGTTGGTGTTCGAGGTTTTGTTCCAGCTTCAATGGTAGAAGAACATTTTGTTGATGATTTTTCTGAATACAAAGGCCAAACTTTGACGTTTAAAATCATTGAAATCGAGCCTTCTGAAAATCGTTTGATTTTATCTCATAAAGCTGTTGTTGCAGCAGAGAAAAATTCTAAGAAAAAAGATATCTTAGCGACGCTTCATGATGGAGACATCGTCGAAGGAAAAGTTGCTCGTTTAACTGATTTTGGTGCGTTTATCGATTTAGGCGGAATTGACGGATTAGTTCACGTATCAGAAATTGCGCATCAACACGTTGGGAAACCAAGCGATGTGTTAACAGTTGGCGATGATGTAAAAGTGAAGATTCTTTCAATCAATCCAGACGAAGAACGTGTTTCTCTATCTATCAAAGAAACACTAGCCGGACCTTGGGAAGATATTGAAAATAAAGCGGCTGTCGGTTCAGTTCTTGATGGAACGGTTAAACGCCTGACTAGCTTTGGTGCATTTGTAGAAGTATTCCCAGGAGTTGAAGGATTAGTCCACATTTCTCAAATTTCACACAAACATATTGCAACACCTCATGAAGTATTAAAAGAAGGCGATGCAGTTCAAGTGAAAGTACTAGAAGTTAATCCAGACGAACACCGCATTGCATTAAGTATCAAAGCCTTGGAAGCAAAACCTGAATCTCAAGAAGAACCAAAAGATGTTCAAGAATATGAGTTGCCAGAAGAGAATACTGGTTTCACAATGGGGGATATCTTAGGTGACGCGCTAAAAGCACAAGATACTGATTCAGAATAAGTATAATGATTCGAGCGGAGGGAAACCTTCGCTTTTTTTATTAAAAAGAGAGACTCACTACCTTAATGAGGTGGTAAGTCTCCTTTTTAGATAGACAATCAATTATAAATGATTCGTAAATCTGCCGGTATATGTTCGCCTTGATAGTGTTTGCGGAATTGATGGGGGGATTGACCTACTTTTTTCTTGAATAGTTTACTAAAGTAAGTCGAATCGACATATCCCACAGTTCCAGAAATTTCAGAAATAGACTTTTCTGTTTTCATTAATAATTGTTTTGATTTTTCTATACGATAAGCAGTCAGATAATCAATGAAATTCATACCAACAGCTTCTTTAAAAAATCGACTGACATAATGACGATTTAAATGCATGATATCAGCCAACGTTGTCAAATTGATTTCTTCATTATAATGGTCATGGATGTAATCCAAAATAGTATTGATTTGTTCTTTTGCTAAAACAGTAGGTTTATTATTCAAAACATCCATTAGAGAAACCTGGTTGAGTGATTTAACACAGCGATCAATAGCAAATTTTAATTCATTAAAATCAATAGGATTTAACAAGTAGTCGATCACCCCGCCGCGTAAAGCCTGATGAATACTCTGGAAATCATTCCGTTCCGTCAGTATAATGACTTTAATATTGGGTAGTTGTTGTACTATTTTACGTTTAACGATAAATCCGTCAATTTCTAAATGGTCGATAGCAATCAAAAGAATTTCTGGAAGCAGTTTATCAGCAATTTTTAGAGCTTCTTGTTCTGTTTCTGCAGGAGGTAGCACTTTTATGTTCATAAATGCATCGTTGATAGAGTGTTGAAGAGTTTGTTGCTCTTTTGTATCATTGCTAACAATCAATAATCGGCACATAAATAACCCCTCTTTTCTTTCATGAGATAATGTCCTTTTTCTTTGTTAAATATACTTTACTACTTTATGATACCTTGAAAAAATGAACCTTTCAAGTATAACTCTTTGTGAAAAAATACGTTAATAGGTAAATTTTGTCCACAAACTTCTTAAAAAAGTACCTAACAAATTGAATAGAATAGATTAAAATTGAGTTGTAAGCGTTAAAAAAAGAAGGAGTGTTCAAATATGACTGAAATAATCAGAGTGAAAGAAATTGAAACACTAGTCGAAACTGCAAAGAAAGCACAGGCTGAATACGAAAGTTATACGCAAGAGCAAGTAGATGCTATCGTGAAAAATGTCTATCAAAAAACGCTTGATAACGCAGAAAAATTAGCAGTGTCAGCACATGAAGAAACTGGATTCGGAAAAGTTTCTGATAAAATAATCAAAAACACTTTTGCAAGTGAGCAAGTCTATGAAAGCATCAAGGAGTTACCTACAGTGGGAGTCATCAACCGCCGTAAAGAAGAGAAAATCATTGAAATTGGCATTCCTTTAGGGGTAGTAGCAGGTCTAATCCCATCAACAAATCCGACTGCAACAGTGATCTTCAAGGCATTGATTGCACTAAAAACTAGAAATGCAATCGTTTTTTCACCACATCCAAAAGCCTTAAAATCAATTTTAATGGCAGTTGATATTATTGAAAAAGCGGCTATTGAAGCTGGGGCTCCATCTGGCTTGGTTCAAGTGATTCAGGAACCGACTTTGGATGCGACTAGTGCTTTGATGAAGCATGTAGATGTTTCACTTATTCTTGCTACCGGCGGTAAAGCAATGGTTCAAGCTGCATACAGTTCTGGAAACCCAGCAATTGGGGTAGGTCCTGGTAATGTACCAGTATTAATCGATGCAACAGCTGATGTGGCACATGCAATCGATTGTGTCATTAGTAGTAAAACCTTTGATAACGGAATCATCTGTGCATCAGAACAAGCACTTGTTGTAGATAAGACGGTGAAAGATGCAGTAGTCGAACAGCTAAAAGCAAAAAAAGCTTATTTTATGAATGAAGAGGAATCTGCAAAAGTTAGCCAATTTATTTTGAGAGAGACGGGCACCCTAAATCCAGATATCGTTGGTAAAAGTGCATCAGACGTTGCAAAATTGGTTGGTATCTCTGTTCCAGACGACACATCGATTTTACTCTCAGAGCAAACAGAAATCGGTCATCACAATCCTTATTCAAGAGAAAAATTAACGCCAATTTTAGGTTTATTCACCGTTGATTCTTTTGAGAATGGTGTAGAAACATGTAAAGCTTTACTGGCGAATGAAGGAACTGGTCATACTGCAGTTATCCATACAACAACCGATGCTAATGCAGAAACATTTGGATTAGAGATGAGAGCATCACGTATTTTAGTCAATACATTAGGTGCACTAGGTGCAATCGGAGCGACAACAAAACTAGCACCTTCAATGACATTAGGTTGTGGTGCGATGGGTGGCAGTAGTACAACGGATAATGTAACGGCACACCATTTGATGAATATAAAACGCATTGCTTATGGTGTTGAATAGTAGAAAACGATTAATTTAAAAATAAAGTGTCCTGTAATTGCGATTTATGATACGTGCAATTACAGGGTATTTTTTCTGTTTAGCGGGTTAATTCACTTATTTCACTAGTTTTTCTTGCATCTTAGACAAGCTTTAGGTAAACTAGTAAGGATTGAAAACTTGTCAAGGAGGTAATTTGAATGGCAAATCCAACAATTGCAATTGTCGGGCGCCCGAACGTAGGGAAATCGACAATTTTTAACCGTATAGCTGGTGAGAGAATTTCTATAGTAGAAGATACACCAGGTGTAACAAGAGACCGTATTTATACCACAGGAGAGTGGTTAGGCCGTGAGTTTAGTATTATTGATACAGGTGGTATCGATCTAAGTGACGAGCCATTTATGGATCAAATCAAGCATCAAGCTGAAATCGCTATTGAAGAAGCGGATGTCATTATTTTTGTCGCAAGTGGCAGAGAAGGTGTGACGGATGCTGATGAATTAGTAGCAAGAATTTTATATCGCAGCAAGAAACCAGTAATTCTGGCTGTAAATAAAGTTGATAACCCTGAAATGAGAAATGATATTTATGAGTTTTATTCTTTAGGCTTAGGTGATCCACTTCCTATCTCTGGAAGTCATGGTTTAGGTATCGGAGATGTTTTAGATGAAGCTGTTAAACATTTTTCATCTGAAATCGAAGAGGACGATGAAGATACAATCAAATTTAGTTTGATTGGGCGTCCAAATGTTGGGAAATCTTCTTTGATCAATGCGATTCTTGGGGAAGACCGTGTCATCGTTTCAGAAATTGAAGGAACGACTCGTGACGCAATTGATACACATTTTGAATCGGAAGATGGTCAAAAATTCTTGATGATCGATACAGCTGGCATGCGCAAACGAGGCAAAGTATACGAATCAACTGAAAAATACAGTGTTATGCGTGCAATGCGTGCGATTGAACGTTCAGATATTGTTTTAATGGTTTTAAATGCTGAAGAAGGTATTCGTGAACAAGATAAGAAGGTTGCTGGATATGCGCATGAAGCAGGACGCGGCATTATTATCGTTGTGAATAAGTGGGATACTGTTGAAAAAGAAACCAACACGATGCGTGACTTTGAAGAAGAGATACGTGAAGAGTTTCGATACCTTGATTACGCACCAATCATCTTTGTTTCAGCATTAACAAAACAACGCTTGAACAAATTACCAGAATTGATCGAACGTGTCAGCATGAATCAAAATCTGCGTATTCCATCTGCTTTGTTGAATGATGTGGTAATGGATGCCATTGCTATTAATCCGACTCCGACAGACAAGGGCAAACGGTTGAAAGTATTTTATGGAACACAAGTGGCAATTAAGCCGCCAACATTTGTTATTTTTGTAAATGAAGAAGAATTAATGCATTTTTCATATGCTCGCTTTTTAGAAAATCAAATTCGCAAAGCTTTTACGTTTGAAGGAACACCAATCAAAATCATCCCAAGAAGGCGAAAATAGAGCATTTTACCACACTTGTTTTAATTGCACAAATAAATTCATTGAGTTATAAAAAAAAATGATATTTTTAGAAAAAACTGGTTAAAACGCATCAAAAACCTTGCTATTACAAGCTTCCTATGATATCGTGATAACAGAATATTGATTCAATTCAATATTTGTACGTCATTTTTGGACCACTCAAAAAGAAACGTAAATTAGATATCTTTTAGATATCCTATCCCTTGTGGAGGAGGTGAAATAATCCATGGCAAATAAAGCAGAATTAATCGAAAACGTTGCATCTTCAACTGGTTTAACTAAAAAAGACGCAACTGCAGCAGTGGATGCTGTATTTTCAACAATCCAAGAATCTCTTGCTAAAGGTGAAAAAGTTCAATTAATCGGTTTTGGTAACTTTGAAGTACGCGAACGTGCGGCTCGTAAAGGACGTAACCCACAAACTGGTAAAGAAATTCAAATCGCTGCAAGTAAAGTACCTGCGTTTAAACCAGGTAAAGCGTTGAAAGATGCTGTTAAATAAGACAGATCTTAGAACCCTTGATGAGTCAAGGGTTCTTTCTTTATTTCATTATTTTTTTACATATCAGCATTATACCAATAGTGTTTTTTTTAATAAAAAAACATGAGAGTGGACATCATAATTATTTCGTGTATCATGAAGTTATGGAAACTCACACAGGATTATTAACCCATATCAAGGTGTTCAAAGAAAAGCCGTATGCTATAACAGGAATGTTAATTTGGGAAAATGATGTCTGTATCAATTGTGTTATCAAAAACAGACCATTTGCCAGGTATGTCCTATCGCTACCGATGCACCAGTATGAAATTGAGGTAGAAGGAAACTATAATAGTAGAGGACAGTTTGACGTAAAACATATGCGCATCGTTAACATAGATAGTTATATTGCTTTGATAGGAACCCCCGAATGAAAGAGCTCGTCATTAATTGAGAGTTCTTTCATTTATTTTCTGTTAAAAAAAGTTGTGACATAACTTTTTGGAGTTATATCCCAACCTTTTGCGGATAATGAATAATCAGCTATGTTTAAAATAACTATGAACGTTACAAAGTGCTAATTATTCAGCTTAGACTGAATCACAATGTTTCTTCAAAATGGCACTTTTTAAGAAGTGCGCTATTTTCTTTAAAAGCGAACTATTTCTTGAAACAAGTTAAGTATAAAGGTAAAGTAAGTTTTTTTTTGCATAGATATAGTAGAATAACTGTAACGAAATAGTGAAACAATTATGTCTGTTCTTTAAGGAAAGTAAAAGAATAATTGACTTTGAACAGTTATCATTGCATTTTTTAAAAAAAATCATCCCCTTTCTGTTTTATAACAACTAATGGTAAAATGTATAAAGAGGGGTGTTATCAATGGAATTAGTTTATAAGAAGTATCAGTTGCAAACGACGATTATCTATGGCGAAACGTTTGCCTCACAAATCAAATCAGCCTCATTCGATTCAAAACATCTTTTTTTGATTACCAATCAGCGGTATTATGATTTGTTTTCGGAAAAATTCATTCAGCTTTTTGATGACAAACAGGAATTAGATTGGTATATTTGTAAGAATGATTCACATTGTAACAATATAAAAGAGCTGGAAAGCTTATTGGCTTTTTTGTCGGATTTTGACCAGCAACAAGAGTTTCTTTTTCTAGGTGTTGGAAATGAAGGAGTCGTTCAATTAACCCATTTTTTACACGAAACATCTGTGCTAACTTCAGATTGCTGGCTTTTACCACTATCCATCGAATCATTAAGTAAAAGTTTGATTGCTGAAGCTCAAATAGAATTAAAAAATCATCCGGTTTTATATAGTAAAGTGCTAGCAGAAAAAATTATCTATGATCATACCTTAACCACGGGTCAAGGCGATGGAAAACTTGTGGATTTTGTTGTTTTTATCCGTTGTGGATTAGTTTGTAGCCATGATTTTTTACGGATGCTTTTTAAGAACTACAGTGATGCAACTCGATTGAATCAGCAGTCGTTTAATGGTATGTTGGACGAGATGATAGGTTATTACGAAAAAGAAGGACAAACGATCGATCGATTTGGCCAACTGTTTGAACAAGGTTTTTTAGAGACTGAAAATGGTCATTTGTTGTCCAGTCATATGAAACGGTTCTTAGGGTGTTTATTGCAGTTACTCTGGTCTCAAGACGTTAGTCAGTTTTCGTTCCATTATAAGAACTTTATGATCTGGTTGATTCGCTTAGGTTTTCCAGTGGATTTTCCAGAGCAAATTTTAGTCAGTGATTACGTGGAAGGTGTTTTAAAATACGTGAACTGTGGCGAAACAGCTGCTCTTTTAAAAGATATTGGGCAGCTTGATTCTATGCAACAGCCAAAAACGGACGAACTACTAAAAACAGTAGAACAATATAAAAATATATTAAAAGAAATTAGAGGATAAAAGATGACAACACATAGTGAACAAATGCTCCAAGCATTACATGAAGAAGAGTTGGCTCAAGCACAATTGATGCTAGCAGAAGCAATCAAGAAAGATGATGATGATACACTTGCTGATTTAGGAGAAGAGTTATTGTCACTAGGATTTTTAGAAGAGGCTAAATTAGTTTTTGATCATTTGCTGACAATTTTTCCTAATGCAGACGGCTTGAATATTCCTTTAGCTGAAATTGCAATTGAAAATAATTTAATTGACGACGCCTTTGGTTACTTAGAAAAAGTTGATAAAGAAAGCGATAGTTATGTTCAAAGTTTGCTTGTAACAGCAGATTTATATCAAGTAATAGGCATTCCAGAGGTAAGTGAAGCGAAATTAAAAGAAGCGCAACGATTGATGCCAGATGAACCTTTGATTCTGTTTGCTTTAGGGGAGTTGTATTTTTCTAACGGACAATTTAAAGAGGCCTCAGTAGCCTATCAAGAGCTGCTTAACACCCACGTTACAGAAATATCCAATGTCTCAATCAATGAACGTTTGGGAAGCACTCACAGCATGTCAGGCGATTTTGAAGACGCGATTCCATTTTTAGAACTAGCATTAAAAGAAGGTCAAACGGATGATCGGATGTTCCAATTAGCTTTCACTTATCTACAATTACATGAAAATCAAAAAGCAATCGCACTGTTACAACAGTTAAGAGTGCTAAATCCGCATTATCAATCATTGTATTTATCTTTAGGCGAGGCGTTACAAGAAGAAGAGCAACTGGAAGAAGCGCAAACTGTTTTAGCAGAAGGAATCAAAGAAAATCCTTTCCAAGTAGATTTATACCAATTAGCGTCTGAGAATGCTTATCGCCTTCATGATACAGAAAAAGCTGAATCTTTATTGAAGCAAGCACTGGAACTTGGTGAAAAGACGGATGAAACGAGACTTACATTAAGTAATCTGTATTTGAATGAACAGCGTTTCGATGAAGTAGTTGAAGTCATACAACAAATGGAAGAGCAAGGCCATCCATATGGTGAATGGAATTTAGCTCATGCATATAATGAGCTAGAGGAATTTGATTTAGCAAAAGTTCATTTTGAACAAGCTTATCAAGAATTGTCTCATGAACCTGAATTTTTAAAGGAATATGCTGTTTTTCTTCGTGAAGAAGGACAATTAGAAAAAGCAAAAGAGTTATTGCAACACTATCTTCAACACGAGCCAGGGGATAATGAAGCACAATCCCTGTTAGATGATATTGAAGAAAGATAGGTGATAAGATGTTTGTTAATGTAGCTGATAAAAAAGAGTTTTTGGTTTGGCTAGTGAATAATGTCTCATTTAGCCAAAGAGAAGTGTTATGGATTTTGAATTATTTGATTAACCACGAAGCTATTTTAAATAATGTTCATTTCATTGAGCAGGCAGACAAAGCAGTTCGCGGGTTAAAAGTTACGGCAAGAGAACTAGATGATGAACCAATCCAATTGTTCTTGTCAGGAAAAGAATTTAATGATACTGATCAGATTTTCCATGAAATTCGTATGAATTGGAAAGAAGCATTGTTTATAGAATGCATTTTTGATGGTTCTTGGCAAAATAGTCAGTATTTGTCGATTCTGGAAGATAATCCATATGCTCGTTGGAATGAGCAAGTAAGTGATGATGTGATTGAGAGTATCAATGATTTCTTTGCCCATGAAGAAAAACAAGCAAAATTAGACTTGCTATATAGTCAAATCGATTTAGCATTAGAAGATAATAATTATGAGGCTTTTTTAGAATTAACAGATGAATTGAATCGATTAAAATAATAAAAAAGGTGAAATAGCACGAATCCCGTCTGTTTTACCTTTTTTTATTTAGGCTAAGTTAATTGTTTTTTTCTTTTAAAAAGCATTTTTTCAGGTCGAGAATAGGTGAATCCTTCCCCGATGGCTTCATGAACATTGATGACAGAAATGAAAGCTTTGGTATCTAACTCATGAACGATACGTTTAATTTCAATAATTTCACTAGGACTAACAACTACATAAAGAACTTTCTTATGTACTTGAGAGTATCCCCCTTGACCATCTAAATACGTTACACCACGCTCTAAAAGAGCCATAATCACTTCCCCAATATCCTCAGAATGGTCAGAAATAACCAAGATCCCTTTTGCAGCATAGGCGCCATCTAAGACAGAATCGACGACTTTACTAAAAACAAATGAAACAATTAAAGTATACATCATTCTTTTGACATCAATGTAACTCAATGAAAGAATCAAAACTAAAATATCAAAAATCAACAACGAACGGCCCATACTAATGCCATAATTTTTTTCTAAAATACGAGCAACTACATCGGTTCCACCTGTTGTCCCACCAACTCGATAAACCAGTCCACTACCAAGACCTGCAGCAAGCCCGGCTAATAAAGAAGCGATTAATAAATCATGATCTAAATTCACTTCTATCGGGAATCGTTGCCATAACCACAAGAAGACAGATAAAGAAACAGTACCCAAAATTGTATAATAAAATGAATGCTTTCCTAATATTTTTCCGCCAATCAAAATCAACGGAATATTGATGATCAATGTTGAATAGGCTGGATCAATAGAAAAAAGCGCACGTAAAATCAACGTGATCCCAGTTACGCCACCCTCTGCTAGATCATTTGCAATATTAAATGTTACCAACCCAAATGCGTAAAGACATGTGCCAGCCAAAATAAACAGAATGTCTTTAACATAAAACTTTTTTTCTTCCATAATGTTCACTCCTATAACATATTGGTTCATTACACGTATAGCCAAAGTGAAAAACCCTTATCCAGTACTCACTTTATCATTCTCACTATAAAACAACAAGCAGAACCTTTTCAGATGGCGCACTTTTTGATAAGATGAGTAGTAGAAAGGTTGGGGTAAGATGACAGACGACAATCAATCTCTGCATTCCATGCAAGAAGAAGTGGATACGTATATCCAGCAATTTAAAACGGGCTATTTTTCTCCACTAAGCCAGATGGCACGATTAACAGAAGAAGTAGGTGAATTAGCAAGAGAAATCAATCATTATTATGGCGAAAAACCTAAGAAAACAGAGGAGAAACCAAAAACAGTTTCTGAGGAACTTGGGGATGTTTTATTCGTGACAATGATTATGGCTAATTCTTTAGACATAGATTTAACTGAAGCGTTTCAAAAAAATATGGATAAATTCAATCAACGGGATAAATATCGTTTTGAACGAAAGGATGGGCAAACAAATGATTAAAATTTTAGTCGCAGGTTTTAAAGGGAAAATGGGTGCAACCGCAACAAAAATGGTTTTAAATCATGACCAATTTGAGCTAGTAGGAGTATTAGATCCTTTTGAAAAGAAAGGTAATCTGAATGAATTAATTGAGTATCCAACAATTAATGTCCCAATTTTTAAAACGAAAGAAGCCGTTCTTTCTGTTCAGCCTGATGTTTGGATTGATTTTACGATCCCAGCAGTAGCTTATGAAAACACACGATTTGCTATTGAACACAACATTTCCCCCGTTGTAGGGACGACCGGTTTATCAGAAGAACAATTAGCCAAGTTGACTGATCGTTCAAAAGAATTGCAAGTCGGTGGTCTGATTGCACCTAATTTTGCAGTGGGGGCGGTTCTAATGATGCAATTTGCCCAAAAAGCAGCCGAATATTTCCCTGATGTTGAAATCATTGAGTTACATCACGACAATAAACGAGATGCACCAAGTGGAACGGCCATCAAAACAGCCGAAATGATGAGTGAGGTCCGTGCAAAGAAAAAACAAGGACATCCTGAAGAAGAAGAATTGATTGAAGGTGCCCGAGGAGCTGATTTTGAAGGAATGAAAATCCATAGTGTTCGCCTACCAGGCTTGATTGCCCATCAGCAAGTTCAATTTGGTGGGATTGGAGAAGGCTTAACAATCCGACACGATTCTTATGATCGTAGTTCATTTATGACGGGTGTAGCTTTAGGATGCGAAAAAGTAGTCCACTTAGAAAAGTTAGTCTACGGGCTGGAAAACCTATTATGAAATTAGAAATCATACCAGATGAATTTACTCGAGCAGCTAGTGTATTGAAAGAAATTCAAGCGCATGGTTTTGAAGCCTATTTTGTTGGTGGAAGCGTTCGTGATGCATTATTAAAACAATCAATACACGATGTTGATATTGCTACTAGCGCATATCCAGAGGAAATCAAACAAATTTTCCATCGGACGATCGATGTAGGAATCGATCATGGGACCGTTCTTGTATTAGACGGTGAGGAGCAGTACGAGATCACTACGTTTAGAACGGAATCAACGTATCAAGATTTTAGACGTCCTGATACAGTTACGTTTGTTCGTTCTTTAAAAGAAGATTTGAAACGTCGAGATTTTACAATTAACGCATTGGCAATGAACGTTGACGGAGAGATCATCGATTTATTTGACGGGATAGCTGATTTGGAGAGACAAGTCATAAGAGCTGTTGGGAATCCCAAAGAGCGATTTCATGAAGATGCTTTACGAATGATGAGGGGACTGCGTTTTGCCAGTCAACTAAATTTTACGATTGAAGAAAACACACTATTAGCTATTGAAGAATTTCATCCACTTTTAGGAAAAATATCTGTAGAACGTATAGCTGTGGAATTCATCAAACTTTTATTAGGAAAAAATCGGCAAGCTGCACTATTGCCGTTTATCGAAACAAATTGTTATCAATACTGTCCTGGTCTAAAATACTTTGGTGAAGCACTATTTAATTTTATAGAACTTCCCAATAAACAAATTGAATTGGAAAATCAAGCATGGGCTTTATTGATCAAGACAATGAGATTAAAAGAAAACGAGATTCGTAGCTTCTTGAAGTCGTGGAAACAGTCAAATCAAATGATTCAAGAAGTCCAGCAACTAATTTATGGGTTGAATAGACGTCTTTTAGAGGATTGGCAAGTCATGGATTTGTTCGATTTAGGGATAGACGCAGCATTGTCTGTTGAAAAACTGTTGTTTTATTACGGGCAAAAGAGTAAACTTGAAGAAGTAAAAGAACGTTATTTAAGTTTGCCCATTCACGACAGAAAGCAACTTGCTGTTACAGGGAATGATTTATTGAATTATTTCGATAAGAAGCCTGGAAAATGGCTAGGTGATATGATTGAGAAACTTGAGACCGCTGTCGTAAATAGCCAAATAAAAAATGACAAAGAATTACTGCTTGCATATGCAAAAGAGAAGATTGACGAGGAGTGATAGCCATGGAAGAGTTCTCAAAAAAGTTTGTTGTTGGTTCCAAGGATACCGCAAAAGAAATCGGGTCTGGTGATTTAGAGGTATTAGGTACACCTGCAGTACTTGCAATGGTAGAAAATACTGCAAAAGAATACTTGCATAAAGAATTAGCTTCAGAAGAAACAAGTGTTGGTACTCTAATCGAAGCTAGACATTTAAGACCATCTAAAGTTGGCGCGGAAATTATGGTTAAAGTGAAAGTCGAGTCTCAAGAAAAAACGAAAATCAATTTTTCTTTCGAGGCTAATGACAATGAGCAAATCATCGCAACAGGTATCCATCAGAGAGCTGTTATCTTAACAGATGTTTTTTTAGATAAATTAGCTCTTCCTAAGTGATAGTGCGAATGGTGTGACCTAACCTTAAAGTTATGCTAAACTTAGCTTTGTAGAAATTATTTTAGATAAGGAGACTTATATTATGAGTAGAGAAATGACAGGATTAAAATTTTATTTTAGAAATGGTGAAACTTGGACGATTGGTCGTCGTTTTATCGGAGATCTATGGATCAAACACATCACAACTAGCTTTGGCCGTATCCACGGAAGCGAATTTATGGAAATTCATCCGTGCGAAGGCTTTAAAATCGAAATCTTCCAAGAAGGAGATCATGTTCAAACCCATGATATCAACCTTGGTGGGCTAGAATTAGGAATGTTTGCACGTGCTCTAAAATATGAAGATATCGAACGTATGGAAATCTTATATAAAACGGGAACACCAGATTTAGTTTACTTCCCATACAAAGACAAAACTGACGAAGGTTTAGATAACATTTACCAATCTACAAAAGTCAGCGAAAAAACAAAAAGCTTGTACATCGTGATCGATCCAACACAAACGGTTGATGATGTATATGGTGAAGAACTTTAATAACTAAATAAATGGGACCGTAGATTTCTTTTTGGGAGATTCTACGGTTTTTTCGTCAAAATTTGTGAGGTGAAAAAATGAAGGCCATTGAGTTATCGTATAAGGATAGTCAACCCGTTTTGGAATTGAAGAAAGATGCGTTGATACCTAAAAGAAAAAGCCACCAGCTATTAATAAAAGTCGAAGCAGCCGCAATCAACCGTACGGATTTAGTAGCGATAGAAACAGGAAAACTTCCAAAAGGCAATCCGATTCTAGGGGTTGAAGTTTCAGGAAAAGTAATCGAAAGCGACTCAGATTTATTTCCTTGTGGCAGTCGCGTGATGGGACTTGTAAACGGGGGTGGATATGCGGAGTACGCTGTAATGAATAGTGGGAATGCAATGCTTTTATCCGATCAGTTAACATATGAAGAAGGGGCGGCGATCCCAGAAGTCTTTTTAACGGCTTATCAAACGTTATTTTGGCTTGGTGAATTAGGTCCTAATGAGTCTATTTTGATTCATGCTGGTGCTAGTGGCGTAGGAACCGCGGCTATTCAGTTAGTAAAACAATTAACGACTGCTAAAATCTTTGTCACAGCAAGCACGTCTGATAAACTAGAATTATGCCACTCGTTGGGGGCAGATGTTCTAATAAATTATCATGAAGAATCGTTCAGTAAGAGAATTCTGGAAGAAACTAAAGGTCAGGGTGTGAACGTGATCTTAGATTTTATTGGTGCATCTTACTGGGAAAAAAATCTTTCTAGTATAGCTTACGATGGTCGGTTGATTCTCATTGGTATTTTAGGTGGCGCAATTGTAGAAGAAATTAATTTAATGGAGTTATTAGAAAAACGAATAACCATCAAAGGAACATTACTAACGCCAAGAAGTGATGCCTATAAAGCAGAGTTGACCAAAGAATTTTCAATAAAAACAAAAAAGCTTTTTGATAAACATTATTTAAAACCAGTTGTAGATAAAATTTTTTCATTGGAAGAAGTAGAAAAAGCACACCAGTATATGAGGCATAATCAAAATAAAGGAAAAATCATTTTAAAAATAGATGAGTGAATAGTGAGCTGAAAAATGGTGAAAAAGAATAATGGACCAAAAATACAAGAAGAAAAAAAGACCATTCGTGCAATGATTGACATCTATTACAGCAAACATAAAACACCGAAGATAGACAAAGAAAAGTTGCTGTCTTATTCACAACTTCGCTTGGATGTTTGCCGTTTCGGTGAAGAAAAACCAACGTGTAAGCAATGTCCCGTTCATTGTTATCGTCCAGATTACAATGAGCAGATGAAAGAAGTAATGAGATATTCTGGACCAAGAATGACACTGTATCATCCAATTTTAGCGATTAAACATCTTATAAAAGAAAATAAAAGCAAAAAAATAAAGTGTGATTAAAAGATCTAATGAAAGGTTTTTATTTAAAAAGACAGAAAAAAATTAGACATTAAGGAATAAAAGAGGTTGACACACAGTATACGTAGGTATATACTGATAACAATTCTTAAATAAATCAGTTACGGAGTGATTCATATGGTAGACATGAAGCATAATCAATCACAACTGAATAATTATTACTTTAGCTATTTTAGATGAGTTTGTATTCATAACATTGTGGATGCAGACTAGCAAGTTTGTATCTATGATGGCTAGGGGATTTTGAGATGACTTTCAGCCGCGTAGATGAGAAAATCTATAGTGGCTTTTATATTACCTATTTTTTGTGAGGTGTTCACTGTAGATTTTTTTCTGAAAATTTACGTGAATACCTTTTTTGTTTAAAAAATGATTTTCAAGGAGGAAATAAGATGGAAAATACGATTACTGGCCATACGCGCTTGACCGCATTATTCGCGACACCAATTCGTCACAGTGTTTCACCAATGATTCATAATACAGCGTTTCAAGCGTTAGGAATCGATGCCGTATACCTTACATTCGAAATAGGAACAGATGGATTAGAACGAGCGATCGATTCAATCAAAAATTTGGAAATGATGGGTGCCAACTTATCAATGCCGAATAAAATTTTAGCCGTTGACTATATGGATGAACTAAGTGAAGCGGCGCGCTTGATTGGTGCCGTTAACACCATCACCAACGACCAAGGTAAATTAACAGGTCATAACACTGATGGAACAGGATTTATGAGAAGCTTGAAAGATATCGAGGTTGACATTATCGATAAAAAAATGACAATCATTGGAGCAGGTGGGGCAGCTACAGCAATTATTGTGCAAGCAGCTTTAGATGGAGTAAAAGAAATTACTGTGTACAACCGAAAAGATGAGTTCTACGAAAAAATCAAAGAAAAACTAGCGTACATTTCAGAAAATACAAATTGCATCATAACATTACATGAATTATCTGATGAAAATAGTTTGGCAAAAGATGTAGCAGAGAGTGCCCTATTACTAAATGCAACAGGCGTCGGCATGAAACCATTAGAAAAACAAACACCGATTCAAGATTTTTCAATCATTCGTCCCGATCTTGCGGTTTGTGATGTTATCTATACACCTAGAGAAACAGAATTTCTAAAACAAGCACGGTTACGTGGAGCTAAAACAAATAATGGGTTAGGCATGTTACTCTATCAAGGTGCTGCAGCGTTTGAAAAATGGACTGGTCAAGAAATGCCTATAGAAGTTGTAAAACCAATTATTGAAAACAACTAAATCAGAATCTACTGAAGGAGAGAACACCAATGATCGTAATTATGAAATCAGAAGCAACGAAAGCACAAATCAATTCAGTGATAGAACGAGTAAAAAAAGAAGGTTTAGAAGTTCATCTAAGTGAAGGAAAAGAACAAACAATCATTGGCTTGATTGGAGATACTCGAAAAATGCAGGATGTGGCATTCAACAGTTACGATGGTGTTGAAAATGCAGTTAGAATATCTTTAACTTACAAATTAACAAGTCGTGAGTTTCATCCAGAAAATACAATTGTTAATGTTGATGGTGTCAAAATCGGTGATGGTAGCATGACAATGATGGCTGGGCCATGTTCAATCGAAAGTTTAGACCAAATTCGAGAGTGTGCAAGAATTGCTAAAGCAGGCGGAGCAACGATTTTACGCGGTGGTGCTTTTAAACCAAGAACATCCCCTTACGCTTTCCAAGGATTAGAAGAAGAAGGCTTAAAATACATTCGCCAAGCAGCGGACGAATTTGACATGAAAGTCATCACTGAAGTAATGGATGAAGCGCATATTGCTATGATTGCGGAATACAGTGACATTTTGCAAATTGGTGCCAGAAATATGCAAAACTTTAAATTATTACAAGCTGTTGGAAAAAAAGGGAAACCAATTGGCTTGAAACGTGGAATATCTGGTACAATTGATGAGTGGCTAAATGCGGCTGAATACATCGCTGCCCAAGGGAATTTTAATGTGCTATTTATTGAACGTGGTATTCGCACATACGAAACAGCGACACGTAATACACTCGATCTAAGTGCTGTTCCATTAATTAAAAAATTAAGTCATTTTCCAATCATCGTTGACCCAAGTCATGGTGTCGGAATTTGGGATCTTGTTCCTTCAATGGCTCGTGCTGGTGTCGCTGCCGGTGCAGACGGACTTATTGTGGAAATTCATCCAGATCCAATCAACGCATGGTCTGACGGGCCTCAATCATTAAATGAGAAGACTTACTTGCGCATGATGAGAGAAGTCCATATCATGGAAAAAGCAATGAAAGAAATTAATGAATTAGATTAAAAATGAACGGAGAGTATTTTTTCTCTTCACTAAAAAATAGGAGTTGAAACAAATGAAACTCACGGTCACTTTACCTAATCACTCGTATGATCTGACTATTGAAAAAGGATTGTTGAAAAGTATCGGTTCTTGGGTAAAAGAGTTATGGTTGTCGCAGAAAATCGTGATCATAACAGATACAAATGTTCAACCTTTATATGGTGAGCAAGTTCAAAAAAGTTTAAAAGAAGCAGGCTTTGAGACAGCAACCTTTGTAATCAAAGCAGGAGAACAAAGTAAAAGTTTGTCTGTAGCGGCTGAAGTTTATGATGTTTTAGCAGATGAAGGCATGACTAGAAGCGATGGAATCATAGCGTTAGGTGGCGGAGTTGTTGGCGATTTAGCTGGATTTGTTGCATCAACTTATATGAGAGGTCTTCATTTTTTACAAGTTCCAACAACTTTGTTGGCTCAAGTTGATAGTAGTATTGGTGGAAAAACAGCTGTAAATACGAAAAAAGCTAAAAATCTAGTAGGCACATTTGCTCAGCCTGATGGTGTTTTGATTGATCCAGATACTCTGGATACATTGGAGGTAAGAAGGATTCAAGAAGGAATCGCCGAAATTATTAAATCTGCTGCTATCGCAGACCAGGACTTATGGCAAAAATTAGATGCACTGACGGATGAGAATGATTTAAAAGCTCATGCAACAGAAATTATAGCTGCCTGCTGTAAAATCAAACGCAAAGTTGTAGAAGAGGATGAGTTGGATAACGGAGTTCGCTTACTTCTTAACTTTGGTCATACAATCGGTCATGCATTAGAAAACACTGCTGGATACGGCAATTTAACTCATGGCGAGGGAGTCGCAATTGGGATGAGTCAGGTCACAAGAGTTGCCGAAAGTAAGAAACTAACGCCAAAAGGAACAACAGAAAAATTGACTAAAATGATTCAAAAATTTCATTTACCGATTAGATCAAATCAATGGGATCAAGAGCAATTATATGCGGCATTAACACATGATAAGAAGGCACGAGGCGGGAAAATTAATCTTATTTTATTGGATTCGATCGGTGAAGCAAAAATCGTTCGAATTCCAATTGAAGAAATGAAGGGTTATTTAAATTAGGAGGAAATCATATGCGTTTTATTACAGCGGGAGAATCACATGGACCAGAATTAACAGCCATTATAGAAGGGTTACCAGCAGGTATGCCATTATCACCGGAAGATATCAATCTCGAGTTAGCTAGAAGACAGGGCGGATATGGTCGCGGCGGAAGAATGCTGATTGAAAAAGATCAAGTAAGAATCACTTCAGGCATTCGTCACGGCAAAACACTAGGCTCCCCGTTAACTCTTGTTGTTGAAAATAAAGATTGGAAAAATTGGACTTCGGTCATGTCAATTGAAGAAGTTTCGGAAAAAGAGAAAAAAATCAGACGGGTAAATAAGCCACGACCAGGTCATGCAGATCTTGTCGGCGGAATCAAATACCAACACGATGATCTTAGAAATGTATTAGAACGTTCATCAGCTCGTGAAACAACGATGCGAGTTGCAATTGGCGCTGTTGCTAAAAAACTATTAAAAGAACTAGATGTAGAAGTAGCAGGTCATGTTGCGATATTAGGCGGAATCAAAGCTGAAATCCCAGATAACCTAACAGTTAAAGAGATCCAAGAACGCTCTGAAAATTCAGATGTCCGAGTTCTTGACCCGTCAGTCGAACAAGATATTCGTGATTTAATCGACAAAACTAAGAAGAATGGTGACACGATCGGCGGAGTTGTTGAGGTAGTTGTGGGCGGAGTGCCAATTGGATTGGGCAGTTATGTTCAATGGGATCGCAAACTTGATGCCAAAATCGCTCAAGCTGTTACAAGTATTAATGCCTTTAAAGGGGTTGAATTCGGAATTGGATTTGAAATGGGATTCAAACCTGGTAGCCAGGTAATGGATGAAATCGTTTGGGATCAAACAACAGGTTATACCAGAACATCGAACAATCTAGGTGGATTTGAAGGCGGTATGACAAATGGAATGCCGATTGTTGTTAGAGGCGTTATGAAGCCTATTCCAACATTGTATAAACCGTTACAAAGTGTCAATATTGATACAAAAGAACCTTATAAAGCAAGTGTGGAACGCTCAGATAGTACTGCGGTTCCAGCTGCAAGTGTCGTTTGTGAAGCTGTTGTCGCAACAGAAGTTGCCCAAGCAATGCTAGAAAAATTTGGCAGTGATGCTTTTGAACAAATGAAAGAAGAAGTTGAATCGTATCGCCGTTATACTCAAACGTTTTAATAAAAAATAAAAATGGAGAGTGACACGGAATGAATAAAAAGGTTTTGATTGTCGGTCTAGGACTGATTGGTAGCTCATTAGCATTGTGTATCAAAAAAGAACACCCATCAGTCACAATTATCGGAATAGATTGTCAAGAAACTTCAGAAGAATTTGCTTTAAAAAGAAAAATCATCGATGAAAGAGGTAATTCCATAGAAGAAGCTGCTATATTAGCTGATTTCATTTTTCTGTGTACTCCAGTAAAAAGTATGCTGAGTCAACTAGACTTATTAGGTACTCTGCCTTTAAAACAAGAGGTCATTATTACAGATGTCGGTAGTACGAAAGTAGAAATTATGCATGCGGCAAAAAAAGCTGGATTAAAAACGTTTATCGGTGGACATCCAATGGCGGGCTCACATAAATCTGGTGTGACAGCGGCGGATGAAAATTTATTTGAGAATGCCTATTATATTTTAACCTCTCAGAAGGTTGAAAAAAATGACAACGAATTGCAAAAATTGTTGCAAGGAACACGAGCGAAATTTGTAGTACTTACAGCCCAAGAGCACGATCAAATTACAGGAATGCTTAGTCACTTGCCACATATTATTGCTGCTGGTTTAGTTAACCAAAGTAAAGTTTTTAACGAAGAACATCCACGCTCTAAACAATTAGCTGCAGGTGGATTTCGAGATATCACGCGTATTGCATCTTCTGATCCACAAATGTGGACAGATATTCTAATGAGTAATAAAGAAGCATTGTTGGCACTAATGCATTCATGGCAAGCTGAAATGGAACAAGTTTCGACTTGGATACAAAACGGAAACAAAGAAGCGATTTTTCAATTTTTCTACGAAGCAAAGGAAACAAGAAATCAAATGCCCGTTCATAAAGAGGGGGCGATTCCTGCATTCCATGATTTATTTGTGGATGTGCCTGATGTCCCAGGTGTAATTGCCGAGATAACAGCATTACTTGGCAAAGCGCAATTGTCCCTAATTAATTTGAAAATTCTTGAAACGCGTGAAGATATCTATGGGATTTTACAATTAAGTTTTAAACGAGAAGAAGATTCAGAAAAGGCGAAAGAAATTATTGAAAAAGAGACAGCTTACAAGTGTTATGAAAAGTAAATATCGAAATTGCGTGTTGCTGTATCTAGTTACACTATTTTACATTTAGGAGGGCTATTTTGGATTTAGTAATCAATAAAACTAGTTTAAACGGAATGATCGATATTCCTAGTGATAAATCGATCTCTCATAGAAGTATAATGTTTGGTGCAATCGCACACGGAACTACAACAATTAAAAACTTCTTACGAGGAGATGATTGTTTAAGTACCCTGAAAGCATTTCAAGATTTAGGAGTTGAAATAGAAGATGATGGTGAAGTCATAACGGTTTATGGAACTGGTTTTTCTGGGTTAAAACAAGCGAAACAAGCAATCGATGTCGGGAATTCTGGGACAACGATTCGATTAATCATGGGGATTTTAGCAGGAACTTCCTTTAGCACAGAATTATTTGGTGACCACTCAATTGCTAAAAGACCAATGAATCGAGTTATGTTACCTATCAATCAAATGGGAGCTGAGTGCACGGGGCATGACGGGACAGAGTTTCCTCCTATAACGGTTAAAGGTACAAAAAATTTACAACCGATTCAGTATCAAATGCCTGTTGCGAGTGCACAAGTGAAATCAGCGATTCTGTTTGCTGCTTTACAAGCACAAGGAAAATCAGTTATTGTAGAAAAAGAGAAAACGCGGGATCATACGGAAGATATGATTCGTCAATTTGGTGGAGAAATTTCTGTATCAGAAAAAGAAATCAGTATCACTGGTCCACAAAAACTTGTAGGACAAGAAGTCATTGTGCCAGGAGACATTTCTTCTGCAGCCTTTTTCCTTACAGCGGGTTTAATTGTCCCAGATAGCCAAATTACACTGAACAATGTTGGGTTGAATCCTACACGCACCGGCATCATTGATGTTATTCAGCAAATGGGTGGGACATTAACGATTCAAGAAACAGGAAGCGAAGCGAATAAAGCCGGAACGTTAACAGTTGAAACTAGTAATTTAAAAGGCGTCGAAATCAGCGGAGAAATTATTCCTCGTTTGATTGATGAATTGCCAATCATTGCATTATTAGCCACTCAAGCTGAAGGGACGACAATCATTCGTGATGCTGAAGAATTGAAAGTAAAAGAAACTAATCGGATCGATGCAGTTGCAACTGAATTAACTAAAATGGGAGCAAATATTGAACCCACTGATGACGGACTGATCATTCATGGTAAAACGCCGCTATATGCTGCAAAGGTCACTAGTTACGGTGATCATCGCATTGGCATGATGTTGCAAATTGCAGCTCTTTTGGTAAAAGATGGAACAGTAGAATTAGAAAAAGCTGAGGCAATTTCTGTTTCTTATCCAAGATTTTTTGAAGATTTAAACAACTTATATTAATAAATGGAGGAACAAAGATGAAGGGGATTATTTTAATTGGTTTTATGGGCGCTGGTAAAACGACCGTCGGGAAACTTCTTTCAGAAAAAACTGGAATGGAACATATTGATTTTGATGATAAAATCGTGGAAGAAATCGGTATGACGATTCAAGAATATTTTGATTTACATGGCGAAGCTGCTTTTAGAGAAAGAGAAACGAATGTCTTAAAACGTTATTTAGATCATAATCAAGTGGTCTCAACAGGTGGCGGTATCGTCATGAGACCGGAGAATCGGGAACTTTTAAAACAAATGGCACCTGTTGTTTATTTACAAACAAAACCAGAAGTCTTTATTCCGCGCTTGAAACACGATCATACAACGGTTAGACCTCTAGTTGTATCAAAATCTCCAGAAGAAATCAAACAAGTTTTTGAGCCAAGAATCCCTCTTTATGAAGAAAGTGCTAGCATAGTCGTTGATACAGATGAACGAACACCAGAAGAAATCGTTCATGAAATTTTAGAGAATATATAAGTAGGTGAGCTAATGAAAGTCGGATTTTTAGGTCCAGAAGCTTCTTTTACACATACTGCAACAAAAACTGCTTTTCCTGCCGACGAATTGATATCTTATCATTCGATTCCAGCTTGTATTAAAGGTGTTGAGTTTGGGGAAGTTGATTTGGGTGTTGTACCGATTGAAAATACAATCGAAGGATCTGTCAACACAACCGTAGACTATCTGTTTCATCAAACAACAATCCCTGTGGGCGCGGAGATTGTTTTACCAATCTTCCAGCAATTGATGGTCTCAAAAGAAAACAAAGGATCTTGGCAGGAGACTACAAAAATTTTGTCTCATCCTCAGGCTTTAGCACAATCACAAGAGTTCATTCATGCTTATTTTCCAATGGCGGATCTTGAAGTGACACCTTCGACTGCGTATGCAGCTAACTTTGTCGCACTTCATCCTGAACAAAAAATTGCTGCTATTGCACCTAGACTATCTGCTGAGAAATATGATCTTGAAATTGTTGGGCAAGACATTCAAGATGTTGCAATCAATGAGACACGTTTTTGGGTGATTGGATCAGAGAAAGTCGACGTACCAATTAAGTCAAATGATTATAAATTAACGATTGCGCTCACCATGCCCAATAATATGCCTGGCGCATTGCATAAAGCATTATCTGCCTTCAGTTGGAGAGAAATTGATTTGAGTAAGATTGAGTCACGGCCATTGAAAACAACGTTAGGAGAATATTTCTTTTTGATTGATATTAATGTCCAAAAACCACAACAATTATTAGATAATGCTTTAGAAGAAATACGTTTACTGGGTGGAACGGTAAAAATATTCGGAAATTACGCGATTCATCCAATCAACGGAGTATAAAGATCTGAAAAGGTCTTTTTATTTTTTGTTAAATTTTGTCTATCTAATAGGAATTTATGGCAAAATAAGGTATGCTTATAAATGTTGTTAATCGAAGTGAGGTGGAAATGATGAGCCGTGTAGATCGCTATAAACATATACATGATAAGTCAAAACCAGTAGAAGAAAAAAATGGTTTTAATCCAAGAAAAGAAAAAAAATACACAGAAGAACTTGAAAGTAACTATTATCAGAAATCAGAAACCAGTAATGATTCAAACCCGTATGCAGAGCAAACGGAAACGACTGGAAATGCAAAAAGTGTATCAAAAAAAGAAAAAAAACCGAAAAAACCGAGACGAAAGAGACGTTTTAGCTGGCCTAAAAGAATCGCTGTATTCTTAGTATTGCTGATTGTTTTAGCAGTTGGATTCTTTTTCAAAGGAAAATCATATGCTGAAAATGATACTTCGTTACCAAAAGAAGCAATTGAGACGTTTAACGGAGTAAAAAGTGCGAACGGTGCAAATAATATTCTGATCTTAGGCAGTGATACAAGAGGAGAAGATTCTGGACGCGCGGATACTATTATGGTACTGCAATTGGACGGACCTTCAAAAAAACCTAAATTGATTTCATTTATGCGAGATACTTTTGTTGATATTCCAGGCTATGATGAGAATAAGATCAATGCAGCTTATGCGTTAGGTGGAGCGGATTTGGTACGTCAAACTTTAGCGGAAAATTTTAATATTCAGTGTCGCTATTATGCTAAAGTAGATTTTCAATCCTTTGAAAAAATTATTGACTCGATGTTTCCAAATGGAGTTAAAATCGATGCCGAGAAAGACCTAAATTTAGACGGTGTTGATATCTTCAAGGGAAGTCAAAAAATGGATGGACATACACTTTTACAGTATTCTCGCTTTAGAAAAGATGAGGAAGGGGATTTCGGTCGCGTGCGCCGTCAGCAACAAGTTATGACAGCCGTGATGGGACAATTAAAAAATCCTCTAGCATTGATTCGTACACCAGAATCTTTAGGTCGTTTAGTTGGGTATATGTCAACAGATGTTCCTACGACATTTATGCTAAAAAATGGCCCATCATTACTGTTAAAAGGTGGCAGCGGGATTGAGCGCTTAACCATCCCAGTTGAGGGATCATGGAGTAATGTAGACATTGGTTATGCGGGTAGTGTTCTTCAAATCGATTTAGACACAAATAAAGCAGCCGTACAAAGTTTTCTAGACCAATAAGTATTTTATTTAATTATGAACTGATTTATGCTATATTTATAATACCGTGTAAATTTAGTGAAACGAGGTTACAAAATGAAAATTGCTATTGTGACAGATAGTACAGCTTATTTACCTGATCGGATCAAAGACGCATCCAATCTGTTTGTTATTCCCATCCCTGTAATTTTAGATGGTAAAATATATAACGAAGGAATCGACATTGAGGCTGACGAATATTACAGCTTGTTGAATAATAGTAGTGAGTTTCCGACAACTTCTCAGCCTGCCTTAGGTGAAGTGATCGAACTATACAAAGGGATTGCAACCAAAGGATTTGATACGATTATCAGTATTCATCTTTCGGCAGGTATCTCAGGATTTGTTAATACATTATTTTCATTAACCGATTCAATTGAGGGTGTGACACTTTACCCGTATGATTCTAAGATCACAAGTGTACCCATGGGACATATGGTAGAGGCTGCTTTAGATTTAGTGAAGGAAAATGCTAGCTTAGAAGAGATATTTGCGAAATTAGATATCATCAGAGATAATACCTATGCATATTTAATCGTGGATGATCTGAATAACCTTGTACGTGGCGGACGCTTAACCAATGGTGCGGCTCTGATTGCTGGATTATTGAAAATTAAGCCGATTTTGACATTTGAAGATGGTAAGATTATTTTATTTGAAAAGATTCGCTCGACCAAAAAAGCTTTTGCCCGTGCTGAAAATATTATTGGCCAACGTGATAAAGAAATCAATCGATCAGTGAAGTTATATGTAATCCATGCAAATAACTTAGCAGTTGCTGAAGAGGAGAAAGAAAAACTTCAAAAGCAATATCCTGAAGCAATTATTGAAATCGGTCATTTTGGTCCAGTTATTGGAACCCATTTAGGTGAGAAAGCAATCGGAATTTGTATCTCAGCGCAATAAAGAATAAGATGAAACAAAGCGTTTATCGGCTTCTGTTTCATCTTTATTTTTTCATCCTAAAGGTGGATATTATTACTTAAACTATTTGTTATTATTTTATTGGGAAACACGTTTGGTTAGTTCAATTTAAAAATATAGTATGTTACAATAATAATAAATAAATCATACATTTTTAGTCAAGTATCGATAAAGAATAACGATTCAATAGTCATTTTCCTTTAAAGGTAAGATATCTTTAAAGAAAAAAGGAGGGCGAGTGGATGAATCTAATTGAAGAACGTCTACAAAAAGATAAAATGAAACAAGTTCAACTACTCGCTGCATATTACCAAGTAGTTAATCGGTTACCGCTTGGCGATAAGAGAGATCAGATGATTCGAGATATATTAGCCTGTAAGGATAAAATAAAAAAAATCAATCAAAAATTGACAGAACTAAATAAAAAAGAGTAACGATTGTTAAGTTATAAAAGGAGCCTATTTTGGTGATAAATTATTTTACTGTGCTGTTATCAGCCTTTGTTGTGATCATGTATGTTTATCTTATTTTAGTAAGAAAAACCATCCTGATCAAAAGTGTCAAAAGAAAACTTATTTATATGTTAGTGATTGGTTTTAGCCTGCTTATTCTACTTCTTACTTTAGTAACGGAACAAACTTTTGATCAACGCATTCGTGGTTTTTTATCAGTGTTGCTTGTCTTGAGTTTCTTATTAGACACAAAAGGATTGTCAGATGATCGGCTTATTCTAGGTCCCTTCGATAAGAATGGTATTTTGTATCAGGACGTAGACAAGATAGCTCTATTGATCAAAAAAAAAGAAATTCGTTTAAACTATTTAAAAAATGGACGACGAGGTCCAATGATGAAATTTTCTATCCCATTAGAAGATTTACTGGCCTTTTTTTCTGAGCGATTGAATGAAGATACTGAAATCAGCATTCTAGTAGACGAAGGTGAATAAGTAGAATGATCATTATTCCCCTTTTATTGAAATGTAAGCGTTAGAAATTTTTCTCAAAAAGTTTTTTTAAAATAATAGTAAATTTTAGTAGGTATTTCTTTAACAGTTTGCTATAATGTGCAGAGAAATTCTGAAAGGAAGTATTGTTGTGAATAAAGAAATAGAGCAACGAATTGCTGAATTACGCGAAAAATACAAGGAGTTACCACCTGAAAAAAAAGCGGAGTGGGAACACCATATAAAAAAGAGAAACTTTTTAAATTATAAAAAAATTGAATTAATCAAGTCTGAATTACTTCGCTTAGAAGCGCGTCGCGCACAATTAGAATTATGTGACAAGGAAAAAGAGTTATCTTTAGTAGAGAAAAAAATTATGTGTAAAAAAGAAAAATTACTACGGTATTTAGGAAAACAACTCAATCATTGATTAGTAAGGGGGATACGAGATGGAGTTTGTTTATTTAATTATTGTATTTGCTTTTGCGATAACATTTTCAAATGTATTCAATCGAATCGTACCAATTATTCCATTACCGATTGTGCAAATAATTGTAGGGGTTTTAATTGGATTGACGGATGTCGGTCGTGAAATAGTATTTGAACCAGAGATATTTTTAGTAATGATTATTGCACCGTTGTTGTTCCGAGAAGGAGAACGAAATGATATTTCTGCAACGATGAAAAACTTTAGTGTAATATTATTTTTAGCATTTATTGGTGTTTTGATCACACTAGTCAGTGTAGGATGGGCGTTACACATGGTTATTCCTGCTTTGCCGATTGCAGCTTGTTTTGCTTTAGGCGCAGCACTTGGACCTACAGATGCAGTAGCTGTAGGTTCTTTATCTGGGAAAATTCAAATTCCGCCTAAAGCGATGCATATTTTAGAAGGTGAAGGTCTAATCAACGATGCGTCCGGTGTTACGGCGTTTCAATTTGCACTGGCTGCATTATTGACAGGCAGTTTTTCAGCGATGGATGCGGGGATTACATTGGTTTTTTCTAGTATCGGAGGCGCTATCGTAGGGGCTGTTTTAGTGATGATCAAACGTCAGATCGTTATGGTTTTAGAAAAAGCATCTGCAAGAGATGTTACGGGTTATCTATTGTTAGAATTACTGTTGCCTTTTTTAGCGTATATGGTTGCTGAATTATTTCATGTTTCCGGAATTATTGCTGCTGTTGTAGCAGGAGTTATGCAAGCGGCTAGTTTTAAAAAAGTGTCATTGTTTGAAGCAGAACTTTCAAGTGTTTCAGAAAGTACATGGGGAACGATCACGTTTATGTTGAACGCTCTAGTATTCCTTTTCTTGGGAATTGAGTTATCACAGGTATTCTCACCAATCTGGAATAGTGAAACCTATTCTAACAGTTTTCTGATGATTGTTGTATTTATTTTAAGTGTTACATTATTTGTTGCGCGCTTTTTCTCTATTGTATTGATATATAGTGTAAAAAACGGGTTAAAAAATATTTGGCAGTCGATGAATGAAATGTTGATTTTGACTTTTGGTGGAGTAAAAGGGACCGTAAGTTTAGCAACTATTTTTATTTTACCGTTAACTCTAAATGGTCAAGATTTTCCTGAACGTTCGTTGCTCTTGTTTATTACGGCTTGTGTAATTTTGGTTACTTTGGTCGGTGGTATTGTCCTTTTACCGTTCTTAACAGAATCTGACGAGGTAGAGAGCAACAATTTACAAGGTATCACCTTGCTGCAGGAAGTTATTGAACGTCTTAAAAAAATAAATCATAATAATCCTCATGTTGAAATGAATGTTGTAATCGAAAATTATCAAGATCGTGTTAAGGAACTGTACACAGAACAATTGCCGTCAGATCAACGGCAAGAGGTACAAGAGTTAAGAGCATTGATTGTTTCTATCGAGCGCGATGGTCTAGAAGAAAGCTTTCGCCAAAAAGAAATTGGTATTGAAGGGTATCGACTTTATGAACGCTTGATTTCTAGAATGGAACGATCGATTGCTAGACAACTATTATCGATCATTGGTTTTTGGTTGCTTTTTGCGCGCCAAATCATTGCATTCTTCGTCCATCCTAAACACTTATTTGCAAAAAAAGAAGATGAGAATCGAAGAGAATTTCAAAAAGAAGAACTAGAAAATGTTCGACAAGTCTTTTTACAAAATACGGAAGTTGTTTTGAAGAGTTTAGATAATCTAAAAGGGGTTTATGATGACGAAATCATTCAATTTTTCATAGAAGGACGACTACAATTTGCTCATAGATTAGAAGATGGTACCTTTATTGACTCATTTATTGTTCGTTCTCAATCGAATTACGTTAAAGAGCTTCTGATTGGTTACCAAGAGGAACGCAGAGTCATCGATGAATATGAATTATCTGAAATAATTTCTTCTTATGAGGCTAATGAGTATCGGAAAAATGTGAATCTATTAGAATCTTATTCAATTAATGACATTTCAGGAGCTGTTCCGTTTAGAAAGTTAACAAGAGAATTAAAAAAAGAAGCAGACGAAGAAAACTAGCTTCTTTTTTTTGCTTTTTTTTGTTACAATAAGCAGGATGAAAAGGGCGTGAGCATATGAATGAATTAAAAGTAAATGAATTGACGAAAACATATGGAGAGAAGACATTATTTGATCACATTTCTTTCCATATTCACGATAAAGATCGAATTGGATTGATTGGTACAAATGGAACTGGTAAGACTAGTTTATTAAATATCCTTGCTGGTAAAGACAGCGGAGATGGAGATATCGGAGCAATCCAACAAGCCAACGATTACCAAATAGGCTATCTGTCACAAGACCAGGAATTCGATCCGGAACTAACTGTTGTAGAAGCCGTTTTTCAGGGAGACACTCCGATTATTCAAGCGGTCAAAAATTATGAATTAGCGTTGCTTGCATTAGCAGATGACGGACTTAGTGAAGCAGCTCAAAAGCAATATACCCAAGCGGAAGAACGAATGAATAAAGAAGATGCTTGGACAGCGGATACGGATGCCAAAATCATTTTACAAAAATTAGGTATTGAAACGTTGCATAAAAGGATCGGTGAACTATCAGGGGGGCAAAAGAAACGCGTTAGCTTAGCCCAAGTATTGATCGAATCACCAGATTTATTGCTATTAGATGAACCTACCAATCATCTAGACTATGAAGCAATCAGTTGGCTGGAAAGCTTTTTGAATGGATATCGCGGTGCTATTTTAATGGTGACGCATGATCGTTATTTTCTAGACCGAGTAACAAACCGAATTTTTGAGCTATCTTTTGGGAAGTTATATGAATATAAAGGAAATTATGAAGCGTACATTATTGCGAAAGCTGAGCGTGAACGCGTCGGTGTCGAACAAGAAGAAAAAAGAAAGCAGCTTTATAATCAAGAATTAGAATGGATGCGTGCTGGTGTGAAAGCACGAGGAACCAAACAGCAAGCGCGACAAGATCGCTTCCATGATCTGAAAGAAAATCTTCATCAAGTCAACCAAAAAGGTCAATTGGAAATCGATGTTGCAACGCAACGATTAGGAAAGAAAGTTTTAGAAATCAAAGATGGTTACTATCAAATTGAACATAAGACGATTTTAAAAGATTTTGATATACTTATTCAAGCAAAAGATCGTATTGGAATTACTGGGAAAAATGGTGCAGGAAAATCAACATTATTGAATATTCTTGCTGGTCGCTTAGAATTAGAGAGTGGTATGTACTCAATCGGTGAAACAGTCTACTTGGCTTACTATACCCAACAAAATGAAGCAATGGATCCAAACCAACGGATGATTTCTTATTTACAAGAAGCGGCAGAACAAGTGAAGCGGACAGATGGAACAACTATTGGCGTTGCTGAATTATTGGAACGATTTCTATTTCCCCGCTTTATGCATGGAACTGTGATTGGTAAGCTTTCTGGTGGTGAAAAACGTCGTTTGTATTTATTAAAACTCTTGATTGGCCAGCCAAATGTGTTATTATTGGACGAACCAACAAATGATCTGGATATTGATACATTAACGATTTTGGAAGATTATATCCAAACATTCAAGGGTGCAGTTATCGCAGTTTCACATGATCGCTATTTTCTTGATAAAACGATGGAAAAACTACTTGTTTTTCAAGGTGAAGGTCAAATTACAACGTACTTCGGTTCGATGAGTGAGTACTTGATGACGAATAAAGAACAATCGAAAAAGACAATCAAGACTGAAATAAAACCAATGAAAGAAATTGAGAAAAAAGAAAAAACAAAATTGACTTACATGGAACAAAAAGAATGGGAAACAATCGAAAGTGATATAGCACAACTTGAAGATCGTACAGCACGTCTGACTGAAGAGATGAATCATCAAGGGGATGATTTTACAAAACTGCAACAACTTCAAACAGAGTTGTCGAACGCAGAAGAAGAACTTGAATCAAAAATGGAACGCTGGGAATATTTAAGTGAATTTGCAGAAAATTAGGGGGCAGAAACTATGGAAGAAGCATATTTATCGTTAGGCCGTAAAATTTTGAAGGAGGGTCACTTTAAAGAAGATCGTACAGGTACAGGTACAAAAAGTATTTTTGGTCATCAAATGCGTTTCGATTTGTCAAAAGGTTTTCCTCTTTTAACAACAAAACGGGTACCATTCGGCTTAATTAAAAGCGAACTTTTATGGTTTTTAAATGGGGATACGAACATCCGTTTCCTCTTGCAACACAACAATCATATCTGGGATGAATGGGCTTTTGAACGTTACATCAAAAGTGAAGATTACACAGGTCCGGATATGACTGACTTTGGTCGTCGAGTACTGACGGATGAAGCTTTCAAAGAAACTTATGAAAAAGAACACACAAAATTCTGTGATGCTATTTTATTAGATGATAATTTTGCGTCTAAGTATGGTGAATTAGGGAATATTTATGGTGCTCAATGGCGTCATTGGGAAACAAAAGATGGTGGATTCATCGATCAATTAAAAAATGTTATTGAAATGATCAAAAAAACACCAGACTCCAGACGCTTGATTGTATCAGCTTGGAATCCTGAGGATGTCCCATCGATGGCCTTACCACCTTGTCATACGATGTTTCAATTCTATGTCAACGATGGAAAATTAAGTTGTCAATTGTATCAGCGCAGTGGAGATGTTTTTCTTGGTGTCCCATTTAATATTGCTAGTTACGCATTGTTGACGCATTTGATTGCTCATGAAACTGGTTTAGAAGTGGGTGATTTTGTTCATACTTTAGGAGATGCTCATTTGTATACGAATCACATCGATCAAATGAATAAGCAACTTGCTAGAGAAATTCGTTCTTTCCCAACTTTAAAATTGAATCAAGATAAGAAATCAGTATTTGATTTTGAGATGGAGGATATTGTAATCGAAGGATATGATCCTCACCCTACAATCAAGGCACCAATTGCCGTTTAATTCGAAAGGAGTTCTCCAATGTTAGCAGCCATATGGGCACAAGATGAGCAAGGGACAATCGGTAAAGAGAATCGATTACCTTGGCATTTGCCAAATGATTTAAAATTTTTTAAACAAATGACTGAAGACAACACCATTGTTATGGGAAGAAAAACTTTTGAGGGGATGGGCGCTCGGCCGTTACCAAATCGTCAAACGATTGTTCTAACTAGAGACAAAAGCTATCAAGCAAAAGGAGTCATTGTATTTCATACTGTGGATGAAGTTCTTGATTATGCTAAAACTTTTTCAGGAATTACATTCATTGCGGGAGGATCAGCAGTGTATGAAGATTTTTTACCGTATTGTGATGTATTATACCGTACAGTTATTCATCATTCATTTGATGGCGATACACTATTCCCTTCGGTTAATTGGGATGACTGGACCTTGATCAATTTGAGTGCAGGCGAACAAGACGAAGCAAATAGTTACGGCTATCAATTTGAAACATATCAGCGCAAAGTCATGGTAGGTTAAAACGTTTTTTGATTTAAAGAAATAAATAGTAAAAAAACATACTAAGAGTTAGTATGTTTTTTTACTATTTAAATATGATTGCGATACAAACCAACAACTTTTCCTAGAATGCTTACATTATTCAAAATAATTGGTTCCAATGCATCATTTTCTGGTTGTAAGCGAACATGATCTGTCTCTTTGAAGAATCGTTTACAAGTTGCTTCATCTTCATCTGTCATCGCAATAACGATATCACCATTTGAAGCAGCAGTTTGTTTGCGAACAATAACTTGGTCGCCATCTAAAATACCAGCATTGATCATACTTTCACCTCTGATAGTCAGCATGAACAAAGCATTTTCTTCTGCCATTAAATCAGGTGGAAGAGGAAAAAAGTCAGAAGCTTCTTCGACAGCTAAGATCGGCTCACCAGCTGTAACAACACCCAGCATTGGAATCACTGTCGGTCTCACACCGATTCTTTCAAGTCCGTCTGCAGTCAATTCAATTGCTCTTGGTTTTGTAGGATCACGTAAAATGAGTCCTTTTTTTTCTAAACGTGCTAAATGTCCATGAACAGTCGAGGTTGAGGAAAGATCAACTGCTTTTCCGATTTCTCTTACAGTCGGCGGATAGCCTTTTAGTTCAACTTGTTCATATATATATTTTAATACTTCGATTTGTCTTGTGTCTGTACGTTTCACCACAACCCGCACCTTCTTTCGATTTATATTTTTAGTGTACCATAGTTTTATATAGGAATCAAACAAGCGTTCGTGTATTTTTGAAAAAGTATAATTGTAGGAAGGATACTCCAAAAGTGATAAGGCAGTAAATGAAAATTTCAGTAAATAAACGGAATCGTTTCTAATTTTAATAAGAATATAGTTGTATTTTTTGTGCCCATCTTATAAGATAGACTTGGAAAGTAAACTTGTCTAACTTCAAAACTAGCCTTTCAAAAAAAGATTGAATACGCCTATTAAATGTTAAAAACGAGGAGGCAAAATAGATGTTATCGTCAGAAAAAATGAACCGTATTAATGAACTAGCAAAAAAAGCGAAAGAAAATGAATTGACTGAGAAAGAAAAAGAAGAGCAAAAAGTACTTCGTCAAGAATATTTGGCAGCTTTTCGAGGTGGGATGCGGCATCATATTGAAGGTATGAAAGTCGTTGATCCTAAAGGAAATGATGTAACACCAGAGAAATTGAAAGAGATTCAAAAAGCAAAAGGATTGCACAATAGAAAGTAATTTTAGTTTTTTTTACTAAAAGTAATTGCTTTCATAAACGAAATGCGATAAAATGTAGTTAATAAAGGTAAAAAAAACCTAAATAGGAGATGATTTTTTTGTTCGACAACACTGATCAGTTAGGCGTTAACACGATTCGTACATTAAGCATTGAAGCAGTACAAAAAGCTAATTCGGGACATCCAGGATTACCAATGGGTGCAGCACCTATGGCCTATGCACTTTGGACAAAACACTTAAAAGTAAACCCAAAAACTTCAAGAAATTGGGTAGATAGAGACCGTTTTATCCTTTCTGCCGGTCACGGATCTGCAATGCTTTATAGCTTACTTCACTTAGCGGGCTATGGTGTTACAATTGATGATCTGAAAAGTTTCCGTCAATGGGGTAGTAAGACACCTGGACATCCAGAAGTTCATCACACAGATGGTGTTGAAGCAACAACGGGTCCTTTAGGTCAAGGAATAGCGATGGCTGTTGGGATGGCGATGGCTGAGGCACATACTGCTGCAACATATAATCGTGATAGTTTTCCTGTAATCGATCATTATACGTATGCCTTATGCGGAGATGGTGATTTGATGGAAGGTGTTTCTCAAGAAGCAAGTTCTATGGCCGGACACATGAAATTAGGTAAACTGATCGTGTTATACGATTCAAATGATATCTCTTTAGATGGTCCAACGTCAAAAGCGTTCACGGAAAATGTTGGTGCTCGTTATGAAGCATACGGTTGGCAACATATTTTAGTCAAAGACGGCAATGATCTAGAAGAAATTTCTAAAGCAATAGAAGCTGCAAAAGCTGAATCAGATAAGCCAACATTGATTGAAGTAAAAACAGTTATTGGCTACGGTGCTCCAAAAGAAGGTACATCATCTGTACATGGAGCGCCAATCGGGGCAGATGGTATTACTGCAGCTAAAGCTGTTTATGGTTGGGAATACCCAGACTTTACTGTTCCAGAAGAAGTTGCTGCCCGCTTTAAAGAAACGATGATAGAAGAAGGCGAGAAAGCAGAAAATCAATGGAATAAGATGTTTGCAAATTATTCAAAAGATCATCCTGAGTTAGCGAAACAATTTAAACAGGCTTTTGCCGATGAACTTCCTGAAAATTGGGATAGTGAATTACCAACCTATGAAATAGGTTCAAGTGCAGCTAGTCGTGTTACAAGTAAAGAAACGATTCAAGCAATCTCTAAAACTGTACCAGGTTTCTGGGGCGGATCAGCTGATTTGTCTGCGTCGAACAATACGATGGTTACAGCAGAAAAAGATTTTGAGCCTGGTCAATACGAAGGCCGCAATATTTGGTTTGGCGTTCGTGAGTTTGCTATGGCAGCAGCAATGAACGGAATCCAATTACATGGTGGAAGTCGCGTTTACGGTGGAACATTCTTTGTATTTACAGATTATCTACGTCCAGCAGTACGTTTAGCTGCAATCCAAAACACTCCTGTGACATATGTATTAACACATGATTCTGTGGCGGTGGGCGAAGATGGACCAACACATGAACCCGTTGAACAATTGGCAAGTATTCGTTGCATGCCTGGTGTACAAGTAATTCGTCCAGCAGATGGTAATGAAACTGTTGCAGCATGGAAAATTGCGATGACAACAAAAGATGCACCGACTGTCTTAGTTCTAAGTCGCCAAAACTTACCGGTTATTGAAGGGACAAAAGAACATGCAGGAGAATTTGTTCAAAAAGGTGCTTATGTTATTTCTAAACAAAATGGTGAGAAACCTGAAGGGATTTTAATTGCAACTGGTTCAGAAGTGAATTTAGCAATTGAAGCCCAAAAGGCATTAGCTGAACAACGGAAAGATGTCTCGGTTGTTTCAATGCCAAGTTTTGATTTGTTTGAAAAACAAACAGCGGAATATAAAGAAGCTGTATTACCTAAAGATATAACTAAACGAGTTGCAATCGAAGCTGCATCACCTTTTGGGTGGGAGCGTTATGTTGGGACAACTGGTACGACTGTAACGATTGATCACTTTGGGGCTTCTGCTCCTGGAGATTTGGTCTTGAAAGAATTTGGCTTTACAGTCGATAATGTAGTATCAAAATACAATAATCTATAAAAAGTATAAAAGGCAGAGGTTCACATTTCGTGAATTTCTGCCTTTTATATGAATAAATTAGATATTTAAAACGATTTTTATGTAATATTAAAGTAATAAACGTAATATTTTATATTAAAATTAAAAAAGTTAATAAACTTAGGATGAAGGCATTTGCGAAAAGAATAATACTGAATAATATACACTATGTAAAACGAATGAAACAAAAATCGCTATAATCAATAAAACAAAGATTTCAACTGGATTACACTCACTTTAAAACTTCAAATTTCAGGAACAAATAATTGTGCATAAAAAAGTCCCCTAGTAGAATGATAGTATGATGTTCTATTGAGGAGGAACAAGTGAATGAGCGAGATCGAAACAAGAAGTAGTAGACACCAACAAAAAGAACGTAGAAATAATCGTAAACGGATGGTATCTATAATTGGAACTTCATTAGTATTTCTTCCGATTGCTGGGAATATTTTGCCATTAGGTGTTCAAGCAAATGAAGTTGAAGTACAAGGAGACTATTCACAACAAGCATTTATTGATTCTATTGGCTATTCAGCGTCGTCTGTAGCTGACGCTAATGATTTATACGCATCTGTTATGATTGCTCAAGCATTATTGGAAAGCAGCTACGGTACTTCAGGATTAGCTGCAGCTCCGAATTATAATTTGTTTGGCGTAAAGGGAAGCTACGGTGGACAAACAGTCTATATGCCGACTTCGGAATATTTGAATGGTCAATGGGTAACGATAACTGAGCCATTTAGAAGTTATCCATCATACACTGAATCATTCCAAGATCATGCCAATGTACTTAAAACGACGTTAGCTTCTAGCGGAGACTATCATTATTCTGGCGTGTGGAAAAGTAATACAACTAGTTACATGGATGCGACAGCTGCTTTAGCTGGACGCTATGCAACTGATCCAAACTACGCTGGGAAATTAAATTGGTTGATTGAGGCATATGGTTTGACTGCATATGATAGTGGAAATAGTGCAACAGTTACAACTGTTGCGAGCCCTGTAACGAATCAATCTGCTGTTGGACAAAGCAGTGCAACTACCACAGCTCAAACATATACTGTAGCTTCTGGTGATACTCTTTGGGGGATAGCTGAAAAATTTGGTGTTACTGTCGACCAACTGATGGCTTCCAATGGTATAACGGCTGAGTTGATTACTATAGGACAAGTCTTACAAGTCGCATAAAAAAATCTTCCAACAATCTGTCGTGAAAATGACTATTTGTTGGAAGATTTTTTCGGCTCTTTGTCAACTAATGTTGGTGAAGAAATCCAAAGAATTAAATCACTAATGAAGCCTAGAGGGAAATTCCTCTAGGTTTTTCTATTTGATTTAAAAGAACAGTGCCAAAGCATAAAGTAATTCTCAATTTAAAATTATAGAAGTTACGGAAGCCATAGGCGTTTCTCTTTAGTACTTTTATATGGTTATTCAAGCATTCTAATGGTCCGTTGGAATAAGGCAAATTCAACGCATTTTTAATGCCCGTTTGAACTTTTTTAAAGGTAGTA
>NZ_MIKA01000035.1 GCF_001730295.1 Enterococcus plantarum
TTTCCTCGTTTTTTTTATACTACGTAAATAAGTGTAAATACTATGCATTGGAACCCACAAAAGAGTTTTTATTTGTTTTAAATCAAAAAAAAAGGATAATGGATACTCTTTATAAGAGGAAACTATTTATTTTCTATTATTATTATATCTGTTAAATGATTAAAAACAACCCTTTTTTTAATTTTCTTCTTACTTTTTTCAAAAAAGAAGAGTTTTTAACTAGATAATTACACTTTTTATTGAACGTCAAATAAGCCGTCAATTTAGAAAGGATGAATATTATGGCACGTAAAGGTGAAAATATTTATAAGCGAAAAGATGGACGCTGGGAAGGGCGTTATAAAAAAGGACGAAAAAAGAATGGTCAATTGAAGTATGGCTATATTTATGGGCAAACATATGCAGATGTTAAATACCGTCTCTATACCTACAAATTGCATTATCATGCGCTCATTCAGCAACAAGGAGAAAGTGGCTTTTCTTATGAAGAATGGACTCTTATCTGGCTTTCCCAACAACAATCTACCGTTAAAGTATCTACCTATACAACCTATCTCTATAAGTTAAAGAAATACATACTCCCGTCAATCGGAAACTGTCCATTGAATCAATTAACGCACGAAACTGTTCAAAATCTTGTGAATAGTTGGCTTCAGTACGGTCTCAAAGCTTCAACCATCCATGTTTTGTACCAACTAGTAAAAAAAACATTAAAAGATGCGACAGAACAAAGCTATTTAAAGCAAACACCCTGTACAAAAATTCGATTACCAAAAAAAAGACAAGTACGCGTACGTGCTATGACAAAAAAGGAACAACATGTGCTAGAAAGTTGTGCGAAGGGGCTTCCCTTATACAAAGGATTATCTGTTTTATTGGCTCTGAATACAGGACTAAGAATAGGGGAAATTGCAGCTTTACGTTGGACTGATATAGATTTGAAGCAGCGAATGATTCATATAACTCAAACCTTTCAACGCGTATCGTTAGAAGGTGGAATAAAAAAAACGCAACTGCTCATGGATAGTTCAAAAACAGAAAGTTCTAATCGAGTGATCCCTATTAGCACAACGTTATATAAATACCTAAAAAAGTGGAAAAAGAAGGCGCCTGGGAGTTATGTATGCTCCAATAGTGAACTGCCGAGTGAACCTCGCTTACTGACCTACTATTTCCATAAAATACGAAAACAATGCGGATTTGAGCATCTTCATTTTCATCAGTTAAGACATACGTTTGCGACACGTTGTATAGAAACAAGCTCAGATATTGTGTCGCTGAGCCGTTTGTTGGGTCATACGTCTACAAAAACAACATTGGATATTTACGCCGATTCTATGGTCGAAAGTCGAATAAAAGTTATCACAAATATGAGTAAAGCATTGCAATAAAAAGTAAAAAATACTAATCATTTATAAATAAGTAAAACAAACAAATGTAAACGTTTTCTTCAAGCGTGAAATTTTTAAATAGATAGTGAAAGATACTAGACTCTACTCGAATAGAGTCTAGTTAGTTGTCGTCACTTTTATTTATACGCCGTCAATCATCGTCACAAGTAGGCACAAAGTAGTATATCTGGAGGGCTTAATGGTTATTTACGTAGTATAAAAAAAACGAGGAAA
>NZ_MIKA01000036.1 GCF_001730295.1 Enterococcus plantarum
TCTTGAAAGAATTAAGTTCAAGATATTTTTATTCTTTATTATATGTATTCAAAAGAGCGGAATTCATTACTTGTATTAGTATATTCTATTATTTTTAATTAGTCTAGTGTAAAAATATCTTTTTATTATCAAATTTTTCTGTTTTAAAAGAAAAAACTGATAATAATTAATTATTTTAGTGATTTATTACAGTTTAGAAAAGAGATATTTATAGGTATAATTCATTTTTAGCCGTCAAAAACCGTCAAATGTAAACTATTGAGGAGGAAAAAAATATGTCAAAAAGAGGCGAAAATATCTATAAAAGAAAGGATGGACGCTGGGAAGGTCGATACAGAAAAGGCCGAAATAAAGAGGGAAGAATTGTATACGGATATGTTTATGGAAAACAATATAATGAAGCAAAAGAAAAATTATCAAAAAAAAATGCAGACTATTCTATATACGGAGAAGCAACTGTACAAGAAGAAATGATGGTAGATGAATGGTTACACTATTGGCTGAATATTTTAATGAAAAATAGAATCAAACCGTCTACTTATTCAAATTATAGAGGGCGAATCAAACGACACCTTTCTCCATTTTTTAAAAACAAGCAGTTATCCGAGCTAGAAACAGCTGATATTGACAGGTTTATTTACTCGTTATACCTATCAGAACTTTCTTCCAACAGTATTCGCAGCATTATAAGTATGCTAAGAAGTGCTCTAAAAAAAGCTGTAAATGATAACAAAATTGCAAAAAATCCATGCAGAGGAGTACGTTTACCCGCATTAACAAAAACGGAAATAAAAAGTTTAGATAGAAACCAACAGAAAAAATTGGAACAAATTGCTTTGTATAAAAAAGAGTGCTCTGCGGAAATTATAGCCTTGTACACAGGGATGAGAATTGGCGAAATCAGCGGATTAAAATGGGAAGACATCGATTTTATCAACAATAAAATTTTTGTGAAAAGAACAATTTCTAGAATACCTTCAGTAACTGAACCACACAAAACAGAGATCATCATGGGGAAACCCAAGTCCGTTAACGGAGAACGCGCAATCCCAATCTCTAAAAATCTAAAAAGATATTTAATGGAAAAAAAACAAAAGAGTACCAGTTTATTTGTCATTTCTTGTAAAAACAGTTTTACTGAACCGCGAATTATTAATTATCGTTTTAAAAAAATAGTAGAAGAATCAAAAATAGGCTCGGTTCATTTTCACGCATTGCGGCATACATTTGCTACTAGATGTGTTGAATCAGGAATTGATATTGCGACATTGAGTAAAATTTTAGGACATGCATCAACCAAAATGACACTTGATATTTATACGGATTCCTTGTGGGAAACTAGACGTTCCGCAATGATGGTAATTGATAAACAGCTAAATTACGATGAGAAGCTACCTTTATAATAGTAGAAGAGGCTGGGGCAGAAGCTTATTACCGAAGGGATTGCTTCTGCTTCCACCGTTTATTCGTGTTTAGGGTGTGAAACAAAAGTGATGTTTACTTTTGTCTCACATCCATTTTTTTAGCCGTCAACGAAACCGTCAAATTATTTTAAGAAATGCACGATAATAGGCTAAATTAAAAGAATATCTTGAACTTAATTCTTTCAAGA
>NZ_MIKA01000037.1 GCF_001730295.1 Enterococcus plantarum
ATACACCTGTTCCCATGCCGAACACAGAAGTTAAGCTTCTTAGCGCCGATTGTAGTGAAGGGTTTCCCTTTGTGAGAGTAGGACGTCGCCACGCTAATTATTCCGGCATAGCTCAGTTGGTAGTAGCGCATGACTGTTAATCATGATGTCGTAGGTTCGAGTCCTACTGCCGGAGTTCCTTAATATAGGACTTATGAGTAATGTTTGCTTCTTTTTAACTTTGGAGAGTTGTCCGAGTGGCCGAAGGAGCATGATTGGAAATCATGTAGACGGTTAACGCTGTCTCAAGGGTTCGAATCCCTTACTCTCCGTATTAAGTTTTATTGGCCCGTTGGTCAAGCGGTTAAGACACCGCCCTTTCACGGCGGTATCACGGGTTCGATTCCCGTACGGGTCATTTATATTTATTGGAGGTTTAGCTCAGCTGGGAGAGCACCTGCCTTACAAGCAGGGGGTCGGCGGTTCGATCCCGTCAACCTCCATTAAATTACGGTTTGGTAGTTCAGCTGGTTAGAATGCCTGCCTGTCACGCAGGAGGTCGCGGGTTCGAGTCCCGTCCAGACCGTTAGTATTATAGTTTTGGCGCAGTAGCTCAGTTGGTAGAGCAACGGATTGAAGCTCCGTGTGTCGGCAGTTCGATTCTGTCTTGCGCCATTTGGAGGAATAGCGAAGTGGCTAAACGCGACGGACTGTAAATCCGTTCCTTAGGGTTCAGTGGTTCGAATCCACTTTCCTCCATTACATAGTAGGGATATAGTTAAACGGTATAACTACGGTCTCCAAAACCGTCATTGTGGGTTCGATTCCTACTATCCCTGTTAATATATTATGGCGATTGTGGTGAAGTGGTTAACACAGCGGATTGTGGTTCCGCCATGCGTGGGTTCGATCCCCATCAGTCGCCCTTGCTCTAAATTTTATATTATGTATATTATGGCGATTGTGGTGAAGTGGTTAACACAGCGGATTGTGGTTCCGCCACGCGTGGGTTCGATTCCCATCAGTCGCCCTTAGCTTTAAATTTTATTATTGGGGTATAGCCAAGCGGTAAGGCAACAGGTTTTGATCCTGTCATGCGTTGGTTCGAATCCAGCTACCCCAGTTTTCTCTTTTAGAGAATCTGTAAATTGTAATATGGCGGTATAGCCAAGTGGTAAGGCAGAGGTCTGCAAAACCTTCATCACCGGTTCAAATCCGGTTACCGCCTTGCAAATCATTTAATGCCGGCGTGGCGGAATTGGCAGACGCGCTGGACTCAAAATCCAGTGCCCGCGAGGGCGTGCCGGTTCGACCCCGGCCGCCGGTATACTAGTAGCACCAACGTTAATTAAAACGGGCTCTTTGTCAACTAATGTTGGTGAAGAAATCCAAAGAATTAAATCACTAATGAAGCCTAGAGGGAAATTCCTCTAGGTTTTTCTATTTGATTTAAAAGAACAGTGCCAAAGCATAAAGTAATTCTCAATTTAAAATTATAGAAGTTACGGAAGCCATAGGCGTTTCTCTTTAGTACTTTTATATGGTTATTCAAGCATTCTAATGGTCCGTTGGAATAAGGCAAATTCAACGCATTTTTAATGCCCGTTTGAACTTTTTTAAAGGTAGTA
>NZ_MIKA01000038.1 GCF_001730295.1 Enterococcus plantarum
AACTCTCAGCTAGTATTGTAGCTACTGGGAAAAATATACACTCTGTTGCAAAGGATTTTTCCGAAATCGACTTAAAAGCATCACATCAATTTCAAGCGAACACATCGCCGATGAGTAGGTGGTTCTAATGACAGAGGTGAGTGACCAAGCAACACTTAAAACGATTCAAGCAGAACAAGAGTTAGTCACAAGAGAAATCCGGACAATAGGTAAACAACTGGAGGACCTTCACTCTATCCATCAAGAAGAACAGCGCTTATATTCTGAAGTGGTTGCAACTTCTTCGCCGGAAGAACGACACTATTTTCAAGATAGAGGTCTGGATAGTCGAGATCAATCAACTAAAGCGCAACAGCGTCTAGCAGATAAAGAAAGAGAATTAAACAAAACGAAAAAGCAGTTGTTGGAAGCGGAAGAAGAAACCTATCGGAAACAACGGAATGCGCTATTGGAGGAAGAAAAGGAGAAGCAGTAAATGGGGTTGAAATTTTATGTTGGTGAAATGCAGGCGCAAGCAAGTGATGCTTCACGAATGAACCAAGAAGCAAATCAAGCGATCGCTTCGCTTCAAAAAAGTATCGCGCAATTTTTATTCGCACCGTTATCAGGAAAAGCCTATGACTCGGCGAAGCGTTATTTCAATGTGGTCTATACACCAATCTGTCGTTCTGTTACTATGACAGGAGAAGCAATGGCAAGTACCCACAAACGACTGATCAACGAGTATCAAAGTTCTGTTTCAAGTATCGATACAGACGAAGACCAAATCATGAGTCAAATCAACCGATTCGAACAGTTGAAACAACAGTTAGAGCATCAGATGACCGTGTCAAAAGAGGTCCAGCCAAGTTTAGAACGTCGCTATATCAACGCTTGTGAGAGTATTGCTAAAAAAAGAGAACAATTAGAGCAGTTTCATGCTTTTAACGCCCGCTCGGCCAGTTTCTTTTCAGAATACGAAGCTTGCCAACAAGAGCTGTCTCGAGGGATAGCGCAAGTCAGTGGATGTAAAGCTTGGAATGGGGCTTCGGGGACATTTGACCTTGGGAAATTAGATATGACCTGGGCCACTTCGATCAATGAACGGTGGAAAAATCGCGCTGAAGCAATCGAAAACAAACGAGCAAAAGAATTTGCGGAAGGGATGAAAGGTCGTTACCATTGTCGTGTCCAACTTGCCACAGGCGCTTACGTATGGATGTGGGTGACCGATCCAAGTAAAGTCACACAAGCAGACGTTCAATTCAATGAAAAATATAAAGAATACCTAGATATATTGACGAAGCCAGAAAA
>NZ_MIKA01000039.1 GCF_001730295.1 Enterococcus plantarum
CATCTTTTTTAATGCAAAATACTAGAAAAGACACCCTGATATCCTTTAGAATTAAGTCGACGAAAACCAATCAAAAGGGGAAATCAAGATGTCCTATACAAATCTTATCAAAAATACCTTAGATATTCTAGACTTAAACATTACTTTTAATGAAAACTCTTTAAAAAAGGAACGCATCAAAGGACGGATCTGCCAGGTATTTTCTGGTACGCTAGACTATTTAGCCCACTCCTGTCCTCATTGTGGTGCCAAAGAAGACGGCTCGATTATTCGTTGGAGCTTTACAACCTGTCAGATTTTAGTAAATGATGTTTCTGAATACCAAACATACTTACGGTTGAAGAAACGCCGTTTCTTCTGTCATTCTTGTGAAAGAACCTTTGTCGCTGAAACAAGTCTTATCGAAAAGTGTTGTTCGATCTCGAAGAAAGTGAAGCTCTCAATTGCCGATCGTTTAAGAAACACCACATCTATGAGCGAAATTGCCCGTCAAAAGAAGGTCTCCGTTTCTTCTGTTTATCGCGTATTGAAACAATTTTACGAACCAAAAAAAATCAATCGGCTCACCTTGCCAGAAGTCCTTTGTTTTGATGAATTCAAATCAGTGAAACAAGTCGCTGCTTCTATGAGCTTTATCATGATGGATGGGCAAACAAAACAGTTAATGGATGTCGTTGAAAATCGACAACTTCCTTTTTTAGAACGCTATTTCTCACGATTTCCTTTGGCAGTTCGTGAAGGTGTAAAGTACATTGTTTGCGATATGTATGCGCCTTATTTTTCTTTAATTAAGAAACTATTTCCCATGGCTCAGATTGTTCTTGACCGCTTTCATATTGTGCAACACATTGGGCGAACGTTCTTAAAACACCGCATTCAGCGAATGAATACTTTTCTCCATCAAGGACCTGTAGAAACAAAAAAATACCGTCACTTGAAGAAATACTGGAAACTGCTTCAAAAGAATCAATCGAAGCTTAATTTTGAAAAACGCCAATGGCGTCCTTCCTTCCGTACCTATTTAACAGAAACAGAACTTGTGGATCGATTACTTGCCTATGATGAAGAATTGAAAGCTGGCTATACCTGTTATCAGGAGTTTCTCTATGCCATACAAACAAGAGATTACGCACGGTTTCACGCGCTATTAGAACAAGATTATTCTAGGTTTCCAGCTTATTATCAAACAACCATTACTACCTTTAAAAAAGTTCAAACGGGCATTAAAAATGCGTTGAATTTGCCTTATTCCAACGGACCATTAGAATGCTTGAATAACCATATAAAAGTA
>NZ_MIKA01000040.1 GCF_001730295.1 Enterococcus plantarum
TTTTTCATTTCGCCTGTTCCGGCAGAGACAAGATCGATACAGCCCCATGTTGTGTACCCTAATAAGTCGACGCCATCTAGCTCTACCGCATCTTTCATCGCTTGGATGTGCGCTGCTAAATACTCGATTCGATAATCATCGATCACATTGCCATTTTCATCTGGTGTATCAACAGCACCTAAGCCGTTTTCAACAATAAATAATGGTTTTTGATAACGATCGTACAAGTCATTCATTGTCACACGCAATCCTAACGGATCAATCTGCCAACCCCATTCACTTGCTTCTAAATATGGGTTTTTCACTGAAGCGAAAATATTGCCGGCTGTTTTTTCATTGACTGCTGGATCTGTTGATTGCACACGAGATGAATAGTAAGAGAATGAAATAAAGTCTACCGTATGTTCTTTCAGTAGTTCCAAATCACCTTCTTCAATCGGTAATAAAATCCCGTCACGTTCTAACTCTTTCAGTGCATATGCTGGGTATTCCCCACGAGATTGCACATCGATAAAGAAGAAATTCTCACGATCCGCTTTTTTCGCTGCCCAAACATCTTCTGGTTTACAAGTATAGGCATAGTTTGTGCCTGCCGCTAACATACAACCCACTTGGTTTTCTGGATCGACTTCATGCGCAATTTTTGTTGCGATTGCACTTGCTAACAATTCATGGTGAGCCGCTTGATATTTGACTTGTTCTTTGTTTTCGCCTTCTTCAAAGTAAAGACCAGCGCCCATAAACGGTGCGTGTAAAATCATATTGATTTCATTGAAGGTCAGCCAATATTTTACTAAGCCTTTGTATCGGTTGAAAATCGCGTGACATAAGTTCTCATAAAAGCCAACCATTTCACGGCTGCGCCATGCGCCATATTTCTCTACTAAATGCATTGGACAGTCAAAGTGCGTAATGGTTACAAGGGGCTCTATATTGTGTTTGCGGCATTCTTTGAACAAATCCTCATAGAACTTCAAGCCTTCTTCATTCGGCTCTGTTTCGTCTCCTAGAGGGAAGATACGACTCCAAGCAATCGATAACCGGTACGTCTTAAAACCCATTTCGCCAAATAGTGCAATATCTTCTTTATAACGATGGTACATATCGATCGCATTTTGAGCTGGGTAAAAATGGTCCTCATCAAACGCAAACATTTTTTTCTCGCCTGTGATCACTGGAAAACGATCTGGTCCAACAGGTGCTAGATCTAC
>NZ_MIKA01000041.1 GCF_001730295.1 Enterococcus plantarum
GCGTGGAAGATCCATCTTTCGACGAGCAATTAGTCGTAACGGATACACGAGCAGATGCTAAAAATGGTTGGCGTATGACCGCATCTTTATCTACACCGATGCGCAACAGTGAAGGACAAGAATTGGTTAATGCCTTGCGCTATGTAAATCAAGGCAAAGAAACGATTCTAAATCAGAATGCGCAAATAGTGTATACCAATACGAAAGGCATTTCAGGTAGCTATGCCATTAGCAATGATTGGGGAACTACCGCCAATACAGATGGAATCAAACTCCAAATCAATTCCTCTGATACGGTATATAAGGGAGACTATGTCGGCGTCATTACATGGAAAGTGATGGCAGGACAACCATAAAAGGAGAGAGGAAAATGATCTATACACGCATTATCTTGTTCGGCTGTTCTCTGCTTTTGTGTGTGGGTACAATAGCTTCTGGACCCATTGTCCAAGCAAGAGAAGGGGGCGGAGGCCAAGTAAGTATTAATGGTAAGATATCGTTTCATGAAGAAACAACCGAATCCAGTGGTTCTGCCAACATAGAATCTAATTCAGAGCCCCAAACTAAACCGAGAGGAAAATGGTTTCCCAATACCGGAGAAAAGATTCGAAAGTATAGCTTGATTGGAGGCGGATTGATTCTCTTGGCATTCCTCATACTCTTTTTGCGCAAGCGTAGAAAGGGGGGACAGAAATGAGATTTACACATCAAATTTTTTTAGTCTGTGCGGTTGGATTAGTGGTTAATACTAATACGTTGGCTCTGATTGCTCACGCAGCCCCAAATACGTTGAATCAATCGGGAAACGTATCTGTTGAAGGGAGCGTAGTGACGAATCCAATCGACCCTGAAAATCCAGGAGTACCTATTGATCCAGGACCAGGTCCGTCCACAGAAGGACCACTACGTA
>NZ_MIKA01000042.1 GCF_001730295.1 Enterococcus plantarum
GCGTGGAAGATCCATCTTTCGACGAGCAATTAGTCGTAACGGATACACGAGCAGATGCTAAAAATGGTTGGCGTATGACCGCATCTTTATCTACACCAATGCGCAACAGTGAAGGACAAGAATTGGTTAATGCCTTGCGCTATATGAATCAAGGCAAAGAAACAATATTATCTCAGGATGCACAGGTGATTTACACTAATACTAAAGGTACAGCGGGTAGTTATGCCATCAGCGATGGTTGGGGTAAAACATCTGATACAGATGGGATAAAACTCCAAATCAATTCCTCTGATACGGTATATACGGGAGATTATGTCGGCGTCATTACATGGAAAGTGATGGCAGGACAACCATAAAAGGAGAGAGGGAAATGAACTATTCACGCATTATCTTGTTCGGCTGTTCTCTGCTTCTATGGGTGGGTACAATAGTTTCTGGACCCATTGTCCAAGCTAAAGAGGGGACTGGCGGTCAAGTCAGTACGACAGGTAAGATTTCTTTTTATGAAGAAGTGACTGAACCCAGCAGCTCTGCTCCAGTGGAATCAAGCACAGCGAAGCCGACTAAACCCATTGGGAACTTTCCTAGTACTGGGGAACAAATTCGAACGTACAGTTTGATTTTAGGCGGCATGATCCTTTTATTCCTTCTCTTACTCTTTTTACGGAAGCGTAGGAAGGAGGAGCGGGAATGAGCGTAACAAAACAAACTTTTTTACTCAGTATGGTACTAATTATCGTGCTTTTCAGCAGTACTTTCAATTTGACTGCTAACGCAACACCTGCATCGTTAAATCAATCTGGAACTGTTTCAGTTGAAGGGAGCGTAGTGACGAATCCAATCGACCCTGAAAATCCAGGAGTACCTATTGATCCAGGACCAGGTCCGTCCACAGAAGGACCACTACGTA
>NZ_MIKA01000043.1 GCF_001730295.1 Enterococcus plantarum
CGCTTCACTTCTCCAGCTTGACTGCCTATTTTCTCTGGACTTGTAGAGGCTTGATACAGCACCGTTACGTTATTCACTTCAGATGGTTTTTGGACTTTTGGATTGCCATCTGTGATAATATATGCTTGTTCTCCTGTTTTTTTATCATTTACTACTTTTGATACATAGCCTATCGTAGTACCATTATTATTTATTTTAACTGGGTCGCCCTCTTTATATGAACGATACTCCATTTGCGCTATATCGATATTTTCTTTATCAGAATATCCCATACTAATTCCCTCCTTTTTTTAACAACTCTTCTAATTCCGCTGTATTTCCACCACCAGAATTTTCTAAAGTACCATCTTTTGTACTTTTATTTAAAAGATTATACACTCTAAGTTTTTCATCATCATTTATAATTACGTCAAACATAATTCCTCCCATAGGATTGTGTTCTATACTCTCATAATCTATTTCATAAGATTTGATAATTCCCTCTGGCGTTAAAGCTTTTGAATCCAAGTTTTTTAACCCTATTTCTATCTCCCTTTTTGCTTGACCGGTTTTTACCACGTTTACCATTTCATCATTGAATCGTTTGTTATCCATATACACTTTCCCTCCGATACCTAGAATAATAACTAAAACTATTCCTACTCCTATTACTATAAATTTTCTTTTAGTCATCCCTTACACCTCATCATTAATAAGTAAACTATAACATACTTGCAATTTGTTTGGTCGGATCAAATATGGTATTCGGTTTCTTATAACTTTTCTCAATATTATTTAAGATTTGTTTGTTGTTGTCCCACCAATCACGCTTCACTTCTCCAGCTTGACTGCCTATTTTCTCTGGACTTGTAGA
>NZ_MIKA01000044.1 GCF_001730295.1 Enterococcus plantarum
CTAATGTTGTTGTACAAAGACTTCTTGCTTTCATATTGTTTTTCCTCCTAAAATGTGTGTAATCTATTAAGGCAACTTGGCTAATATCCAAGTTAACTCCGTTTGGTATTGGACCGGATATATCGTCGTTGTTTCGGGTATGTTCAAGATGATTGCTGAATTATGATAGACCGGTTTGTTGTAAGTACGGTCTATTACTGGTTTACCTGAAGCATCCACTACAGGGCTCAAGGTATGTGGTTGATTATTCGTATTGGTATCTGACGCTCCAAATGCGATGGTCCAAACCCCTTTTCCGCTGCCAGCTCGTGCTGTCGCTACCTCATAGGCTGAACCGATAGAATTCAACGCAATCGTTTCACGCGTCACCGTTGGTGCTTCGCTAGTGCCGCTAGAATTCGCCCATCCTTTGTCTAAGGAAAGAACGGCTCCTTTGAGTTCTTGTTCCTCTACTTTTTGGATAATTGGATTCATAAACTGGACTTCTTGTTTTACTTGTAGTGTCCACCCAGAAGAATCCGCTTGTTGATCCGTAATTTGGATATAACTCCCCCTTGGCCCAGTATCGCCAAAAAACTGTTGAGCTAAAGCTTTATATTTGCGAGTACCTTTACTGATTTTGCTTTCGCCAAAATCCAGAGATGATGCATAGTCGATACGTAGTGGTCCTTCTGTGGACGGACCTGGTCCTGGATCAATAGGTACTCCTGGATTTTCAGGGTCGATTGGATTCGTCACTACGCTCCCTTCAAC
>NZ_MIKA01000045.1 GCF_001730295.1 Enterococcus plantarum
GTTAACTTGGATATTAGCCAAGTTGCCTTAATAGATTACACACATTTTAGGAGGAAAAACAATATGAAAGCAAGAAGTCTTTGTACAACAACATTAGCAGCAATCTTAGGAGTAGCGGTGGTAGGAACAGCATCCCCTGCTTTGGCGGCACCAACAGAATTAAGTTCAACAGGAAATGTAACTGTAGAAGAAGGAACAGCCGGTGGTGGTGACCAAGGAACGGTCGATCCAGAAAATCCTGATCAAACATTACCAACTCCAGATCCAGACTCTCCAGGAGAAAATACAAACCCAGATACTGGTTCCCTAGTGATTGAAAAAACAACAAATTTAGACTTTGGAACAATTAAAACATCAGCGAATACTGTAACAAGTTTTGCGAAACCAATGAGTTTTGAAAGTGGTGCGAAAAAGCGTGGCGCATACGTACAATGGGCAGATGTTCGTGCGGGAGGAACATACGGTTATACAGTGACCGCTCAATTATCAAGCCAATTCAAAGATAGTACAGGAACAAACGTATTGACAGGGTCAACAATTGATTTCAGTAACGGATTACTTGCGGCACAAGGCGACAATACAAATACAGTACCATCAAGCGCACAAACTGCTTTTCAACTAACGGAAACAGCGAACGATGCAAAAACAATCGTAACGGCAAGCAAAGATAAAAAAGAAGGTAAAGGTCGTTATGCAATGGAATTTGGTCAAAGTAAAGATTCAACGGTGGGTGTCGCAGGTACTGATGCGAATTCAGTGAAATTAACTGTCCCAGCAGCTACAGCTTCAAACATGGCAGCAACAAATTATACTGCAACAGTCACTTGGAAAATTACTGCTGCACCAGCTGAAGAAGAAACACCAGAAGAAACGCCAGAAGCATAAGCAGGCTCTTCGATTTTTGTAGAGGAACAAGTGTAACTTGTTCCTCTGCGTACATAGAAAAAATACTTTAGAATAAATGAGGTTAGTTATGAAATCACATATAGGATCTATAAAACAATGGGTGAGTATCTTCTTGAGCATCGTGGTTATTGGGCTCTTTTTTTTAAAAGCAGTTCCTAGTTATTCCGCTGCTGAGAATCCAGCAGGTGCTACAGGTTTTACTTACAGTATCACTTTTCCTGACAATCAAGTAGATAAAGAATTAGGCTATTATCAATTAAAAATGACGCCAGGACAGCACCAAAAATTAGCAATTGCCTTAAGCAATCCCAGTGATGAAAAAGTGACCATTGATGTGAAAGTCAATGGAGCAAAAACCAATCAAAATGGGGTCATTGAATATGGGGAATCTACAATCAAAAATGATCCGTCTCTAAAATTTGACTTTACAGATCTAGTAAAAGCACCAGAATCTGTCGATCTAGCGCCAGGAGAAACCAAAAACTTAGAATTGACGGTGGCTATGCCAGAAACCGGCTATGATGGCGTTATAGCTGGGGGTGTTCAGTTGATGCGTGCTGGCCAAATAAATGCCGCAACAGGCGGTGGGGGCTCGAAAATCATCAATCAATATGCCTATGTTATTGGGATGGTTCTACAAGAAACTGAGACCAAGATAGATCCTGATTTGACTCTAAACAACGTCAAAGCTGGGCAAAGCAATTATCGTAATGCAATTTTCGTCAATTTTTCTAATGTGATGGCCACGTATTTAAATAATATGACTGTTGAAGTACAAATTACAGAAAAAGGAAAGGAAACGGTATTATACGAACGCAAACAAACAGCGATGCGGATGGCACCAAACTCATTTATTGATTTTCCAGTCAGTATGAATGGAGAGCGAATGGTTCCAGGCGATTATGAAGCGGATATCCTAGTTACTTCAGGGAAAAAAAAATGGACATGGAAAAAAGAGTTTAAGATTACAGATGAGGATGCCAACAAATTTAATGAACGCGATGTAGGTCTGGTTCAAGAAAAAGGATTAGACTGGAAATTGATTCTACTAATCGTTGCAGCCTTTCTAATATTGATCATTCTGCTCTTTATTCTTCTACGTTTTCTTCGAAAAAAGAAACAAACCAAAGAGGACATAGCCAAAAAAGCACGTAAAAAAAAGAAAAAACAAGTAACTGAACCGACAAGCAACAAACGAAAGAAGCCAAAGAATTAATGGAGTATAGGAGCTGAAGAGAGTGTCTATCGTAGATTGGATTTTCGTTACAGGTATCGCACTAACGATCGTTGCACTCCTAGGATCCGCCTATTTTTTGGTACAGATCTTACGAACATCGCAGCAGATTCGCCGGCTACCAGTCAGACGAATAAAAAATAAGAAAAAACGACGTTTTATAGCGCGCAAACGTCAAAAGTTGATAAATAAGAGGAAACGAAGCCTTAGATATTGTCTTGTTCTATTGGTAGTAACGGTTCTATTTGGTGGAGCATCTGGCTATCTTTCCTACTATCAATCAATGAATTTGACAACAGATGATTCGGATTCTGTCGTTAAAGGGTATTATCTCTTGCGTGATTTTGAACAACAGATCACGATTGCTAAAGAAAAGGGCGATGACGAAGAAAAAATGCAAAAAAATATTCGGTATCTTGCTACCGCAATGGCAAGTTACGGATCGAAAACGGCAAGTACGTCTAATTCACAAGAAGGGCAGTTGACATTGAATCGCTATTATAATGCCGTCAAACAATTAGGGATGAATGCCAGTACTCAAACCAAAAATTTTTATGGCAATGCCGCTGTTGTCAACGATTTTTTAGAAGACATCAAAAAGGTACAGACGTATGAAAAAGCAGCATTCGCTTATTATAATGTGGATGAGTCTGCCTTCTCACAAGAGAAATAAATGGAGTGAGAAACGATGAAACAACGTCCGATACCTAAAAGAAAGAACACGACCAAAGTTAGTCGTAACACCCATATACCATCTAGTGGGAAAAGACTTAGTCCTTCAAGAGACAAGCGAGTCTCTAAGAAAAAGCGGCGCAGACGCGGGTGGCAGATAAAAGAATTCTTTCTAGCAGTGACTTTAGTTAGCGTAATAGCTATAGGGGTAAGTGTCTTCTTCATCAGCATCCTAACAGTTCGCGGCTATAGTATGGTTCCGACATTGCGTGAAGGAGACAAGGTATTAATTCAAAAAAAAACAACGTTTCGCCGATTTGACTTAGTCGCATACACAGTCGGCGACGGAGACCCGCAGATTCGACGAATCATCGGATTACCAGGAGAGACAATCCGATATACTCAGGATACGTTGTTTGTGAATGAGCAACCAGTGGACGAAAAATTTTTGGTAGACGAAATCAATGAGAGCCAAAAAAATGGACGTGATTATACGGAAGATCTTGAGCAACAACCGATTGTGATTCCAGAGGGGTATTATTTCGTATTGGGGGATAACCGCCCCTATGCGACGGATAGCCGACATTACGGATTGGTTGCGGAAAAGCGTTTCCTTGGTAAAGTGACCACACAGTTGTTTCCGTTCAATGAAATCAAAGCATTTTAAACTATAGTGAGGTCAGCAAATAAGCTCCGTTAACAAAAATAGCCGGTTGAAAATTGAGAAAATTTTCAACCGGCTATTTTTTCTTAAAAGGATCGATTATGGTAAAAATTTCTTTTTTAGTTTTTTAACGAATATGATCGAAATTTTCGATACAATAAAACTGACAGCTATTGTTGAAAAAATAACTATGGCAACCTTAATTCCGTCATTCTGCCATTCTCCGTTTAAAATAGATAAATTAATCAAGCCGTAATAAGCTATTATAGAAAAGAAAATACCTAAGAAGTAAAAAGCCATAATCTCACAACTACTTTGAGTCCCTTTTCTTGCTTCATATTCGGAATAACCACTTTGAAAGGGGATTGGACTGCCATTTTGCGAAGGGTCAGGTTTCATTGTATTTCTAACTAAATCAGTGGTATCTATTTTAGTAGCATTTTTAAAGTCATGTTCAGTCATAGTTTTCTCCTTAATTTTAATAAAACATAGTGAGATTTGGTCCCATTTCTTCATTAGCAGCCACTTTATCAGAATAAATATATAACTGAACTGATTGTATAGTAGTTTCCTTCAAATTGGTACAGAAACGAATAGATGGGTTAAAAAGCTTGTGTATGGCAGGAACTGTTGGACCGTTTGCTTTCAATCCTTTTGAAATGGGTCATTGTACACATATCCCCACAGCCAGTATAGAAAGTATATTGATTAAAAACTCTGTACGAGTAGGAACCATTTCTGAACAGCTCTCTTAGAAAAAACGAAATACCATCCATTAAAAGCCATTTTCTACGAGGACCAACCATTAACAATCCATAAAAATCCCTCAAAACCTTATATTTTCCTTTCATTTTTTGGTATGATGAAGCTATCTAAAAAAAGTGAGGAAAAAAACATGAGTGAATCACAAATAACCAAAAAAGCTATTTCATCGGCATTGATTGAATTATGCGATAGAAAGTTATTCAATAAAATCAGCGTTCAAGATATCACCAAAGAAGTTGGCTTAAATCGTCAAACGTTTTATTATCATTTTACCGACAAACAAGATCTTTTGCGCTGGATTTACACACACGATGCATTGATTTATCTAGATTCACCAGATGTGTCTATCGACAATTGGGAAGAGCAAGCTTTGAAAATGCTAAAAGCGATTCAAGCCAAAAGTGATTTTTACTATAATACGGTCAGTTCTGATTCAGATATCTTAAGAACATGCTTTTCAGCGATAACGAATAAACTGTTCATTAATTTATTTGATCAAATGGATAAAGAAAACCAATTGCTGCCAGAAGACAAAGTATTTTATGCCCGATTCTTTTCATATGGCTGTAGCGGTGTCTTGATTGATTGGATTCTCGGTAGTTACAAAGAATCACCACTAGAAATCGCGACACAGTTATTCCGTTTGGCTAAAGATACTGAATTTTTCTCTTACCGTCTCTATGCCCAGGAAAATGAACTGTTGTGACAAATTGTCCATAGTGTCTAAAAAGAAGACGGAATGGAAAGGCTATCACAAGACATTTACATGAAAGCATTGTACGCTAGGTTCATAAATTGAATCGGGGGGATTTTCATGAAAAAAAGACATATTGGATTAGCTGCCGCAAGTGCATTAGGTGCGGCTTACCTTGCTAAAAAAGTATCTGCTGAAAAAAAAGCAACAACTGCTGCTGAAGTAGAAGAAGAAATCAATAGCCGTTATTACGGAGACAAACAGGTTTATCTGATTGGCGGTGGTATTGCAACTATGGCGGCAGCGGTTTACTTAATACGAGATGCTAATTTTAGTGGAAAGAACATCCATGTGATCGAAGGGATGAAAATTCTTGGTGGAAGTAATGACGGGATCGGTACGAATGACAAAGGCTTCGTCGCGCGTGGTGGTCGGATGCTAAATGAAGAAACTTATGAAAATTTCTGGGAATTGTTCGACAGTATTCCTTCACTTGAATGGCCCAATCATAGTGTGACAGAAGAGATTTTGAATTTTGATCATTTACATCCGACGCATGCACAAGCTCGTTTAGTGACAAAAAATCAAGAAATCCTTGATGCTCATACAATGGGCTTTGATAACGAAGATCGTCTAGCGATGACAAAACTATTAGCGGCATCTGAGGAAAGCTTAGATGACGTAACGATTGAAGAGTGGTTTGGTCCGCATTTCTTTGAAACAAATTTCTGGTATATGTGGCAAACAACATTCGCGTTCCAAAAATGGAGCAGTGCGTTTGAATTACGTCGTTACATGAATCGAATGATTTTAGAATTTTCTCGTATTGATACCTTAGAAGGGGTTACTCGAACACCGCTAAACCAATACGATAGCGTGATTTTACCATTGAAAGCATTTTTAGAAAAACATGGGGTAGACTTTACGCTAAATGAAGATGTGGTTGATTTAGAATTTGAACCAGGCGCTGAAATTACCGTAACGGCGTTGAAACTTGGCGATGGAGAAACAATCGAACTAAACGCAGAAGACGTGGTAATCATGACTAACGGAACGATGACAGATAGTTCGACAGAAGGGGATTGGAGTACACCAGCGCCAGTTGTTACAGAAGAATCTCGTTCTGCACGTCTATGGCGCAATATTGCGAAGAAAAAAGCTGGCTTAGGGAATCCTGAACCATTCTTTGGAAACGAAGCTGAAACAAATTGGGAAAGCTTTACTGTCACTTGTCGTGGGGACAAATTATTAAAACGAATTGAAGAATTTTCTGGCAACATTCCTGGATCAGGTGCTTTAATGACGTTAAAAGATTCAAGTTGGTTGATGAGTACCGTTGTGGCGGCGCAACCTCATTTTAAAAATCAAGACCCTGATACGACTATTTTCTGGGGCTATGGTATTTACACAGATAAAGTCGGTGATTACGTGAAAAAACCAATGCGTGATTGTACTGGGGAAGAGATTTTATACGAATGGATTTGCCAAATGGGGTGGCAAGCGGATTGGGATGAAATCATCAAAGATGTAGTGAATGTGATTCCAGCTTACATGCCTTATATTGACGCACAGTTCCAACCACGTAAAATGACAGATCGTCCGCAAGTTGTTCCAGAAAATAGTACGAATTTTGCGATGGTCAGTCAATTTGTGGAAATTCCGAAAGATATGGTCTTTACAGAAGAATATTCTGTACGAGCTGCGAGAATAGCTGTCTATACGTTATTTGATATTGATAAGGAAATCATTCCGGTGACACCTTACAATCGTGATCCAAAAGTGTTAGCAAAAGCTGCTCAGACGATGTTTAGATAATAAGTGATAGGTACTAAAAGAGTGAGGCTGGATGTGACGCGTAGTGTGATGTCCTAGCCTTACTCTTTTAGGATAACTCTAATCAATAGAGTTATAGGAAGAATGACCTAGAAAAATCTCGGACTTTAGATGGATGTTTCTCTCAAGACAAAAACGTATAATAGAGAAGTAGGGAAATAAAGAAGAGAAAAAATAACAGATAAAGTCAAAAGGAATAGGGGAATGGTTCATGAAACGAGTATTTAAAACAGTAGTATTTGAGATGAGTTTGTATTATGGGTTGTTGGCCATTGTGTTGCCATTGATTTATGCAGTTACATATCATGTTTCATTTATGTCTGTTTTTAGCGTTGAGTGGCTTGCGGTGACACTATTCATCTATCCAATCGTACTTATTTTATCCACTATTCGTTATGGATATGGTCGAATGAGGAAAACGACTCATCTGTAAATAGAATAAAACAGCTAAATTAAAAGCATGCAACTTTTAGTTTAGCTGTTTTATTTTTGAGAACCTATAATGTTAATTGTTCCATATTGAATGCGTCTGTCATTGCTTGTGTAGCCTTTTCCATTGGTGTGACTGATTCTAATTCACCTTGCACAGCGATTCGTGTTGTCGCATACATATCGCCACAGGTGATCAATGTGATCATCTTCTTGCCTGGGACGTCATCGATCAACTCTACTCTGGAAGGATCGATTTTTTCAACATAAGTGATTTTATATGTATAAACATTGTTCAAATCTGTCGTATAAATCAGTTCTCCTGGTTTTGAATATTCCAGTGGTGAAAACAAAGAAATCATGTCCTGTACACGATGACTAGCAAGAGCATAATTGCCTTTCCCCATCTCTTGATCCGGCTTCATCGTTCCAGCACCCGTTAGTAAAACAACATTGTCTAATCCTCTGAAAATCGGCAAGTTGATTTTTACATCAGGCAGTGCAACGGCACCAACAACAGGCAGGTTTTTATTTGACAGCTGGGCTTTTAGAACAGCTTCTGTACTAAGAGATTCAACTGCAGCAAAGTCAAAAGAAGTATCGGTCTGATTATTTTTTTGAACGATTTCAGGCGTTAACTTCTCTACAGCATATTCTTTTCCATTTTGTTGAATCAACCAATTTCTGATTTGTGTATTGAAAACTAAGGCTAAACCAACAATGAGTAATAAGAATAGGAAGATATTAATCAGCCAATTACTTTTTCTTGATTTTTTCTTTTTAGGGCGTACTTTTTTCGAGGCCATAAGCATCCTCCTTTTTTCTTTTAAGTGTATCATAAATCAATTTGAAACCCTAGTTTAAAATTCTTATTTTTTTTATAAATAGATATATTAAAAAGGAACCTTAAAAGTACGGAAATTGCACATTATTTTTTAGTGGATATCCTTTATCTGATATAGAAAGTGGGCACTTTTTAACTCTTTGTAACTTAATCTTAAAATAAAAGACACAAGCTTTTCTTTCAGAAATATTGTAGAATGGAATAGAAGACAAACGATGGGGGTGATAGAACAAATGTTGGATTTGATTTATGTACATATTGATATGACGAGTAATGCAGTATTATCAAAAGGGATCACACATACAGACTTTACGCGCTCCATTGTTCATCACCCTAAGAACCTGCTATTACTGAATCCTTCTGTTGAAGAAGGGGAGTACGATATGCACAGCGGATTAAAAATTATTCGCGGACAAGAGAATGTAGAGTACTATTTTTCTACTGCTCATCGGCGCAAAATGAACGAAGAGATTAAATGGATCGATTTTTCAGATGTTACAATGCTCAAAGAATTGACACCTTTGGAAATTTCAGAGCTGCTTTACTTTGGTCATATGAAAACGAGTCTTCATTCGCCATTTTTTTATAAATTACAAAATGATTTCGTTTTTTTTGAATTTGTCGATCACATGACAAGGGTTTATTATCGTTATATCGACGAGTTTTATCGGATTTTGGCGGATAAGATCACTCGGGTGATTTTGGAAAAAGTCAATGATCGAAAAACATTCTTTAAACGAGGCATTTCAGTTGAGAAGCTGGATGTAGAATTATTGAAAGAAATGAAGACAATTTTACAAGAAGGCGTTGTTTTTTGTTTCGATCAGATGGATATCAAAGGCAAAGAATACCATATCCCTATTCATGTAGTGGAGGATTCTTTATGGAAAACAAAAAACTTTGCGTATCGCAACGAACCAGTAATAGCAATACTGATTTACAATACAGCCAAACGAAGATGGCGTTTAATGCAAGAAGATGAGTTTGGATTCACCGATTTACCCAGACAGGCATAAGGACATTATAGAATAAAATGAGCAAGCAGAAGAAAGTGAAAACTAAACCGACCTACAAACGTTAGATCAAAATCTAATGCTTTTAGGTCGGTTTAGTTTTTAATTCAGCTTGTCTTTTTTTCGTCTAGTTCATTTTCCTTATCTTTCAACGCATCTTCAATTTCTTTATGCAAGAAGTACGAAATCACTGTTCGGATCACGACCAAAATGGCTAATTTTAAGATATCTTGAAAGGTTGGTTTGATGATCGATTCAATAATATCTGCAGCAATCAGTATTTCCAAGCTAAGCAAAATATAACTACCTAGAAAACTTTTAATGAAATTATTTTGTCGGGCCATCACAATACGATTTCGGTCTAAGCGTTCACTTTTTAGAAAATCGATTCCAGCCATGATAACACCCCAAATCAAGACAATGATTGAAAAAATATTCAACGCTAAAATAAATAGATCAAAAAATGGAATCAAGTTATCCATAATATTTTGAGCTAAATCGTGCATTCGGTATCCCTCCTTTTTGGTAAGACCATCGAAATGATTTAGTCTTGTTGGATGCCTTTTTTAGCAGAAACCAGCAACATCATCGGTCTACGCAACTCATTACGCATTTCAGTACTAGCTTCTAACATTTCAGGAGCAGGCATTGGCTCGACAATTCGGGTAAGCTGAAAGCCGTTCGTTAATAAGCCATCTAGATAAGTTGTTAAAGTCTTATGGTATTTCAGGACTGATTCACCTAAAAAGGTTGTTTCGCGAATACTCTCATCAAAATAGCGGTCAACTGGCCAATAAAGGGGTTGCTTATCCTGGTCGTAAATCCAATCTTCTGTTCCTTGTGCGGTAAAAATTGGATGTTCTGCGGAAAAGACAAAATCGCCACCAGCGGTTAAACAGTGATTGACCTTCTTTGCAATCTCATGGAATGAAGGCACATAGTGAAGTGCCAACGAGCTGATGACAATATCGAATGTTTCGTTCAACCCGTCGATTTCTTCCATACCCATTAAGTGATAACTGATTTTTGAGGAATTTGTCATTTCCTTCGCTTTTTCAATCATTCGTTCAGATAAATCAATGCCAATGACTTTTTTAGCACCGTTCTCAACGGCATATCGGCAATGCCAGCCGTAACCGCAGCCAAGATCCAGAACCGTTTTTCCAGTAAAATCAGGGAGTAGTTTTTTCAGCTCATGCCATTCGCCGGCACCTTCCAGCCCTTTTTTTGATCGATCCATTTCGCTGTACGCTGCAAAAAAGATAGGGTTGTCATACTCATTTTTCATTGTATAGCTCCTTTTAAAAAGTGTATGTTCTATAGTCTATATTGTATCAGATTGCTAAAATAATACCCATAAAAGAGAATGGAACAAGAAGTTGAGCTTTTATAAGGTGCAACTTGATGCTTACCGTTTTAGTGAAAAGTATGACCGCAATCACACAATACACGAATAGCGTTGTCTTTATCCTTGTTTTTGATTAAAAGGTAATCTGTATTATAAGTAGAGAGGGCGAAAATCGAGATATGATTTTCGGCTAAAGGGTTGGCTAATTGTGTTAAAATACCGATTAAAGAAAAGTCTAATTCACCGACGATCTGGATAATAAACCAATCATTATCGACAGAAAGAGCTTGATCCGTTTCAAGTGAGCCACAAGGAACAACAATCGAACATTCATCTTCTGTATAAGTGATACTTTTGAAGTCGTTTATCTCATGAAAAGACATAGGGATTTTGGTATGGGTAGGAAATTTCATGATTGTATAGTTTAGTTTATCTAATAATTTTAGTTGCATTGTGTTTCCTCCATATACCTTTTATATTTAAACAGGAAGCTGTAATCGTACTTGTGAACCATAAATAGGCGGGACCAGCTGACAGGTGTCTTCAAAGCCTGCATCCACACATAATGCTTGGGTGAAGGCTTTGTCCTCATTGACAACAATCATAAGTTGGTCGATCGTTGAAAAGTGTTGACGAATGAATGATGGAAGCAATTGAATGGCTTGTCGAACATACCCATTATTTAAATGGCGAAAGTCAGTTGAAATATCTTGCACAATTAAACAGTTTTTATTATCAGAGTAAGGACTACTGCCCTTTGCTTCAAACAGGGTCAAAAAAGCAACCAAATGCTCGTCTTCGAAAATAAGAACAGCGTGCCGTCGTGGGTCTTTTTGTGTTAATGCAATAGCAATTCTAGGCTCACGAACATAGCGTAACTTTATGTCTGATAAGCAGTAATGATCGATAAGTGTTTGATGTGTATCATTATACATTTTCAAATACATGATTGTCCCTCCTGCCAGATAAGATACTTTCTTCATCTTTAGTATACCCCGTTTACTTGCTTTTGTGCAGTGATCTTATACTATTTTTTCTCTCGGAACAAAAACAGCCCATCTATTTCTTGCTAAGGTTCTGTAGACGTAAAATCGAGATGTTTATAAAAGTCAAAAGCATAAGGAGAAGTGTTTAGCGTTAGTTTTTTAGTGTTATAAGTTGGCGAGTAATCTCTTGTTTTTAGACAAAAAAACAGCCAGAGAGAAATAGTATCTTTCCCTCTAACTGCTTTGTTTATTTGATTAGACGTTTGTCATTTTTAGACAAAGTACTTACTTTTTTTATATGTTCAACAGTAATCATCCGAATTTGTTGACTATCTTCTTGTAAGCGTAGCATGATCGAATTACCAATTTTTTTAGAAACGATCCAACCGGAAACTGTTTCAAACTTTTGAGAAGTCGGCACTTCCTTTAATTGTAAAACAACTAAACTTTTTTGAGCAGAAGCAACTTGTAATTTCTTAAGAATTTCTTCACGCTCTTTATTTTTGCTCTGCTTATCTTTAGAGTCGTCTAAAAACGCCGAAAAGAAACTTTGGGAAGACTGGCTGATCAATTTTGAAATGCTTTTCATTGTTGATTTATGGTTATTGTCCATTCTTCTACCTCCTTTACGAATTTACTGCTACTGTCAGACTCTGAATAATCAGGTACTATCATTCTACCTAAAAAAGACAAAAAATTCAAGAAAATATGTTCGTAATAATTTCGTCAATGATTATTCCTACTTGCTTTTTTCAATATATTCAGTAATATTAGAAGTACTGATTACTGTATATGTAATTCGTTTGAAAGTGAGTGATCGGCTAAGACTTTCAACTGAAAAGAAGGAGATACCAATGAACCAAAAAGAGACGAAGAATTCAAAAGTTTATATCATAGGATTATTAGTAGCAACTGCATTTGCAGGAGCGATTTTAGCAAAAGTAGCACCGATGGAAGAAGGACACGGATTTTCAGCTTTATTTAATGATAGTAAGGCGGACGAGATAAAAGTAACGGAGACAAGTGAAACTAAAAAAGAACCAGAAAAAGTCAAAAAACTAACGTATACTGAACAAATCAATCAAGATTTAAGTGATGGGAAATTTGCGAACCGGATGCCAATCAACTTATTATTGCAAACAGACGATAAATGGAAGACAACGCCATATGGCATGGGAAATCCTGATGGGAATACCTTAGAAATTAATGGTTGTGCGATTTTGTCTTTAGCAATGGTATCATCTTATTTAGATAACAAATCATATACACCTCAAGATATTTTAGACTGGTCCAAAAATGATTATTTTGTTGAAGGGGAAGGTACGGCTTGGTCGGCGTTCTCTGATTTTGCAATGGTAAAAGGGTATCAATTTCAAGATCTTGAAACAGATATTGCCTCTGTAGAAGAGCACTTGAAACAGAAACATCCTGTAATCATATCTGTAAAGCCAGGTTTATTTACAAAAACAGGTCATATCATGGTGCTTAGTGGGACAAATAACGGAAAGTTTTGGCTGAATGATCCAAATGATTCAGAAGCAAAAGGACATTCGAAAAAAGAGTTTACAGCGGATGAATTGATGAATGAAGCCTTGAATTTTTGGGTAATCTACAAATAGAGAGTTGAAAGATTTTAATTGTACATTATCGCAACAAGATAAAGCTGATATTTCATAGTGCTACTTAATTTAAAGTGTGGAGCAAAACGGCGTTTTTCGTTTGGGCTACACTCTTTTCTATTTTTCGGAAAAACCGTTGACATGGGATGGTTCCCACATTATACAATGGACGTATAAAAAGGAAATGGAGTGAGCCACATGAAAATTATGATTGAGAAAGACTTTGAAGCAATGAGCGAAACAACTAAAAATATTTTATTTGGTCATATGAGCCAAGATAAACGGGTTAACTTATCAATAACAGCAGGGAATACCCCAGTTCATGTTTATAAAAAAATGGTAGAAATTGTAAAAGATTCCCCCAATTATGCCAATGTTCACTATTATAACTTTGATGAAATTCCTGTCGCTGGTCAAAAGGAAGGAATAACGATCACAGATTTACGAAAACTATATTTTACTCCTGCCACTATCGATGAAGCCAATATTCATCCTTTAACCGTTGAAAATTATGCTGAACAAGACAAACGTTTGGCAATGGACGGCGGATTAGATGCCATGTTGATCGGTTTAGGTGGAGATGGTCATTTCTGTGGGAATATGCCGACAACGACAAGTTTTGAAAATTTGACTTACAAGATAAAGGTCACTGGTGAAGAACCTTGGTTTGTACCAGACATGATGGAAAAAGACATGGAGTTCGTTACTATGGGACCTGTTAGTGTCATGCGGGTAAAACACTTGATTTTGATCGTGAATGGTGAGAAAAAAGCTGAGATGGTAAAGAACGTCTTACAAGGACCCGTCACCGAAGAGTTCCCTGCATCTATTTTACAATTACATCCGAATCTTACTGTTATCTTAGATGAAGCAGCAGCAAGTAAATTAGATAGATAAATAGCTTTTAAAGATTAAGGTAGTAAACGGCCTTGATCTTTTTTAAAACTCAATTTACAAACGTATGTTCTCGTGTTATTCTTGATTAAACGTTATAAGAATGGAGTCGAATATGGAAAAAATCAGGTGTGATTGGGCACAGGGTAAAGAATTAGAAGAAACATATCACGATGAGGAATGGGGAACCGCTGAGCATAGTGATCAAAAACTTTTTGAAATGCTGATTTTAGAAAGTATGCAAGCTGGGTTGAGCTGGTCAACGATTCTAAAGAAAAGAGGGACACTCACCAGTGCATACGATCAGTTTGATTATACAAAAATTGCCGAGTATACCCAAGAGAAGATCGATTCTTTATTGAAAGATCCAGGAATCATCAGAAATAAGCTAAAAATCAATGCAACAATCAATAATGCGCAAGTCTTTATGAGGATTCAAGAGGAATATGGTAGTTTTGATCAATTTATTTGGGCGTATGTGGATGGAACACCAATTAAAAATAGGTGGAAAGAAGTTGGAGAAGTTCCAGCATCAACGGAATTATCAGATAAAATCAGTAAAGATTTGAAGAAAAAGGGATTTAAATTTTTAGGTACAACGACAGTCTATGCATTTATGCAAGCAACAGGCATGGTAGATGATCATTTAGCACATTGTTTTAAGCGACAAGAAGAGTAAAAATGCATAGGACAGGGTATTTCTAATGTGTAAAAATAGAAAGGATTTCAAAAAGAACTACTTTCTTTTGAATTCGTTTTTCAGTTTACATACTAAAGGCAACGGTTTGCTATGTATCTGGATTGTAGAGGATATATTTCAGGGAACGTTGCATGTTTTACCAACCTAAAACGGGAATAATAGTATCATGCAATTTTTTATCAATAAATAGATTGACCTCGTCAGAACTGTCTCATACATACAATCTGGAGTATAAAGTAGAAATTTCCTCTTGTACTTTTTTTGAAATAAGATAAGCTTTAAAGAGTAGATCTTGAAAATTATTTGTATAGGCACCATTTTCTTCGACTCATGATAGTTTGAAAATAAAAGAAGGCAGCAATTACGTATCTAACAGTGCGCTATTTATTAAAAAACGGGTCGATTAGAAGAAATAGATGGAACAAAAGAACTAGACATACAGAGTACAAACAAAGTGAGTTTATTCACGGATAATGTTTTACTTGATAAAATAGTTGGCTATCTGCAACAGGGGAACCTGTTTAGCCAAGATAAGGGATGTCTATATAGAAAGATGATGCTGTCTTTAATCAATCCGCAGACATGTAAAATGGTCGAAGTTGACTCTATTTACTTGATGATCGAGCTAATGAATAAAGGAGAAGGCCGATCGGTTTTACCTAAGCGTTTCTTTCTGGAGAAACAGGATTAATCGTTGTAGTTCACTAAAACAGAACAGCAAGTTCCTATCAATATCGTTGGAAATACTTGGAACTACCACCATGTTCGTTCGTTTTCAGAGAATAGTAACGCTTTGAGATAGAGAGGATTTGATTTGTGTGAGTGATATTTATAAGGATATCAATTCAAACTATGAGAGATTGTCAGAAGCCGAGCGGGAAGTTATTCATTTTATTTTAAAATTTGAAGAAATCGAAGGGTTAAAATTGAAAGACATCAAAGATGCGCTGTATATATCGAATACTACAGTCATTCGGGCATGTAAAAAATTAAATTACGCGACATTTAACGAACTGAAAGCTGCATTCATCCAATCGAGAGAGAAAAAGAAACAGATTTACCCAAAACAATCCAATTTTTTACATGTATTAGATAGTATAAAGAAAGAGACGTTAACGACTTTAGAATTAGTGGACGAAAAAAATATCGATAAAATATGTAACTGTCTAATCAATGCAAGAAGAATTTTTTGTGTAGGAACGGAATCAAGTGCTCAAGTCGCATCTGAATTTAATGATAAGCTAAAATCAATCGATTTTTGGACGAATGATTTTTCAGATAAACGACTGATTGAACGCATTCCTAAAATCAGCACGTTTCAAGATGTGGTTGTTGTATTTTCGTTAAGTGGTCGACACGAAGAGCTCGATGAGATCATGATCGAAGCTAAATGCAATAGAACAACCATCATTTCAGTGACGAATATAGCAGCGACTAAATTAAAATCGATTAGCACATACTGCGTACTGACCAGTAATACTGGTAACCAGAAAAAATTTTGCTCACGATTGATGCTCCATATGATGAGTAATCTGATCTATGAAAAATTAATAACAAAAGTACCTATTTTTGATGGAATATCACGTAACTAAATTTTTGTGACCAAGTAGGTACTGTGCAACATCAACTCGTTCCTCGTTGTGTTTTACAGCAATTCCAGCTTATTTCCGAAGGGATTGCTTCTGCTCCCAACGTTTATGTGCATTTAGGGTGTGATACAAAATGATTATTACTTTTGTATCACACCCTTTTTAATTATTTAACTTTTTGTTCTGCCCATTCAGCAGAATATTGTTCACCTGCAACTAAGTCATATTGAATGTACTTATAATCCTCTAGTATTTCTTTTTGTTCCTCCGTTAAATCTTTTTCTAAAATGATCTTATTTTTTTCTGTAACAAATACTTGTTTCCCGTTATAACGGTTTGAGACACTTTCTACTGGATCAATCGTGGATGCCGGAAGTTTATTTGTTACCTGAGTTAATAATGCATAGAAAGGAGTTACCTTGATATTGGCTTGCTCAAATGCTAAGGCATTAAAATTAAAGGGTGATACAACGTTTTTATTTAATTTTTTTATTTGATCTCTGCTAAAAGCATTGCTGTAAATAAAATAATCTGTCTCATGGTGCTCTAAACCATATTTTTTTTGATCATTACCACTATAAAGAGAAGGCAAGTGGTCACCATAGAAGACAAAGGTGATCGGTTTTTGGATTTTATCCAATTCCTTTATGAACTCTTTAACAGCTTCATCTGTATAATGAAGTCCTTGCATGAAGGTCGATAGTTCCCCTTTTCTGCTCTCTAAAACAGCTTTTCCTTCAGCACTGTAATCAAGCTTATCATAATAATCTTGGTAAGGCATATGATTTTGCATGGTTGATAATTGAATAAATTGAGTAGTCTCTGTATTACTTTGTAACGCTTTTAATGTTTCTTTGTACGCTGACTCGTCAGAAATTCGTGGACTTCTTTCGATTTTATCTGTATAAGTCAATTTGTCTGGGCTGTCTACATAATAAAATTTATCAAACCCAAATTTTTCAAAGACACTTTTTCTTTGATACAATGATGCAGTAAAAGGGTGAATTGCAATTTTTTCGTCGAACAGGTTTGTAATATTAGGACTTACATGTTGCCCTCCGACTAACTGGGTATAGGGTGTAACCAATGAGGCGGATAGACTACTGATATCCAAACCAGTCAAACTTTGCCATTCCATATTAGCGGTACCGCCACCATAACCTACGGATAGCATTGTACCACCCGTATTTTTTTTCATGAGCTCTTTAATTGTTGGGATTGGGTCATTCAGTACATTAAGGTTAGGAACTCTAGCAGGATCACTAAAGGTTTCACTTAAATTTAAAATAAGAGTTTGATTTTCCAACCAATCGTTTCTTGTTTGATTGATTTTTTCAGCTTCGGCATTATATTTTTTCATTAATTCTTCAATTTTATTTTTTGAATAGTTTTCTGGTTTATCCATTATCTTGATATCGATATTATTCAGAAATTGAATAATCGGACCATTTTCTAAAACTGTTTCACCTTGGTTGATAAAGAGTTTATTGACTCTAAATAAATTAAACAATAAGAAAGAAGGTGAATTTTTATGATTTATAAAAAAGACACTTGAAAATAGAACGGACAACGTAATGATGCCAATAATTCTTTTTTTCCAATTGAATTTTAGCGCATATTGATGCTGTAGCTTTCTTTGCACCACGATACTAGAAATGGTCAACACGAGGATTAAAATCGCACCAGCCATAACCAAAACAGGACTAACCATGGAAAGTAATTCCGAAATACTATTTAACATCTTCAAGTCTGAAGGAAAAACAGGCTCATCTCTTAAATTGACTTTTATCACACTGGAGACAGTTAAGAGTAAGTCAATCAAAAAGGTTAACGAAAAAACGTACCAAAAGCGATTCGTAAGTAATAAAAGTAATAGGAAAAAGCCCATGATGATCATAGTCGTTAATATCAAAATAGATTGACGTTGCGTAAAAATTTTAAGGATTACTTGGAAAGTCTGCGACCAACCGTCTGTTTTATCAAGTAAAAAGAGTTGTACGCATGTGAAAAAGTAAAAGAAGATTGCAACGAAAAAGAACGCTTTTCTTCTGTAAATCCATGATTTTATGCTGCGTAGCTTTTGATAAAATTGAGTAGGAGAATCGAAACTTAAGTCGTTTATTCGCGTTTTATATAAGGATGATTTTTGAAGCAGTAAGCAAATCGTAATCAAACTAATCGCTATAAGCAAGTATATACCAGTATACTTAAGGATATTTAATAGCCAATTTAAGCCGGAACTAGAGAGCTTTATCTTCCAAAAAGTGGAAACTCTATAATTAGTCAATGGCCAGCTAGTGAGTACTTGTGTGACAATCAAACTGGTAGCGATAAAAGTACCAGTAGCTTTTAAGCTGATTTTTTGTGCTATAGATTCTGAAAGAAGAAATAAGCTTAAAGCATAGTAGACCGAAAATAAAGAATAGGGTACTGAAAATCGATTAGCTGTAGATGCATCGCCTCGAATAAATAAAGAAACTTGCGTCATCAGTAAAATCAAACCAAAAAGAAGCCCTAAACTAAAACCTAGATGCAAAAATTTAAATTTTATTTTTTTTTCTAGATTTAACTGTTTGACGACATAACCAATAAAAAATAAATAGAAAATCCAGACCACATTTTTCCCTTCTTGAAAGCCCCAAATGTCTTTATTAAATAAAGTAGGCAATAGGACGAAGGCAATGGTCAAACCAATGGTTATTCTTTTTAAACGGTCTGTCGATAAGGTATTGAGTCTCTTTGTTAATAGTGGAATACTGCAGAATAAAAGAACACAAGACACAGCATAAATGAAGTAGTTTTGGCTAATTGGAAATAGTATTATCCAATAATCGCGAAGATTCAATGCGGAAGACTTAATATAAAAAAAGACATTGTTTGTAAGTGCTATAACCATGTATAGTAGGAAAAAACTACTTAGATAGCGCAATACTTTTATATTAGCTATTTTCTGATAATGATAGCCCATATATAAGGGAACCAAACTAAGACCAGCTCCTACTGCCACCTTCATAAAGGAATAGATGTAAAACTTCCCAGGATACAACGTGTAGGTTGGTACAGTAGTTGCAGAAAGTAATACTCGTTGCATGATGATTAGAAAACATGCAATCAAAATTGTTAAAAATTCATAATTTTTAGATTCATTTTTTTTCAAAGAAACACACCCGCTATACACATATTTAAAGATACCTTATTCGCATAATGCCGAATAGGTATCGTTATTCTACAATATATAGTAGCGTAAAATGGCTAGTATTACAATCCTTCTTGGAGGAAGATGATAGTGTTATATTTACTATTCGCTTATAGGACAAATTTCTCACGTTTGAATAAATATAATTTCGCTATTTTTTATGTAATAAAGTTTAAATAAAATAAAAAAAATCAATTTTTTTCAAAATAATCTTCATAAACCAACATTAATTTATCAAAACTCTTAGCATCTGGGATTAGTGGCATAACAATGATCGGAATCGTATCAATATAGATTTCAGGAATATTTGTAATAATGCAATCATAAGCAGAAGCTTCTTTTTCCAGCTCATCTAATGACCTAACCTGTAGCGGTGTACAGGAAAAGCGACCTCGTAAATAATAATTAATTCGTTCAGAGAGCATGTTCATGTAATCCAAACCAGAATTAAATAAAAGGCAGGCTTTCAAGGTAGGAGTGGAATATTCTAATCGGTCAAGTAAGTTTGGCCAATGGGTAAACAAAATCGAAATCGCTTCGTAAACCATATATTCTTTATAAGGATTCGCATAAAAAATTGCTTGCAAAGAGTGGATCAGTTCCATTGGAAAATGACCATATAAGTTTTTGATACTTGTAAGAAATTCTTTGTTTTTATCATGCAAAATATAGGTTCGTCCATGAATTTGATAGTCTAGGTTATAGAGCCGCATAAAAATATCATCAAAATTATCACAGTGACAATCCATTTTTTTCTCGATTTCTTGTAGAAGATGTTCGATTTTTTGATACTTTAAAAGAGCATTGCGGTCGCTTTTCACCAGTTCTCGTAGCGTTTCTATCGAATCAATATATTGATCACTAAAAATTAAATAGAAAAAAATACTTAAATTACTTGCGGATAAAGGTAGCTGAAATTGGCTATAAAATTCAGCGCAAGCATAGGAATCGTTAAGAATGTCAAATTCTTTTTCTGATAAATCGTGAAGTTGATTGTCACTATTATGTTTTAGCAGATTGATAATGGTATACGTGTAAAAACGTAGACGATTCAATAAAGAAAAATCTAAGTTGCGCAATGATTCATCTGGAATGGCTTGACTAATAATCTGGAGGTCAACTTGATCTAAAATAGCTAACTGAGCGGGTGTCAACAAACTTTCAGCTACTCCGTACTTCTCATGAAAATAATGTTGCATAAAATTACAAATACTATGTGGATCGCCGACAAGCTGCATTTTTTTTAAGTTAATCGTAAAACCTTCTATTTGAAGGAGTTGATTGACGCGAAGGACGATTCGCTTGATTGTCGAGACACTGATGTAAAGATCGTTAGCTAAATCAACGATAGTAGAGAAATTATGTAAGAAAATCTTTTCAATTAACTGGAATTCAACACTATTTTTTATGAACTTTTGATAAATAATGGTTTTGCAGAATCCAAAATTTGTTGCTAAACGAATACCATATATTTTTGACGATTCAATCGTGGCAGGTGAAAGTACTGTTTCTAATTCAACAATATCTGATTTCAACGTTTTTACAGGAACATTTAGAGATTCGGATGCTCTCGTAAAAGAGAGCCAATCGTTATCAGCTAATAGCTCTACTAACTCTAATTGACGTTTTGATCGAGAGGAAAGAATTTCTTTCAATAGTATCAACACTTTCTGTTTTTATGTTATTTTTTTATTTATTCTGCTTATAATGAAGTAAATATCAAGTTGCACCCTATTTTAACTTGAAACAGTCTATTTTGTCTATATAACCTAGATAATAATGTATTATTTTTTACAAAAGCTCGAAATATATAGACCATTTTTTTCTTTTAAGTAGAAAAAAATGACCTTTATAATCGCCATTTTGGGATAACATTTGTAATATTTAGCGTATTTTGTTTGATTGTTATGATTATTTTAATAGAAAAGACTGATTTAACCAAGTATTCCTTTTTTATGACGATAAATGACCTCTTTTTTTCTTACAAAACGTTTAAACTAGTGTTAAGCCAATTGAAGGTGAAACAAATAGATGGGAGACAATTATGAAGAAAAAGTTATTAGGGTTAGCGTTGATGTCAACAATTATTTTAGGTGGAGCAGGTTTGTTAAATGCAGATGAAGTGAATGCTCACGGCTATGTAGAAACGCCAGCTGCTCGTGGTTACCAAGGGTCATTAGACAAAAATACTCTGGGCTGGACAGCAGCGATGGAAAAATATGGGAATGTTATTACAAACCCGCAATCGTTAGAAGCGCCAAAAGGCTTTCCGCAAGCGGGTCCAGAAGATGGCCGTATTGCTTCTGCAAACGGTGGATTAGGACAAATTTCTGACTTCGTATTAGATGAAACTGGAGCTGACCGTTGGGTGAAGCAAACGGTTAAGACAGGTCAGAATACATTCTCTTGGTATTATACTGCGCCTCATAGCACAACGAAATGGCATTACTATATCACTAAAAATGGTTGGAATCCAGAAAAACCAATCGCTAGAAAAGATTTACAATTGATTGGTGAAGTAAAACATGATGGTTCAACTGCATCAAATAATAAATCACATCAAGTAAATATTCCAGCAGACCACTCTGGCTACCATGTTGTTTTAGCTGTTTGGGATGTAGCAGATACACCAAATGCCTTTTATAATGTCATTGATGTAAATGTAAAAGGGAATGGAGAAATTACACCGCCAGTTGAAGAGATACCAGCAGCCCCAACGAATGTCAAAGTATCAGATGTGACGGTTTCCTCCCTGAAATTAACATGGGATACTGTTTCAAATGTAAAAGAATATAATGTATACCGCGATGGAAAAAAAGTTGCGACAGTTGGTGGAACGCAATTTAATGATACGAATTTAGTTGAAAATACAAGCTACGCTTATCAAGTAGAAGCAGTTGGAACAACTGGTAAAATTTCTGAAAAAAGTACAGTTGTTAAAGCAACAACACAAACATCAGAAGCAGAAGACAATCAAAAACCGACAGCACCAACCAACGTTCATTCTATGGGAACAACTGAACATTCAGTTGACTTGATGTGGACAAAATCGGCACATTTCTTAGGGGTCAAACAGTATGAAGTGTACCGCGATGGAAAAAAAGTTGCCACGACAGAAAAAACAAGCTTTAAAGATACTGGGTTACATGCTGAGACAACGTATAAATACTCAGTGAAAGCCATCAGTGTTGGCGGAAACGTATCAGAGACTAGTGCTGTATTTTCTGTGAAAACAAAAGAAAAACCAAGTGGTCATTCTACTTGGAAGGCCGACAACGTTTATAATACAGGCGATAAAGTATTCTTCAATGATTTAGAGTATGAAGCAAAATGGTGGACCAAGGGTGATCGTCCAGACAAATCAGATGCGTGGAGATTACTTTCAGATAAAGTTCTGGAATGGGAAACAAGCAAAGCGTACAGTGGTGGCGATACCGTAACGTTCCAAGGTCAAACATACAAAGCAAAATGGTGGACAAAAGGCGACCAGCCAGGAACTGTAATAGTTTGGGAATCTATTAAGCAATAGAGGATATAGAAAAAAAGTGTTAGATAAGATGTACCGACCCTCAAAAGATAGAGCTAAACATCTAACTTTTTGGGGTCTTTTTATATGGCAAAATATAGTATGGAATTTAAAATGCAAATTATACAAGAGATGATTTTACACTACTTTAAGCGATTTAAAACAAGTACAGTTTTAGTAGAGTGTTATCAATTTAATCATTGAATGCTAAGAAGATAGCTTATCTAAAGTTTGTTGTTGTTTCTCAAAAGCTTCTGTTACTTTTTTTCCAAACTGACCTTTAACAGCACCTTCTACTATTTGAGAGGAAGAAGACAATGCCTTTTTAGCACTTTCTATGGCTGTTTCACCTTGCTTTTTAGATTCTTGTTTCATGTTATGAGATTTCTGTATCTTGGCTGAACCAATTGCTTGTACACGTATTTTTTCTAAATTCTTTTTTAACTCTTTCAATAATTTTTTTGCTAATTCTTCCAATAGAACAACTCCTTATTCTTTATTTGCTTTTTGGAGGTCATTTCGATAGTCTTGTTCAAGTTTTTCTTGTTGTTGATATAGCTGTTTTTTTGCTCTTGATAACGCTTCGTGATAGTCATTTTCTACTTGCATAATTGACTGTTTTGCACGATCGAAAGGCTCGCTATCTACAGCTGACTGTTGAACAATTCGGTAAATATCTGACAACGTTTCTTGTATTAATTGTTCTCCTGTTCGTTGTGTATTTTTTAGTATATCTTCATCTGCTTCTAGTTCACGGCGTTTTCGCTGATAATCGCCTGTAATCTGTTCCTCTTTCATACGTTAGCTCCTTGTTAAGGCTTTAATTGTTGCGCTAGTTGTTGATCTGTTTGAACCATTTTGTCGATTTTACTCTTGATTTCTTTCGCTAACGATTCGAATTTTTTATCCATCATTTTTGCCTTATTGATTTTTTGTTGAAAAAATTCGGTTGGTTCACCGACTATTCGTTGTTCAGTAGCTCCTATCGCTGATAAACTATCCTTCATTTCAGTATCAGACAGTACTTCTATTTGAGAACGGGCTTCCCGTAATGTTTCTTGCCAGATATCTTCTGCATCTGTAATTGCATTTTGATATATTTTTATAGCATTAGCCATCGCATTTTGATAAGTTGCTCGACCTGTAGTAACGGCTAGTAACGCCTGTTGATCATCTAAATAAATTTTTTCATTCTTTGATAGTCCGCCACCACTGGCAGTTAGTTTGGCTTTTAGTTGATCTAACATAGTCAATTGAGTTAAAAATCCACGCATCAGAAAATGACTGGCTTGTATCATGGCTCCTTCAGAATTTCCTGAACTATCTGAAATTTTTAATTGACCTGTTTTTTCATCAAATGTCCAACTATTTAATTTATGACTATTACCATCTATCCATACAATTGTTCCGAAATCATCACTATTTCCAAAACGAGTATTAAAGTCATTCCATAGTGTGACATCATCATTTTTTTGGCGGTAATTTAAAAATAAGTGAGGATTTTCTTTCATAAATTTTTCCTCCGTTGGTGTTAAGGAACGATATTGAAACCAGCCACTAAAAACCGTTGTTGGTATGTTAAAGTGAGCGCCTACTTTTAGCATATAAGCTGATTGAGAATAGCCAGTTAGCTGATTAATTGTCCAATTCGGATTGTTGTCGATGAGTTCTCCCACGTACTGTAAAGCGATGTCTGCTTGAGGAGAACCATTCGGAGACATTCCTTTTACAGCTGCTTTTAAATCGTCAGAGTCACTAGGATAGGTTCCAGCTGCAACGACTGTTACTTGTCCATAGTCTGGAGTACCATTCACTATGGGAGCTACTGCCATGCCTTGAAACCCGTAGTCCCCATTTTTGACTGAAAGAACTTTGTAATCAAAATTCCCCAGAGGGAGAATGTCTTCAGGTTTAATTTGCTTCTGTTTCTTTCCGTCATCGCGAACATAATTAGGATCTACTTCATAAACAAAATCATTTAAATCAACCAATTCCCTATCTGTAGCCATCATATTTCTCCTTCACTTTTATCAGAATAGATAACCTTTACTGGAGTACTAGTCATTCCACTCTTAATAATATCTCGAAAATCAGAATCTATAGGTCCGAAACTAGTAAGTTTTTCCTCGTTATCCTTATATATGATATTACCAGTATCTTTTGTTCCATTTTGAGTTGTTATGTTAGAAGAAAAATGCCAAAAACCAGTTTTTTCATTATATACACCAGACATTTCTGGAATAAATTCAATTTTTTGAACATCTACAAATGTATTTTTTATCTGTTTGGCTATCTTTTTCTCCATTCTTAAAATTTGTCTTTCGTTCCTCTGCTGTTCATGTTCTTTTTGATTAAAAAACACACTAGCACCTCCTATTAGAATAATGATAATAATTCCTATTAGTATCCATATTTTTTTTTGCAAAAGCACACCTCATTTTGAGTTTCTGTTTATAAAATAAGCTATCATGATTTTTATTTTATCATTTTGTTTATTTTTCCCCAATTAACTATCAGTTTTATCAGTGTATTGGATTTTATTTCCATTATCTTTATAGTTAGGATCAACTTTGTAAACTTCTTGATTTAAGTCTTTTAATACCTTTTCTGTAGCCATTGATTAAAAACTCCTTTCCTCTTTATTAGAGAAAATAACTATAACCTTAGTCTCTGTTAGCCCCTTTTTCAAAACAGGCAATTCTCCACTTCCTAAATAGGACTCATCAATGTTATCTTTAGGAGACATACTTACTCCAATTTCTGAACTTACGCCATAGCTAGTTGATACTGTAACCATAACTTCTGTATAGCCTGTTAATTTATTTTCACCGTATTCCTCATCGAATTCAATTTTTGTCACATTCGCAAAGGTATTTTTAATTTGCTTTGCAGTTACTGTTTCCATTTTTATTACTTGTTGCTCTTTTCTTTCCTTCGCACTTTGATTAAAAGTAAACAAGCTGACACCTCCAATTAGTACAAGTAAAACAATAAACCATTTTTTCTTTTTCAAAGGCTCATTCTCCTTTAATTATCAGGATCTTAGTGCAAGAATAGATATGTAAAAATAATATTACTCTAAACTGATTATCCCAACTAAATTAAAAAGAGTCAATGTTTTAATTGTGATAAATCATCTTCATTAGTTGTTAGTATGTCAAAGTGAGCGCCGGCTTTTAGCATATAAGCAGATTGGGAATAGCCAGATAATTGATTAATCGTCCAAGTGGGATTATTGTCAATAAGATCTCTTACATATGTACAGTTTGCATTTTGAATTTCATACTATATTTTTCCATATAAAAAAACTCAAAAAAGTAGATGTTTAAGTCTAACTTTTTGAGGTCGGTACAATTTGAAAATCCTTTTTTTATGTTCGTCTATGTGTGTAAACAGAAGGTTTTCCTTCGAGAACATTGGCAATTTCGACAGCTAATTGTTCTCTTGAAATGGGGTCATATCTTTTGGTAAGTTTTTTGATTCCAGGTATTTTTTTTAGAAAATTGATCGCTGCCGCGCTTATCACGGAAGAAAAACGCTCTTTATCCACGACAAGACTAGGGTAAATAATTACCGGTTCACTTGCTTGTTCTTTGATTAATTGTTCAGCTTGGAGTTTAGCATCCATATAGTTTCTTAACGGGAATGGTGCGCTGTTTGCTGATAGAAATAGAAACTTAGCAGGAGTTGCTTGTGTGTTCAGATACGTTAAAATAAGTCGAACGGGTTCTAGAATAAAGCGGTCGTAAGTAACATTTTTAGTCGGTTGCTCTCTTAAAATTCCGATTGCGTCAATGACCCAATCTGCTTTTTGAACAGCTGAATGCCAATGGGTGTCTGTTAAAATGTCAGAGCGAACCCAATGGACTTTTCGTGCCCAATCTGTTGTTAAGTTACTTGGTTTTCCGTTACGGGAAATGCATAGTACGTTGTGTCCGCGGTCAATCAATTCTTCGGAAAGTTTTTGTCCAATAAAGCCACTGCCGCCAAAAATAGTTATCTGCATTTGCTCTTCCTACTCTCTTCTTGTTATCATGCTAAACCTGTCTTATCGTTAGTTTATCATTATCTATTAAAATGAGACAAAAAAACGTACGCAAAAGGAATTGACTTCACCTTATTGCATGTAAGATTAGTATTGTATACTAACTGAAACACCAAAATGATCGCTGATTATAGGCGTGTTTTTCTATCAAAAACGATTTTGTAGGTAGAAGCCGTTAATTCTTTTGACGTGAAACTATAGTCAATTCTCAACTTTATGAAAAGTTAGGCGTTTTCGTACAGCATGATACTTTCTTAGATAAGGATTTGATGCCGAAAACAGCATTATCATTAGATGATTTACTATTGAATCAACATTGGTCTTGGGATTGTATTTTAGGTTCTTGCTTTATCAAACAAGCAGATATGTTACAAGGGATTTATTACTTTGGTGAACGTTTTTCTTGAGCGGAAAGAGAGCGAAATTTCTTATTCTATGAGCCGATGACTGTTTATGAGTCATCTTTATCGGCAAGTGTTGATGCGATTTTAGCAGCAGAATTAGGAATGGAAGAAAAAGCGGTAGAAATGTATCAGCGCACAGCTCTCTTGGATTTAGATAATTATAATAATGATACTGAAGATGGAGTGCATATCATCTCAATGACAGGGTACTGGCTTACAATCGTGCAAGGCTTTGCCCAAATGAAGAGTTAAAATACGATTTATAATTGAAAGGAATAGTAAATTTGATCGTGAGTATAGGTCTGCTTTTTGTATTGACAATTCTATTATCCTACCTTAAAATAAAGAAGAAATAGATTGACTACAATTATAGTCGTTTAGTTTATAAAGCCAAAAATAAAACAAAGGAGATGGAGAGAAATGGAAGCAAAAACCTTTGATATAGAAGGAATGACCTGTGCGTCATGCGCACAAACAGTAGAAAAAGCCACTGCTAAACTCGCTGGTGTGTCAAAAGCAAGTGTCAATCTAGCCACAGAAAAGTTAAATGTTGAATACGATGAAAGTAAACTATCAGAACAAGACATTCAAAAAGCAGTGTCAGATGCGGGGTATGAAGCGTTAAGGAATGTTCAACAACGAACATTTGATATTGTTGGAATGACGTGTGCCTCATGTGCGCAAACGGTTGAAAAAGCAATAAGTAAATTAAGAGGAGTCACAAAAGCTTCTGTCAATTTAGCCACAGAAAAAATGGTGGTCGACTTTGATCCCGCTGTTTTAAATAGCGCAGATATTACCAAAGCCGTATCAGATGCAGGCTATGAGGCAATTGAGCAAGTAGATTCTGCAGATACTGTAGACAAAGACCGCGAGAAAAAGCAAAAGCATATCAAGGATATGTGGCAACGTTTTTGGTTATCAGCAGTTTTTACGGTGCCATTATTATACGTCGCAATGGGGCATATGATTGGGTTACCACTACCCGCATTTTTAGATCCAATGATGCATCCGGCCACATTTGCGATGGTGCAATTGATTTTAACGATTCCAGTATTGTATCTAGGGAGAAGCTTCTTTACGGTTGGGTTTAAAGCATTCGTCAAAGGTCATCCTAATATGGACTCTTTAGTTGCTTTAGGAACAAGTGCGGCTGTAGCATACAGTTTGTATGGAACAGCGATGATTTTTGCTGGTGATCCACAATTTACAATGGCCCTTTACTATGAATCAGCTGGCGTGATTTTAACCTTGATCACATTGGGAAAATATTTTGAAGCTGTTTCAAAAGGAAAAACATCAGAAGCAATCAAAAAATTAATGGGCTTGGCACCAAAAAATGCCCGTGTCTTCCGTGATGGGCAAGAAATGGAAATTCCAGTAGACAGCGTTCAGTTAGATGATACGATCATTGTTCGTCCAGGAGAAAAAATTCCGGTAGACGGTGTGGTGATTGAAGGCTCATCAGCCATTGATGAATCAATGCTGACAGGCGAAAGTATGCCAGTTGAGAAAAAAGTCGGTGATAATGTTATCGGTGCAAGTATTAACAAGAATGGTAGCTTCCGTTTTAAAGCAACTAAAGTCGGCAAAGATACAGCATTGTCTCAAATCATCAAATTAGTAGAAGATGCGCAAGGCTCCAAAGCACCGATTGCCAAAATGGCGGATAAAATTTCTGGTGTCTTTGTACCGATCGTAATGGTTTTATCTATGTTAGCTGGCTTAGCTTGGTATTTCTTAGGACAAGAATCTTGGGTCTTTGCATTGACGATCACGATTTCTGTTTTAGTTATCGCTTGTCCATGTGCGTTAGGACTAGCAACACCGACAGCAATCATGGTTGGAACAGGAAAAGGCGCTGAAAATGGCGTACTGATCAAAAGTGGCGATGCTCTTGAAACAACGCATAAAATTCAAACAATCGTTTTCGATAAAACAGGAACCATCACTGAAGGGAAACCGAAAGTCACAGACATCATAACTACAAATGGCATGGAACAAGATGAGTTACTCCGTTTAGCGGCATCTGCTGAAAAAGGATCAGAACATCCGCTAGGTGAAGCAATCGTCAACGGGGCAGAGGAGAGCAACTTAGCTTTTGCTGCAACAGAAGAGTTTAATGCAATTCCAGGGCATGGGATCGAAGTGATGATCGAAGGTAGCCGTTTACTATTAGGAAATAAAAAATTGATGGATGACCGCAACATTTCTTTAGGAAATTTAAGCGTTACCTCCGATCAATTAGCAGAGCAAGGAAAAACACCGATGTATATTGCAAAAGACGGTAGCATTGCAGGAATTATCGCAGTTGCAGATACAATCAAACCAAACAGTATCCCGGCAATCAAAAAACTACATCAAATGGGTATCGAAGTGGCGATGATTACAGGAGACAACAAACGAACAGCTCAAGCAATTGCGAAACAAGTCGGAATCAATCGTGTCTTAAGTGAAGTCTTACCAGAAGATAAAGCAAATGAAGTAATGAAACTTCAAAAAGAAGGTAGGAAAGTTGCCATGGTTGGTGATGGAATCAATGATGCACCAGCGTTAGCCCAAGCGGATATCGGAATCGCGATTGGGTCTGGGACAGATGTTGCAATGGAATCAGCTGATATCGTATTGATGCGCAGTGATTTGATGGATGTACCGACAGCGGTAGAGTTGAGTAAGGCGACAATTAAGAATATCAAAGAGAATCTATTCTGGGCATTCGCGTATAATACATTAGGCATTCCAGTAGCGATGGGTGTTTTGTACTTATTCGGTGGACCATTGTTGAATCCGATGATCGCAGGCGCTGCAATGAGTTTTAGTTCAGTTTCTGTATTGTTGAATGCATTGAGATTGAAAGGGTTTAAACCTTCAGTAGTGAAGAAATAAGACTAAAAATCGACTACTACCTTAGTGATCAGTAAAAAGAGTACTGAATCTAAGAGGAATAGTCGATTTTTATTTATATAAACGTGTAAATAGGTCTTTTTAGACAACCGTTGTGAAAATGTCCTCTTTTGCTTGTCGTTTTTTTAGTGGTATTTTTCCACTGTGATAGCCTAATCCAAGCATATAAGAAACACCAAATTCGGAGCGATCTAATAGCCCTTTTTCACTTAAATAAGCTTCTAATTCAACTCGATCAAAGCCTTCAATTGGACAACTATCTATGTTCAACAACGCTGCAGTGGTCATCATATTAGCCAAAGGGATATAGGTTTGTTTCGATGCCCAGTCAAATAGTGAACGCTCACTATTTAAATCAAAATCTTTTGTCTGAAATTGCTTGAACATTCGAGTCTGTGGAGCATCGGCTGAAAACGGTAGACCAAACACGTCTTCTACCATGTGTTTGACATGTGCGCTTTCCGCTGTAACATTTTTACGTGCTAGCGCTATGATAAAATGACTGGCTCCGTTTAAACTGTTGATTGCGCCCCAAGCAAATTCTTTCAACTCTTCTTTTATCTGCGGGTTTTCAATTAGTAAAAATGCCCATGGTTCATACCCAAACGAACTTGGAGACAAACGAGCAGCTTCTAAAATTGTTTCCCAATCTTCTGTCGGGATTTTTTTAGCGGGGTCAAATCCTTTTGTAGCATGACGGTGTTCAAAAGCGGTTAAAATCTCTTGTCTTTTTTCTGGTGTATTTGTAGTCAATTGGTTTTCCTCCATTTACTTGAACGTTTATCGCATAAGCAATAAGTGACTTTAGTGTAAAGGAAGCATGCATCGTTGTAAATCGGGGAATTTTTTTATACCATCGTTTAATGTACTTGTGATTTTGACTGTTGCGTATTAAATGAATTGCCCCAATGATACAGTGCCTCAATAACAGGAGCTAAGGTTTGGCCATAATCCGTTATGGAATAACTCACAGCAATCGGTTTTTCCCGTAGTACGTTTCGTTGAATAAGGCCATCTATTTCTAACTCTTTTAACTGTAAGCTCAACATTCGTTTGGTAATGCCAGGGACAAAGCGTTGTAATTCACTGTAACGATAAGCACCTTCAAAAATCAAATGGTATAGTAGCACACATTTCCACTTGCCTGAAATGAATTGCAAGGTTGATTCTACAGAACAGCCATCTAAACAATTGTGGATTTTTCGTTGTTTCATGATCTCACGCCCTTTTATTCATATTATTAATGGAAGTACCTATTTTTTAAAGTAAAACGGCAGAAAGTTCTTTGTGCAATGCCCACACATCTTGTCCCAAGTTACTCATAATTGTGATGGTTTTGTTCAAGGAGCGATCATACGAAGATATAAACGAAATACCTGGGTCTTGTCCCTGCATATAAGGGAAAGTCCGTTCATTCTTTTTTGCAATCCAAAAACCATAACCGTAATAATCAGAAGCTTGCATTGTTTGCATTAGATTGACTGCGTGGGTAGAAAGTATTTTTCCACTTAACAATGTCTGCCAAAAACGTTCAAGATCTTTTAAGGTAGTAAAACAACCACCAGCGCCAGTGCCTTTAACATCTATGCTATAAATATTGCTATAGTATTCTTTTGATTCTTCATCATAGATGTACGCATTCGCGGTATTGGCAGGCAACCGGTCTAAGGCAAAGTAACCTGTTGAAGTCATACCAGCAGGATCGAAAATCACTTGTTTCAAATAGCTATCAAAATTCTGACGAGTGAGTTCCTCGATGATCGTAGCTAAAAGAACATAGCCTGTATTATTATATTGAAATTTTTTCCCCGGTGTGTCGACCATTTTTTTATCAATAAAAAGTGGAAGAAGAGCGCTGTTTTTGCGTATTTTATAATTAGGATAATCTTCCCATAATTCAGCATAATCATTAAGTTCTTCTTCATCATAATAATCTCCAATCCCAGAAGTGTGATTGAGTAGTTGGTGCACAGTAACGTTAGGGTCGATATTCGGCATTTTTTTTGAGATAATTTGGTTGATAGGTTGATCGATCCCAATTTTCTTTTCTTCTATCAGTTTCATAATGGCAACTGCAACGAAAGTTTTACTGCCAGATGCTGTACCGAAAGCCGTATCAACAGTATTTTTTAGTTTGTTAGGAAGATCTCGGTACCCAAAAGCTTCGAATAGTAACGATTCATTATTTGATGTGACGTTAACAAAACCGCTGAAGTCTGATGGAATAGATTGTTTCAAGTTCATGAGTGAAGCTCCTTTATTTGCATATGTATTTGCCTAGTATATCGTTACGATTAGTTTATCATTAATTAGCTGATAGGTGGTTCATTTTTTTTACTTTCTATAAATATTTTGCATGAGGGAGAAAATGGATACTGAAGAAGACCTATCTAGTCTCAAAAAAATTGAGTAACATCCCTCTGAAATCATTTTTACCACCAGAATCAAAAATTTTTTGACTGTTCTCTTAGTGCTTCAAAACACAGGAAGGTGCGAGTTGATGCTAGTAGTATTAAGCTCCTGATACGACCTTAATACTAACACTATCTTGTACTTATGAAGGGAAAAAGACAGCTGCATAAATCAATTTACGTGGCTGTTTTTGTTGAACTCGGTAAGAAATCAATTTTTTTGCTATACTTTAGAGGAATACTAGAAATTGATAAGTGAGGTGCGAGTTGGTTGAAAGAAATTTTATTACAAGCAATTGGGTTTTGTTTTGTCATATTTTTGGGTTATTTGATGAAACGAATTGGTTTGTTAAGTAAAGTGGATGGTGGAATGTTATCTGTTATTATTGTAAATGTTACGTTGCCTGCAACAGTCATTGTTAGCTTAGCTAATGTAGTTGTTTCGGGCACCTTATTTTTCTTGTTGATAATGGGAATCCTTTTGAATATATTGGTGATTTTGATTGGTGGGAGAGTTAGTAAAAAGCGGCCTGTTTTAGAACAGAAATTTCAAATGTATTCAATGTCAGGATACAATATTGGCAACTTTAGTTTGCCTTTTATTCAAGGATTCTATCCGTTGGCTGTGCCATTTCTTTTGATGTTTGATATCGGAAATAGTGTGATGCTGACAGGCGGAAGTACGTTGTTGATCGATAAAATCGTGGGAGCTAAAGAAGAGACAACGCTTAAGCGAATTGTTTTGTCTTTATTTAAATCAGTGCCTTTTACGGTCTATATGGTCATGTTATTGCTGAGGATCATTCAAGTTGGATTGCCTGTGGAAGTGTTGGGCATAGTAGAAATGATCGCAAAAGCAAACGGTTTTTTATCGATGTTTATGATTGGGTTATATTTTGAACTAAAATTACCTAAAAAAGCCTTGCAATTAGTAAAAGAAGTTCTAGTTTGGCGTTATCTGTGTGGTGCAGTTTTTGCGTTATTATTTGCTTTCGTGGTGCCGTTATCTCCATTGTTGCGTATCGTGTTAGTCGTTCTAAGTGTTGCGCCGATGCCGACCTTTTCAGTAATCAATAGTGTTAAAGCTGGAATGTCAGAAGAAACAGTTGGATTTACCTCTTCCGCAAGTATTCTGATCAGTTTGGTATTGATGACGCTTGTAATGATGTTGATGGGCTGATAAAAATAAAAGAGGCGGAGAGGTGACTCGTAGAGTTCTATCTCCGCCTTTGTTGTTTTTAGTCAAGTATCAAACGTTCTGCGATATAAAAGTCACCCTCATAAGGCGTATCTTCCCCGCCGACTTTTTGATACAAGTCAGCACCCTTACCAGCTAGAACAACTGCATCGTCCGATCTGCATAAAGACAAGGCCTCTTTGATTGCCTCGCTACGGTCAAGAACTGTTTTGATTTCAATATCTGTTGTAATATGAGCTGCAATCTCAGCACAGATATCCGCCGGATTTTCATCCGCTGGATCATCAGTCGTTAAAATGGCAACATCAGCCAGCTCCGATAAAACAGTGCCAAAATCTTTTCGTCTAGAAATGGCTTTATTTCCCGTACTTCCAATCACGACAATTAAACGACCACTAGGATGTTCTTCTTTGACAAACGTTAAAAGATTTTTTAAACTGTCGTAATTGTGCGCATAATCCACATAGATTTTTGCCCCATTTTTATTTGTTAATAATTCCATTCGGCCAGGAACCGTGGTTTCCTTGATTCCTTGCTGACAATCATTTCGTGTAGCACCTACTAAAGCACTAGCGAGAACGGCACTTAATGCGTTCCCTTTGTTGAAATCCCCACCTAGACGTAAGTGATACTCACCAGAAACAGCTAGTGTATCGTTGTTCGCTTCGATAGAAAAGGCAAGTGAATCATCTGGGTTCGTTTGGTAGAGATACTCTGTATTTACAGAGGCTTGATTACCGTAAACGATGTAAGGAACTTTATGAAGATCAGCTGTCTCTTTCAATAATTGAAAGTAATCAGATTCATGGTTTAAAACCATGGTTTTTGAATGTTTGATCAACTGGCGTTTGCAATAAAAATAATCATCGAATGTTGGGTGTTCAATCGGGCTAATATGGTCAGGTGTGATGTTTAAGAAAATTCCTACATCAAAAAATAAACCATACACTCGATTGGTTTTATAAGCTTGTGAAGATACTTCCATGATAAAGTGAGTCATGTTGTTTTCAACTGCTTCGGCCATCATTCGATATAAATCAAGCGATTCAGGTGTAGTCAAATGTGATTTGAAAAATGTCTGACCATCTAAAGTAGAATTCATAGTAGACAACATTGCTGTTTTTTTATGTGTTGCCTGATCTAAAATGAATTTAGCAAAGTAAGCGGCAGTTGTTTTTCCTTTTGTACCAGTAAAACCGATTAGCTTTAATTTATTTTGCGGATAATCGTAAAAGGCCATGCTTAAGACAGCCATTGCTTTTTTGATATCTGTTACAATGATACCTAATGTTTCTGGGACATCATAAGGTTGTTCTGCTACATAAACGCCGAGTCCCGAGTCGACAGCTTTTGCTAAATACTCGGATTTAAAATTTAGTCCTTTACAGAAAAAAAGTGTATCAGCATTTACTGTACGAGAATCATATGAAAAAGTGTCGAACATTTTATTATTCAACGAGGCAGGTAGAGTCAAAGACCAGCCTTCTGCTGAAATAAATTCTTTCAAAAGATGTTCTTTAAGTAAACAGTCACGAATTATTTCTAAAGAAATAGTCATTATTACGCCTCCAAGTGGTATCTACAATCTGAATATACGATTTTTGGGATAGAAAACTTTAGAAATTCATCATACAATTTAAACGTCAAAACTTCAAGACGCTTGCTAGTGGAGGCGAAAAAAAACTTGAGAAATCATTAATGAGATCGAGCTAATTCTAAGATTAAATTGCAATTTAAAATAACAAACACATAATAAAAATATTTTAATTAAATATAGCCTGTAATTATAGTTTTAAATTGATAATTGGTTGTTTCGGTCTTGGAATATACATAAAAAATAGATAGTTAAAAATAAAGTGTTTACTTACTTTTTTGGTTTTTTAGAAATGAAAAAGACTGTTTTTGGATGAAAAATTTTAGGAAAATATAAATAAGTTAATTTATTCAAGAAAGTCGTTGCATATACTTGATTTAACAATTAAAATAAAGAAAGCATGTTCAAAGAAAGTTGGAGGAGTTAAATGATAAATCAACCAAATCCTGCTGATCAACCGATCTTGACCAACCAAGAAAAAATGGTTAAAGGATCGGCTTGGATGACAGCTAGTAATATAATTTCTCGTTTGTTGGGTGCGGTATATATTATCCCATGGTATGCATGGATGGGAGAACACGCCAATGAAGCAAATAGTTTATCTTCAATGGGGTATACCGTATACGCTCTCTTTTTATTAATATCTACAGCAGGAATACCTGCAGCTATCGCAAAACAGACGTCTTATTACAATTCACTGAATGAATATAAAATTAGTCGTCAGCTTTTTTATAAAGCACTACAATTGATGGCTATTTTAGGAGGCATTTTTGCGATCGTGATGTATTTGGCCTCGCCTATGTTGGCAAAATGGTCTGGTGGGGGAGAAGAATTGATCCCTACGATGCGATCGTTGAGTTTAGCTGTTTTGATTTTCCCGTGTATGAGTGTGGTACGAGGCTATTTCCAAGGAAATCAAGATATGATGCCATATGCGTTGTCACAAATCGTTGAACAAGTTGCGCGTGTTTTTTATATGCTGTTGACAGCGTTTATTATCATGAAGGTAATTGATGGTAATTATGTTGATGCAGTAACACAATCAACGTTAGCGGCATTTATAGGCATGTTGGCAAGTCTCATTGTCTTATTTTACTATTTTCAAAAACAAAAACCAATGTTTGATTATCTTGCAGAACATAGTGCCAATGTACATGAAGCGTCAACTCGTGATTTATTGACCGAGACATTAAAAGAGGCACTTCCGTTTATCATCGTAGGTTCTGGTGTGACCGTCTTTAAATTAGTCGATCAATTCACGTTTTCTAATTTTATGAATACATTTACAGCGTATTCCGGCAGTCAGTTGCGTACACTTTTTGCGATTTTTAATGCGAATCCAGACAAGTTGACAATGGTCGTAATTGCCTTAGCAACCTCTATCTCTGCTACAGGGTTACCGTTGATTACTGAAGCAATTACCTTAAAAAAATATAGAGATCTATCAAAACTGATCAGTAATAATTTACAGTTGTTTATGTTTGTGATGCTACCAGCGACTTTTGGTATGATCGTTTTGGCAAAACCTCTTTATACAATGTTTTATGCACCAGATGATCTTGGCGTATCGGTCTTGATTCAAGCCTGTTTTGCAGGTCTATTTATGGGACTTTACATGTTGTCATCCACAATGTTGATGGGGATGTACGAGAATAAAGCTGCCATCAAGTACTTTGGCTTAGGATTAGCATTGAAATTGATTGTTCAGTATCCAAGTATCCGATTGTTTGAAGTATATGGGCCGTTGATTGCTACAATGATCGGGTTTACATTATCTTGTGTCTTGATCATGAGAAAAATTAAAAAAGTCAGCCATTTTAATTTTAGTTTAACATTACGACGTGGGCTATTGATTTTCTTGATTACATTGATTATGATGATCGCAGCGATCTTGATGAGACAATTCCTGTATTTATTCCTAGATCCAACACGTAAGTTTCAATCTTTTGTGATCATCTTGATCGTAGCTGCTTTTGGTGGCGGAGTTTACGGTTATATCACGTTAAAACTACGTTTAGCAGACAAGTTATTAGGCGCAGGCGTCGGTAAAATTCGCCGTAGACTAAACATAAAATAGAACTAATCAAGTAGCGGGGCCGATTGCTCCGCTATTTGTTTTTAAAGGTGTGAAGAAACACAATAGCCGTTGAGAGGGATAAGATGAGACTGCATGAGCTCTTTTCGACAGTTAAATTTAGGAGGTTACCATGCGTTTAGACAAATTTCTAGCAGAAACAGGTGTTGGCAGTCGTAAAGAAGCCAAACAACTATTGAAGAAAAATTTAGTAACTGTCAATGATGAAATCGTCAAAGATGGTAAGACGCAAATCGATGAGAAACAAGATATCATTAAATTTGCTGGAGAAGAATTAACGTACCAAAAATACTATTATTATCTGCTGCATAAACCCCAAGGGGTAATTTCAGCAACAGAAGATAAATGGGATCAAACAGTGATCGATTTATTGAAAGATGAAGATTACCGTGAAGATATATTTCCTGTTGGTCGCTTAGATAAAGATACCGAGGGGCTGCTATTGTTAACCAATGATGGTCAGCTTGCACATCAATTATTATCACCAAAAAAACATGTAGATAAGGAATATTTTGCCATAATTCAAGGAATCGTGACGGAAGAAGATATTCGCCATTTTGCAGCAGGATTTGCTTTAACCGATAAGGAGCAAGTCAAACCAAGCGAGTTGATCATTGAATCAGTGGATGAAACAAATGAACAATCAGAGATTCGTCTGACGATCCAAGAAGGAAAATTTCATCAAGTAAAACGCATGTTTGAAGCAGTCGATAAAAAAGTTGTTTATTTGAAACGATTGCGTATGGGGAGTTTATGGTTAGATGAAGAGCTGATTTTAGGGGAATACCGTACGCTGACTGAAGAAGAGCTTGAAAAGTTGAAGCTGAATAGATAAAAGAATGTAATGGAGACTGCTGTTTTGTACTAAAGTACAGTTTTCATTACATTTTCTTTGACTCTTCAGCCGAGATAAAGCTATACTTCAATCGATAATCGAGCCAATGAGGAGGAAACATAGAATGCAGGCCATTGAACTTAAAGGATTGACTAAATTATATAAAAAACAAGCAGCCATCGATCAACTAGATTTATCGGTAGAAAAGGGTGAAATCTATGGTTTTATCGGTCCGAATGGTGCTGGAAAATCAACTACGATCAAAACCATGTTGAATTTTATTTATCCAGATCAAGGGACGGCTACTTTACTTGGTTTAGATAGTATTCAAGAGGCGAAGGAAATTCGTAAGCGAACAGGATATGTATCAAGTGATGTCCGTTTTTATCCAAATATGACAACGGGTGAGGTGCTTAAATATGTGGCTGATTTTCATCAGCTAAAGAATAGTAAAAAACAAATCGACTATTTTATAGAGTTATTTGATATTGACGCGAAGAAAAAAATGTCTGATCTGTCCTTGGGAAATAAAAAGAAAATCGCCATTATGGCAGGGATTTTGCCCAATCCCGAGTTGTTGATTTTAGATGAACCTACGAATGGATTGGATCCGTTGATGCAACATCGGTTGTTTGAAGAATTGGAAAAATACAATAAAAAAGGCATGACAATTTTTTTATCCAGTCACGATTTAAATGAGGTGCAACAACATGCGCACCGAGCTGCGTTTATTCGACAAGGAAAGATCATCACCGTTCAAGATATTACAAAGGAAAAATCGCTAGGTAAAGTTATTACATTGGTGGGAGATCATATTCCCTTATCCTTATTTGAAAAGATGGGAGCAGCGATTTTAAAGCACCAAGGAAATGAAACACGGTTGTTGTATGAAGGCGATTTGCGGGAAGTCTTACCGCTGTTAGGGGATACATCGATTCAAGATTTCACGATTACAAATCCAGAACTAGAAGATCAGTTTATGGCGTTGTATGAAGGAGGAGAGGTAAAATGATTACGGCTAAAATTGAAAGCAAAGGACTTATCAAGGGACTAATTATTTGGACGATATTATTTGCGGTGATTATTTTTGGCTTTAGTGCTATTTATCCTCAAATGCATAGTTCTGCAATGGAAGATATCTTAGGCGCAAAATTAGAAGGGCTCTCTCCTGCATTCTTGAAAACATTTAATATCAGTGTGAGTGGTCAAGCGAGCTTTTCAGTTGCTACGGGTTTCTTTGCTTATTATTTTCAATATATGTTTCTATCTGCATCAATTTACGCTATGATGCTAGGCAGTCAAGCGCTGATTAAAGAAGAGACCGATGGAACGATTGAATTTTTATATGCCCAACCAGTGACACGTAGAGAAATTGTAACAAACAAATTTCTAGCAAACCTACTTATTTTGGCTGTCTTTTGGTTGAGTTCATTTGGCGTTTCGATAGGCTCGACCGTGATGTACCGCCAAGAAACAGATTCAGTGCAAACAATTACTAGAGAAATTAGTAAGATATTTATACAAGAAAGTTTGATTTTGTTGTTTTTCTTAACACTCGGCTTTTTTGTTTCAACAGGTTTAAAATCAAGTAAACAAAGTACAAGTATTTCGTTAGCTATTGTTTTTGGCTTTTTTTTAATTGGAGTATTTTCTGATTTAAACGACTCATTTAGTTGGGCAAAAATAATATCTCCTACACATATGGGGATTCCAAGTAACTTGCTAGATAAAGGATTATCTAGCGGCAATGTGGTGCTGTTGAGCCTCTTGATTATTTTGTTCTTAGGTGGAACGTATAGGGTATACCAACGGAAGGACCTGAAAGTCTAGTGAAAAAAATCCACGTCCATCAAAAAATAGGAGCGTATGCTACAGTCAGCATTAAAGCAATTCCTACACTTTGCTTCGAGCGCATTCAATTATAAGTGCTAAAGTACCAAAAGTTGAAGGCGTGGGAAATGAGCTGAATTTATTGTAAAACGTAGTGTTGGTTCTCGGAGTTAAACACTTCTTGTCAAACCTTCTGCTTTTTTCATGTAATAAGGTAAGTGGTTGCTGATTTCAGTAGGTAATACGACGTAGTTTTCTTGTCCTAACTCTTCTCCAATCAAACTGTGTAGATAAACAGCAGCGCAAAGAGCGGTTTCTTTCGTTTCAAATTGAGCAAGAAAACCAGTAATCATACCGGCAAGCGTATCTCCCATGCCACCAGTTGCCATAGCGGGCGTTCCTAACGGATTTCGATAGTGTGAAGAAGCGGTATAAATGTCGGTTCGGTGACTTTTTAAGACAATCGTTGCACCTAATTGCTTTTGTGCATCGCGATTGTTTGGAACCGTTTGGTCAACGATTTTAAGTTTGCTTAGTCGTTCCCATTCCATTTGATGAGGTGTGAATACAACCTGTTCAGGATAGTTTAAGGAATAATGATTTTGAGCAAATAACGTAATGGCAGATCCATCAAGCACAAGCCACTGCGATGATTTTTGCTGCAGTAGGACGTTTTCTAAAAGCTGTTGACTATGGGAATCAATACCTAAACCGGGTCCAACCAACAGAACATCGGCTGTATTTACTAAATTGTTGAACTCTTGACTGATCGTCCAATCCAGTACCATCGCCTCAGGTAAACGAGCATGGAGAGCTGTATGGTTTTTTTCAGCAGTTATAACGGAAGTTAAGCCACAACCGGATTTGACACAAGCCTCTGCACTCATAATAATTGCTCCGCCGTACAGGTCATTTCCACCAATAAGTACAGAACGTCCAAAAGTTCCTTTGTGAGAATGGGGAGGACGTGACTTGATTGCAGCACTCAAAACATCATGTGATAATTCTTTCATCTCAGTAGTCTCCTTCCATGATTTACTTCCAGTATAAATCTGTTTTGAATCAAGCGCAAAATATTGCGGAAAAAACTGTTCCTGCCTTTTTCTTTTAAGCCAGTTAGTGGTATGATGGGGAGGTAGAATAATGAATTGGAGTGACTAAAAATGACAATTGATTGGCAAAAAGAAGTAGACGCACGTAAAGATGCGCTATTAGAAGATTTACAAAATTTATTACGCATCAATAGCGAGCGTGATGATTCTAAAGTAACACCAGATGCACCATTTGGCCCAGGTCCTGTTGCTGGCTTAAAACATATGTTAGCGTATGGCGAACGTGATGGTTTCGTTGTGAAAAACGTGGATAACTACGCTGGTCATATCGAATACGGCGAAGGCAATGAAACATTAGGAATTTTCGGACACATGGACGTAGTGCCTGCTGGTGATGGTTGGGATACTGACCCATATGAACCTGTCATCAAAGACGGTAAAATCTTTGCCCGTGGTTCAAGTGATGATAAAGGTCCAAGTATGGCCGCCTATTATGCACTAAGAATCATCAAAGATTTAGGTGTACCATTATCCAAAAAAGTTCGTTTTGTCGTGGGTAGTGACGAAGAAAGCGGCTGGGGTGATATGGATTATTACTTCAAACACGAAGAAAAACCTGATTTTGGTTTTTCACCAGATGCAGAATTCCCAATCATCAATGGTGAAAAAGGGAACGTTTCTTTATACGCTCGCTTTGGTGGATCAAGCGAAGGTGAATATGGGTTAGAAAGCTTTAATGCTGGATTACGTGAAAATATGGTTCCAGGTACAGCGACTGCCGTGATCACAGTTCCAACTGCTGAAGCTGCTGAAAAAATGCAAGGCGCATTCAGTGTTTTTGTAGAGGAAGAACCAATTTCTGGTGAGTTAGAAGCGAATGATACAACTGTTACGATCAAAGTTGTAGGGAAAGGTGCACACGGCGCTAGCCCTCAATCTGGGATCAATGCGGCAACATTCTTAGCGGTTTTCTTAAACAGCTATGCATTTGCTGGGGCAGCGAAAGAATTTATCCAAGTGGCAGCTACACTTGTTCATGAAGATTTCTATGGTGAAAAATTAGGCGTAGCCTTTGAAGATACTAAAATGGGTAAATTAACCATGAATGCTGGTTTATTTGTCTTCAAGAAAGATGCTGAAGAAGGCAACTTTATGAGCTTGAATTTCCGTTATCCTAAAGGAACAACAGCTGCTGAATTAGAGGCGGGTGTGAAATCTACAGCAGGTGCAATCGGTGCTGAAATCGTTCAAGGTGGACGTAACCAAGAACCGCATTACGTTCCAGCAGATGATCCATTGGTTGAAACGTTATTACAAGTCTATGAAGACCATACTGGTCAAAAAGGCCATGAACAAATCATTGGCGGCGGAACTTACGGACGTTTACTAAAACGTGGTGTGGCCTATGGCGCAATGTTCCCAGGTTATACAGACACAATGCACCAAGCCAACGAGTTTATGGCATTGGATGATTTATTCCGTGCGACAGCTATTTATGCGGATGCGATTTATCGTTTGGCGAAATAAAATTTGTGACTCTAATCTTAAAATTTTAACCCCCTGACAGACAGTTGTCAGGGGGTTTTTCTATACAATAGAAACAAGTCGTTAGAAACAAATAACATTTTCAAGTATACTTATAAACATACTTAAATATAAAGAAAGATTACCTGAAAATATAGAGCAAGTGCAGACAAGAAAAATGAGGTGAACAAATGATTAATTTTCAAAATGTATCAAAGAAATACAATGATCAGTTAGTATTAGAAGACTTTGAAGTCTCAATTGAAGACGGTGAGTTTTTTGTGTTAGTCGGTCCAAGTGGTAGTGGGAAAACGACCACTTTAAAAATGATCAATCGATTGATTGAACCGACAGATGGGGATATTTATTTTAACGACAAACGATTAATCGACTACAATTTAAAAGAATTACGCTTGACGATTGGCTATGTTCTTCAACAAATCGCACTATTCCCTAATCTAACAGTTGCTGAAAACATTGAATTGATTCCAGAAATGAAACACTGGAACAAAGCTAAAAGACGGGAAAAGACAGAAGAGTTACTAAGAAAAGTCAGTTTACCGCCAGAAGAATATCTTCACCGAAAACCAGCAGAATTATCTGGTGGTGAACAGCAACGTATCGGAATTTTACGTGCGATTGCAGCAAAACCAGATGTCATTTTAATGGATGAGCCCTTCAGTGCCTTAGATCCGATTTCCAAAGGGCAATTACAATTATTAATCAAAGAGTTGCATAAAGAGTTAGCCAGCACAGTCGTTTTTGTAACGCATGATATGAATGAAGCACTCTTTTTAGGGGACCGTATCTGCGTGATGAAAGAAGGAAAAATTGTTCAAACAGATTCCCCGGAACAAATTAGAAGTAACCCAGCTAATGATTTTGTTGCACAATTCTTCCAACAAGATCACTCTAGTTTAGAAAATTATTGTGCTGCTGATTTACTGGAGTTAGGTTTTGTAGAAGATGGTCAAGTAGAGAGTGGGACGCCTATCGAATTAGAAACGACAGTATCGGCTATAATTCGTTTACTTGTTGAGGGAGCAACCGTTGTTTTAGTGGATGAGAAGGGACCTATCGGTGAAATCACAGATCGAACGATTTTGCGTTTCTTAGAGACAAAGATAGAAAAAGGTGATCAATAATATGGGGAAATTGATAGAAACATTTGCGGCCCGTAAAGAAGACTTTATTCAAGCGGTTGTCGAACATATCCAACTCTCGTTACTGTCATTACTGATTGCGATTCTTATCGCGATTCCATTAGCGATTTTATTGACGAATTATAAAAAAGTCGCTGAGTTTGTTCTGCAAATCACTGGGATTTTTCAAACGATTCCCTCACTAGCTTTATTAGGATTATTGATTCCAGTTATTGGGATTGGTAGTCCACCTGCAATTGTAGCGTTAGTGATTTATGCACTCTTTCCGATTTTACAAAATACGTATACAGGCTTGACCGAAATCGATCCTTCATTGGAGGAAGCAGCCGAAGCCTTTGGGATGAATAAACGGGAAAAACTAATCAAGTTTGAGTTGCAGTTAGCGTTACCGTATATCATTTCAGGTATTCGTACAGCGACTGTGATGATCATCGGAACAGCAACGCTTGCGGCTCTGATTGGTGCAGGTGGACTAGGAACGTTCATCTTACTAGGAATCGACCGAAACAACGTGTATCTAATCTTGATTGGGGCAATTTCTTCTGCTGTCTTGGCGGTCTTGTTTAACTTCGGGATCCATTTGTTGGAGAAAGCCACAGTCAAACGAATCGTAGCGGCATTTATGGTCTTACTTGCGTTGTTAGTGGGATCGTTTGTCTACACCCACCAAGAAACAGAACAAAAAGAAATCACTGTTGCAGGAAAATTAGGTGCAGAACCAGATATCTTAATTAACATGTACAAAGAATTAATTGAAGCAAATAGCGATATCCACGTAAACTTAAAATCAAACTTTGGGAAAACCAGTTTCCTATTTAATGCACTAAAATCTGGTGAAATCGATGTTTATCCTGAGTTTACTGGAACCGTACTTGAAACATTTTTGAAAGACAATACGAACACGTCGAATGATCCAAGAGAAGTATACGAATATGCACGAGATCAAATCAAAAAACAAGAAAATATGGATTATTTAGAACCAATGCGTTATGAAAATACCTATGCTGTCGCAGTTAAACGATCATTCGCAGAAGAAAATGGGCTGGAAACAATCGAAGATTTGAAAAAAGTTGAAAGTCAGTTAAAAGCTGGTTTTACGTTAGAATTTATTGATCGTGAGGACGGCTATAAAGGATTACAAAAACTGTATAACTTGAATTTCGATGTCAAGTCTATGGAGCCATCGTTACGTTACCAAGCAATCAATAATGGGGATGTCAATGTGGTGGACGCTTATTCGACCGATAGTGAATTGAAGCAATATGATTTGGTGATTTTAAAAGATAATAAGCGACTATTTCCACCGTATCAAGGAGCGCCATTGCTGAAAGCTGAGACACTTGAGAAATATCCGGAATTAAAAGAATTATTGCAGCCTTTAGTAGGTAAGATCACGGAAGAAGAAATGAGTGAGATGAATTACCAAGTGAATGTGGAGCAAAAAGATCCGGCGACCGTTGCGCATGATTATTTGGTGGAGCATGGGATGTTGGAAAAATAATGGTTGATAGATGAAAAGGCACAACATAAGAGAGCTATCTATCTCTTATGTTGTGTTTTTTATACTTTATAAGGTATAATAAAGGAGAAAGCAATCGCACTCAAGTGCGATTGAAAAAAAGCCAGTGCTGATAACACTGACTCTTTAGTTGAGTTTTGACTAAAGCTTGATAGATTGTTGCATTGCCACTATCTTACTTTAGCTGAGCAGATAGTGGTCTTTTTTTACCCAAAAATCAATGTGATAAAAAGTTTAATCCCTTCGACAATATAGTAAGCCACAAGCGTGACAACTATTTTCGAAGCGATATCTTTTAACAAATCTTTCAAGGACCACTTTTCCTAAGCAATAAAGCAGGACAAAAGCGATAAAGACATATCTTTATGGCATCAACTCCTTTTTCAGAGCTTCAGCCGTTATTCAACTAGTTATAGTATAACAAAGATTTCATCGAGAGTGTATTAAATATTTTACAAAATAGTAACGAGCAAACAGTCAGCCGTGGAGAATGTTCATCTGATCGAATGCTACGGATTCTGGTAGATAGCATTCTTTCTTACTATGCGCATTATTGACTCAGGCAACTTGATTCATCAGTTCGTGCTGATTATTTTTGGCTTCAAAATGTCAAGTGACCGCTTAACATCTTGAGGTGTCGGCTGTTTCCTCGTTACTATCGTGGCTACAATGATTTGTCTATAAAAAAGGCTTGCTCCGTCAAAAGTTAGCACAAAATTGGCAGATTATTATAGCAAAGTGAAGTGTGATGAAAGAAGTCAGATTTGTGGTAACTTCCTCGAAACGATTATTAAAATTTCAAAAAATCGTTGCTCCACCGTAAAATAGAACGAAAAAAAACGGTTCCGGACACCTGCCGAAACCGCGCTAAGTACAATTAAGAAGCATTGACCTGTTTTTGTCGTTAAACTCAGAACATCAGAAAAAACACTAGTAATTTCATGAAATATTGAGTAAAATAAAAACAGTCAATGAAAATTGATTAAGGGCAACTTGTACGATCAGGGTAGTAGCTGATTGTATAAGGCTCTGTGGGATGACGACCAATCTTCCTGCAGAGTGCCTTTTTATTTTGTCTAGCTGAACGACATTCGTTTGGCTAGATTTTATTGTGTGTTCTGAAAACCACCTGCTATGCGGGTGGTTCCATAGAGCTTCCAGCGAGGTAATAAAAAAGCCCCCTAAAATGTTGAACTGATATAGGTTTCCCGACCGTATCATCAACATTAAAGGAGGTTCCTTTATGAAAAAGGACAATCAAAGTTTATCACACACCGTATGGAAATGTAAGTATCACATCGTCTTTGCGCCAAAATACCGTCGCCAAATCATTTATGGCAAGTACAAGAAAAGTAACGGAGAAATCATTCGACTTTTATGTGAAAGAAAAGGCGTCGACATCATCGAGGCAAATGCATATCGAGATCACATTCATTTGTTGGTCAGTAATCCACCGAAATTAAGTGTCTCGGGTTTTATCGGTTACCTAAAAGGAAAAAGTAGTTTAATGCTTTTCGATAGACATGCGAATTTAAAGTATCGATAAGGCAACCGTAAGTTTTGGTGTCGTGGCTATTATGTCGATACCGTTGGCCGAAACAAAAAACAAATAGAAGAATATATACGCAATCAAGTTCAGGAAGATCATATAGCAGATCAGCTGACGTTGTTTGAGGAGTATGATCCGTTCACAGGTAATAAAAATAGCAAAAAATAAAAAATGAAATTCTTTTAGAATCAGCGAGAAGAAGTGGTGCGTGAGGGAGACCCGATCAGAAGGCCTTTTAGGCCGTGGCCGGTAAAAGAGGCTTTCAGCCGAAGAGCAAACCTCCAGTTCTCACTGGAGGTTTTGATTTCGTTCTATCTCATTTCATTTTAATTTAAGTGAGGGGGAGAGTCAATGGGGGAATGTAAGTTTGTGTGAAATATCTTTCATTTGTATAAATAAAACCTTTATAATTCTGAAATGATTTTTTTACCAAATGGCGAAAGCTCTTGAAAATTTGTCTCTTTTTTAAATTCTTTTAGCTTACTTTCGGTACCTTTAACTTGAGAGTAGTTATCAAAATTACTGCTAATTAATAAAAAGTCTTCTTTTGGAAATCCTAAATCTGTCAAAATACGTTCATAACCGTCAATAGAATTTGAGTATGATTTAATCATATTAATACTTTGTATGAATGCACGATTTTTAGTTGTATCAAAAAGACCTTTTTGATCAAATAATTCGTATATAGAAATCATTTTTGTCATTTTGAATTTGATAAACTCATCTATTTGGAATAAGGTGTCAATAAAAAAATTAACATCTTTCCTTGAATAGTTTCCATAAATATCTGTAAATTTATCTATAACACTTTTCATTCCTTTTGTTGAAACTAACAATAGATATACAGGATCAAGCTGTAAGTATTTTTTTTCTATGGTAATTTCTGAGCTGAAAGAATATTTTGATAGCTTTAAACCATCTAAATATTTATTATCTTCAGACAACAATTTATATTTTATGTCTTTAATTACATCAAACTCTTTAGGATAGTTTGTAATTGTATCAAATTCTAAAACAAATCTCTGTAGTAATTTGAATTCTATACCTGCATCAATCACATCAGAGTAATTTATATTAAATTTTTCGTGTAGAGCATTTGTTAGGATAGTAATTTTTTCTTGAGACTCTGGACTTGGTTCTTTTTCAAGGTATAAACTTTCATCTTCGGCGTCTATAGTTACAATATTTTCATCTTCATATAGTATATTCAACTCGATCCATGTATCAGGATCATACATTTCGTAAATTTCTCTATTTCTTATATATATATATTTCCGATTTTTGGTTTTTTAGTATTTAATCTACCAACGCGCCCAATTAAGTTGTTAAGTTCAAAAATGCCTCTTGGTTTATCATAGACGATTAAGCTATTAGTAGGAGTATTTATTCCTTCTACTAAAGTGCTAGTACATAGAATAGTGTGAATGTTTCCTTTTGAATATTCATTTTCAATGTATTTTCTTAAAAAAATAGGAGTCTTTCCATGATGGATACCTATCCCTTTTTTTAAATACTCAATATAGTACCAATCAGGATGAATACTATTTGAAATCCATTCAATTATATTTTTATCAAATTCAACATATGGTAGTGCAGGGATGTTTCTTTCTAAAAAATTGACGATATTTTTTGGAGAATCAAAATAGATAAACCTTTTATCCGTAGTTGTTCCATAATAATCGTTGAAATTTTCATCAAAAATTATTTTATTATAAACTAAGTTTAAGTTTGTAATGAATTTCTCAATTTTAATTTTAGAACGATTAAACTCAACATTCTTGATAAATGGACCCAATAACAAGATTTTATTTGATTTTTCAATAAGGTACTTATAGGTATAATTCATTTTTATTAATCGTTCATTATTATGTATATTATTACCTTTGTTTGAATTCAATTTGTAAATTTCATCGTAAACTAAAAAATCAATATTTTTTGCATCTAAATATTTTTGAAATGATCTTGTACTAATTCTTTCAGGAACAACGATAATAATTTTTTTTGACTCTGAATAATATTGTTCTAGCTCTGCATCAGATGTTATAAGTGTATAAGTATCTCCGAAGTAATGATAACATTTTTTTCGCAATTCATTCATCAGCGCAATAGTAGGAACGACAAATACCGCATCATCAATTTTTTTTACATTTCTTGCAATATATTCTAAGGCAATGAATGTTTTTCCGAAGCTCGTAGGTGCGCTTATGAATAGATTGCTCTTTGAAAGTACATTCAAACATTCTTCTTGTTCATTAGTTAGTATGACTCTATTATCTAAAAATGATGACCGTACTGATTTACTAAGCCTGCTAAAGAAACTACTATCATCAGAATAAATATCTAAATCTGTGAGGTTAAAGATAGCATGATTAATTTTTACGTTATTATAAATATTAAATAAAACTTCCTCTCTTAATTTTTTCATAGAATTATCTAAATAATAGAACTCATCTTTGATCATAGTATTCCCTACCTTTCTCAGTTGAGTATTCTTCAAAGTGCTTTAGAAATTGTTTTTTGTCTAAAATGGGAAATATGAAAATAAGCACTTCGAATTTATCTTTTAAATCAACAAGTACATTATTTGTTTCGATACAACTTTGAACATCTTTTTCAAGGTAATTATCATCACACATTAGAAAGAGTATTAATTTTTCTTCAACATCATCTGTTACTTCGATAATTTCTCCAAGCCTACTGGTTTGTATATTACGAAAAATTTCTGGATCTATGATATCTTGAGACGTTTCATTGTGTTTTTCTAGAGATGTTACGGCTTTTTTTATAGCACTGTTTAAGTTGCTATAAAATTTTGCTTCCATGTAGTAAATTTCATTTCGCTCAGGAAAATATATCGTTCCATCATTTCCCTTTACAGCTGAACCGGGGGTAGTTTTAAAAATTAATTTAGGATATAAATATTTTAAGCTTTTTTTAGAATCTATAAATTTTGAGACTAATGTGTGCATAAAAAATTCTCCAATATCGCCATGAAGGATTGTTAAATTTGTATTTATTCCTTGCTCAGAAATAAAGCCAATTTTGTGTAAGGCATCGTAATATCTTTTTTTCAAAATTTTATCTGTATATCTAGGACTAGGAGTATAAGTTGTAGCAATATTTAAGACATTAGTTTCATCAAATAGGAGATCAATCATTTTATCGAATAATATTGTTATATCTAAATTTAACTCTTCCCAATTAAAAAATCTTAGTTTTATTTTGCTAGCATAATCATTGACTAATTTACTTTTAAATTCAAGATTCTCAGTTATTGTGTATTCTTTGTAGTAGATACCTGCATCATAAGTATTTGTGTTCAAAATTCCTAAATGTTCAATAATTTCATTTTGTATTTCAACGTCAACTTTGCTATAAATGTATTTATCAAAGCTATTTACAAATATTTTTCCAATACAATATTGAGTTTTAGATAAATTTGTGTAGCATACAATGAAAAACAGATTGTCTTGCACTTTATTGTATTTGTTATAGAATTTTTCTACTTCTGCAATGCGGCCTGAATAGTTAAATTCATATGTGCCATCTCTATTGTAATAATCAAAGACGGCTGGCTGAATAGTATAATGTATTAAAATCTGCATCGTTCTCCTCCTAATAATACCCAATAAAATTAATAATTCTTGTAAGTAAACTGCAATCATAGTTTTAAAGTGATCATTATGTAAATATTTTAACATAAATAAGTATTTTATAATCATATAGTAATTAATTTTTTGTTTTTTGAATATACATATTGATAGTATTGATTAGGTGAATTTGAAACTTTTTAATAGAAAATTAAAATAGTAAAACTAATATTTGGTAGGGTAAGAATTATGGATAAGTTGACTTTAGAATTTCGGATATATGTAACTAAAAAAGTTCTTGAAGTTATACATAATTTATGATAGCGTTAAATAAACTGCTTTTTGTAAAATAAATAATAGTGTTTTGGCAACTAAGAGTTAAGAAATGGGGGAGAGAAATGAAAAAGAAAATTTTTTATGTGTTGTTTGGATTGGTATTATTGTTAGTATTATCTACAAAAGTGGACGCTGCAAAACCACCTAGATTTTCGGGAGTTTTATCTCAGGGAGTTAGAAATATCAAATATTATATTGCACCAAGTGCATCTAGTGTAGCGGGTTATATTGATAATGCTAAGCACAATTGGATGTATACTGGCTGGGCAAATCCAATTTATATGTATAAGCAAAATCACAATTGGCTATCCAATATAGATGCTCATGGCTATACTAGCTCTGGCAGTAAAACAGGAGGCTATGTTGAGTTTTATGACAATAATGATAGAGGGATTGCAACGGGAGGGCGTGCACCGAACAGAAACTACTATTATGCAATCATTCGTTTTAATATGCACTATAAGAATAATAGTTATATGAGAGATCGAATTCCAAGACATGAGATGGGGCACGCCTTAGGTTTAGCGCATATAAATGATAAGACTAGTATTATGCATCCAAGTGTAGAAGGCGGTCCTCGTAGTGTTGATAGAGATGCAAGCAACAAAATTACAGATATATATGGATGGTGATAAAATATGAAAAAACTAACTATAATAGCATTTCTTTGCTTGAGCATTCTTTTAACTGGTTGCAGCAATACGTCTTCTAAAAATGCCATAGTCAAAGACCAACCAACAGAAAAAAACAATTCAAAATCAACACCTAAAACCAAAGAAGAAACATCATCAGGAGTCAAAAAAGCAAACTACTACTCTTATCTCGATGAAGTGGATCGCACCAACATACAATCATCAACAGTAGAATCCTTTCTAATGTACGATAATACCAAACCAAAAAGTCTTCAAGAAAATACAAATGCTATTTTCTTAGCCCGTGTAATCTCTATAGATAAAGCGGATGTAGATGCTAATCTTTCTGAAACCGAAAGCAACAGCATTTTACCTGACACTTATGGAAAGCTAGAAGTATTGAAAAATATCGAAGGAACAACAGATAAAGAAGTATCATTTATCAGATCAGGTGGTGTTATCAAAGAAAAAGATCGTTTTAAAAACGCTGAAAAAGAAGAAGTAGATAAACACAATCGTTTGAGAGCTGAATCGGGCCGGCCTCCTATTACTCAGAGTGAGGATTGGGTGGAAGTGAGAGAAGATGGCGATATTGAACTTCAAGCAGGTGAGGTATACTTGTTCTTTGCTACGTATAGTGAGGAAAGAGGAGCATACATTTTAGAAGGCTATCAGTATGGTGCTTTGCTACTAGAAGATGACGAACAACCAATTTCAAGAACACGTTCTATCCCAAATGAAATTGGAAAAACATGGAAAATAAAAAATGCTTCTTCAGGTGAAGAGCAAGATCTTGGCGATTATTTAAAAAATGAGCTAGGAATCGAAATGCAAGAAAACTAACATACAATAAAAGTTATTTTAATTACAAAAATACACAAAGAGCATCAAGCCTGTTAAGAGAAAAACAGACTTGACGCTCTTTCATTTTTTTTACAGTCCCATCAAAACAGATAGGTCAAAACCCTTAAATCCAAACCATCAAGTTGTCTGCCCCTGAATTAATTTTACAGGCAACAGATAATTTTTCTCCAATTTTTTTTCAGGGTTTTGTATCCTCTGCAATAAAAGATCAACTAAAATATCCGCATAATCAGCCATTGGTTGAGCAATCGTCGATAATTGGGGAAAATAGTTCTGAACGAATTTTGTCCCATCATAGCCAATGATCTTGAGCTGTTCAGGAACATTTATCTGCAATTGCTGACACTGATTATAGGCAAGAATAGCCGTTAGATCATCTGTACAAAATAAACTGTCAATGTCCTCCGTCTCCAAAATATGCTTGATCTCTAAGTTTTTTAGTGTTGTTGATCGAGCTGTCGTTTGAATATGAAAAATTTTAGGTTCTAATTCATGTTCTTCTAAAAAATTTAAATACCCGTTTAATCGAAAATTTGTTGGAGAGTTCGATTCTTGTGAACCTGTCAGGATCGCAATTTTCCTTGCTCCTCTAACGTATAAGGTCTCAGTCGCTAAATACCCGCCTTGGAAATTGTCACTGCCGATAATGGGAATAGTATTCCCTAAAAATCGGTCAAAAGAAACAATCGGAAGTTCAACATCTTCATATTCAGTGATCCCTAAGTTGTGGGCACCAGCAATAATACCATCAACTTTATTTGCTGCAAGCATATTTATATAATGACGTTCTTTTTCCTTATTATTGGCACTATCACACAAAATGACGCGATACCCCAAATCAAAGAGTTTTTGTTCGATTCTTTCCACTAACTCCCCAAAAAACGGATTCGCAACAGTTGGGAAAATAAGCCCGATTAATTGTGTGTTTTTACCTTGTAATGAACGAGCTAAAGAGTTTGGTTGATAATTAAGCTCTTTCATCGCACGATTTACCTTATCAATTGTTTTTTTGCTTAATGAGCCGTAATTATTAATAACACGGGAAACAGTCGTAGGAGAGACACCAGCTTTTTTTGCTACATCTGTTAGTTTGACGACCATACAATTCCATCCTTTATTGATTAGTTTTCCGCAGTTGCCAAAATTGTCCTTGATAGTCTCCGTCACACGTTAAATGAAATCCTGCGTGTCCTTTTTCTGGGAATACTCGCATGGTTGCTACTTTTTCGCCATCGTTGATGAAAAGTTCAACAACGGAAGAATCAACAAAAATTTGTAATTTCAATGGTTTTTGTTCGATAGAAAATGATCGTACAACGCCATAATCTTCTCCAAAAAGAACACCAGCATGACTGCGGTCTATTGTCATTTTACCACGTTGGGAATCAAAATGAATCGTTAATCCTTGATTCTGTTCTTTATCTGCATATAAGGTAAGGGTTCCAGTGGCTAGAGAATTAAATGATAGGGCTAATTCATAATGATTTGTTGCTGTTTCATGATAAGAATCCTTGCTGTTATCAAAAAGTATTCCTTCATCTAGGCGTAGTTGTTTCATCTCTTCAACAGGACGTTGGTACAATTTTTTATCCTTTACAATCAATTCCTTCACGATGCTTAAACAATGCGCCCATTCTTCTTGGTCAGTGGGATATTCAATTTCCGGCAACCCAATCCAGCTGATTGATAATAAGCGCTCGTCGGGGGCTTTAAATGCTTGTGTAGCGTAAACGTCAAAGCCTTCATCTAAATTTTTCAAGCTAGAAGGATTTGTTAAACAATTTGATTCAGACTGATATGAGTCACCAATGACATACATATTTGGATAGATATTTTGATAATTGCAAACATCAGAATCTAACCCTTGTGGACAAAAAATAAGTAGAGCGAATTCATCTGTTAAAAGTAAATTGGGGCATTCGATCATAAAACCCATGTCTCGATCAGTAAACCCTAATTCACCGATACATTGCCAAGAAAGTAAGTCAGAACTTTTATAGGTTAGAATTTTACCTTTTTCTGTTTCATCTTGCGCTCCGATCGTCATTAGATAGCCAGACTTATAACGAAAAACTTGAGGATCTCTGAATTCAGAGGTATAACCAGCTGGAGGTGCAGCAATAAGCGGCTGTTCGATTTTTTTTATGCTACCTGATTGATCCATCCAAGCACCTAATTGATAAGAATGGCGAATCCAATCATCATCACGAACATTACCTGTATAAGCAAGAAATAACTGATCAGAAATCGGCAGAGCAGTTCCAGAATAAACGCCATGACTGTCGTATAAGCTATCTGGGAATACTTTTGTTCCTTCTTCGTTCCAATCAACCAAATTATCAGAGGTCATGTGATACCAAGATTTTATACCGTGAACGGGACCCATCGGATAAGATTGATAAAAAACATGCCACTGATCATTGAAAAATGAAAAACCATTTGGATCATTTAGTAAACCTGTAGCAGGTTGAATATGATAGCCTAAACGCCAGGTTGACGCATCTATTTTTTGTTTTAGTGAGGCAAGGTGTTCTGTCCCCCATTCTTCATAAGGCTGATAACGTTTTTCTCTAGACCAAACTTTTTTTTCGGACATATATATTCTCCTCGTAAGCGTATTCTCACATATAGTGTAACTATTTAGCATTTGAATGTCAAACGTATAACAAAATATTTATTTATGTATAGAGGTATATTTTTAATTATCATTTATAATTGATATACGTTTGACAATTATTTAAAATAGTGGCATACTTTGTATGTGAAAAAGCGATTACATTTTTTGGAAACAAGATAGTTTCTTCTATTTCAGTAGCGCTTAAATGACAATTAGGGGGAAAGAAGATGGATTACAAAAAAGTAGCAAAGGAAATCAATGACGCACTTGGCGAAGATAATATTCAGGCTGCCGCACATTGTGCAACTCGTCTAAGGCTTGTTCTAAAGGATTCGAGTAAAGTAGATCAGAAAGCTTTAGATAGTAATGAGGCGGTGAAAGGAACGTTTGAAGCCAATGACCAATTCCAAATTATCATAGGTGCTGGCGATGTAAATAATGTATATGACGAACTCATAAAAATCACCAATGTTAAAGAAGCATCTACAGCTGACCTGAAAGCAGTCGCATCGAATGGCAAAAAAAATAATCCTATTATGGCATTTATTAAGGTATTATCTGATATTTTTGTTCCAATTGTCCCGGCACTAGTCGCGGGTGGATTATTAATGGCTTTAAACAATGTATTGACTGCTCAGGATTTATTTGGTCCTCAATCAGTCGTGGAACTATTTCCGAATGTAAAAGACTTTGCGAGTATCATCAATCTATTAGCGTCAGCACCGTTTGCTTTCCTACCGATCTTGGTTGGTTTTTCTGCTACTAAGCGCTTTGGTGGAAATCCTTATCTGGGTGCTGCAATGGCAATGGCGATGGTTATGCCAGATTTAGTCAATGGCTATGGTGTGGCAAATGCAATCGCAGATGGAAGTATGCCCTATTGGCATATTTTGGGAATGGATGTTGCACAAGCCGGCTATCAAGGTTCTGTACTGCCTGTATTAGCGGTTTCGTGGATTTTAGCGACGTTAGAAAAATTTTTCCACAAACGTATTCCCAATGCATTTGATTTTACATTTACACCAATGTTGGCCATCATTATTACTGGTTTTTTAACATTTATTGTTGTGGGCCCAATGATGAGAATTGTATCAGATGGTCTGACGAATGGACTTGTTTGGTTGTATGATACAACAGGAGCAGTCGGTTTAGGTGTCTTCGGTCTATTTTACTCACCGATTGTCATCACGGGATTACATCAAAGTTTTCCAGCCATTGAAACGACTCTGTTAGCAGAAGTAGCACGAACTGGCGGATCATTTATTTTCCCAGTCGCTTCTATGGCCAATGTGGGTCAAGGGGGAGCAACGCTTGCCATCATGTTGTTAACGAAAAATAAAAAACAAAAAAGCTTGGCAACGTCAGCAAGTATTTCTGCTATGCTAGGCATTACTGAACCAGCGATTTTCGGGGTCAATTTAAAACTTAAATTCCCATTTATTTGTGGGATGATTGCCTCTGGTGTAGCTTGTTTATTCATTGGTGCTTTCCATGTACTTTCAGTAGCGATGGGACCAGCAAGCGTGATCGGATTTATTTCAATTGCACCAAAATCAATTTCATATTTCATGATCGGCATCGTTATCAGTATCTGTGTAGGATTCGTGACAACATATGTATACGGAAAACGTCATATGGAGGTTTTTGTAGGCGATGATGAAACAGCTGGAGAAGTTGCCGTCGAAATCAATGAAGATCCAGAAGCAAGTGTAGCGGCTGTCCAAGATGAAGTATTGGCATCGCCTGTAAGTGGTACACCTATTTCCTTGAAAGAAGTAAATGATCCTGTATTTGCACAAGAAATGATGGGAAAAGGGATTGCTGTGATTCCGGAAAAAGGCATTATTTACGCACCTGCTGATGGAGAATTAACCGTTATTTATGATTCAAAGCACGCCTATGGACTTAGAACAATGAATGGTGCAGAGGTGCTGATCCATATTGGAATCGACACCGTCGGATTAAAAGGAGAAGGGTTTGAAACAAATAGAAAATACGGTGAATTAGTAAAAAAAGGGGATATTTTAGGTACCGTTGATTTAGAGAAGATTAAACAGGCTGGTTTAGATAGCACTGTAATGATGATTATTACAAATACAGATGACTACGCTGCTGTAGAAGCGATTGAGCTATCAAAAGTGGATGGAGGCCAAGATCTATTGGCGGTAAGTGCGCATTATGAAAACTAATTGGTGGAAAAAAGCCACGATCTATCAAATCTATCCACGCAGTTTTCAAGATACAAATGCTGATGGTATCGGGGATTTAAAAGGAATCATCCAGCGTTTGGATTATCTGTCTTTTTTAGGGATAGAGGCAATTTGGCTCAGCCCTGTTTACCAATCGCCCAATGAAGATAATGGCTACGATATCAGTGATTACGAAGCGATTGGTTCAGAGTATGGCACCATGGAAGATATGGATAATCTAATCGCTGAAGCGCAGAAAAGAAACATCAAGATTATTATGGATTTGGTCGTAAACCATACGTCATCAGAGCATCCGTGGTTTCAGTCAGCACTTCAAAATCCTATGAGTGAGTATCATGATTTTTATATCTGGAGAAAAGGAAATGAACGTAAACGACCGAATGAACTCCAATCCAATTTTGGTGGTTCTGCTTGGACCTTTGTCCCAGAACTCGGGGAATATTATTTTCATTTACATGCAAAAGAACAGCCTGATTTGAATTGGGAAAATCCTCTGATGCGTCAAGAAATTTATCGTATGATGAATTATTGGATTGAAAAAGGGGTTGGCGGTTTTCGTTTAGACGTCATCGATTTGATAGGGAAAGAACCAGATCAGTTGATCACTAAAAACGGACCGAAGCTACATGAACTATTACAAGAAATGAATCGTAATACGTTTGGAGACTATGACTTAGTTACAGTAGGTGAAACATGGGGCGCAACGCCAGAAATCGCTCAGCTCTATTCGGATGAGAGCAGAGAAGAATTATCAATGGTTTTTCAATTTGAACATATCAATTTAGATAAGCAGACAGGCAAAAGAAAATGGGATATCAAAAAATTAGATCCTAAAGAATTGCATCAAGTGTTTTCTAAATGGCAAACGGAGTTAGCGGGGAAAGGGTGGAACTCGCTGTTCTGGAATAATCATGATTTACCTCGGATTATCTCTCGTTGGGGGAATGATCAGAAGCATCGGGTGATTAGTGGGAAAATGTTGGCTATCTATCTTTACTTCCTCCAAGGAACACCTTACATTTATCAGGGAGAAGAAATTGGCATGATCAACTATCCAATTAAAACGATTGATGAAGTTGATGATATAGAAAGTCGCAGAATGTATGATGAACGTATCAATTCGGGTTATACAGAAGAAGAAATTATAACATCGATCAACGCAAAAGGACGGGATAACGCACGTCATCCGATGCAGTGGGATGCTTCTGAACAAGCAGGTTTCACAAAAGGGACGCCTTGGCTTCCAGTGGGAAATTCAACTGAAATCAATGTTGAAGCTGCGCTAAATGATCCAAACTCTTTATTTTATACGTATCAAAAACTGATTCAGCTTCGTAAAGAAATGCCGATTATTATAGAAGGAACATTTGAAAATATTCCAACGGATGATGCAACAGTTTTAGCCTATATTCGCGAGTATCAAGGTGAGAGGGTACTTGTTGTCGTCAATTTCTCTGATCAACCAGCACATTTTGTATTAGGAAAAACACGGATAATAAAAGAAATGATCATCCATAATTATAAAAAAGAGATTACAGATGAGTTACTGGCTTATGAAGCCTATGCAGTCTATTTAAAGTAAGCAAAAGAGAAAAGTATACAGCCCAGAAAAATAGGTCAACCTCTACAAAGGATAGAAAAACGATTTTTGTAGAGAGTCCCTGATTTTTCTGGGCTGTTTTGATTCTGAAAATGAGTATAGAGATTCGTTAGCTAATTAATCAAGAACCGTCCAATATTTATAGAAGCATTGGAAATCGCCTTTTATTCTTGGAACCAGTATTCCGGCATGATTTAATTCACTACCGCTGTATATGTTTCCTGTTTCCGTGTCTGTATAGTGTGCAGATTCGTCTAAATAGTTTGTTTTTAAGTATTGAACAGGTTGAGCGGGCTGGGAAAGACCATTGGAATAAACAAGTAAAGCCTCTGTTTCATTTTTAAATAACCATGCAGTAGCATACGTTGAATCAATTTCTTTGATTCGGTAGAATTGTCCAAATTGCAATAATCTTCGATGTTTTTTATAAAAGCTAATTTGGTCTTTTATTTCTGCTAGTGCTTGTGGAGACTGCTTTTCTATTGCTAGTTCGTAACCAAAATTTCCACTCATTGCAATTAGAAAGCGGCTTTCTAATGGTGTATTTCGGCCTACTTGATGGTTTGGAGTATCTGAAACATGCGCGCCCATCATGATAGGTGGATAAAGATAGCTGTATCCGTACTGGATTTTTGTTCGACATAATGCATCGGTATTGTCACTTGCCCAGGTTTGAGGCATATAAGCGACCATTCCAGGATCGAACCGTCCACCGCCGCTCGAGCAATTTTCAAATAATACATGTGGAAATTGTTTTGTTACTTCGGATAAAATATGATACAGCCCTAAAATATACCGATGACTGACTTCTTTTTGTTGATCATCTGGTAAAATAAAGCTGCCAACTTCAGTTAAGTGTCGATTCATATCCCATTTTATATAATCAATTTTATTCGAAGAAAGATAATTGCTTAATACCTGTATAAGGTACTCTTGGACTTGTGGTAAGCTTAAATTTAAGACAAGCTGCTGCCTTCCTTGGGTTTGAGGATACGCAGGTACTTGTAAACTCCATTCAGGATGTGCTTCGAATAAGCGACTTTTCACAGAAATCATTTCTGGTTCAAACCACAAACCAAATTTCATCTTCTGTTGATGTAGAATATCTGCAAAATGTTCAATCCCATTGGGCAGTTTAGTTTTATTGACAACCCAATCCCCTAAGGAAGAGGTATCATCTTCACGTTGCCCAAACCATCCATCATCTAAAACAAACAACTCAATCCCTAAATCGCGTGCTTGTTTTGCTTGGCTAATTAGGTCCTCTTCTGTAAAATCAAAATAATTTCCTTCCCATGAATTAAGCAAAATTGGTCGTTCCTGTTCTTGCCAATATTCAGGTATTAAATACGTTTGGTACAATTTATGAAATGTTTGAGAAAGGGCGTTGAATCCTTGATTGCTAAAATTTAATACGACTTCAGGAGTTTGGAAACTAGACTCAGGCATCAATTTCCACTCAAACGTTTCGGGATTGATTCCTATCTGAATGCGTGTACTGCCATATTGTTCGACTTCGGCTTGGGCAACAAAATTTCCACTATAAATGAAATGAAATCCGTAAACCTGTCCTTGATCTTCATTTGTATAGCGATCGGCAAGTCCTAAAAATGGATGATGTTGTGGACTGCTCGTTCCCCTAGTGGAGCTTATTTTTTGGATCCCTGGATGAAGTGGTTGGCGATGAATCGTCGCTTCATTCGTGTGCGAACCATTCAGTGTTAATAAATCAAAATCAGACCGCGGTAAGTCTAATAACATGGAGCCAGCGTTTTCCAAATAAATAGGTTGTGATCCATTATTTCGATACTCAATACTGCGTGTAATGACTGGAAGATCATCATAAATGGTATAGCGAAGAACCATTTCGAGGGATTGGATTGGATCGATAAGATAGATTTCTACTGTTTGCTGCGTGTCCCCACGTAATGAAGGCAACCCTTTTAACGGACATTTGCCTTGTAAAATTTCAAAGCGATCATACACAAAATCTGTGATTCTAAAACCATCTATATTTCGAAACTGGTAATTACTTACCCGATAATCTAAACTCCCTTGTGTACTTGTTTCAAGAGGTAAGGCGTTTAAGGAAAATGTTCGTTCTTCACTGATTGGGTTCGTAGCAAAACCTCGATCGATATACTGCAATTGGTTGACTTGATGGTAGTTGTTTAAATAGGGACCGAAATATCTATGGGTAAGATATTTTTCTTTTTCGATGCCAATGATATAGCTTATTTTATGATTGCTTAAATGGAAAATATTTTGTGAATCATCGAAATGTATTGTCATATCAATCATTCCTTTTCGTTTGTTATGTATATAGTATCGAGTATAATAGAACGGAACAAGACGAAATAATTTTAAGGAGGGTAATAAATTGCGAAATTTTGTTCGGCAATTCCATTATACAGATGAGCAACATTTGCCGATCATTCGTGGAGTTGGTATAGGTGAGGGCAGTAGTACGTATCATTGGGATGCTCGTGTTCGAAAAGAACAGCTGATCGTTTTGCAGGTAACATTAACAGGGGAAGGGTTCATAGAAATGGGAGGAAGAAGAATTTCTCTAACAGAAAACAACGCCTTTTTTGCTAAAATACCTGGGAACTATCGCTATTTCGGTGAGGAATGGCAGTTTTTATTTATCGAATTTTCAGCTATAATGACGCAATGGCTCGATACATCCATTTCTATTATCGAATTATCAGCAGATTTGATTAAAAGACTTAGAAGGGTTGTCCTTGATCTAAAAGATCGTGAGTTGAGTGCAGTACAAAATGCTAAAATCGCATTTGCACTTTTTTTAGATATTAAAGAAACTATTCAAAACCAAATTCGACAAAAAACGGATGAGATTCAGGCGGTGAAAATATTCATTGATACTCATTATTTTGAAGATATAAGTTTAGATTTCCTATCTGAAAAATACATGATGTCCAAGTATACATTAATTCGTCAGTTTGAAAAAGTCTACAAATCATCACCCATAAATTATTTAAAACAGGTACGGATTATTCAGTCTCTGTCGTTATTATGGGAAGAAGAAGCGATTGCCCAAGTTGCAAGAAAGGTTGGATTTTCAACGGGAAATTATTTTAGTAAAGTATTTAAAAAGGAGATGGGAATGTCGCCAAGTGAGTATAGAAGGCAAAAAGAAATTTATTATCCACGTGAATCAATAAATCAAAAGTGAATTCTGTAAGGAAGCGTCTTTTGAAAAAAAGTAGTGGAGGATTGTCATAATTTTTCTAAATAAAGTAATTTTTACCAAAAAGAAATGCAAATTCCCCAAACTTTCGCTATAATAAAGAAAATAACCAAAACAGGAAGTGGAAAGATGAAAAAAGCAGACCGACAACGGTTGATCAAACAACTGATCACAGAAAATGAAATAGAAACCCAAGATGACCTAATTGCACTGCTTGAACAATCTGGTGTCAAAGCAACCCAAGCTACTGTCTCAAGAGATGTACGTGAAATGAGCATCGTTAAAACTCACGGCTCAGATGGTCGAGTAAAGTATGCCCTATTCTCTCAACAACAAGCATCTAGTAGTGAGGAAAAATTAAAAGAATCTGTGAAAGATTCAGTGATTCGGATGGAACGGGTTCAATTTATGGTAATCGTCCACACAGATATGGGCGCAGCAGATGTTGTTACTAATTTTTTAGATGAAGTCAGTTATGAAGAAATTGCAGGAACGGTCGCAGGCGTTGATACAATTATTATTATTGCTCGTTCGGAAGATGACGCAGTAGCTGTTGTTGAACGTTTTCAAGCGATGATGGATTAAACCTAACCAATCAAAAAATGAAGGGAGAGTCGGTTACATGAATTTGAGAGCGTTACAAAATGGATCGGATATAAGAGGGATAGCGGTCAATCATGAGGACAAAAAAGCGAACCTAACACCAGTGCAAGTCGGGAAAATTGCAGTTGGAATGGTTCATTGGCTTCGTGATGAGAAAAATTTAGCTGAAAAACATCAATCGGGAAAATTGAAAATCGGTATCGGTCATGATAGCCGAATTTCAGCAGATAGTTTGAAACAAGCGTTGATAGACAGTTTTGTTCAACAAAACGTTGAAGTATTAGATTTTGGTTTAGCGACAACGCCAGCCATGTTTATGGCTACTCAATTTCCTCAATATGAGTGTGATGCGGCGATTATGATTACTGCAAGCCATTTGCCTTATTATTTTAACGGATTGAAGTTGTTCACTAAATCTGGCGGAGCAGAAAAAGCGGATATTGTCTATATTTTAGAACATGCGGACAACCCTCCCCTTGTAGTGAAAGGCTCAGTAACCAAAACCTCGATTTTAGAGGACTATTCTGTTGATTTAACAGATAAAATTCGTAAAGGGATGGATACGATAGAAGAAAAACCTCTCACTGGTTTTCATATTATAGTAGATGCTGGTAATGGCGCAGGTGGTTTTTTTGCAGAAAACGTTTTAGCTAAACTTGGAGCAGATGTCACAGGTTCGCAATTTTTAGAACCCGACGGCATGTTCCCTCATCATATTCCTAATCCAGATAATAAAGAAGCGATGGCAAGCATCCAACAGGCTGTTCTGAAAAATAAAGCAGATTTAGGTGTGATCTTTGACACAGATGTGGATCGCTCTGCTGTAGTAGATGCTTCTGGTGAAGTGATCAATCGAAATAATTTGATTGCGGTGCTAGCAACAATTGTTTTAACTGAATATCCAGGCAGTAGCATTGTAACGAACTCGCCAACCTCAAGTCATTTGAAAGAGTTTATCGAGTCAAAAGGGGGCTCACAAGTACGTTATATTTCTGGTTATCGCAATGTAATCAATAAAATGATTCAACTCAATGATGAGGGGATCACTACACCGTTAGCAATCGAAACAAGTGGACACGCAGCTTTCAAAGAAAACTATTCTTTAGATGATGGGGCGTATGTAATTGCTAAAATTCTGATGTTGTTACCTAAATTAAAAAAAGAAGGGGAAACACTTGGGGATTTGATCAGCTCATTAAAACAACCAGCTGAAACCCAAGAATTACGCTTTGAAATTCTAGCAAGAAATATTCGTGAGTATGGGGAACAAATAATACGAGAGTTGTGTGGTTTTGTCGAAAGGCAAAGAGGTATGACCATCGATCCAGAAAATCATGAGGGACTGCGAGTGACTGTTTCTGATGATTATGGTAGCGGATGGTTTTTATTACGGTTGAGTTTGCATGAACCATTACTAGTGTTACAAGTCGAAAATGATCAAGCTGGAATGAATCAAAAGGTTTTGGAGAAATTAGCGGACTATTTTGAAGCAATCCCGAATATAGATTTAGATAAATTAAATCAAATCTTAAATTATAAAAAATAAATATAAAAGTTAATATTTTTTAACAGAGTGAATTTTTTTACTCTGTTTTTTTTATTCTCATAAATTATTTTTTTAATAAAAATTAAATGTATAATCTATCGGTCGATAAAAAACAAGTTATTTAAACTGCATATGTCGTTACTTTATGTTTAAAATAATTTATACATCTAAGCACTATTTGCTGAAGGGTATAAGTCTGTTTTTTTTTACATAAGTGTTGATAAATAGGGCTTAAAACAAAAAAATAATTGATTAATTCTGAATATTAATTGTACAAGCTGTTTAAATAGCCTGTTTGATGTATCAAGTATTTAAACTCAAATGCCAAAAAAAAGTTGCATATTTTTGTTATTTTATTTATAATACAAATAAAAAATAAAAGCCTTCTTGTTTTCAGTTAAAACAAGAAGCGCTTGAAAATAAATATTTAATATTTAACGTATGTATCTATTCTATTGTTTTGTAATTGAGAAATCAATAGTAGGGACGAGAAAATAATACTGTGAATTTTCTTTTTTTTGAGGAAATTTTAAAAAAAATGAGAAAGAAGAAGAAATACTTTACTTTTTAGCAACAAATTTAATGGATTTAAGAATAATCGGGTGGTTTTTACCGCCGTCAGATTCGCCGTCAATAAGTATAGAAAGGATTTGTTTTTTTGGCTAAAGGTGAGAATATTTACAAACGAAAAGATGGACGCTGGGAAGGGCGTTATCCTAAAGCAAGAAAAATAGATGGAAGCATCCATTATGGTTATGTTTATGCTCGTTCGTATCGAGTAGTGAAGGAACAATTACTCGATAAAAAGGCACAGAAACCATTTCACTATACTGGAGAGGTCAAAGAATTTCATGGAAGATTTGGTGAATGGGCAAATCTTTGGTTAACTGAGATTATGGCACCGAATATAAAAGAAAGTACCTATGCCAGTTATAGTAGTAAACTTCAAGTGCATGTTTTACCTAGCTTAGAAAATCGCGCTTTAAAGAAAATTACAGCTTTAGATATAGAAAAGCTAGTCAAACGGTTAGCACACTCGTTAGCAGCTAGCTCTATTCGTATTGTATTTCGTATCGTAAAAAGTTGTTTTGAAGCGGCTAAAGAGCGTGGCTACATATACATGAATCCTTGTGAGCGAATCATATTACCGAAAGTAAATAAACAAAAAGTTCAAGCGTTAACACGAGAACAACAAAGAGCAGTAGAGGCTGAAAGTAAAAAAACAGAGCAAGGATTGCCGATCTTACTAGCTTTAGAAACAGGAATGCGTATAGGCGAAATTTGCGCATTAAAATGGGAAGATATAGATTTTGACTCATCCGTGTTAAAAGTTCAGCGAACGAAGCAGCGTATTGCCTTACCCAACTTAGCAGGTCAGCGAACCAAAATTGTTGAAACAATTCCTAAAACGGTTAACGCTAGTCGTTCAATTCCGCTATCTCAAAAGATAAAAGAAGCCCTATTACATTGGAAAAAGCAATCAAACTCAGAGTATGTGGTAACTGCCAACGAACATTCCGTTGAACCAAGAACAGTGAGTTATCGCTTTGAACGAATCAAACGAAAAATTGGTTTAAATAATGTGTCTTTTCATGCGCTTCGACATACTTTTGCAACTCGCTGTGTAGAGTTAGGTGTCAATATTGCGGCAATCAGTTCGCTATTAGGCCATTCGTCCATTAAGCTGACGTTGGACACATACACAAATTCTTTTATAGAAGAACAACGTGCAGCGATTGAAAAATTAGCGTTTATTTAATTGTCTTTTGAAAATACACCCGTTTTTATAACATTCGTTATTTTAATTCCTTCAGTTTTCGTGAGTTCCTATTCATTTAGGGACTCATTTTTTTGTTCATCTCCGCCGTCAAAATCTCCGTCAACGTTAAAGAGAAATCTAGGAAAATAACGATTAACGGTACCCGCTTCTTGTTTTAACTGAAAACAAGAAGGTCACATTTTTTATTTTTCCTCTCAATAAAAAGTGTAAAACTAAATTGACCAAAATACATAGAAAATAAGGGAGAGAACGTACATGTGTAATATAGGAATTATTTCATCAAACAATGAGTTAGAAAACGGTGTATATGCAAATATGTTAGAAGTAGCAGAATACAATATTCATTTTCTCAATTTACATGAGAATATCAAATTAAATGATGCTACAAAAAAACTAGATGTTCTAATTATTGAAGAAGCTTCAATAGAGAATCAAATGAGCATTATTTGTGACACTATTATCAAAGTTCGAGAACAGACCTCTTTGTTGATTTGGATCTTGTCAGATACTACTGATAAATCGACTAGAATGGTTTATTTGAAACTGGGTGCGGACAGTATCATTGATAAAACAATTGATTCAGAGGAACTGATCTTGATCATTGAAAAAAATTTAAGTCGCTATCTTGAGAAATCAATGTATCATGCTAAAAATTCAACAGGTTTTCTACAACAAGGTAGCAAACAAGAGAGGAAAAGACTCAAATTAATTCACTCTAATTCTAGTGTGTTATTGAATGGAAAGCAAGAAGTAAGCCTTACAAAACTTGAATTCAAAACGATAGAATTATTAAGTAATCATATAGGTAAAGTATTAACGTACGAAGATATATATGAAAATATATGGGATAAAGTGAGTGAAGATAAGCAATATAGAGTAACAAATATTATTTATCACTTACGTAGAAAGCTTGAAGATGATTACATTAAAACAGTTCGTTCAAAAGGGTATATGTTGATGACGTAATTGAAACAAGCGCACAAAGTGACTGTATTATTTTTAGCTTCGTCCATCAATACAACCAGTTGAAAATAGGAAATAAAATGATCAATCCGTTTTCTTGTTTCTAAAATATAGATAGAAATTTGAAATATAGTGCTTCTAAATGTAGGAACACGCAAGATAAGAAGAAAGGAGGAAGAACATTGAAAAAGAATAAAAAGGGAAGAAAGACCTTTTTAAAAGTGACAGGAGTATGTGTGATTTCTATACTAAGTTTTCAATTTTTCAGCTCGACACACCTAAAAGCCCAAGAAGAGTCGAATACTGTAGATTCTTCAGTGAGTCAAAGTGAAACGAGTGCTGGAAAAGAGTTGACTTCTAATACGTCAGAAACAAAAGAAAGCTCTACCTCTAGCGAATCGGTCCAACAACTCGACCCATCGACAGCGGAAGTATTCAATTCTAATATAGAGCGAAAGCTACCAGATCAAACGAATAGAAAAGAAATTAGTTTAAAATCAAATGCTACCGGCATTGTAGCAAAAAATATTGCGAAAAACGTAATTGATATCAAGTCTGTTGGTAGTGATGTTGAGAAATTGAAACAGACGATCATTAAAGATAGTGGTGCCATAGCCTACGGATTATCTGGTGGGGCTATTTCTGATGTGACTGACCAGATTCAAATAGATAACTTAGAAGGATTAGAATCGCTATCTTCGAACGCTCTAAAAGAATTTCGTGTCACACTCAAAGTTCCTGCGGCTCTTGCTGGAACTGAAGAAGATCTTTCGACAGAAGTCATCGTGTATGTTGGTAAAGTTGCAAAACCAAAAACATGGGCAGAATTAGATGCCGCGTTGAAAAATTCATCCATCACGATTATTGATGTCCAAAACTCAATGACAAATACTCGAGGAAGTCGAAATGACATCAATATCGGAAATACCCGCTCTAATTATGTTTTATTAGGAAATGGACATTCGTTAGATTTTATTGGCGATTCATATAGATGGCCTACGTCGACAACTGCTGTTCATAAGGCCGTTGTGGATAACGTAAATTTGTATGGTGGACATTACTTTGGTCCGATTACAATGTGGGAGGAAAATGGTCCTGGATCAGGAATCACTTATCGAAATGTTCATTATACAGGATCGCAGCTAACAGCTTCTTTTCAAGCAATTTTAAGGTTTGAAGAGAAAAATGTTATAAGATCTGTGGCGACAAGTTATGTCTCGTATAATGGTACTCGACGTTCGATAGCTAATACGAATCAGTCTGGACTGGAATCGCATACCTTGGTTTTTGGAAAAGATACAGACACAACGATTGAAGTGGAAAATGGAGACGGAATCATCTTAGGAAGTTGGTATTCTAATACAAACTGGGCACAATCCGTTCAACCTTCAGCCGTACTTGAGGAAAATGCTATTGCAACGATTCGAACACTAGGAAATGGTGGGGAATCAAATTCTTGGCAAACTTCTGGTGGAACGATTCAGTCTGCTATTAGTATTCAACGTAATGGGAAAATAGTCGTTGGTAAAAATGCCGCATTGAATGTAGAGACAGCTAACGGAACAACCCGTGTACCTGTTCGATTAGGATATCAAGCGAATACATCACAATGGGTTACTTCTATTTCAGTAGGCGAAGGCGGAAAGTTCAATGTCAACGCTAACGGGCCAATTTCAACTACAGCTGCTAGAGCAGCCATTATGTTACAGCAAAATTCTGTCATTAATATAGCAAATGGCGCTGTAATGACGGTCAATGCACAAAATATGACCACGGGAGCCCCAGTTATAGATATGGGGGCTAACTCCAAACTTAATGTAGGGTCGAAAGGGCAGTTAGTCTTAAATAAGATCAAGGGAACAGGTCGAAGTTTACAACTTTCCAGTGGCGCACAATTTGAGGTGAAGGATGAAGGCACAGCTCATTTTGCTTCAATAGATGAAAGGAATTCTACCGATTCTCAAATATATGCAGGAAACAGTTCTAGTTTTTTTGTTGGTAATAAAGCAGTATTTGAATCTGTGATCACTAACGGATCAGGTAAGCGTAGTATGCTAGATTTTGGGAGTAATACAATATTCCGATTTGCTAATGCGAAACGAATTGATTTAGATTCAAGAGGGAACACCAATGTTGATATTGTTAAAATGACGAATCCAGGTATATTTTTGGCGGATATTCAAGAAGTTTCTGCTTGGACTAAACGGGATGCGTATTTACAGGATCCTACTTATAATTGGACACCCATGTATGGGGTTAAGGTAGGCTATAACGGAACGAGAACATCTAGTGTTGTTGCGAATAGTGTGATAAATGATACGCAAAAGAACTTTTTAAATGAATATAGAACTGAAAATTTTTCAAGAGTCTTATACCAGTTCATTCCAGATGTTGTCGTAGGACTAGATATACCATGTGACAACAAAAAACTTATAGACGGCGAACAGTTAACAGGAGCTGTCAATAACTTCGCTGCTATTCAATTTTATATCGTGTCAGATGAAAATGATCCAAGTAAAGATGTTTTGTTGACACCGCCTACTGTTGATTCACCTATAGACGGAGATACAAGGAAATTTCACACTATAGCAGATGGAAATGGAAGGTTTACTTATAAGTTACCAGATAATGTGGAACTAAAAGCAGGTCAAAAAATCAAAGCGTATGCTTGGCTAGATGGTAAGGATGCGTTTGCTATAGAAAAAGTACTAGATGCTACAGCACCTACTGGAGAGTCAGTGGATTATCATATTGCAATGGGAGAAAAAACAGCTGATGCCAGCAAATTTGTTGGTAATCCGAGTGATACGAATCCTGAACCACAAAAATTCAAATATGTCTTTAATGATGAGACACCTCAAGCGCAAGTAGAGGAGTGGATGCAAACACCAGGGGAATATACTGTACGAGTGGATCTATTTGATGATGCTGGGAACAAAGCAACCATCGTGTCTAAATTGATTGTCCATGGCAAGTTGGCCAATATTGAAGCGAAAGATATTCAAGTTAGTGCCGCCATAATCAATGGGATGAAACTGGATCAATTAAAAAAGTATATTATTCAAGAAAGTGAAGCAAATGCGTATCAAATTATGGATGGAACGATAGCTTCATTGAAAGACAAAATCGAAATTTCAGATTTGGGTGGTATGACACCTAGTACAACGGGTGGCGCATATAATGTAACGTTGAAAGTGTCAAGTGCAGTGTCTGGCTTAGGCAAAGATCTGATTAAAGTACTCACTGTCACACTAACGGATGATACACCTCCAAGTGGAACAGGGAAGCTGACCATTGTTCCAATGGGAGATGCAGCATTTATTCGAGAGGAAGCTAATTTGTCTAAGTTTTTAGAAACTTGGCAAGATGACGTTACAGCTCAAGATAAGCTAGCGATTCGTTTTGCAGAAAACACTGATTTTGATGCATTAGTCGCCAAAGAAGGGGATAACGAGTTTTATTTAATCTTAACAGATGAAGCGGGAAATGATAGTGAACCAGTAAAAGTGCCAATCTTTGTATTTGATGGACCTGGCGGGGCAAATAGCATCAAAGGAAAAGATTTTAGAGTAGATCATTCAGACTGGCAAACAAATTCGACAACAGTAGAGAGGTTACGAGAGTTTGTTATTACACAAGGGAAAATCAAAGCAATAGAAGTGAACAAACAGACTATTGCCGATATCACCAAGGATACCAGTAAGTTTACAGTGAACACGAAAGATGTAGGCAATAAAGAAGAGACGTCCTATCCACTCGTATTGACAGTCAACTCAAATGGTGAAAAAAAATCAGTAACGATTTACGTAACGTTTAATGATAAAACAAAACCAAAGGGAACTGGGAAGTTTACATTAATCGACAAAGAGGATACTGCAGCTATTCTTAATGCGGCTGATTATATGAAGTTCTTAACGGATTGGTCAGATAACGTTACGGCCAAAGAAGAGATAGACATTACTTTAAAAGAAAATCAAGATATTGCGAAGATTGTTTCTAGTGTTGGGCCTAATAGTTTTTACGTCACACTAACGGATGAAGCTGGAAATATGACCGATGTTAAGGTGCCGATTTATGTGAAAGATAAACAGTCTATTATCGGTGAAAAATATATCATTGAAAGAAAGAATTTTTCTATTGCAGCTATTGATTATCCTAAAACACCCAAAGGTATTTTAGCTATGATTCGTGATAAAGGACAACTGCAACTTTTTGAAATAAGTGACACGACAGTAACTGAATTGAATGGGGAAGAGATCGTTCTTGCAACAGGGTCCTTACCAGAACCGTCACCTTCTGGACAAGTGCCAGTGAATGGTGATTATGAAGTGACACTCACTTATGGGAATGGAAAGTCTAAAGTACAAGGAACGCTCACTGTTACTATTTCAAAAAGTTTGGATACCGTAAAAGTGGAATTCATAGACGAAAAAGGACTGCCAATCGCGGACATCGATCCTGTCGTAATCACAGGGAATATTGGCGATTCAGTTGATTTGACAAGTGATAAGAACGTAAAAGACACGTTAGCTGCTATTGCGGCTAAGAAATATGTTTTGGATAAAGAGCCAGCTAATGTTACTGAGGTGATCATCAAAGATGGCGGAAGTGTTGTACAGTACAAATTTAAAGGAACATTATCGATTGATTCTGGTCCTAAAGTAATAAACTTTGGTACTCACAATATATCATGGAGAAAAACGGTTGAAGAAAATCCTGAATATGATGAGCCGCTGGTCATTTGGGATAACCGTGCAACCTTAACGAATTGGAAGCTGACGGTAAAATTAAGTCAGGAGCTAGAAATCGTTGAAACACATCACGTATTAGCGGAAGCATTAAAGTATAAAACAGCAACAGATGAAAAAACATTAACCACTGACGCTCAGGAAATTTTGACGCATAAACATAGCAGCTCAGGAAAATACAATGTTAGCTCAGAGACTTGGGGACCAGCTAAACAAGGATTACGTCTAGAAGTACTTCCAGGCATGGTAAAACAAATCGGTGACTATCAAGCGAACCTAACTTGGCGTGTAGAAGAAACCTATTAAACAATGGAGGCGAAAAAAATGAAAAAAAAGAGAATTTTCTATTTGCTTCTGACCTCGTTTGTTTGTATGGGATTCGTGATGGATACGATTCTAGTTTATGGGGCAGAAGAAGGTGGAAGAGTTCAGTCCAAAGCGGGTGTAGGTTTTTATGAAGAAAGTACAGAGTCATCAACCAAATCAAGCTCGACCTCTGACTCTCAACCAAGCCAAAGTACTTCTTATGAATTAAAAGCTGAAAAGCCAACGGGAAAATTACCTGAAACAGGGGAATTAGTGAAAAAAAGTCTATTCATCAGCGGAAGCATCCTAGTGGTCCTTATTCTAATTTTCTTTTTCTATAAACGTAAAAAGGAGAAAAGGAAAAGGAGCAAAAGGTTATGAAGAAGGAAACATTGATTTGTTCTGTTACACTTACGCTGTTTATGTTGCTAATTCAGCCTAATGCGACTTTTGCAGATGCTTTTCAGTCTGAAGGAGAAGGCAGTATCGGGTTTAGTGGAAAGTACCCCAAAGCTACCTACGATCCAGAACATCCAGAACAATTAGCCAATCCCGGACCGAGTCCAACTACAGATGGTGCGCTAAGATTTGATTTTGTTCCACAACTAAATTTTTGGACGAATGCTATTTCTGATAACGACCAAAGCTATTATGCTAATGCTCAATTATTTAAGGATGACACAGGGGTTCGCGGAAATTTTATCCAACTATCAGATTATCGTGAACAAAAGAGTGGTTGGCAATTACAACTTCGACAAGAAACACAATTCAAGAATACTGCCACCGAGAAGGAACTAAAAGGGGCCGTTATATCATTAGATAAATCATGGGCAAATTCTACCACAAGCAAAGATCAGGTTCCATTGGTGTCTAAAGAAGTGATTCACTTAGACAGCATCGGAGAAACATATAATTTGGCAAATGCAGAAATCGGTAAAGGAAGTGGAAGTTGGTCGATTATTTTTGGCGCTTCCATAGATAATGATCAAAATCAAAAGGATACCCTTATCCCTCGTTTAGATGAAAAAGGCAATCCGCTTCTTGATCCAGATTTCGGTAATAAGCCAATATTTGAAAATACAGCTGTATCATTAAACGTGCCAGGAAAAACAAAAAAAGAGCCTGGAAACTACCAAACGGTGATAACTTGGATTTTATCTGAGTTGCCATAAATAAAACACAATAGTAGGAGGATACAAAAATGAAATTGACACAAAAATTATGTGGAACTGCTTTATTATCAGTAGTTGGATTAGGGCTAGCTTTGCCAACCGTCGTAAATGCTGCACCAGAGTCACATACAGGAGATGCAACAATTAAATTTAAAGAAGATGACGGGGAAGATATTGTTACACCACCAGGAACAGATGGCCCTGAAATTGAAGAACCGACACCAAATCCTGATGCAGGACCATTAAAAATTATTGCTATTTCATCCCTTAAATTCGGTGAACACAGTATTACTGCTGCATCAAATGGTGGTTGGGAATACTATGCACAAACAGCTAAAGCAGTAGCAAAAGTGAATGAAGATAATCCTCTTGAACTACCTGAGGCAGTGAGAAGTAATAGAGATAACCTTATTGAAATGCCTAACTTTGTAACATTTAAAGATACACGTGCGGATGATCTTCCCAATACACACACAGTATCTGCTAAAGTAACAACACCATTTACAAACGAAGCACAATCAGTTTTGACTGGAGCGAGTTTAACATTTTCTAATATTGAATTAGGTACGACTGGTGATGCAGCGACGCAACTTAATCCCTCTGCGATTGTTGCACCAACAAGAGAATTATTAACGGATGGCACACCAACGACTTTTATTGAACAAAAAGATGATAGTAAAGGTTTTGGTAAATTCGATTTAACATTCGGTACAGTGGGGGAAAATGGAACGGCAGATAAATCAGTGAAATTATCTATTCCAGCAGCAAATAACAAACTATCAACAAAAAGTGAATATAAAGCTGTAGTCACTTGGACTATTGCATCAGCACGTTAAACGAAACATAACTTAAATTAGCAAAAAAGAAAATGGACAGGATACACTAGCTCAATCGAGCTAGTGAACCTGTCATTCTTTTAAGGAAGGTAAATAAATCGAATGAAAAAACAGAAAATCAAATGGTTGATCGCTCTTATATACATAATGTTTGGGTATGTTACTATGCCCGTTCAAGCAACAGCACAAAAAGATAAAAATGCATCAGAGGGTGGTTTTACATATAAAGCAATCTATCCAGAAAATCAACATAACGATGTAGGTTATTTTGATTTACGTATGAAACCAGGGCAAAAACAAACCGTAATCATGCAAATGAGTAACAGTAGTAACAAAGAACTTGTAATGGAAGTTCGACTAAATAGTACAAAAACAAATAGTAATGGGGTGCTTGAATATGGCTCTTCTTCTCTGGCAAAAGATAAGTCCCTTAAATATGAGTTCAGTGATATTGTAAAAGGTCCAGATACTGTTACAATCCCCGCTAAAGGGACTCTTGATTACACTATGGAAATTAAAATGCCAGAAGCTACATTTGACGGCGTGATTTCTGGAGGCATTGAAATCCAAGAAAAAGAATCGGAAGAAGCTCAAAAAAGTGAAAAAGGAATGGTCATCAATAAATACGCATATGTTGTGGGAATGCTTTTAACGGAGACCGATAAACAAATCAAACCTAATTTGAAATTTAACAAAGTATATCCAGAGCTTAAGAACTATCGGAATGCTATTTTTATTAATTTTTCTAATGTAGAATCAGCTTTTATAGATGAAATGACCATTGACGTACAAATCATGAGAAAATCCTCTGATGAAGTTGTTTATGATACAAAACAGAGCAGAATGAGGATGGCCCCTAATTCAATGATTGATTTTCCCGTTTCACTGAATGGAGAAAAGATGGTGGCAGGTGATTATCGCGCTCGAGTGGTTGTCACAGCAGATGGGGAGAAATGGTCATGGGAAGAGCCATTTACAATTACAGATGAAGAAGCGGATAAGTTTAACCAAGAAGATGTATCTTTACTGCAAGAAAATGGGATCAACTGGGTCATGATCATTCTAATCGTTAGCGGAGTATTTCTGTCAATCGTCGCTATTTTCTTTGTTGTGAAAAAGCTAAGCAATAAACCAAGTAAAAAGAAAAAAGGGAAAAGAAAACAGTCAAAAAAAAAAAGAACTATTTAGACTGATTGAGGAGGATAGATAAATGCTTTTACTAGATTGGTTTTTTATAGGACTATTATCAGGCGCTATCCTCTTCAGTATGTTTGCCTTACTCTTTCTGTCATTCTCCATAGTAACCAACAAAAAGGAAAAGCAACTAAATGGGAAAAGAAGCAAGAATAAACAGAGAAATAAAAAAATAAAGAGAGAACGAAATCGATTAAGAAGCCAAAAGAAAAAACAAGTTCAATCTACAATTAGCCTCGTTGTATTAGCGACAATGTTATTCGCAGGTGCTTGGTACTCTCGTTATTATCAGAAAACAAATCTGGCAGACCAAGATGGAGCCAATATCGTACAAGGCTACTATCTATTATCGCAGGTAGAAAAGCAAATAGAGTCCGTAAAAAACACTTCAAATATAGAAAAAACGAGAAGTAACTTACGAGATTTATCAGCAAAAATCGCTAGTTTTGGGATTAAATCTGCAAATGGTCGTTTAACGATAGAAGGACAACAAATCCTGAATCGTTACTATATTCAGATGAAAGAGTTGGGGTTGAACCTCAATAATCAAAGTGTAGAAAGCCTTCGAACCGAAGAAGTGTATAATGAATATGTAGAGAATTTAAATAAAGTAAAAAATATTCAAAAGAAGGTAATCACGTATTTTAAAGTGAACGAAACAGCTCTTAAAAATAAAAAATAAGAGATAGAGGCAATGACAAAAGATAAACGACATACCCAATTTTCTACTAATAAAAAGGATAAAGCAGAACGAAATCGAACAAGACAAAAACCTAAGAGAATAGCCACAACTAAAAAGAAGAAACTAAATAAGCAAACAAAAGTTAAAGTTGGGGAAAAAAAGAGTCAACGAGTTGTAAGAAGAAAAAAGAAGGTATTGAAAAAGAAACACCAAAGAAATCATTTCTCTGCTCTACCCTTTTATTGGAAAGAACTGATTATCACGGCTTTTATCGTGAGTGGGCTTTTCTTACTTGGTTCCCAGATTTTTTTTGCGCTACCATTGTTTGAAGGATACGGGATGACTCCAACAGTAAGTGATGGAGATCGAATCTATGTAAATCGTTTAAAGAAGGTTAAACGATTTAAACTAATCTATTTTAAAGTTCCTAATAGTAAAGAGCGCTCCATTAGAAGAGTGATTGGACTCCCTGGTGAGGAACTAAGTTTTAAAAATGATCAATTACTGATTAATCAACAGCCGATTGTAGAACGCTTTTTGGCAATGCCGCTGTATCGCGCTAAGCAAGAAGAGCAGTTGTTAACAGAAGATTTCTCAGTCAATCAGTTGTCGAATGGGCAGCAACAACATATTCCTAAAGGCAAATATCTGGTGCTAGGGGATAATAGACAGTATTCTACAGATAGTCGTTATTATGGAATGATTGATGAAAAAGACATTATTGGTGTTGTTGAAGCAAGAGTGTTCCCGGTATATAAATGGAGGTCCTATTGAGCAACGTATAGGCAGTTGTTCCAATATAAAACGAAAAATAGAGTATACAGACATTTTTAGTTGACTGTCTACTCTATTTTTGACGTGTCCTTACCATAAACTATGTTCTGTAATCACTTTGATTTGCTCTTTGCTGAATGGGTGTATTAGATGTAGCTCATAAGCGTGTAGCATCAAACGTCCACTGGGTTTTGGATGATACAAAGGATCTCCAATGATAGGATACCCAATACTGGCTAAATGCACGCGTATTTGATGGGTTCTACCGGTTTCCAAAATGCAATAAAGAGTTGTTTGGTTTGTCTTTTTCGCATAAGAAGCAATGTCAACATGAGTAACCGCGATATCCCCACGTCGCTCATCCACCACTCGTTTTCGTCGATCATGCCGATCACGCCCAATTCTTTTTCGAATCGTTAAAGACTCGTTTAAATGACCTGAGACAATTGCTTGATAGCGTCGGTAGATTTGCTTGCTTTCTAATAACCGTCCTAAAATTGGCAATACAAAAGGATTTTTAGCAAATAAAATCGCCCCACTTGTTTCTTTATCCAACCGATGAACCACATAAGGAGTTTGATTTTTAGGGGCTAAGTAAGCAGCTAAATGGTTCAGTAGCGTGTCCTGTTCATCCGGTTGATTAGGATGGGTTTTCATCCCGATCGGTTTATTCAAAATAATCAACTGTTCATCTTCAAAAAGTACATCAACGTTCGAATTATTGCCCAAAAGGATCTTAGGTGTGGGGTAGTCTTCTGGTTCGAACTGTAACGTAATGACATCCCCACTTTTTACAGGGAAATGGAACAAAGCAGTTTCGCCATTGATCGAAACATTTTTTCGAGTACGTAAAAAATGACGTACTTTACGAGGGACTAGCCATTCTTGTTCGAGTAATTCTCGAACGGTTTGTTCTTTAAAATGCTGAGGTAACTGGATGGATAATTCCATTGGTGTCCCACCTTTTCATTAGTGTTCTCTCATAGTTTAACAAATGAAAGGATAAGTTCAAGTGGTTAGGTAGAATTAAAGCAGCTGATGAAGAAGAAATCAATTTTTTTGAAAAGAATTAATAGAAAGGCGTCAGTTTTCCATGGTTACTTTTTTGAGTTATAACAACTTACAAATCAGTAAAATATGCTGTTCTTTTGGGATTTGTCTAACGTTGTGTAGTCTGGAAATAGTAATGATTCACAAGTAAGGAAACGTTGCTCACTGCGTTCGCCAAGTACTGTTTATTATCCGCTAGGGCAAAGCCAATGGCAGTGACGAAAAAAATACCCGTCCTTTGGGGAAGGACGGGAAAAGGAGTTAAAAATGAAAAAGTGTTTTGTTAGGGTTGTTAGTTGGTATACATATATAATACAAATCAAATATGAATTTTTTGTGTATTAATTTACTCAAAACTGTAAAATTTTTCTAAAGAAGTGTTTAAGTTTCAAACAAAACACCCCTAATTAGTGGGTATTCATCGTATTGATCAAACGTTTTGTCCAGCTGAAATCGGTTTTTGTGATTGTATCATCCCCAAATTGTTTACCATCACGATCAATCGCATAGACAAACATTCCGCCTTTTTGACCCTCTTTTGGATGCCATTTTGCATAAGAATACGCACGACTTGTTTCGTAAGGTTCTACCGTATCGTTCCATCTATTGTGGTCCTGTTCTTCTGGGAAGGAGATCCCTGGAAGAAATTGTTGTGGCGTCACAGAACTTTTATAAGTATTCCAGGTCTTATCTAAAGAACTAGCTGGGCGACCATAGGCTTGGATAAAAAGATAATCAACATAAGAAGCAACTTTTTGAAATAAAGAATGATTGTCTTTATTAGTGTCATAAATCAACAACTTTCCGGTATTAGCATTAGGACCTAAGTGTTGAGATAACGCTTTGAATGTCCCAGCAGCCATTGCTTCTTGTTTAGCTGTTAAACTAGACTCCATATCGATATCTAGTCCGTCCAGATTCCATGGCGTAAGATAGGTATCTATTAATTGTTGCGCATATCGATCATATTCTTCAGTGGTTGGTATTGCACCTGCATGAGGGACATTCCAAACTTCTCTAATATCGATCGTTCGAATAACGCGCGTTCCTCTAGCATGTAATGTCGGAACATAAGTATCTCTTAATGTATCCCAAAATTTCTGTTGATTGGTACCTGGGTTTACATAATGAAAAACAGAGACGATAGCTACGCCTTCAGGAATATCAGTCATCGCAGTGACATTTTGATCAGGTAACGTTGAATTTGCATCATGAGGCATCGTCACGTCTCGCCAGGTACGATAGTAAGCCATCATAACTGGCTCTTTTGGAGATGCTTGTACGGCGTTGGCTTGTGTAGATACTAAACTAAAGCTTAGTAGAAAGAAAACTGGAACAAGGAATGACGCTAACTTGTTAGACATAAAAAACGCTCCTCTTCATTTTTTGTAAAACGTTTACATTTCGGGAAAAGTGTAGCACAAAAAATTCTTTAAACACAAGTGCAAGGAGCTCTCAGCAACAATATAGGTAGAACTTTCATTTCGTTTGGTTTTAATTGAAAACTTTCTCAAGACAAAAAGAGACCCACTCTTTGGGGAAGAGTGGGAAAAAGGAGTTAAAAAATGAAAAAGTGTTTTGTTAGGGTTGTTTGTTGGTATACTTATATAATAAAGGCAAAATATGAATTTTTTATGATTAAACTTTTTATAAAGTAGCACTTTTTTACAACGAAAATAAGAATTTATACGTTAAATAGTTATTCTACTCCGTGAGTTCTATGATTTCTTGATGGATTCTTAACCTTTTCTACATAAAAAGAAAAGAAAAACGTGTTAAAATAGGCAAAACAAAATTTATGTGCATTATTCATGCTAAAGCCGTATGAATAAGAGTAGCTTTCTATGTTAAAATGGCTTAGAAACTTTTATATAAAGAGGGAGCACTATGGACGTTAAAACAATTATGGGAAAAATAAAATCTGGTTTCCAACGCTTTTGGACGTGGATCAAACCGTATCTTGTTCGTTTTCACTATTGGAGAAAGCGGATTTGGAAGAAATATCAAATTAATAAAATCATTTTACTTTTAGGTTTGGTAGCTGTTTTAGTAACTAGTATCTATCTATTTACTTTAGCAAAATCAGCGAATGTCGGTGCGTTGAAGGCCGGTCTAGAAGAGTCAACGGTTATTTATGATAAAAATGGAGAGCAGGCTGGAAAATTATTTGGTCAAAAAGGGACTTTTGTCACCATAGATCAGATTTCACCATTCGTTAAAGATGCCTTGATCTCAACTGAGGATCGAAACTTCGAAACACATCATGGGTATGATATCAAAGGACTTTTACGAGCAGTAGTTGGAAAGTTGAGTCTTGGTATGATAGGTGGCGGTGGTGGTGGTAGTACCATCACACAGCAACTAGCTAAAAATGCCTACCTGACGCAAGAGCAAACTATGACACGTAAAGCGAGAGAATTATTTTTAGCGATTGAAATCGAGAAAAAATACGATAAATCACAAATTTTAGAAATGTATCTCAATAATTCATATTTTGGTAATGGGGTTTGGGGAATTGAAGATGCCTCTCACAAATATTTTGGTGTTAGTGCCAGTGAATTGTCAGTCGGCGAAGCAGCCACTTTGGTCGGAATGTTGAAAGGCCCTGGAATCTACAACCCACTAGATTATATTGACAATGCAGTAAATCGTCGTAATACGGTTTTACAGTTGATGGTCGATAACGGGAAATTATCCCAAGGTGAAGCAGATGCGCAAGCAGGAGTCGAGATGGCTAGCTTATTGAATGACAATTATTCTGATCAAAATTCAGATTATAGATATCCGTATTACTTTGATGCAGTCATCGATGAAGCGGTCAATCAACATGGCTTAAAAGAAGAAGATTTATTGAATAAAGGCTATAAAATCTATACAGCATTAGACCAAAACTATCAAAAAGCGATGGAACAAACCTATGCGAATGACGCCTTATTCCCGCCAAATGCAGAAGATGGCGCAATGGTGCAAAGTGGTTCTGTTGCGCTAGATCCAAAGACAGGCGGAGTTCAAGGGGTTGTAGGTGGACGTGGCGAACATGTATACCGAGGATTTAACTTTGCGACTCAAACGAAACGGTCACCAGGGTCATCCTTGAAACCAATTTCAGTTTATACACCTGCATTAGAATCAGGAATGAAGCCCAATAGTATTTTAGAAGATAAACCACAAGAGTATTATCCTGCTGAAAACTACAGCCGCACAAACAGCGGTGAAGTGACGATGTACCAAGCGTTAGGTGAAAGTTTGAATCTCCCAGCCGTTTGGACGTTGCATAAAATTGGGTTGGACAAAGGCTTTGAAAAAACAGAAAAATTTGGTATTCCTTTAGCCCAAGAAGATAAGTATTATGGATTGGCTTTAGGGGGCTTGAAAACGGGTGTTTCTCCGTTAACGATGGCAAATGCTTATAGTCCATTTGCCAATGGCGGTGTTCAGTCAGAAGCGCATTTGATCAACAAAATCGTTGACTCTACGGGAGCGGTCATCGTTGATAATACGAATGCTAAAACGAAACAAGTTATCACAAAAGATACCGCAGACCAAATGACGAGTATGCTTTTAGGCGTATTCAGTTCAGGAACTGGGATGAATGCTGATCCAGCAGGCTATGTCATGGCTGGGAAAACTGGAACCACAGAAACGAACTTTGACACCGATAAAACGAATGACCAATGGGTTGTCGGATATACACCTGATGTGGTAGTCGCGACATGGTTAGGCTTTGAACAAACGAGTGAAAGTCATTACTTACAAGGTAGCAGTGCCACGCATGCTTCGACTGTTTTCAGTAACCAGACGCAAGGAATATTACCTTATACGACACAAACACCATTTACTGTAGCGGATGCTTATGCTACAGGAGGCGTCGTGCAGCCAGCAGGTGAAGTACCAACTAATGATAATAGCGATGCCTGGAAAGACAGTGTCAAAGATATTGGCGGTCAAGTCAAAGAAGGTGCGAAAGATATCGGCGGCAAACTCAAAGAGGGCTGGGACAATGCGAAAAATGGTCTTAAAGACTTTTTGGGTGGTTTAACAGGAGAATAATCGGTTTGAAAACGAATCAAAGAATGGTACAATCAAAGAGAAGAATCTATAGAAACGAGGGAGATTGAATGAGTAATATTTATGATACAGCCAATCAAGTAGAACGCGAAATCCGCGAAATGGAAGAATTTAAAGCCTTAGAACAAGCGTATGCAGATGTAAAAGCAGATGAAGAAGCGTACAAATTATTTAAAGAATTCCAAACGTTCCAACAAGGACTACAAGAAAAACAAATGCGTGGTGAGGAATTTTCAGAAGAAGATGCTGAAAAAGCTCAAGCTTTGGCAACGGAAGTTCAAAAAGCAGAAGTCATCAATCAATTGATGCAAAAAGAACAAGCATTTAGCCTGATCGTGAATGATTTAAACCGTATTATCATGACACCGATTCGTGATTTATATAACGATTAAGAGCTAAATAGAGAAGGGGTTAAAGATAGTGGACACGGAATATCTTCCGCTATCTTTATCCTCTTTTTTTAGTGGATTACACTAAGGGGAGAGACTGCACTTATTTCTGGCACTAAAAACACATAAAATGTCAAAAAATCTCCCAAATTCGGTAACTTTAATGATATAGTAATACTAAACGAAAAAAGAATTGGGGAACAAATTGTATGATTGGTATTTATGATTACACAGTTATTCTAACTTATGGAAATGCCATTTTTTCTATAATCGGAATGTATTTAGCGTTAACGCAGCATATCGTTGAAGCAATTTTTTGTTTAGTCCTTTCTGGGATTTGTGATATGTTTGACGGATTCGTCGCAAATCTTAAAGAGCGTACAAAAAGCGAGATGTGCTACGGTATTCAAATCGATTCACTTGCTGATTTGATTAGTTTTGGGGTTTTCCCAACAGTTCTAGGTTATGCTTCAGGACTGACACAAGGAATTTATTTGCCATTATTTGCATTTTATATTTTAGCTGCTTTGATTCGATTAGCCCACTATAATGTAACGGAAATGGAAAGAAAGGAACAAGCCGACGGATGCCGAGAATATTACGAAGGGCTGCCGGTAACAAGCAGTGCAGCATTGATTCCGTTGTTATTTTTTGCTGCGGGTCGTTTTCATATAGCAATCACACTTGTTTATCCAGCGGTGCTGTTGATTATCGGATTCTTATTTATTTCAAAGGTAAAAATCAAAAAAGTCGATCCTAGAAAATTAGCTTTCGGAGCCTTAGTTGGCGCTGTTGTTGCTTTTTTTGTTCGTTAAATTGTTCAAAGGGGAAAATAGATGGAGAAGCACTTTAAAACAAAGCCTATCAATGAAAATGATAGCTGGTCATTAAACTTTTTATATAAAAATCCGATTGGACGCTTTATTCTAAAAGGACTCATCCAACCACCGCTTACAAAAGTGGCTGGGGCTTATTTAAATAGCTCGCTTTCAAAAGCAATGATCAATCCGTTTATTCAGAAAAACGAGCTTCAAATGGACGAGTATGAACCGATGGTCTATCGTTCATTCAACCATTTTTTTATGCGTGAAATCAAACCTGAAGTACGTGTTTTGTCCCAAGAAAAGACAGTGTTGAGTGCGCCTTGTGATGGCAAGGTCACAGTCTATCCAATCAGTGCAGACCAAACATTCAAAATCAAACGATCAGAATATGCTCTGTCGGAGTTACTTGATAGCACAAGCCTTGCCCAAGAATGGCAAGGCGGCTGTGCTGTCATTTTTCGTTTAACACCAGATGATTATCATCATTATTATTATATTGATGAAGGAACTATTTTAGCGCAGCAGGAAATAGCGGGAGTGTTTCATACTGTACAGCCGATAGCAGTTCATAATGAACCGGTCTTTTCGAGAAATGCAAGAGAAGTTACGATTATCGAAACGAACCACTTTGGGAAAATCGCTCAAATCGAAGTCGGTGCTCTAATGGTTGGGAAGATCAAAAATCTGAAAAATTCAGGCGGTTGTCAGCGTTTTGAGAAAAAAGGCTGGTTTGAATTTGGTGGCTCAACAGTAATCTTGCTATTCCAAGAAAATCAAGTGACGATTGATCCGGACATTTGGTCAAATACCGAAAATAATCTCGAAACAATCGTGAAATTCGGACAAATCGTGGGTAAAAAAGCTGGAGGACAGGCATGAATAAATTAGTATTTTTACTTATCGGAGGATTATTCCTCTTGAGTAATTTTTACATCGGGAAACTATTTTTGTCCATACTTGAACAGTTTTCATTTTTTAAGTATTCATTTATTGTATGGGTCATCATTAGCGTATTTTCGATTGCATCGTTGCTGACGATGTTCTTATTTGATGCAGATGTGGGCGGTATTGTCGGGAAAATGGGTAGCTACTGGTTATCATTTTGGTTTTTATCGTTGGTTATTTTTGGTTTGACAGACTTGATCTTAAAAATTACTAGAAAAATCACTCTGCTTCATTCAAAGACCGAACTGATGGTTTGGGTAGGGGCGGCGTTACTGGTTTTTGTGCTATTTTGCTATGGTTCATGGCAGGCGCAGCAAATCAAGACGGTGAGTTATCAAGTGGTGATCAATGAACCAACCAATCAGCAACAGAAAAAAATCAATGCTGTGCTGATCAGTGATTTGCATTTAGGGTATGTCAACGACGTGAAGAAGTTGGGCAAAATCGTGAATAAAATCAATCAACTACATCCAGATATTGTGTTTATTTCAGGTGATTTATTTGATGGAAATTATAATGCATTACAAGATCCACAAGGGATGGAGAAAGAATTCAAACGTCTTTCGTCTACTTACGGAACGTATCTATGTTGGGGCAATCATGACGCTGGAGAAACGTTTGAGAAGATGAGAGCACTTGTTGAGGCGTCAAACATCACGTTACTTGAAGATGAAATGACCGTGGTAGGTGAAGAGATTTTAGTGGTCGGTAGAAAAGATAGTCGGCCGATTGGATCACAAGATGGTGGTAGAAAAAGCATGCAAGAACAATTCAAAAAAGTAGGCAACAAACTTCCAAAAATCATCTTAGATCATCAACCTTCAACGATTGAAGAGTATGAGCAGGCGAATGAATTGATTCTTTCAGGACATACACATCAAGGGCAAATTTTTCCATTTAATCTAGTTACAAAAGCGTACTTCACTGTGGATTATGGCTATTATCGTAAAAATAAAAATAGCCCCCAAGTCATCGTGTCTTCTGGTGTTGGGACATGGGGCCCGCCGATGCGAATCGGAACGCAAAGCGAAATTGTTCAAATCGAGATTTTAACAAACTAAGATAGAGCGAATAGAGGCTGGAACGAAACTCATAGAGTTGGATTTCAGTCCCTTTCTTTTTTATCTCTTCAAAAAAATAAAAAACGAACAAATTTTCGTATATTTTTACTGACCGCTTCTTAATAAAATGATATGATTAAAGAAAACAATTAGGGCGAATAGGAGGATCTAATGAAAGTATTGCATACGGCAGATTTACATCTGGATCGGTCTTTTGAAGGCCTAAAAAATAGTCCAAAACAAATCGTTGAAAAACTACAACAAGCGAATCACGAAGTAATCACAGCGATTGTTGATATAGCACTAAAAAATCAGGTAGATGCAGTGATTTTTGCTGGGGACACATTTCATCAAAGTCGAACTTCGATCCGAACACAAGCTTACTTTATTGATGAAATGAAGCGGTTGGATCAAGCGAAAATTCCTGTGATCATGTCATTTGGAAATCATGATTATTTTGTAGCTGAGCGCTATTGGTTTGATTTTCCGAAAAATATGTCCCTTTTTCAGAAAGAGCAAGTCGAGACACATTATTTTATGACAAAGAATCAAGAAAAAGTAGCCGTCACAGGATTTAGTTATGAACATCCTTGGATCAATGAAAATAAACTAGCGACTTTTCCCACTAAGGATTCATCGGTAGACTTACATATCGGAATTTATCATGGTGATACAACGAATAATGGTCAGCAGAATTATGCACCATTTTCATTCAGTGAGATGAAAAATAAGGGGTATGATTATTGGGCATTAGGGCATATTCATCAGCCGCAGGTAGTGAGTGCAGCCCCCTTGATCGTCTATCCAGGAACACCGCAAGGACACACGAAAAAAGAACGAACAGTTCAAGGGGTCGCTATCGTATCAATAGAAGCTGGGCATGCGACGGTTCGATTTGAATCGGTAGCTCGAGTCAGTTGGCAAGTGGAAAAGTATTCATTGCGACATGCAGGAAGCTTACAAGAGGCATTGGTTATTCTTCAGGATCTTCTGTTAAAGAATGAACTGAACCAAGGACAGCTGGTTTTAAAAGAGATCCAATTAGCAGATACACAGCATTTAGGTGAAGAATTTCGTCTCTCTTATGAAAATGGAGAATTACTTCAATATCTACAAGCAACGCTAGTACAGCAAACAAATCAGGCAATATATTTATTTCGAGTAGAGGTATTGAACAACAATCTGGATAAAAAGGTTGTGATCACTGCAACACCAGAGTTGTTGAATCAACTAGAAAAAATCTATTTGCAACCAGATATATTCTCAAATACGTTACAGGAACTGACGCAAAATCCGCTATTTTCTTCAGTTGTACAGATTAATGAAGAGTGGCGTGAGCGCAGTCTTGAACATGCCGATCAAAAGATCAAGGAAGATTTTGTCATTCAGGAGGATCAGCCATGAAACTCATTGCAATAGAACTTGTTGGATTTGGTAAATGGCAACAACATAAAATTGAGTTTCTACCAAAAAATCAATTATTATTTGGTGCAAATGAAGCTGGAAAATCAACGATTTATCAATTTATTCAAGCAATGCTTTTTGGTTTTCCGGCCAAAGGAAAACGAAAAAAAGATTATCAACCGAAAAATGGTGCAGCCTATGGAGGGCGTTTATGGTTTGCTCATCCAGTTTATGGAGAAGTGCAAGTAGAACGTTTCAAAGGGCAAAATAAAGGACAAGCTAAAGTGTATTTTGATGATCAAATAGGAGACGAGGCACTGCTGGAAAAGATGATTCATCCACTAACGAAAGAGTTATTTCAGTCAGTCTTTACTTTCCAACAGGAACAACTTAGCCAATTAGAAAAATTAAATGAAGAAGAACTGCAAACCTCGTTGCTTTCTTTAGGTCTGTCTGGAAGTCAGCAACTATTATTGAGCAGAGAAGATTATTTTAAGAGTGCTCAAACGATTTATAAAGGCAAAGGCAGTCAACCACCATTAAATCAAAAATTGCATGCTTACCAAAAACTACAACAGCGTATCAATGACAAAGAACAGCAAGAGAGACCTTTTCAACAATTGAATGTAGAACTATCAGATACGGAGCATCAGATTGCAACACAACGTCAAGCGGCTCAAGAAATTAAGAATCAGCTAGCGCTGGTTGAAAAACAAGTAATGAATTTACCTTTATACGAAGAGCTGCAATCGATCGAGCAAGTCAAAACAACTGTTCTATTAAAACCAGAAGAGCAAGAGGAACTGCTTGCCATCTACCAGCAGCATCGCTTTTTGAGTGAAGAACTAACTCGTTTGAATCAAGAGATTGCTGCGCAAAGTGAGACAGAGGATCATAATGAGGACTATCAGTTTTATTTAAAAGAAGAAGAACAGATTCAGCAATTACTGAATCAACGATATGATATTGATAAATTACTTTCTGAAATCAGTTGGATGACCCAATCCTTACAGCAAAATCAGCAAGAAATGTTTCCTTTAGAAAGACAATGGGGTTGGAATTCAGAGACACCTCCGCAACTATCTTTTGAAGAGCAGGTGGTCAAGGAGATGAGAGAGGAAATCGTTGCCCGAGCAGTCAAATTACAGACCACTCAGACTGATTTACAGTTGTTGGAAGAAGAAATTACGACACGTGAGGACAATTTAAGCACGTTTGAAACAATCAATAAAGAAATGTTTCGGAAAAATCATCGTCAACCTAAAAAGGCAGTTAATTTTGTTTTTTGCGGATTTGCAGGAATTATTGTATTGCTGAGTTTCTTTTTACCCGTACCAATTCGGTATGGCGCATTCTTTTTAAGTGCAGGACTTTTGATTGCAGGGGTATTACCGCTCTTTCATCAACCCAAAGATAACTATGAAAATGAAAAACGGCAATGGCAAGAAAAGTTATCACAATTGGATTATTTAAATGATCAATTAGTAAAAATAAAATCGGAAATCAAAAAAATTCGTGAAGAAGAAACAGAAATGGCACGATTTATTGCTCAAAAAGTGAAGGAAAACAATTTAGGGCGTATGGATCAAGTCGAGTTTTGGGTGACTCATCGTACCGATATTACCCGTTATTTGATTTTGCGCAATACAAATCAAGAGCTTGAACATCAGTTGAAAGAGGATCAAAAACGTGTAACAGTATTAGCAGAACAAACTGAACGCTATACAGCACGCCTACCGATCGCTGGAACATCATTGGCGGAAAGAATCCGTGTAATCAGTAACTTTGCGGATAAAATGGAGAAAGTGCGTTTTGCCCAAGAATATCAGGCAGATGCTTATTCACGTCAGACGATTCGCGAAGTCAAAGAAAAACAGCAGCAAGTGATCGACCAAGCTAGACCCTTGTTACAACGGTTCCAGATAGGATCAATCAACGAGATTCCAGAAATGGTTCAAAGCTACCAAAAAGCTACAGCTAATCACAAACGAAAACAAGAACTACAAACAATGCTAGTAGGCTTATACCCTGATTCGAGTGAGCCAAAACAATTCCCATCCTCACAAAGAGAATTGGCACAAAGCCTTGATGAGATAGAAGCGTGTATCCAACAATTGCAGGAAAAAGAACAAAAAATTCTTTATCAGCGGCAACAAATGTTGTCTGATGGCACGCTAGATGAGCTTTATCAGGAACAGACCGAGCTGAAAACAGAAATCGAAGAACTTGCTTTAGATTGGTCAGCTTATCAATTGTCTGGTCAGTTATTAATGGATCTGTTAAACGAGTTATCAGAAAAACAACTACCGAATTTATTAAAAAAAGCGACGGATTATTTTAAACTCTTGACCCGAAATGCGTATCGAGGAATTCAATTGCATGAAGAGCAATTGATCGTGATTCGTGAAGATCAGCAACGGTTTATGTTGCACGAACTATCTACAGGTACTAGAGATCAAGTTATTATGGCTGTTCGTTTTGCGTTTCTTTCTTTACAAGAGCAGCGTAATTTATGCCCGATTATTATAGATGATGGCTGGTTGCATTACGATAGTCAAAGAAAAGAACAACTAGCACAACTATTTGCCGTTTTTTCGGAACATCAGCAAGTGATTTGTTTTTCTTCTGACCAAGAAATGGTAAGCTATTATAAAGAGTTAAAACAACCGATTATTGAACTAGAAGGAGCATAAGTATGAAAAAAATCCGTGAACTGTCTGTAGATGAGATGTTTGAATTATTTCTGTTGATCAAAAATGCTGATGTACGCGTAGCAAAAAATGGCAAAAAATTTATTGCCTTTACTTTTCAAGATACGTCAGGTACGATTGATGGGAAATATTGGGATGCTTCAGAAGAAGAAATCAGCCGTTTTACAGCTGGAAACGTTATTCTTTTAAATGGGAAAAGAGAAGTATATCAGGGAAATCCCCAAGTAAAAATCATTCATATGCGTGTTGCGCGACCAGATGAGCCTTGTCAGCCAACCCTATATATGGAAAGAGCACCATTGAAACGAGAAGATATGGTTGAAGAAATCAATCAAACGGTATTTGAAATCACCAATGCACATTGGCAACGAATCGTTCGCTATTTATTAACGCAGTACCAAAAAGAATTTTTTGATTATCCAGCAGCGAAACGGAATCATCATGCTTTTGCAAATGGCTTAGCATACCACACAGTTTCTATGCTTCGTTTAGGGAAAGCAATCTGTAAAGAATACAATGAATTAAATGCAGCACTACTTTATTCGGGTATTATTTTACACGATTTGGGAAAAGTCAAAGAATTGTCTGGAGCTATGACCACTGAATATACCCTTTCAGGAAATCTGATCGGTCATTTAGTTCTTGTAGATGAAGAAATTACGAAAGCTTGTATTGCGTTGAAAATCGATGAGAATGATGAAGATGTGATTGTGTTACGTCATATGGTTTTAGCACATCATGGTTTATTGGAATACGGGTCACCTGTTCGCCCACGAATCATGGAAGCGGAAGTATTGCATCAAATCGACAATATTGATGCATCAATCCAAATGATGTTAGGCTCAGTCCGTCAAACAGAACCAGGACAATATACTGATCGTATCTTTGGGTTAGACAATCGTAGTTTTTATGTGCCGAAAGATATTTAAGTAAATGAGGCGGGAGATAAGAATGAATCAATCCGTGGTAGCGTTATGGACACAATTTAAAAATCAATATGGAATCACGCATGATGAGTATCAAGCTTGGGCTTTTGGCAATTCTTCGAAGATGGCCGATGAACTGTTAGCTCATGTTCTCAGAAAAGAAAAGACTGGTACGTCGTCTTTACATCTTTTGTATGAACAAGGTTTTGAAGGGTAGAAGTTACCAGAAGTTGGGGATTATAGTGTGCTGTTGGATGGCAATGACCAAGCACAAGCAATTATTTGCACAAGAGTAGTCGATATTCTACCTTATTCTCAAATCTCCGAAGTGCATGGCTATCTAGAAGGCGAGGGGGATCGGACATTACAGTATTGGCGCAATGTCCACCAACCGTTTTTTGAACAGGAGTTACAGGTGAATGGGCTACCTTTCTCTGAAGATATGTTGATTGTTTATGAACTTTTTGAATTGGTTTTTCAAAATAGTGCACAAAAAAAGAGATGACTATCATCTCTTTTTTGTTGTGCTTATTTAGAAGATTCTTCTGTTTTGCTTGATGAATCTTTAGATTTTTCAGAGTCGCTTGATTTAGATTCTTTTTCTTTAGAAGAAGATTCTTTTTCTTCTTTCTTAGAAGAATCGCTTGATTTAGCTGAATCTTTTGTTTCAACTAAGCCGGCTAAAACATCTTTAAAGGCATCATCTTTGATTTTAACGTTTGCTTCAGTTAAAACTTCTGATGTCACTTTTTGAGTGAATTCTTGATCGTTTTGTTTTGCTGTTTCAGCAATTTCTTTCAACTCTTTTTTGTAAGGAGTCATGTCATTGCCTTTTTCTTTGTTTTTAATCATTTTTACAATAGTGAATGTTGATTGGTAACCAGTTGCATCAGTTGCTTGGATTGGTTCAGAAACTTCACCGTCTTTTAATTTGAAAGCAGCTGTTTTAACTGGTTCAGAAATTGTTTCTGTTTGAGAATCAAATTTCACTTTGCCGCCGTCTTTTTTAGTGGCTTCATCAGTTGATTTTTCTTTAGCGATTTTAGCGAAGTCGCCACCATCATCTAATTGTTTTTTGATTTCTTTTGCTTCGTCCTCAGTAGCAACTTGGATAATTTCTGCTTCAACTTCTGGGTGGAAAGTTTCCCAAGCAGCTTTTAAATCAGCATCAGTAATTTTGATGTGTGCTTTGATCCCAGCTTGATAAGCTAAGCTTTGTTTGATTTGTTCTTTATAGCTTTTCTCTGTAAGACCAGCTTGTTTTAATTGATCCGCAAAGTTTCCGCCTTGGGCTTCAATACTTTTCTTAGTTTCGTCAAATTTAGCTTGAACCTCTTTGTCTGAAACATCTTTGCCATATTTTTGATCAAATACTTTGAAAATGATCATTTGTTGAACTGTTTGTTGGCTTTGTTGACTTGATTTGGTTTGGTTGTAGAAATCATCAACAGTGATTGTGCCACCTTTCATTGTTGCGATGTCTTGTGAACCACCTGTACAAGCAGCTAAGGCGAAAATACTGAACATACCTGCTGCAGCTAAGATTAATTTTTTCTTCATTCTTGTAAGCACTCCTAAGTTTGTTTTATTTTTTATTATGTAGAAATAATTTCTCACGGTTATAACTATAACACACTATGTTTCATAAAAGAAATACGTAAGCAATAGTTTCGAAAAAATTTCGAATTTAGGACACAATTTCATCTATAAAAACGGAGGGTTTTAAAAAATTAAGTCTAAATTTCGAGTTTTACTGGGGAATAAAGCCGAAGAAAGGAAGGAAAGTAAAAAAAGGGTGTGTAACCAACGTATAGTTCACGTAGGTCACACACCTTAAAGACTTCCTCTCAAAAGTGATTAATCTTTTGACGTTGCCTCAGGTAATTCCTCTTGGATTTTTTCAACTTGTTCTTGGATTTGGTCTAAACGTGGCTCTGCTTGGAACATGAAATTTTCAACGTCTTGATTGACACCATCGATGAATGGCTCGATATACATATCAGCAGCGGCTTGGAATGCCTGCGCTGATTCTTTGAATTGATCTAATTTTTCAGTAAAATCCTCTTTTAAATCAGACCAATCTTCTAGTTCATCGACAAATTTTTGACGAGTAGCCTTACCACTTCTTGGGGCAAAAAGTAACCCGCTAGCAGCACCAACGACAGCTCCGAATAACATTCCTTTAGAAAATTTTCCCATTATTGTTCCACCTGCTTCATGATTTTTTCAGCTATTTCCTGCATTTCTTCAGAAGAATAGGTTTCCTGATTATTGCCAAAATGAATAGAGAAGTCATCTGTTTTCCCATAACGAGGTATTAAATGGATATGAGAGTGAAAAACAGATTGATAGGCTAATTCTTTATTATTGTTGATAATGTTTAATCCTTGCATTTCTGGAAATGCTTTTTCCAAAGCTCTCGCTACTTTAGGAACACGAGCAAAAACGTCGCCTGCAAGGGCTAGATCATACTCAAAAATGTCAGTTACGTGTTCTTTAGGAACAAGTAAAGTATGGCCTTTGGTCACTTGAGTAATGTCTAAAAAGGCGTAAACCTTGTCGTCTTCATAAACTTTATAACTTGGAATTTCCTGATCAATAATCTTGCAAAAAATACAATCTGTCATGGTTTCCCTTCTTTCTTTTTGTTGTTTCTTTTACTTTACCATACCTTGAAATTTATTTGGGAGGAAAAGTTCATGAATCCTTCAAAAAGTTCGTGGTATAATAGAATCATGATAAAATAAGTTGGAGGAAATAAAATGAGTTTAATGATCGAACATTTAACAGGAGGCTATGGCCATATTCCTGTATTAAAAGATATTAATTTTGAAGTGAAATCAGGCGAAATGGTAGGCTTGATCGGTCTAAACGGTGCTGGCAAGAGTACGACGATCAAAAACGTGATTGGTTTATTAACACCCCAAAAAGGAAAAATTTCCATCGATGGCGAGACGTTGAAGCAACAACCGGAAAGTTATCGAAAAAAAATTGGGTATATTCCTGAAACGCCTTCTTTATATGAAGAATTAACCTTGCGAGAACATATTGAAATTACTGCAATGGCGTATGATATCCCGATTGAAGAAGCTTTTAAACGGGCAGATACATTATTAAAAACCTTCCGTTTAGAAAATAAACTAGACTGGTTTCCCGCTAATTTTTCAAAAGGGATGAAACAAAAAGTCATGGTTTTATGTGCTTTTTTGATCGAACCGAGTTTATATATCATTGATGAACCATTTTTAGGCCTAGATCCTTTAGCGATTCATGCGTTGTTAGAATTGATGGATGAAATGCGCAATCAAGGAGCAGCCATCTTGATGTCAACGCATATTTTGGCTACTGCTGAGCGCTATTGCGATCGTTTCGTTGTCTTACATGACGGTGAAGTTCGAGCAGTAGGCTCAATGGAAGAGTTACGTGAAGAGTTTAGTTTACCTGGTTCTTCATTAGATGATATTTATATTGCACTGACAAAAGAAGAAAAGGTGGGTTAATATGTCTGGATTTTTTGGCATTCGTTTAGCACGCCATTTGAAAAAAATGATGAAATATATGCGTTATGTGTTTAATGACCATTTTATATTGGTTTGTGTTTTTCTATTAGGTGGATTGGGTTTTTATTATTCTCAAGTATTAAAAACATTACCGGCAAATTTTGTTTGGGGCAGACCGATTATCTTAATTTTTTGGCTAGCGTTGTTGCAAATCGGCCGCATTGCTACATTAGCAGAAGAGGCGGATAAAGTTTTTATTTTACCGAAAGAGCCCGAAATGAATCGTTATTTGAATCGTGCTATTCGTTATTCTTTCTGGATACCATTAGTCGCGTTATTCTTGCTAGGCGGTATGTCAATGCCGTTAGTCGTAGTTTCGACAGGGTGGGCTTTTTCAACATTTTTCTACTTTATTGTGATGTTAGGGATTTTGAAGGCCGGTCATTTGCGGTTACAAAAATATGAGCTGTACCAAATTTCTTCAAGAGAATATTATTTGTGGTTTCTCCTATGGTTCATCACAAGTTTAGTCGCAATTGTTCTTAGTTTATATGTGGTACCTATAGCAGGACCACTTATCGCATTAGTACAGGTTGTTTTTTTCTATATACTATTGAATAAAAAAGAACAAACTGTATCGTTAGATTGGGAACGAATGATTCAAAAAGAAAAAAATCGGATGCATCGAATTTATCAATTTATCCACTTATTTACAGATGTACCAGAAATTTCCAGCAGTGTAAAACGTCGGAAATTCCTAGATCCGTTATTGGGAAAAATCAAGAAAACAAGCCAAAATACCTATTTATATCTTTATGCCCGTAGTTTTTTAAGAGGCTCTGAGTATAGCGGATTATTTATTCGTTTGGTATTGGTTGCTGGAGTGATTCTATTTTTCTTGAAAGAATTTTGGATTTCGATGGGAGTATCTGTTTTATTTGTTTATCTGATCGGCTTTCAGTTGATTCCAATCTATACGCAGTTTGATTATATGGTGATGACCCACCTTTATCCCGTGCCAGACGGTCAAAAGAAGCAGGCTGTGAGTAAACTTGTAACAGTGTTATTACTTGTAGCAGCTCTTTTGTTCAGTGTCTTTGTTTTGATTGCGTTACCTGATCTTAAAGAGGGGCTAATGGTGGTAGTTGCGTTGATTGTTGAAGTTTTGTTATTTGCTAAATTTTATGTTCCTTATCGGTTGAAGAAAATGGAGGGCTAATCATGCATATTTTATGGAATGATCAAATTGTTGAACGAGAAGCAGTAAAAATTGATATTGAAGATCGCGGCTATCAATATGGAGACGGTCTGTATGAGGTGGTGCGCGTGTATAATGGTCATCTATATATGGTAGAAGAACACCTGGATCGTTTATGGCACGGTGCTGAAAAAATTAGAATGCACTTGCCTTTTACAAAAGAAGAGTTGACCGCTAATTTAAAAAAATTAGTCGAACTTGAAAGGTTCAAAGAAGGAAAGCTTTATTTTCAAGTAACGAGAGGCATCGATTCACCAAGGAATCATGCGCTGCCAGATCCTGAAAAAGTCAAAGGAGTTTTAACGGCCAATTATAGACCGTATGAACGTCCAGTGGAAAAAATGGAAGAAGGAATCACCGTTGCTGTAGTTCCGGATACACGGTGGTTACATTGCGATATCAAATCATTAAGTTTATTGGGGAATGTTTTATCCTTAGATGAGGCTCGCCGTCAAGGGTTTGATGATGCAGTGCTTGTACGTGATAACAAAGTGACGGAAGCATCAGCTGCCAATTTCTGGATAGTGAAGGATGGTACAGTTTATACACATCCAGACGGTCAATTGATTTTACCTGGCATCACTAAAATGAAAATTATCGAGTTGGCAAGAGAAATGGGCATTAGAGTGAAAGAAGAAGCAGTTTCAGAAGAAGAATTGTTTACGGCAGATGAATGTTTTGTATCTGGATCGCTAACCGAAATTGTGCCTGTTATAAAAGTAAATGATCATATCGTAGGAACAGGAAAACCAGGAGAAATCACTAAACGATTGCTCAATGCCTATATTACCAGTGTCGATACAGTATGCGGAACGTCAAAAAACAAAGGTGAACGTTAAAAGAACAAGAGAGATGCTTGACGTTAAACGCTGTGGAAGATAAAATGATACTTACTGTAATTAATTATTAGAAGTTGTTAGGATAGGAGATAATTTCCATGGCATTTCAGTTGGATAAGGAATGGCGCTTGCAGCCAATAAAAGGCGCAACTGGCCAAACTTTCATGGGTATACGTGCGACTGAAAGAGTATTTATTAAACGAAATACTTCTCCTCTTTTGGCTGCATTGTCTAAAGAAGGAATTGCCCCTAAGCTAGTTTGGACGAAACGAACAGTGACAGGCGATATTTTAACAGCACAAGAGTGGCTAGACGGTCAGGTACTCAAAGCCCAAGAAATCGGTGGAAGAAATGACGTTGTGGATGTCCTTTATCATTTGCACCATTCACATATGCTGAAAAGCATGCTAGGAAAAATCGGCGGTCAAGTCCAAACACCTGCGATGATGCTTCAATCATATGGCGAGAGATTGCCTCAAGAACTTCAAAACAATTCGTATCTTGCTAGAGTCTATCGCTATCTGCAAGAAAATATACCAAATTATTCTATTCATAATTATATGGTTGTTCATGGTGACGTTAATCACCGTAATTGGATCGTATCGAATAATTATTTATATTTAGTTGACTGGGACTCAGTAATGATTGCAGATCCAGCTTTAGATTTGGGCATGCTATTAGGTCATTATGTTCCAAGAAGTAGCTGGAATAAATGGCTGCTAGCATATGGTATGCGACCAAGTGAAGAAGCATTGACACGAATCAAGTGGTACGCGTTATTCAATTTTCTACAAGAAACTCTCCGACACTATCAATCAGGAGAAAAAAGAGAAATGAATGCTGAAATCTTGAAGCTGAAACAAGCTTTTGGGTATTAACAGAAGGTTGAGATAGACGTCCAATAACTCCAGCATGTGTCATGTTTAGAAGTTAATGAGATTGAAATGAAGTGTAGTCGTTGCTTCTGTTTTCAACGTTTACTTAAATAATTAGAGGGCAGCACAAGACGATGATTGTTTTGTTCTACCCTCTTAAAATTTGTTAGGGAGAAAGGAAATAAAGAATATGCGAATGAGAAAAAGACCTGGGGCAGCTGAACTTTTGGCTAGTCATCCTGAATTAGTAGTGGATGAACCAGAGAAATGGCAAGGACGTTGGACTGAACGTTTTGGGAATGATCACCCGATTCATATCGAAATTGGCTCCGGAAAGGGACAGTTTGTAGTTGGGATGGCAAAAGCAAATCCAGAAATCAATTATATTGGGATTGACATGCAACTAAGTGTTCTTTCAATTGCGTTAGAAAAAGCCTTGGAAGAAAAACTGCCGAATTTACAATTGCTTCATGTGAATGGAGAAGAGTTAACACAATACTTCGCAGAAAATGAAGTGGACCAAATTTATTTGAACTTTTCTGATCCTTGGCCAAAAACAAGACATGAAAAACGTCGTTTGACGTTTAAAACTTTTTTAGCGACAGATGAAAAGATTTTAAAACCGAACGGAGAAATTCATTTTAAAACGGATAATCGTGGCTTATTTGAATATTCATTAAGCAGCTTTTCGAAATATGGCATGATTCTTGAACAAGTTTGGCTAGATCTACACGCTAGTGAGTATGAAGGCAATGTCATGACTGAGTATGAAGAAAAGTTTTCTGCTAAAGGTCAGCCAATATATCGCGTTGAAGCGAGGTTTCAATCTGAAAACTAAGGATATTTTTATTGATTGGATTGCCCATTGCGAGTTCCTTTTTTTAAAAATGAATTTGAGAAAAAATAACCTATAGAGCATAGAAGCAACAGACGGAAAAAAATAAAATAAGAGCAAACAAAAGCAGTTGAAACACTACACATAAAGATGTATCGTTTCAACCGCTTTTTTAATCTTTGATTCGTTTTACATCAATGACAGTACCGGTAAAGGCGTCGGCAGTAAATTCATATTGCACCATAATCCCATCTTCCAACCGTGAAATGCCGCCATTGTAAGTTTTTGAATGGACAGCAAATTTTCTTAGAGGTTTTTTCTCAAATTCAATCCAAGAGCCTTCAATCGGTCCCTCTTTTAAAAATGCATCCTTAACATTTTCTAAAACTACATCAGCATCTACTGTCCTTTTCTTTTGATACCATAAAGTTGAAGCAATTCCGCTTAATAGGCCAAGACTCACGCCGATTGCCAAGCCGCCTTTAAAATAACTTAATTCATTTTCTTCATTCATGGGGAATAACCTCCGCGTATTTTCAAATGTTTGCCAAAAATCTTCAGCTTTGACTCTATTCTAACACATTGTATGGAAATATCGAAAAACAAAAAACGTGGGCAATTGAAAAAATTTGCGTTATAATGAATGTGAAATCATATGAAAGGAGTATCTGCCATTTTTGTTGAAAAATCATGTTATTTTGAACAAAATAGAACGGTTTATCCTGAAAAATGTAGCAAATAGGAAATCTGGTAGATAATACAACGATGGAAGAAAAAACATTTCAACGCATTAAAGAATTAACAGAGTTACAAGGAACCAGCGGATTTGAAGATGATATTCGTACGTATATGAAAAAAAATATGGCACCATTAGTAGACGAGATTCAATATGATGGTTTAGGTGGGATTTTTGGTCTAAAAAGAACGAAAGAACAAGATGCACCACGTGTTATGGTAGCGGCTCACATGGACGAAGTTGGTTTTATGTTGACACAAATCAAAGAAAATGGATTATTCCAAGTAGTGCCTTTGGGTGGTTGGAATCCATATGTGGTATCAGCGCAGCGCTTTACGTTAAAAACAAGTAAAGGTAATTATCCCTGTATCTCTTCTTCCGTTCCGCCACATTTATTACGTGGGACGAGCGGTCAAAAACAATTAGAAGTAACGGATATTTTATTTGATGCCGGGTTTGAATCAAAAGAAGAAGCGGAAAGCTTTGGCGTTCGTCCAGGGGATTCAATTGTTCCGCAAACGGAAACGATCAAAACGGCTAACGGCAAAAACATTATTAGTAAATCCTGGGACAACCGTTATGGCTGTACCTTAGTCTTAGAAGCCTTAGAAGCGTTGCAAAATGAACAATTAGGCCATACGTTGATTGCTGGCGCAAATGTGCAAGAAGAAGTTGGACTACGTGGCTCTAAACCTTCTGTGCATAAATTCAATCCAGATTTATTCTTTGCAGTAGATTGTTCAGCGGCCGATGATATCCAAACGAAAAAAGGAACCTATGGACATCTGGGTGAAGGAACGTTGCTACGTATTTATGATCCAGGTATGATCACGTTACCTCGCGTACGCGAGTATCTATTAGATACCGCAGCAACCCACAACATTCCATATCAATATTTTGTTTCTAAAGGTGGAACCGATGCAGGTGCCGCACATACAACAAATAATGGTGTACCAAGTACAGTGATCGGTGTTTGCGGACGATATATCCATACACATCAAACCATGTTTAATATCAAAGACTTTGAAGCAGCCCGTGAAATGCTGATTCAAGTCTTAAAAGGGTTAGATAAAACAACCGTTAATACAATCATTTACGGAAAGTAGAGGAGAACTTATGATTATTCCGACATCTTATGAAGAGCTAGCAGGATACGTTTCAGAAGGAAAAAGTGTTTTCTTTTTCACTGCAGACTGGTGTGGTGACTGTCGTTTTATTAAACCAGTAATGCCTGAAATCGAAGCAGCATTTCCAGCGTTTCGTTTTATTGAAGTGGATCGAGACAAGTTCATGGATCTTGCTTCAGAGTGGACTATATTTGGCATTCCGAGTTTTGTGGTGACCGATCAAGGGAAAGAGTTAGGTCGATTGGTAAATAAAGACCGCAAAACAAAAGAAGAAATCACAACCTTTTTAAAAAGCATCAGTTGAGAGAATAATCGACAGTAGCGAGCCGATTCAAGAGAAAATAAAACAATCGGGAGATGAGGACTGTGTTAACACAAACCTATAAAACTATTTTAGTGGGTGTAGACGGTAGCGATCAAGGGAAATTAGCGTATCAACAAGCAATTGAAGTTGCTAAAAGAAATAATGGTCGTGTGATTATAGCGCATGTGATTGAAAATAAAGTCTATACGATGATGGGGTATTCTTCTTTAAATGATAGTTTGTTAGATCAAGAAACAGATAATGCGAAGGAACTACTAGATGACTGCAAAGCATACGCAAAAAGTGTTGATTTTACTCAAGTGGAAACAGTCATAAATTACGGATCAGCTAAAGAAGTGATGTGCCAAGATTTACCAGAAAAATATGATGTTGATTTGATCATGGTTGGCCAATCAGGATTGAATGCAGTAGAGCGTTTGATGATGGGGAGTGTCAGCAGTTATATCATACGTCAAGCTCCATGTGATGTTTTGATTGTCCATCCTGAGGCAAAAAAGTAACAAAATAGAACATGTAAAATAGGTGAAGCAAGGCGTAACCGTTTTGTTTCACTTATTTTTCTGGAGCAAACAATAAAATATCTAAGGAATTTCATGCAGGGATGCTAATTTTTTGTTAAGATGAGACAAGCAATAGAAATACAGTATCGTTAAAAAGCAGTATAATAGAAAAAAGATAAAATGGAGTGAAAAAAATGATTTTTGCGTATAATAAAGAACACGTCGGTGATGTCTTGATGGTCATCGCTGCAGATGATAAAGGGCAAGAAAACGCTGTGGAACGTAAAGGGAACGTGGCACGAGTATGTGTAGCTGAAGGGAATCAAGTTGTGGCTTGGAATATTTTTGAGGCATCAACGATTGTAGGGAATATTGAAGGCAATGGTCAAGTAGAATTGACCGAAGAACAATTAAAAAAAGTAAATGAAGAACTTGCGAACGTTGGTTTTTCCGAAACGCTAGCCAAAGAAAATAATCCGAAGATGGTCATCGGTTTCGTTAAATCATGTAAAAAACATCCTGATTCGGATCATTTATCTATCACTCAAACAGAAGTAGATAACGGCGAAGTACTACAAATCGTTTGTGGAGCGCCAAATATCAAAGCTGGACAAAAAGTCGTTGTTGCAAAACCTGGTGCTATGATGCCAGATGGTCTGATGATTTGGCCAGGAGTTTTACGTGGTGTAGAAAGTTTTGGCATGATTTGTTCAGCAGGTGAATTACGCTTACCTGATGCGCCAGCGAAAAAAGGAATTTTAGAATTGCCTTTTGATGCAGTAATTGGCGAAGCCTTTCCTGTTGGGAAATAAATGTACCTAAATCTATTTATTAGTTGTTAGGGACTGGAAGAAAACACTTGGTGTTTTCTTCCAGTCCCTATTCATTTATTCTAATTACGCTAAATCTATCTATTAATTGAGAATAGGTTGTTATAAAAACGACTCTTTTTAAAAAGTGATGCCCTTAGATTTGCAACTTATCATTTTTTTAAATAGAATTAAAGAAATAGAAGAAGTATAAAGCATTTGGAAATGGAGGAGATTTTATGCAGACTCGATTTAAGGGGATGATACTTTTTCTTTCATTCATGACGATTTTTTCTGGTTGTTCAAAACTCAATAATAAACACGATTCGGCATTATCAACAGACATAGAGAAACAGCAAGAAGCTATGACGAATGTAACATCTGCCATTTATAAAACATACGAGCAACAGGCTGAAGCAATCATCGGATATTCAGAATTGTATAATTTAGCTGTCGAATCCCAAGAAGGAAAAAGGGAAAATGGCATGTATGTGATACCGGGGTTACTTAGTACAACATCACTTGAAAATAATCAGATAAAAACAATCGTTGAATGCGATTCTATGACACCACAAGGAGTCACGATGGCAGGCGATTACTTACTTATTTCTTCTTATTGTCATGAACATAAACATAATTCAGTCTTTTATGTGCTGGATAAGAATACACATCAGTATATAAAAACAGTGGTTCTTGAAGGCTATCCCCATGTTGGAGGGATCACATATGATCCGATTGCAAAAAATGTCTGGGTTTGCGCTCGCCATAAAGATCGAGCAGAAATTGTTGCGATTCCAATGGACAGTATAGAAAACTATGAATTAAAAAATACGCTTCAACCAATCAAGTACACACAACAAGTAGAACTACCACAAGTAAAAAGAGCGTCAGTCATTACGTATTCAAATAAAAATATATATGTCGGCTATTTTGATAGTCAATCAGATGGCAAGTTAGAACAGTACCCTTTAGATGAAAGAGGGAAAATGACAGGGCAATTGGCTTCGGAGCAAGTAATCCACACAACTATGGATATAGATAAAAGCAAAACAAATGAAACAATCGTTAAAGAGTTACAAGGGATTACGTTTGTTGAAGATAAACTAGTTGTTACTCAATCTTATGGTGCGTTCAAAAACTCTAAATTACTACTATTTAATTATAATACAAACAAAAAAAGTTTTTTAGATAATGATATAGAGAAAGTGGTTGATATGCCGGCTCATGCAGAACAAGTATCAGCAAGTGAAGGACAAATATATGCGATTTTTGAGTCTGCTGCTAAACCTTATCGAGAAAACGAAAAAGTATGGGTTGATCGAGTTTTAAGGATCGATACCAAAAAATTGCTTCAAGAATAATAAAATCACTAAAAAGAATATTTAGTAAAGAGCGAAACATTCTAAGCTAAAATTAACTAGATGGGAAAGTGAGTGTATGACAAAATCGTATGATGTGATTGTTATTGGAAGTGGATTAAGTGGTTTGACGATTGCTTACGGACTAAATAAAAAAGGGTTGAGTGTTGCTATTGTCGAAGCTAACAAGTTTGGTGGCGCGGTTGCAAATTACGGTAGTACTCGAAAAAAAGAGTTGGTTGCTTTTGCAGAGCTAAAACTTACTGCACAGCAACTAGCCAAAACAGGTGCGGTAAATGAACTAACGCCCAACTGGCAGTCAGCTATGGCCTATATAGATTCACTCGAGAACACTGAATCACTAGAGCATGAAACAGCATTGCGAAAGGCTGGAATCGATACAATTTATGGAGAAGCAATATTTGTGGATGAGCATCATATTGAAGTAGCTGGCACTCAATATGAAGGGGAAAAATTTGTGATAGCAACAGGTGCAAAAAGTAGAACATTACAAATTGAAGGTAGCGACTATTTAAAAGACAGTACTGATTTTTTGACGCAAAAAGAGTTGCCGAAGAAAGTAATTTTTATTGGGGCTGGGATTATTGCGTTCGCCTTTATAACCATTGCTGAAGCTTTTGATACAGAAGTGACTGTCATCCAGCATGATGAGCGAGCCTTAGCTGCCTTTGACCAAGAACTTGTTTATAAGCTGATTGAGTTAAATAAAAGTCGTGGAATAAACTATCATTTTGATGAACAGCTTATTGCAGTAAAAAAGAATCGAGACAATTATAGTGCCATAACGGCTAAAGGTATCGAGTATCAAGCAGATGCTATTTATTGTGTTGCTGGTAGAATACCAAATATATCTGATTTAGGAATTGAAAGGATCGGGATTGAATCAGATCAACACGGTATTGTCGTCGATGAGTATCTAACAACCAACATATCAACTATATATGCATGTGGAGATTGTAGTAACACTCCTGTACCAAAACTAGCTACATATGCAGTTTGGGAGGCAGACTATTTAGTCGAACATTTGACCGGAGATGGGCTGAAAAACATAGACTATCCATTATCCGTGATGTCCACCTTTAGTCAACCTAAATTAGCCCAAGTAGGCATCTCAATTTCCCACGCCAAAGAACATCAAGATCTATATAGCGTTGAAACGATTGATATGACTGATTGGCTAGAATATAAAAAAAATAATGACACTATTGCGTTAGTAAAAGTTATATATCAGAAAAGTGATAATAGAATAGTTGGTGCAACTAGCTTAAGTAATCAAGCGGATTTGTTTATTAATTATTTTACAATGGCATTGCATGCGGGATGGACTAAATCAGAGCTGAAAAAAATCATTTTTGCTTACCCATCATTAGCGAACGATGTGTTAAGAGCGTATCATTAAAATAATATAGAAAAATCGATGCGAGTGAAGGAAATTCAATCTTTGAGTTTCCTTCACCCTGTTAGTGAGGAGAATAGCACGATGAATACTCGCTATATCAGTCTTGACAATAGTTGGCATTCATAGAAAAACTTCTTAAAAGGAATTGTTTTGTTATGATTACGACGGAAAAATTTAAAATCATACCATTGTTATTTTTTTCTGTTTTTTTCCATATAATCAATCGTTGTAGGGATTATTTTTTGAACATATAACCAGATAATCAAAAAAAATATACTAGGAAATACTAAATTTACTACTGTATGAAGAGTAGCGTTTGTAATGAAAATATTTATAATCCCAGTTATGTAGCAACTGCAATAAAAGGTAAGTGCAATATTTTTAAATTTTAAAATTTTTAATTTAGTAGATTCACTTATTTTTTTTTTATACTTTAGTTCATAGTTATCAGTGTTTATCAACAATGTAATCATCGTACCAAAGACACCTATTTTAGCTGTTTTATCTGCTAATAATAAGATATATGCAAGAACAAAAATAATTGGAATATATGAGATGATGTCTTTTAATTCTTCCTTCACTTTATAACCATCCATTCGCTAGCAGATCTTTTTTTATGGTAGTGTATTAATTTTAAAACGAGATTGGGACATACCTCTACGATTTAGACAACTCGAATAAGCGGTAGGAACAGAAGCCACTATCTCAACCTCGTTTTCTGAGATAGGTTATGTTCAATAACTGCTAAACAATGAATTTTTTTCTGAATTGATCTACATAATCAGTATCTAGTTTTAATCCCTCAAGTAAATAATTGTCAAAAGAACCAAAATGCTCTTCTAAAACTTTTTTTGCATGACATAAATACGTTTTATCAACATTTAAAGCAAGTTCCAAAGCGTTTAATTGCTGTTCAGTAAGTTTGCTTTTCAGTGAGTCAATAATTTGTTTATTTGCTGATTTTCTAGATTCATTTGTTTTTAGATAATCGTCCATGATGCTTTGATCAGAGGCACCAGCTATTTTTAAAATAAGAGCAGCTGCAAATCCAGTACGATCCTTCCCGGCAAAACAATGAAATAGAATAGGTTGATTTTCTTCTAAAATTTCCGTAAGAAACTTACTATAACCAGACAGTGCAGAATTACTGATTACAAGTTCCTCATAGGTTTCAAACATCGCTTTTTCGACATCACTTTGGTCAATATCTAACATTCCTTGTAAAGAAGCGATGCTAGATGAATCCTCAGATGCTAATATATCAATATTCTCTATTTTAATGTTGTTCATATCCATATCTGGCTGCTCTGAGATTTCTGTTTTGTTTCTAAAATCATAGACCTTTTTGATTCTACAATCATCCTCTAAAAATTGAATGTCTTTTTTCTCTAATCCAACTAACTGACCACTTCGATAGAAATAGCCTTCTTTTAAAGTTCCTGTAGGTACGGTAATGCCACCTATATCTCTTAAATTTGTTATCATAATAAACACCTTTCTACATAATTTGTATATGTAATAATACTCGCGATATTTGCGGATGTAAAATAAATAGACAGATGAAATTGTTAATAGTAGCGACTCTTTATAAAAAATTAATATTCTATTTTTATAGAAGTATATTGAGGATTAATTGTATTTTTAGTGTAAATTTTTATTTTATTAGAAAATATATTTTTTTAAAAAGAAAATATTAATTGGCGGAGAAACTCCTTGTGTATCATCTTTTTTTATTATAAAAACAGTTATTTTGAAATTAAATTAAAAATATTATAAAATTAAATATTAATATTGAATAGTTAGTTAATCAGATGATACTCTAAATATCTAGGGAAGAGAAAACTTCATTTCATGATGTGATAATTAAATAACAAGTGTCCGGTTTTTATAATTTCTAAAGGTAATGTATAATCTAAACTGTTTGATACAGAATAAGATTTTCAATAACGTTTTAATAGTGAGTAGATTTTAATAAAAGAACATGTATATTCTAGTGAATTAGAAAAAATGTTTACTTTAAAAATTACCTTTGAAATGTTATTGGAAATCAGATACTACTCCGTTTATATGCAATTATAAAAAAGAAAGAAGATGAAAAGATGAAGAAATACATATATTTATTGTTGATTTTCTTTAGTTTTATTTGTTTGCCTAAAGTTGCCAAGGCGGAGGCGACTATTTTACCGCCAGAACCAATTAAAAATGTTCGTTTAGATACGAATTTAAAAGGTAATCCTGATGTTAAGCTAGTTAATTTGAATTTATTGAATTCTAGATTATATACGATTGTCGATAATGATAAAAATTTATATTTTTGTTTGGATGAGAGTAAATACTATCCATCAGGTCAAGATTATAAAGTAGATATGAATGAAAAAATATCTGGCTCAGTACTATGGTTGATGCAAACTTTCTACGAAAATCAATATACTCAGAATTCTGTACCAAATGTTGAAGGATATCGTGATGCAAACGAGTTAACTAGATATTCTGCAATACAAGTTGTTATTTGGAAATTAACTGGAGGAAAATTTGATAATAAGTTAATTGAATCAAATCCTTTAATAAAAGATCTATACAAAGAAGCGCAAACAAAGACCAATGATGATACTTCGTATCAAGAAGTGATTAACAAAATAAATAACGTTGAAATCAACGCAAAAGAGATTATTCCAAACGGTGACGATGGTACAAATTATAATTACTTATTGCAATTTGAAGACAATATCGATCAAGAAACAGAAAAATTACTTCAAGTAAAGGATGAAGAGATAAATATAGGGGTACAACTGTATAAAAATTCCAAAATAACTGATATTACGAAAGATGCTACAATCAATAAAGACTACAATAAGCGAACAATCTCTATAGATATACCGAAAGACCTAATTGATAAAGATAAAGCCGATGATGCGGTCATTTATTTTAATATAGATACAATGCTCACGACTAGACATCCCTACTATTTGGTATTTGTTTCAAGTGGAGTTCAACCACTCGGTGGATATCAACCAATTGAAAGGACATTAACTACCAGAACCAGTATTGATTTAGATTTATCCGAAACATCTTTTTCAGTGTTGAAAAATTGGGAGGATTCAAATAATCAAGATGGCATACGTCCGTTGAATTTACCTGTACAATTATATCAGAGCGATAAACCATACACACATACAAGTAACGAAAGCCTGACACAAGGCAATGAAACTAAATTTGGTGAGGTACAAGAGCTAAATGAAGAAAATGGCTGGGAGTATATCTGGGGGAACTTACCAATAAAAGATAATAATGGAAATCCTCTATATTATACGGCTAGAGAAGAACTTGATTCAAAATATGATTTGAGTATAAATTCGACTGATGAAGGAAAAGCTATTCTTTTAACCAATACGTATAAACCTGAAACAGTTGACCTAAAAGGAGTCAAATCATGGGAAGATGGAAATAATCAAGATGGGATACGCCCCTCATCTATTGTGGTCAATTTATTAGCAGATGGAGAAATAATTCAAACAAAGAATGTTACAGAAAATGAAGGATGGGCATATGAATTTTCCGATTTACCTAAATACAAAGAGGGGAAAGAGATTGACTATACAGTGACAGAAAATTCCGTTCCTAATTATACAGCAATTAGTGATGGAGTGAATATTACAAATACCCATATCCCAGAGGTAACAGAGATCAGTGGAACAAAAATATGGGATGACAAGAATGACCAAGACGGTAAACGTCCAACAACGATAACAGTAAACCTTTTAGCCAACGGAGCACCAGTTGACTCAAAAGAAGTAACGGAAAAAGATAACTGGACATACCATTTTGATAACTTACCTAAGTATAAAGATGGGCAAGAGATCGTTTATACTGTAACAGAAAATGATGTGCCAGAGTATTCAACAAGTATAGAAGGAACAACTATTACGAATCATTATACGCCAGGAAAAACCAGCGTAACAGTAACAAAATCGTGGAATGATGGAAACAATCAAGACGGCATACGTCCTAACAGCATCAAGGTCCAATTATATGCGGATGGTGAAAAATCAGGAGAAGAAGTTGCCTTAAATGAAGCCAACAATTGGACAACCACTTGGGCTGATTTGGCAGAGAAAAAAAATGGACAATCGATTGTCTACACTGTAAAAGAAGTAGGAAGTATCGAAGGATACAATAAAACAGTCAATGCCGAAAATAGCGGCAACATTATTATTACAAATACCCATATCCCAGAGGTAACAGAGATCAGTGGAACAAAAATATGGGATGACAAGAATGACCAAGACGGTAAACGTCCAACAACGATAACAGTAAACCTTTTAGCCAACGGAGCACCAGTTGACTCAAAAGAAGTAACGGAAAAAGATAACTGGACATACCATTTTGATAACTTACCTAAGTATAAAGATGGGCAAGAGATCGTTTATACTGTAACAGAAAATGATGTGCCAGAGTATTCAACAAGTATAGAAGGAACAACTATTACGAATCATTATACGCCAGGAAAAACCAGCGTAACAGTAACAAAATCGTGGAATGATGGAAACAATCAAGACGGCATACGTCCTAACAGCATCAAGGTCCAATTATATGCGGATGGTGAAAAATCAGGAGAAGAAATTACCTTAAATGAAGCCAACAATTGGACAACCACTTGGACTGATTTGGCAGAGAAAAAAAATGGACAATTGATTGTCTACACTGTAAAAGAAGTAGGTAATATTAAGGGATACGATGCAACAATCAATGCCGAAAATAGCGGCAACATTATTATTACAAATACCCATATACCCAAAAATGGAATAAAGGGTAATGATCCTAAAACGCCAAGTAAAAATAGCTCTAATAAAGATTATCCAGCAACGGGAGAAAAAAATAGTTGGATTTTCTATGCAATAGGATTACTATTGATAGTAATTGTGAGTTATGTAGGCTTAAAGAAGGTAAAATACCATAAGTGAAATGGTTATAAAAAGCACACGAATCGCAAAAATTAATTCTTAAATAAAAGATAATAAAACCAATATAAAGTTGTATTAAAGGTATAAATTTCAAATGAATGATATACTTAAGGAAAAATTGAGGTGAATTTTATGTATAAAAAAATAGTAACAGTGGTTGATGTATTTGGAGAACCAAATGGAGTATTAGCTGAAGTCATTACTATGTCGCAAAGAGAAAATTCTGAACTTCATTTATTAATTAACAAACCTGAAATAGAAGCGCTTGAACAACTGAATTATCTACCATATGATAGTGGAATGTATATGCCTTATGAATATGATATGATTAAAGAGAATGACGAAAATTATCAAAAAGATGTGGATAAGGTTATTTCAAAAGTCAAAGCCGAGGGCGTAGACAAATTAGTGACTACAATTTATAGTGGCAGTACAAAATCTTTTATCAATAAATATATCGAAAAAAATAGTATGGATTTAATCGTCCTAGGTAGCTATGATGAATTATTGTCTAAAAGAGAACTAGAATCTGTCGCAAAACATGTTATAAAGAATACGACTAGTAATCTACTTATTTTGAGATGATCCCGATTTATGTTGAATTTGAACGTGAATAAAATAGCTTGAAGCGTAGAGGAAAAAACCTTCTACGCTTTTTTAGAGCTATCATAGCTGTACTGATGATGAGTTTTATCTGTAATTAGTTTCATAAAAAAAGATGTCGGTGATTATTCAGCGACATCAGAACGTGTAGATTCGATATATAGACTTTACTTACATTTGCTAGTCGCCGTTATATTCAGCAAAACTAGGCCCATTTGAACGAACTTTATCTTGTTCTCCTTCTTCTAAAGAGGTAAACAAAGTACTATCATTTAAAAAGGTATTCCAATCTGCATCCATCATGGCATTTAGATCTTCAATAGAACGATGTCCTAAAACCTCAGTGTTCAAACCGTCACCTGTAATGAAATGTCCATTTTCATCATGCTTCGCGTTTTTTACTGTATCTAAATCATATTTTTTATCAAATAATTTATCCCATTCTTCACGTAATTTGTGAGCCATAGTGCATCCCTCTTTCAATATTTTTACTGTATCTTTATTCTACAATATTCTTTGAGTTATTCCTCCTATAAAGCTTTATGATTAAAGCAAAAAACTAGGCTGTACTTTTTCATGTCATTGAAAAGAATACAGCCTAGTTTTATTTAACTGAGATTATGGATTTTGAGAATTGTCTGAGTTAGATGAGTTTTGTTTAAGTGCGGATTGATCAATAGTTAAATCAACATCTACACTTTGTTCTTTCCCATCACGATAGAAGGTAACTTTCATCTTGTCGCCGACTTTTTTCTTATAAAGTGCGCTTTGTAAGTCAGTGACAGAATCAATATCTTTGTCATCGATTTTAGTGATAACATCGTATCTTTCAATTCCTGCTTTATCAGCTGGAGTAGCTGTTTGAACGGTACGAACAAGTACGCCCATTTGAACTGACTCAGGAAGTTTTAAGATTTCTTTTCGTTGTTGTGTTGAAACATTTGTTAATTCTTCCATTGAAATACCTAGAGCTGGACGAGTGACTTTACCTTCTTTTTCCAATTGGTTGATGATATTTACTACATCATTACTTGGAATCGCAAAGCCCATTCCTTCAACACTTACTTGGCTTTCAGATTGAACGATTTTAACAGAGTTGATTCCGATTACTTGTCCTTCAATATTCACTAAGGGACCGCCAGAGTTACCTGGGTTGATTGCGGCATCTGTTTGGATTGCATTGATATTGATTGCTTGCCCGTTATTTTCATTTTGGATATTTCTGTTTAATGAAGAAATGATCCCTTGTGTCACCGAGTTAGCATAAGCGGAACCTAATGGAGAACCGATAGCTAATGCTGGTTCACCGATTTTTAGTTTATCTGAGTTACCAAATTCAGCAATTGAATCAACTTTATCAGAAGAAATTTTAATTACCGCAAGGTCAGTATAAGAATCGGTACCGACTAACTCACCTTGAACTTTTGTACCATCATGTAAAACCACTTCTAAGCCTTTTGCTTGGTCTACTACGTGATTATTGGTCACAACATAAGCTGTTTTACCATCTTTCTTATAAATCACGCCACTCCCTTCACTGGCCGCTTGTAAATCACTGCCGTCGGAATTTGAACTGTCCTCTTGACTACCATCGTTTCCACCAAAAATACTACCAAACCCTCCATCAGAAGTATTTTGACTAGGGCTTTGCAAGTTGATGACTGAAACCACAGAGTCTTTCACTTTATCGACGGCTTTAGTCACATCGCTTGTTACGTCTAAATTAACATTAGTGACTTTCGTGTCTCCTTTATTATCTTTCACTGTGTTTGTAGTGGTAGATGAGTTAGAAGATGGACTTTGACCAGTGATCACATACGCACCACCGAAAGCCAGTGCTCCTCCGAGTAACCCACCAACTAAACCAATCCCAAATTTTTTGAATAAGCCATTTTGCTTTTTATCTGAATTAGGTGTAACATCTTTTTTTTGCATACAAGCAACCTCCTATTTAATTATCATTATTTGTTCTATTTAGTATAGTCTTTCAAGACACCTTTAGTCTACCCAAGAGCTTTGAATTTTTTATGAACAAGTTGGGGAGAAAAACAGATACAAACAATGAAAAAATGATTTTAAGAAATACTTATACACAATAAAATGTGAAAAACGGTTGAAAAATAGAGGAAAACCTCTGTTAAAAAGTTATCCACAAAATGTGGATAATGTGGATAAACAAATGGGAATATCTGTTTGTATCTCAAAATACTGTGAAATGAAGGATATTTGGACCTGTAACTGTGGATAAGTCTGTGCATATGTGTATAACTTTGTGGGAAAGTATGTGGAAGAGTAAAAACATTCATGATAAAATTGTTAACAAGTAGAAAAATGGAAACAGGAAGAGATGTGAAACGAGTGAAAATAAAAATTATTACTGTAGGAAAATTAAAAGAAAAATACCTAGTCCAAGGAATCAATGAATATTTAAAACGTCTGCAAAGTTATGCAAAAGTCGAAATGATTGAAGTAGCCGATGAAAAAGCACCAGAAAATTTAAGCGAGGCGGAGATGCTTCAGGTGAAAAGAAAAGAAGGCGAACGGATTTTAACTAAAATAGGGGATCAAGATCATGTTTTTGTTTTAGCTATAGATGGGAAGCAGTTTAGTAGTGAAGCATTTTCAAAAGAGATTGAGCAATTAGGGATTCATGGAAAGAGTCAATTGGCTTTTGTAATCGGTGGCTCGTTGGGATTAAGTGATGAGGTAATGAAAAGAAGTCAGCAACAGATGTCGTTTGGAAAATTGACTTACCCACATCAGTTGATGCGTTTGGTTTTGGTAGAACAGATTTATCGTGGGTTTCGGATAATGCGAGGGGAACCGTATCATAAATAGGGATATTTTTGAAAAGATAATGCAGAATTATTGTATTTTTAAGACGATAATTATAAGTTTGGGAAAGGAATGGGCTATATTAAATGAATGAATTATTGACCGAAAATGAAGTAGTTGAAATTATGAAGAGCTATTTAAATAGTCAAGGGTACACAATAGAAAGATACGCAACTACAACACAAACAGGAATTGACATCGAAGCCTTTAGAGCGAAACAAAAAATCTGTATTGAAGCTAAAGGAGCGACATCGTCAATGGAAGATTCTGCTAGGTATGGTATGCCATTCAATGATAATCAGGTAAAGAATCATATTGGAAAAGCAGTCATTGCGGCATTAAAAGTTTTAAATCAAGATGATAAACACACGATTTCTGCGATTGCCTTGCCTGATAATAGTATGCACAAGAAACAAATTGACCAAATACAGAGACCACTTAAACAATTAGGCATAAAAGTCTTTCTTGTATCTAAAGATAGTGCATTGGATTATTTTTGAAATTTTTAATTAGGTGGTAAGAAAATAAAATGAAGGTTGTCAATGTTTAGTTGATTGAGAGAATGTTGGTTATACAACATTAATTTTATACTCTAGATATTGTTAATACGTAGTTTTATGAATTCAATAATTATGTTATAGTTAAATTACTCTTACTTTAAGGAGAAACGAATGAAAAAAAGTGCATTCATAGCTTTAGCTATAATAATTTTAGTAGGCTTAATAATTGGAGGTAAATGGTACATGGACAGAGAGAAAGACAAACAAGAGTTAATAGAGATTCAAACTGATTTAGCTAATTATTTGTATAATAATTACGTACTATCTACTATTGACGAAAAACAAAAAAAGAAAATATTTAACGAATTTAATAATGGAAACGGTAATTTAACGGAGTCTCAATTTTTTGAAAAATTAGAAGAAATGGAAAAAAAGATTAGTATTGAAAGCGTTGAATTTACGAATTTTTCAGTTACTCCAATGAATACAGTTAAAGTTTATTTTAAACTAAACAATGTTTATGAAGATAGTGTTTCTCTAGATACTGTTTCGGCAGAAACTGATAAATTAATCTACAATATAAGAACACTCTCAGGAGAAGGACCTTATTATCTTGAGGAGAAACCAGAAAAAACAGAATCTAGTATGCCTACTCAAAAAATTGTTTATTATCAGGGGACGGTGAACTAATGGATCAAAATAGACAATTTTCTGATCAAGTTTATCAAGTTGAAAACGGAAATGTACCAGTTAATGAACGATCACAAAATAAAGAGTATATCATTCTAGATAAAGTAGACACGAATAAAGATAAAATTGGTACAGATAAAGCTCCAAAAAACAACAGTATGCAAGCCATGGTTGTAGCAGAAATTAGGGATGAATATAAGGATAAAAAAACAGAATATTTGAAGCAAATACCTGGGTATCCTGAATCAGTCGTAAAAAAAGACATAACGATTGCCTATGCAGGAACAAGTGGATGGCAGGATATAAAAACCGATGTCCGAGAAATCGCTCAAAATGACAAACATGCAAATGGTGCTTTTCAGTCTGCTTTAGATTATGCTAATGTTATTGAGCAACGTTATTCTAAAAAAGATGGTTACACTATTTCTACTACAGGACATTCATTAGGTGGTGCAGAAGCTATCTATATTGCTGTTTTAAAAGGATATAATGCTATTACATATGGTGCTGCTGGTTCGGGTTTAACGGATGCACAGATTAAAAATTATAAAGGGGTTATTGTTAATATCTATGATACATCTGATACGGTAACTAGTGGTTGGATGACTGGTGGTCAGAAGAAAATACCATTCTTAAGTATAGGCATCGATAATAAAGGGTGGAAGTTATTTGGTCATTCAAGAGATCAATTCAAAGTAGATAAAAAAGGGAATTATATTAATAAATATGGGGATATAGTCATTTATTCTGACTTAAATGGTGGGATATCAATTGAACAAACCCTTTTAGCGCAAAGTATCGTTGAAAATAAGATGCAAATGCGCAGATTAGAACAGTATGGTGTACATAAAAGTGGCAGTAAAAAAGAGTACCAACAATTAAAAAAAGAAAATGAGTGGCTTCAAACTCAAATTGATAGTTTTACCAAATTGAACGTTTTACGTAAAAAATTTACTGCTAGTGGTGGCGGTTTATCTGGAAATGAACAAATCTATTTAGACGATAGCCAAGCGCTAACCATTGTAAAGCTTGCATCTTCAAAATTTGACATGGCAATGGAGAACGTCGTAAAGCTCTACAAAGATGCGATTAGGGAATTAGAAGAAATATGGCAAGAAGGACGTTCGACGATTCAACGTAATTGTCCTGACTTATCTTATGGCGAAGTTTTAGATGCTATGCAGGCAATGGGGTGTACGGAACAAACCATGGTGACGATTCCTTCACAAGAATTTCAAGAAAAACTCAGTTTAGCACATCAAATGAGTAGTAAATTTAGTACCCTAACCAAAGATATCACTGCAAAAATAGGTGAATTAGTTCAACGAGACCAAGAATTAGCGAAACAACTCGCCTAAAAAAGGGAGAGATACGAGCATGGATCAAGAAGAGCAAGCATTAGCGGATTATCAACAAACGAGACGACAACTTGAAGAAGAATCTGACGCATTGACAAGAATTAGGCGACAAGCGGAACAAGCAACGAATGATACCTATTCTGAAATGCAGCGGCAGGTACAACGATTTGGTGAAACAAATGAGCCTATGGAATGGGCAAGACGTGAGCTATCACGTCTTGAAGAAGATTTTTTCTCAGAATTAGACAGAGAGAAACGGACCCTTTCGTTAAAAGAAGACGAAGCAGAACAAGCCTATCGTAAAAAAACTTCAAGAACAAACTAAACCGTAAAAGGAGTATGATTACGTGTTAGAAGCAATCGAAAAACTATTAAAAGAATATAAAAAGAATTTACAAAAAATGAGCGCTCAAGCCACTGCAATGGCACTTGTTCAAAAAAAAGATAGTTTTGTGAAAAAAACAAAAAAATCTGGAGAAACGGAATCAGAAAGTGCAAAAAGTTCCATTACTTCTGCAACAAGTGGTCTAGGGGAGACAGTAAAAGGGCAGTTTGGAAAGAAAGTAACACAAGTTTTAGATGAACAAGGAAAAATGCTAGATAAATTTTAATTGAAATAGAAAAAGGTGTGTTTCTAGTGGATGATAAAGAATTAGAACTGCGCAAGGAAGAACAACGTCAAAAGATTCGTGAAATTGGACAGAATGCCCAACTCAAAAGTTTAGAAAGCCAGTTGAAAACAGAAAAAGAAGCCAATAAACACTTTGAAGAAATAGAGAGAACTTTAAAAGAAATGAAAAAAGTGGTTGATTCCTGGGATAGGAAATACGAGAATACGCCCGAAAAAAGAAGGACGGAATTCCATGTCATTAAGGAAACCGATGTAAATCAGTTATAAGGAATGTATCTAGCTCAAAAATAACTATATATTATATCTATGAAGATCAATCATCTTAAATGGTGGTTGGTCTATTTTTGTGTTTTAAGGAGGGAATAAAATGTTTGATAACAAAGAAAATCGTTACATCACGAATGGACTGAACGAAAAAGTACCAAAAGAAATCCAGCTCTATTGCTGGCAATTGATCGAAAAAAAAAAGGAAGCTGAAACATAATTAGACTACTTACAAATCTTTGAGTTCAATCCAGATAACCAACGCCAAGAAGTTGAAGTGATTCATCGACAAGAAGAACCATTTTTCATTGATTATCATACCTACACCATAAAGGGAAAGATGCCTGATTTCCAAATTGAAAAATTATGGGTAATTGATGATGGTAGTCATCAAACTATGTCATTACCAGAAGATTATTAACTGCATTTTTCTAAGAACCAACTACAACAATCATAAAGGAGAAAAACATGAAAACAAACCAACCGAGAAAACGTGTAGCTATTGTTAGTCTTGAACTGGTAAAAGAAGCCTCAACTTTTTACGCCGCTAGAACCTGTACTAGTCCTCAAGCTGTTTATGAGTTATTCGCTCCGTTTATTGAAACAAAAGATCGAGAACATTTGGTGGTCGCTGGTTTAAACGTAAAAAATGAGCCAACGGCTATTCAAGTTGTTCATATAGGAACCATCAATCAATCACTTGCTTTTCCTAGAGATATCTTAAAGATGGCGCTCCTATCAAATAGTGTGTCTATTTGTGTCGGGCATAATCATCCTTCAGGTAGTGTGACCGCTTCATTATCGGATATTGAATTTACTGCGAAGTTAGAAAAAGCCTGTCGATTACTTCAAATCAATTTACAGGATCATCTGATAATTGGTAGTGGAGGGAAATATCTGTCTATGAAAGCAGAAAGATATATAACCGATAGTAAGTAATGAAGCCTTAAGAGGTAAGCTCATAAGGTTATATTTATACCATAGAACGGAAGAAAAAAACTAGCTTCCAACTAAAAGATGTTACAGTAATTGATAAGTCCAATTCACTTTTGGCTCAAGAGTGACATTCTTTTTTGAGTTTTTCTCTTACTAAAGTCACGTCAAATAAGCAATCCAGTAATTGTGAAATTAAATGGACACTAAATATACTTTGGAAAGAACCGTTTTAATTAAGATATACTAGATTCTCTTAAAACCAATGAAACCGGGACGATGATTTGTCTGCCTAATTCCCCTTTTTTATTAATCAACTCTAATAATGATTCTACGGCATAATTGGCTATTAAATCCGTATTTTGCTTGACCGATGAAAGGGACGGCGTCGTGTATTTTCCAAAAGCAGTATCATCAAAGCCAACCAATTTAATTTTGTGTGGGACAGCAATCTGATTCTTCTTCAAACTTCGCATCAACTCTAAAGCAATGAGATCATTGATAGAAAAAATCCCATCTGTACTTGGATTCTTCTTGAGAAAAGCAAGCAAATTCTCTTCAAAATCAGACTGTTCAATATCAACAGCAAGCAGATGCTGTTTTTGATCGAATGGAATACTGTTTTTCTTCAAAGCATCTTTAAACCCTTTCAAGCGTTCTTTCGCACTTGTCGATTTTTGATTGTGCATTGCGATAACAGGGTGTTGACAGCCTTCGTGGATCAGTTCTTCTGTACTTTCAAATGCACCTTGATAATGATTGGACGAAATAAAAATAGTATCTTCTTTCATTTTCGGCTCTCGATCGATACAAATATAAGGAATCTTTTTTTCAGCATTAGAAGAAGCAAATTCAAACGCTTCTGCACCAGAAATAACAATTAGCCCATCAACACCTTTGCCTTCTAAAATCCGCAAATAAGCAAGCTCTTTTTCTGAACTTCTGGACGTATTACAAATAATGGTGGAATACCCCTTAGCAAATAAAATCTCTTCTAAACGCTGAACAACATCGGAAAAGAAATAGTTACTGATGTCCGGCACCAATATACCAATCGTAAATGATTTATTCATACGTAAATTTTTAGCGCTGTAATTCATTTTGTATCCTGTTTCTTCAATAACTTTTAGAACCTTTTTTCTAGTTTCTTCAGAAAATCGTCCATTATCGTTGATAACTCTTGAAACAGTGGCGACAGAAACACCTGCTATTTCAGCAATATCTTTAATCGAATAGTTTGTCATAAATGGTATCCTCTTGCGTAATCGTTCTCTTTTTTTCTTACATATTTACCCACATTTTCTCATAAAAAGACATTGAATACAAATTTTCACTGGAAATTTTAGTTGACAGGTCAAAATATTGGTGATATATTAACCACGAAAGAAGGTAAACGATTACTCAATATTTTTTCGGCACTTGGGTAATCGTTATCTCAAATCAGGAGGGAACGCGATGACCAAATTATTATGCTCGTCTATGATGTGCGCCAATTTTTCTAATCTCAAAAAAGAGACCCAAGAACTTGATCAAGCAGGCATCGATATTTTTCATATGGATTTTATGGATGGCAGTTTTGTCCCCAATTTTGGAATGGGGTTGCAAGATTTTGAATTAGTTCGTTCCGTTACGGATAAACCTGTAGATGTCCATTTGATGATCCAAGAGCCGAGCAAGTATGTTGAAATGTTTGCAGATCTTGGCGCAGATATTATTTATATTCATCCAGAAGCAGACCAACAAGTGGCGCGAACACTTGAAACGATTCATCAAAAGGGAAAAAAAGCTGGGATTGCGATTAACCCAGGAACATCGGTTGAAATGATTCAAGGGCTATTACCGTTAGTAGAGTATGTGATGGTGATGACGGTTAATCCAGGGTTTGCTGGCCAAAAGTATTTAGCATATACGGATCCAAAAATAGAAAAGTTAGTCGCTTTATCAAAAGAATATGATTTTGAAGTGATGGTAGATGGCGCAATTTCACCAGAAAAAGTTGAACGATTAAGTAAAGTTGGTGTAGCGGGTTTTGTGTTAGGAACCTCAGCGTTATTTGGCAAAACTGGAACCTATAGCGAAACATTGTCGAAATTGAGAGCCTAAAATTTCAAGGTCTAGGAATCAAAATAGGAGGAAGAAGTTTATGAAACTAGCAATTGGGAATGACCACGTAGGATTTGAACTAAAACCAATCATCGTAGACTATTTAAAAGAATTAGGACACGAGGTGCAAGATTTCGGCGCATACTCATCAGAGAGGACGGATTATCCACTGTATGGAAAAAAAGTGGCGGAAGAAGTTGCTTCCGGAAATGTGGATGCTGGAATTTTAATCTGTGGCACAGGTGTTGGAATTTCGATTGCTGCGAATAAAGTAAAGGGCATTCGTGCAGTTGTTTGTAGTGAACCATATTCAGCTAAGCTTTCAAAAGAGCATAACAATACGAACGTAGTAGCATTTGGTTCACGAGTGGTCGGCAGTGAGCTGGCTAAAATGATTGTAAAAGAATGGTTAGAAGCTACGTTTGAGGGTGGAAGGCATGGCAAACGAGTCGAGATGATGCAGCAAATGGAAAAATAAAAAGAGATAGATTTTCTCTGAAATTTTGAATATAATTGATAAAATATGGAATAAATTGAAAATAAATGGTTGTAATTGAAAAAAAGAGATGCTATTATGGGGGAGTAGAAGAGAAAAGGAGGAATAAAAATGAAGTTAGCAACAAGAATCAACTCATTTTTACCGAAGTTCAATAATGATGTAGAAGAAGTGTTACAAGAGTTTGGCCGTTTAGGGTTAACCCATGTTGATTTTAATTATCCAGAACATGTAGAAAATAGTAAGGCTGGAAAGATGAAAGAGCTTTTACAGAAAAATAATTTACAAGCAAATGGCGTCGCATTACGCTTCAGAAGTGAGTTTATCAACGGTGAATTGGGAAATTCGGATCAGACCATTTCGGACAATGCCGTTCAGTTATGTAAAGAAGCTTGTGACTATTGTCGTGAAGTGGGGGGAGAAGTAGTCACAATCTGGTTAGGATTTGATGGGTTTGATTATTCATTCCAAATTGACTATGAAAAAGTTTGGAACCAAATCAAAGCCTGTATGATCGAAATTACAGACTATGCGCCTGATCTTAAGATCAGCATTGAGTACAAGCCGTTTCAACCAAGAGCCTATGCATTCTTAGATAGTTTCGGAGTTGCTTTATCAATGGTTCATGAGGTTGGTCGTGAAAATTTAGGGATTACCTTAGATTATTGCCACATGCTAATGAAACATGAAAATCCAGCATACGGCGCGAGCATCTTAGGCAGTCGTCAAAAATTATTTGGGGTTCATTTAAATGATGGTTATGGGCTAAACGATGATGGCTTAATGATTGGTACAAGTAGCTTGATTAAGACGATCGAATTTATTTACTATACGAAGTTACACAATTATGATCACGCTTTCTATTTTGATACATTCCCAATTATTGAAGATCCTGTAGAAGAGTGTGAAAGAAATATCAACATGATCAAAAAAATTGATGCCATTATTGACCGACTAGGGATGGAATACATTGCAGATATCATTAAACAAAATAGTGCCGTTAAAGTAAGTGATTTAGTATTAGAAATCTTAGCTTAAGATTTCTAATACGTGATTCTAAGAATAAAAACAACCGGGGAGTGAATAAAAATGGATTTCAAATTAGCAGCAAAAGAAATATTAGAAAATATTGGCGGTCCAGATAATTTAGCGAATATGACCCATTGTGCTACACGCTTGAGATTAACGTTGAAAGATCCTTCAAAGGCAAATGACGAAGCTGTGAAAGAAATCGATGGTGTTGTCAATGTTGTCAATAAAGCAGGACAATACCAAATCTTGATTGGGACAGAAGTTCCCAAATTATATGATGAATTTGAAGCACTCGTCACAGGTGAAGATAGCAACGTTCAAGCGAATACTAGTGGAGAGAGTTCTGGTAATCTGATAAGTGCCATTTTTTCAGCTATTTCGGCAATTTTTGCTCCACTATTACCTGCATTGGCTGGTTCAGGAATTTTACGAGGCTTATTGATTTTAGCTGTCCAAACGGGGATTTTATCGGAAAATAGCGGAACGTACAGTATCTTAAATGTAGCGTCGATGAGTGTCTTTTATTTTTTGCCAGTTTTGTTAGCGTTTACTTCAGCTAGAAGATTTGGTGCCAGCCCTTATTTATCTGCTCTGATTGGTGCAGCATTATTAAATCCAGACTTTATTGCATTGATGGGAGATACTGGGAACGGTGCAACAACAAGCTTCTTGAAAATCCCCGTGGTTTTGATGAATTACAATTCAACAGTTGTGCCGATCATTCTTTCCATTTGGGCGTTTTCTTATCTATATAAGTTTTTAGATAAAAAAGTTCCAGAGACGCTAAAATTAGTGGTTGTACCGCTGATTTCCTTGGCGGTAATGATTCCATTAACTATTATCGTGATTGGGCCGATTGGTGTCTATAGTGGTGAAGCAGTGGCTCAAGTGGTGAATTGGTTGATTGAACGAAGTAGCATTTTGACAGGTATTTTGATTGGTGGTGGTTGGAGTGTGCTTGTTAGTTTAGGGATTCACTGGGCTGTTAATCCAATCATGATCAATAATGTTTCAACATATGGTTTTGACTATATTGTACCGTTTACCTTTGCTTGTAACTTTGCCGTTATTGGTACAACGATTGGCGTATATTGTAAAGCGAGAAACAAAAAATTGCGTAGTTTTGCCGTAACAGGTCTCGTAACGATTGCACTTTCAGCAATTATTGAACCAACACTCTTTGGTTTATTAGTAAAAAACAAAAAATTATTTTTAGCTCAAATTATTGGTGGTGCCGTGGGTGGTGCTTATTTAGGACTGATGAAAGTTGTAACCAATGCCTTTGTGTTTGGGAGTGTAACAACCTTTCCAGCTTTTGTGACAGATAATGCGTCAAACTTTATTCAGGCTATGATTGGATTAGCTATTTCACTAGTTACGTCAGCCGTGTTAGCCTATATGTTTACAGAGAAAGACGAACTGTTATCGTAACATCTAAAAATAACTTCTTTCAAATGCATTGATTTCGTTACTATTTATCCAGATTTATGGTATTTTAAGAATGGGTAATCTTCTTGCAAGCAATAGTAATGAAAAAAATGAAAGGAGTTTCTTATGATTCCATACATTCGACAAGAAAAAATTATTGAAATACTAGAGAGTAGAGAGTTGATCAGAATTGAGGAATTACAAAAGTTAATACCTGAAGTATCAATTTCAACTCTTAGACGTGATTTAAAAGAACTAGAAGGACTAAACAAAGTACAGACTTTATCAGGAGGTGCTGTCAAGATTTCTTCAAGTGTGTCAGAGTTACCGATGGCAACGAAAGCTAGTTTACAAATGAAAGAAAAACGCTATATAGCTGAACTAGCTGCTCGTGAAGTAGCTGCTGGAGAAACGGTTTATTTAGATTCAGGCTCAACCTGTACAACGCTTCTAAGAGAATTACTTAAAAAAAAGATTCGGATCATTACGACCAATACGGATGTACTTAGATTGACAGGAGAGTTTGAAGCGGAAGTCACGATTTTAGGTGGAACCTACGATCCTAAAATTTCTTCATTAAGTGGGCCGTTAGCTGAAGCAAATATCCAAAAATATGTTTTTGATAAGGCCTTTCTAGGCGCAAATGGTATCGATTTGAAATTTGGAGTAACAACACCTAATTTAGTAGAAGCAATCAAGAAGAAGACTGTAATTGATCATGCGAAAAAAGCATTTCTACTGTGTGATAGTTCTAAGTTTCATAAAACATCTGCGGTGAAATCTTTTGAATTAAATGAAGTCATTTTGATTACGGATAAAGCAGATTCTGATCTAGGTAAAGAAATGACAATTATTTCCAAATAGGGAATGTAAAATAAAGCACGTCTCTCTTTTTTTTAGAGACGTGCTTCATTATATTTCAATAAAATTCAAAAATACTCATAGATAGCATCGTTAACTTCTCAAACCACGCCCTCGATCAATCAAATACCAACAAACGGCATAAAGTACTGATATGAAAAGAATCAAGATAATCAGAGAAAATAGGATTGGTACATCGATCGTTCCAAGAAAACCGTATCTAAAACCTGAAATCATATACACGATTGGATTGATTTTTGAAATAGCCTGCCAGACCGGCGGCAACATTGAGATTGCATAAAATACCCCACCAAGATAGGTTAAAGGCTGTAAAACAAAAGTTGGCACAATCGATACGTCATCAAAAGATTGTGCGAAAATACCATTTAAGAGACCTGCCAATGAAAATAAAATAGCGGTCATCAGAAGGGTAATAATCACAATAGACCAAGAATAAACGTGAAGGGGGACAAAGAATAGGGAGATCATTGTGACGAGTGTACCGACTAGAATACTTCTGCCAAGTCCCCCGAAGACAAATCCCCAAATAATAATGTGCGTTGGAACTGGAGCAACTAGTAGTTCTTCAATATTTTTCTGAAACTTTTGTGAGAAAAATGAGGAAGAGACATTGGCATAAGAGCTTGTGATGACAGACATCATGATGAGTCCAGGGACGATGAATTCCATATAAGAAAATCCGCCCATCTCGCCAATCCGTCCGCCAATCAGGTTTCCGAAAATAACGAAATAAAGTGATGTAGTGATTACTGGTGGTACCAACGTTTGTACCCAAATTCGCAGATAGCGATTGGTTTCTTTTACTGCAAGACTTCTGAGAGCCGTGAAATATAACTTAAACATTTTTATTCTCCTTATTCATATCAATGTAGTGATTTTTCAAAAAGAAAAACCAATCTGATTCTCCTAGCGTAACTATTCCCTTAGCTTAATAACTGGCATCCATCGGGTGTTTTTCGTCCGTGATTTTAAGGAATAGCTCCTCTAAACGGTTGGATTTATTACGCATGGAAAGTACCTGTATCCCTTGTGTAGTCAGCTGTTCAAACAATCCGTTCAATCCTTGATTACGTTCGACTTCTACCTCAAGGGTTTGCTCATCTTCAAAGATACTTTTGTACCCTATGATTTCAGGTTCCTTATCAAAAGGAGCCAGATCAAAGATAAAGGTTTCAAATTGTAATTTGGCTAGTAGTGTTCTCATACTAGTATTTTCAATCAACTGACCAGATTGGATGATTCCGATATTTCGACAAAGCATTTCAGCTTCTTCAAGGTAGTGGGTTGTTAGAATGATTGTAGTACCATTTTCGTTTAACTCTCTTAGAAAATCCCACATTTCCCGTCTTAATTCAATATCGACTCCTGCTGTAGGCTCATCTAAAATAAGTAAGCGAGGTTCATGCATCAAAGCGCGTGCAATCATTAATCTACGTTTCATACCACCTGAAAGCATTCTGGCACGGACGTTTCGTTTTTCCCATAAATCTGATTGCTTCAGATATTTTTCGCTACGTTTCAGTGCATCTTTTTTCGAGACGCCGTAGTAGCCCGCTTGGTTGATCACGATTTGTTCGACTGTTTCAAATGGATTAAAGTTAAACTCTTGTGGAACGAGCCCAATCTGTTGTTTGGCAAGAACTAAATCATTATCTAGATCATAACCAAAAACCTTTACCTTCCCAGATGTTTTGTTGACAAGCGAGGTGATAATACCGATTGTAGTTGATTTCCCAGCGCCATTTGGTCCTAAAAGTGCGTAAAAATCGCCTTCTTCTACAGTTAAGTCGATACCTTTGAGGGCCTCGACACCACTACCGTAGATTTTTTTTAGGTCGTTTATTTCTAGTGCATACGTCATTTAATCAATGTCTCCTTCTAACTCTTTTGTATTTTGGCAAAGACACTCTGAACTGCTGTCAGAAAGTAATTGCACCATAGAGCCCATAAACTCTTTTACAAAGTCTTCTCTTAAACTATAATGATGCCATTGGCTTTGCTTGCTTACAGAGACAATCCCAGCACTTTCTAACACTTTCATATGATGAGAAAGCGTTGGCTGGGTAAAGTCAAAGTGCTTCAATACGTCACAAGCGCACATACTACTATAAGATAGCAAATCGATGATTTTCATTCGTTTAGGATCAGCCATAGCTTTGAGTATTAAAGAAATTTTTTCGTAATCCATATCGATTCCTCCTGAATATAGATAGATGTCTATGTTTAATATAGAGGAACACAAATGGAATGTCAAGGTGATTTATTTTTAAAACAAAGTGATGCTACTGAATCTGTTATAATAGAAAGGAATACTAGTAGGACGAAAGAAAAATTGCATTTTAAGAGGAGTAAACGAATACGATGAGAAATATTAAATTAACGATCGAATATGATGGGACTAGGTATCAGGGCTGGCAAAGACTAGGTGATTCGGATAAAACAATTCAAGGGAAAATCGAAAATATCTTAACACAAATGACGCGGACAAGAATTGAAATCATTGGTTCTGGTCGAACGGATGCTGGAACGCATGCAAGAGGGCAAATTGCGAATTTTAAAACAGATAGTAAAATGGTGCTGTCTGAGATGATTGACTTTCTAAATCGTTATTTGCCACAAGACATTGTTGTAAAAAAAGCAGAAGAAGTCCCCGAAAGATTTCATGCTCGATATAATGCCAAAGATAAACAATATAGTTACTATGTTTGGAACAATACAATTCCTTCTGCCTTTGAACGTAATTATAGTTTCCATTATTCTGAAGAACTTAATTTTGAATTAATGAATGAAGCCTGTCGTAAGTTAACTGGGACCCATGATTTTATTGGTTTTTCTTCTCTTAAAAAGACGAAAAAATCTACGACTCGGACAATCGATGAATTATCAATCCAAAAAGAAGGGAATCTGATTCATTTTACCTTTGTTGGGAATGGTTTCTTGCATAAAATGGTTAGAATTCTTATGGGCACGATCTTAGAAATCGGATCTGGCACAATGAAATTAGAGGTTATTGATGAAGTATTTGAAAGTAAAATCAGGAGTGAAGCTGGAATGACGGTCCCAGCACAAGGCTTGTTTTTAGATGAGGTTTATTATTAAGTGTGTTTAGTAAAATCATCGTAAAGCAATACTTGATTGTTAACGCAAATACTTAGAGAGATAGTATTCTGTGTTTAAAGTTGTCGTTAGCACCAGGTTAAAATGACATGTGGGAAGTAAGTACAGCGATAAAAAATATTTTCACTATTTTATGAACAAAAAACAGTGAAGAAAGGTCTGGTAATTATAACAAAAAGTATTAGGCGCGCAAGTTTTACCTGGGCGCCTAATACTTTTTATTTGAACGATAAATCGATCATTTTCTTGTGAAAAACGAACTGAGAAAATCTTGAAAATCTGATTTTCTCAAGAAAATGCGGATATTTGTGATTTACTTGTGTATTTTTATGCTATACTAGCGAATGTACGAAATAAATTAGGAGTTAGATTTAATTAGTAAAGGGAGATTTTGTAGTGAAAGAAAAGTCATTAAGGCTAAATTATATTCCAATAATTGTAGCCTGTCTGTTCATGGTGATTCAAAGGGTGTTGCAATCTGCAACGGTTGTTCCAGAGTATGGTAGTTATGCAAGTCGGTTTTATATTTATCAGACGATAAATACAATTGTGATGGTCGGAGTAAATATTTTTCCGATCTATCTAGGATTCAATTCGAGTAAAATGAAGGACAAGAAAGTTTTAAAAAACATTAGTAGTTATTATTTGATGTACGTTGCTACGTCTTTATTAGTAAATATTTTTTTCTATGTTACTAAAAAGTCGTTGAACGTGAAAGACTATTGGTCGATTTTCTTTCCAATCAGCCAAAACCATTATAGTTATGCGGTTTCTTGTGTATTGGCTTTGTTATGTTTACCGAAGATCGTTCGTTGGTGGGATGACAATTCTGATCAGCAAATAAAAAGTGGGTTGCTGCTCACTTCATCAATGTTTGTATTGTTACCAACCTTGTTTAGTAAAGACATTTGGTCTGCTCAAGGTGGGAAAAATGTTGTATGGATCTTTTATTTGCTTTTTGTAGGATATGCCTTAAAAAGGTTAAACTTAGTTCAAAAAGTACGCTTGCCTATTCTGCATTTATTGTTTAGTGGAGTCTTGTTAATCAGTTCCATTTTTGTTATGACCAAGATTTCCATGTTTATGCGCGGAGATGCATCAACAGCGCTTCGTTTTTGTGTGCCGTTTTCCGTTCTAGGGATGTACTATACCCTAAGTTTATTTGCTACTTTGCAAAGTAGGAAAAGACTTAAACTAAATGTACCCGTTTCAATAATTGCAACGACGTTAATAAGTACACAAGTCGCAATTAATTCGCCTGTAGCCACCTATTTCATCGGAACATTTTATAGAAAACCTTATGAAAAATCAGGTGCTCTATGGTTTAAAGCAATCATCCTCTCGTCAGTCCTATGGCTAGGTGCAGCCGTTTTGTGTACAATCATTAATTTCTTGTTTCAAAAAACACCCGTGTTTAAATGGTTGGAAAAATTAGTGAGGGTTGAATCAGTTGATGAAGTGAAGAATAAGGTATTAGCAGTGTCTAAATGGCTCTCTCAAAAACGCCGACTGGTGTTAACCGCTGCATTCTTTTATGGTTTTACAATTGTCCAGATGTTTTTGATTTCTGAATCTAAAATAAAGGTAAGTGTAGCAGATACTGTTAATTCATATGCTTTTATTTTACTGAAGAGACAAGCACCCATCGTGTTGAATGTTTTGATAATCATGATGTTTTTCCTGTTGTTATTTGTTCTTACGAATAAATTTTGGCACTCGTTTGTCCTGACATTGATGATTGATTTATTGATTACTATTTCCAATTATCTTAAGATGTCATTACGTGAAGAGCCTGTATTACCAGCAGATCTAAAAATGTTGACTGGGATCAAAGAAATTCTTGATATGGTCAATCCATTTGTGATTCTTATCGGGGTGATCGTTGTCTTCGTATTAGCTGTGTCCAGTTATTTATTAGAACGAAGAGCACGACAGTTATACGATTTAAAACCAAATGGGAAAAAAAGAATCACTGTGATGATAGTTATACTCGTCTTTTTTTCAAGTCTATTTTTCGTCAACCATAAAAATTCACCATCTTATTTAATGTTTAACTTTTTTAGAGTGAATCGTTATTTTTATAATCAGAAATTAGGTGCTCAAATCAATGGACCTATCGTTCAGTTTTTGAATAATATCGATATTACGATTATGGATAAGCCAGCAGGGTATTCGGAAACAGCAATCCAAAAAATTATGGAAAAGTACGATAAAGAAGCGAATGAGATTAATAGTAACCGGTTAGAATGGGCTGAGAATGAAACATTTGTCTTCAACCTAAGTGAAAGTTTTAGTGATCCAAAGCGAGTGCCTAATCTGACGATAGAGAATGATCCGATACCGTATATTCGTCAAACAATGAAGAAAAATACGAGCGGCTGGATGTTGTCAAATGGATACGGCGGTGGAACAGCCAATATGGAATGGAGTTCATTAACAAGTTTGGACATTAGTAATCTTTCTCCAACCTTACCAACGCCATATACTCAATTGGTGGAAAAACAGCAGATTTCTCCTAATATAACAAATCTATTTGATGAGAGTATCGCTATCCATCCATATGCTGCGAGTCTTTACAATCGGAAAAATGTATTCAATAAGTTTGGCTTTGATAAATTTTATTACGTAGATGGTCCGGATAAACTGACTTATGAAGACAAAATCGATGATCATATTTATATTTCTGATGCGTCAGCGTATAAAGAGACCTTGGAAAAAATCAATGATAATTTTGATAAAACTCAATTTATCCAATTATCTACGATGCAAAATCATATGCCGTATAAAGAAAATTTCTACCATGAAAATAATTATTCGTTTAGCGGCACAGCTGTGGTGAAAGATCGACAACAAGAACTAAGCACTTTTATGCAAGGTATTCATTATACTGATGAAGCAGTGGAAGAGTTTATAAAAGAGTTGGATAAGATTGAAAAACCGATTACCTTTGTCTTTTATGGTGACCATCTACCTTCGATTTATAGTGGTAATAATATGAGCAAGTATGGTTTAGTTCAGCACGAGACAGATTATTTTATTTATAGTAATCGCTATAGTCGAGAACGAAGTAAAAAGGTAAATAAAAAAATTGTTTCTCCATACAATTTCCCGGCGCTAGCATTACAACAAGCAAATGTTAAAATAACGCCATTTTATGCATTAATGACAAGAGTTACAAATGATATTTTAGCATCCACAACGGATCCTTCAGCTAGTATATCGAATAATTATAATGGACAAAAAATCTTTGTTACTAATAAAAATGAGTCAATCACAGAAGATAAATTAACAAACAAACAAAAAGAACTATTGCAAGATTATCGCTTGCTCCAATATGATTTAACTGCTGGTGAAGAGTATGCATCTGAATGGGCAATGCAATCATGGAATGAATAAAAACTTCTTAACTAAATCTGATAAGCGCTGAGATAAAGGCTTAAATAACTATGAGCGATTTCAGAAAAAAGAAGCCCTAATAATAAGACGAGGTAATACTTGTCCTTTTATTGGGGCTTTTTTAGGTTATAGTGACTATTATCCATCCTTCAATACTACAGGACTCAGACTCGTAATCGTTTTAGTTTCATCTCTAATAAATTGGTATCTTCAAAAGTAGCAGGATATTGAAATCAGGCGCTAAACGATAGTTGAAGTTTACCACGGTGAATCGTTGGGTTTTTAAATACATCATATAAAACGATACAGTTCCTTTCTCCATAAAAGTATCACGCTTTTCAGCATTTCACGCATTTGGATACGCAGTGCTAGAATATCACTAGTTAACATAGTAGTTTCCTCCTAATAGATGGTTGATTTAATGAGTGGCTGCCTATTTTTTTGTGTTCATATATACCATTTGTGAAAACATTCGCTAACAGAGGGCTAAAATGAAAGGCAAAAGAAACACCATTTTTTTTCGAACTAAAGAATAAATTTTATTAAATTACCTCATAATTGCGTATAATTAGAATGACTAAACAGATAGAAAAATAAACTAGGAGGATCACAATGAACGGGTTAAAAAAATATGGCAATTACTTTTTATTATTCGGTGCAATAAGCGATTTTTTAACGCCTTACATTCTGGGGATTTTTTACCCAAATATGAACCAAAAGACTATGGTAATTAGTGTGTTTGGTGATATTGACAGCCCCGTCAGACAAGAATTTTTGATTTGGTCTGTAGTGTCTGGCTTATTATTCGTTTTGGCAATTCCATCAGTGTACCAAACATTTAAGAGCACCTCGCGAGAATTAGCCAGTTTGCTGGCGTTAGCAATCGGTTTTTATGGAGTTGGAGATTGTATTTTTACTGGCTTATTCAGCATTGATACTGAGCAAGCAAATTGGAATTTATCTACTTGGATCCATAATATTGGCTCTGGTTTAGGGTATATTGGCTTCCTTCTTTTTCCACTTTTTTTATATTTACTGTATCAAAAAAGAGAGGAAAAAAGGGAAAGTGGTGTTTATTTGATGTTGTTTTTAGTTAGTATTGTTTTTGCAAGTATATATGGTTTGGCACGAATTCCTACAATCAATCAGTTGCCTGTATTGAATCAGATTGGTCTTTGTCAGAGAGTGAGTTTTCTGTTTAATTACTTGCCAATCATCATCTTTGCACGAAACCAAATCAAAAAAAGGAAATGTAACACAAAGAATTAAATTGGAAAACCTTGGCTATTCTCTTGATTCTATTTAGCTACCTTTAGAATAAAAGTGATGAATAGAATACGAATTACAAAGATCAAATACTGGGAGTCATGGAGGGAGGAGCTCTGTGATTCCTTTTTGATTACCAAAGAAAATCTCACACATAAAAATTGGACTAAATTATTTACAATTTGTATGGTAATTTATGTCGATGAGTGGTAAACTATTATTTGTGAATGAGTTAATAATAATCAATACCAAAAGTTAGTAGTGAGTTTTGATTCATACGCCTAGATTGCTAAAGATTGACGAGTTTTTAGGGAACGCTAACATTTAATTGGAAAGAGCCCCTCAATTAGATATAGCTATTTTTCAGTCGAAGCTAAATAAGCCCATTACACTTTTATAATTAGGAGGAATTAAAGATGTTGGAAAAAGTGTCAGATAGTAGAAGAATTGCAATTGTTATCGCCATATTTGTGGTTTTACTAGGGATTGGTAGCTTTGGCGACTTAGCTATCTCAAATGCAGTGATGAGTCAAAATTCATATATTGCAACGTTTTTACAAAATTATGCTTGTTTTCCTGTAGGTGTCGTGATCATGATGAGTGGGGAAATTATCATGCAGTATGCGGTTCGATCGAGTCAACCTGCAATTGCAAAATTATTGATTGGTGCGGCAGGAACGGCTCTTTCTCTCTATGGAATATGGTATTATTTAAAATTTGCTATCCAATATACATTATCTTCAATTCAAAATTTAGAACACAATCGTCCAATCGGTCAAGCGAATAATGATGGAGGAATCAATCCCACACTTTCCACAGGAATCAATATCATTATTTGTTTCGTTGTTTTTGCTATAGCAACACTAATTGTTCAAAAATGGTTAAGTCATAAATCAGCGGAAGAATTTGATCGATTGATGCGTGTGGCTATTTTAGGGATTGCAGTGGCGTTTGTTTATCTAATGTGTGTAGAAGAAATCAAAATTTTATGGGGTCGTGTTCGTCCGTATGAGCTAAACGGTGTTCAAGATAATTTTACACCATGGTACAAAATGAATGGTCCGACTGGACACAAGTCATTTCCTTCAGGGCATTCTTGCGAAAGTATGTTTGCTATATTTTTCCCTTTATATGCTAGCAAAAAAAATACTAAATTACGTAAGAGATTATTGATTTTTGGTGTGACTTGGGGTGCTATTACTGCAATCAGCAGAGTATTGTTAGGTTGTCATTTCTTTAGTGATGCAACGATGGGAGCTTTCATTATTATTTTTCTTGTCTTTGTTGGAACAAGATGTGCAAAATTAAAGCTTGTAAATTAAAAAAAAGTTAAAAACTGAGGTTGGAACAGAAGTGTTTATTTCCCAAGGAGTTGCTTCTGCTCCCATCCTCAGTTTTTTTAGTTGTTGTGCTCTATATAAATATAGGATAAAAGTATTTGCCATAAAACAATGAATGTAGCGGTGATTTTTTTATTTTAGCACTAATTTTCATCTAAAACTTTACTCAATCTTAACGAAATCTATACGAAGATCATACTAGAACGCAACAAATCTCTTTTACAATTTAGGTTAGAGAGGAGGTTCATAAATGAACTTTATAAAAGAAAAAAGAGAACTTGTTACACTTGTAAGTTTAGGGATTTTGTTGTTGATAGGTGGGATAGGTGATAAGCAAATCAGTCAAGGAATCATGAATCAAGAATCGTTGTTTGGGACTTTTTTCCAAAATTATGGATTGATTTTTCCAGGTATCATTCTGTTTATGGCAACTCAAATTTTTATCTATTATGCAAAAAAGAGTGATTTACCAGCCTTCGATAAAGGGAGTATCTATGTTATTGCTATTATTGCTGGTTTCTACCAAATTTGGCAAATGGTTAAAATTATGCTTTTTTATACCGTTAATTCACTGAATAATCACCAAGCGAATCAACCGATTGGGGCAGCTAACAATGATGGCGGTGGATCAATGAGTTATCCAAATTGGTTCTTTCCAGTACTCGTGATTCTTTCATTCGTTCTCTTTGTGGCAGGGTGTCTGCTCTGTAAACGATGGCTAAAAGGAAAAAATCAACTGGAGCTAAATCGATTGCTCTTGGTTGGCCTAGGCGCAATCGTTGCTGTATATACGGCTAACACGATAGTGGACGCAATGAAAAATCTTTGGGGCCGATTTCGACCGTACGAACTGCAAAGTAATTGGAATAATTTTACGAATTGGTGGAGTATTAATGGCGGAAATGGCCATAAGTCATTTCCATCAGGACATTCAGAGCAAGCTTGGTTAGCCTTATATCTACCTTTGTTCGTTGCTCCTTCTAATAAGAAGAAACGTTGGAATATTGTACTTTTGACAAGTCTATTTGGTTGTCTTGTGGCTTGGTCTAGGGTACGGATCGGAGCGCATTTTCTAAGTGATGTCGCTGTCGGTTCTGTGATTGCTATCATCGTGGTATACGTGGTTGCTCGTCTGTTGAATCAGCGTTTAGATGGAGAGGATTTGTCATAATTATTTCGTTGTTTCAGGTAATTTCCGAAAGTCTTGCTTCTGCTCCTACCGTTTATTCGGATTTCTTGAGGTTGAGATATGACTCGTAGAGTTATGCCTTAGCCTCATTTTTTACGTATATTAGAATAGTATGGATTAAGGCAAGATTTTAGTCTTTGTATTTACTTATCTAGCTGTTTATTATATGATTGAACACGTTGTTTAAGTAATGCAGTGCATTTTTATGAATTATTTATTATTCAGATTTTTAGGAGGATATCAGGTGAAAGAAAAAATTATTTCCTATTTTGAGATCGACAAGTTAAATACGACGGTCAAACGAGAATTTTTAGCTGGGTTTACGACATTTATTTCGATGGCGTATATTCTATTCGTTAATCCAACTGTGCTAGGTGCTTCTGGGATGGATGAAGGAGCCGTCTTTACTGCGACTGCTTTAGCAAGTGCATTAGGGTGTATTTTGATGGGAATCTTTGCGAAGTACCCAATTGCAACGGCGCCAGCGCTTGGGATCAATGCTTTTTTTGCTTATTCCGTTTGTGTGGGGATGGGTGTTCCTTGGGAAACAGCTTTGGCAGGTGTTTTTGTAGCATCATTGATTTTCATTTTGATCACTATATTTAAATTACGTGAGTTGATCATTGATGCAATACCAGCAGATCTAAAATATGCTATCTCTGGTGGGATTGGGTTATTTATTGCGTTTCTTGGATTGAGTGAAGGTGGCATCATAGTTTCAAATGAATCGACTTTAGTTGCGTTAGGTCCATTGAATGTTGGAACGACGTGGTTGACTATTTTTGGTTTAGCGATTACAGCAATTATGATGGTCCGTCGCGTTCCAGGGGGGATTTTTATCGGGATGACAGCAACGACTATTTTAGGTTTAGTAACAGGTTTGATTGAAGTGCCTACTAAAATTATTTCAGGTGCGCCTAGTCTTAAACCAACGTTTTTAGTTGCTTTAAAGCATGTGGGGGACATAAATTCGCTCCAATTATGGGTCGTGGTTTTAACATTTTTATTAGTGACATTTTTTGATACGGCGGGTACCTTAGTTGGTTTAGCGAATCAAGCCGGTTTTATGAAAGACAATAAAATGCCTCGGGTTGGAAAAGCGTTAGCGGCTGATTCAACAGCGATGTTAGCTGGTTCTCTCTTAGGAACTTCTCCTGTTGGAGCATATGTAGAATCTTCTGCAGGAATTGCAGTCGGTGGACGTTCTGGGCTGACTGCTGTAACAACAGGTCTGTTCTTCATCGTGGGACTATTTTTCTCGCCGTTGCTTTCAGTCGTGACTTCTCAAGTAACAGCGCCAGCGCTAATTGTTGTGGGTGTTTTAATGGCTCAATCACTTAGCCAAATCAAATGGAAAGAAATGGAGATTGCCATTCCTTCTTTCTTGATTCTTTTAGGAATGCCATTGACTTACAGTATTTCTGATGGAATTGCGCTAGGGTTTATTTTCTATCCAATTACAATGATTGCTGCAAAACGTGGGAAAGAAGTATCACCAATCATGTATGGATTATTCTTTGTGTTTGTAGGCTTTATGTGGATTTTAAACGCAGGTTAAAGTAAAATAAGGAACTAGGAAAAGTCATGCCCTTGAGGTTCATGGCTTTTTCTTAATTAGTAAGTTTCTTAAAACGTTGACTTTTCCACCAAAAGAAAGCAAAATGTAACTAGTTTAAGAGAATAATCTGCGAGGAATGATCAAATGGAAACACCTCTTATATCACAATGGTTGGATTATACAAAGAAGCAGTCCATTGTTGAAAAAAAATTAGAAGACATGTTGAAGAAAAATAATCAACTTACAACAAGTGAGTATTATGCTTTATATCAACTTAAACAAAATGGCCGTCATATGAGGTTAAATGATTTAGGAAATTATTTATGTTTGAGCCAAAGTGCACTGTCCCGTTTAATCAACAGGTTGGAAGACAGAACTCCTGCGGTTATTGCAAGAAAAAATTGTGCAGATGATAAACGTGGTGTCTATGTAGAGTTAACCAATGAAGGGGAAAATCTAGTAATATCTGTTGAGCAAGAAGTAGAGGCTATTTTAAAAAAGTATTTTATTTAAAAGACTAAAGAGTTGCTTTTTAGTCTTTTATTCTTTATTATGTATTTAGTTGCATGCGCATGCATGTTTATGGTCGGGAGGAATTTGAATGAATAACGTAGATACAGGATTCACATTTAAAAGAGGATTACACTTAAAAAATCGACTTGTTGTGGCACCAATGACCACTAAGATGTCTTTTTTTGATGGCGTTGTAACAAATGATGAAATTGAATATTATGGCTTGCGTTCAGGAGAAGTAGGAGCATTTATCACAGCAGCAGCAAATGTTCATGAAAATGGGAAAGGCTGGGACGGAGAATTAGGTGTGTATGAGGATCGCTTTATTCCAGGGCTAGCTAAATTGGCGGCAGCGATTAAAAAGAACCAGACGAAAGCCATTTTGCAAATTTTCCATGCTGGAAGAATGACAGATTCTAACATATTACATGGTAGTCAACCTGTTGCACCAAGTGCGGTTGCAGCTGAAAGACCTGATGCACAAACACCCAGAGAGTTAACAGAAACAGAAATTCTTGAAATAATAGAAAGTTTTAAACAAGCAACAGAAAGAGCGATAAAAGCAGGGTTTGATGGTGTTGAAATTCACGGAGCGAATACGTATTTGATTCAACAATTCTTCTCTCCACATTCTAACCGTCGGACGGATGAGTGGGGCGGGACACTCGAAAAACGCTTCAAGTTTATCAATGATTTGGTTGATGGCGTAACAGAAGTTGTCGATCGATCAGATGTGAAAGACTTTATCGTGGGCTATCGATTTTCACCTGAAGAATACGAAGAACCAGGTATTCGTTTACAGGATACATTGTTCTTAGTCGATCAATTAGCCAATAAACCCTTAGATTACGTGCATTTATCAATCGGTAATTATAGAAATCATTCAGTTAGTGAGGCATATCAAGAAAAACCAATCATAGCTTATATAAAAGAAACGATTAACGATCGTCTTCCACTGATTGGTGTAGGCGATATTCGGAATGGGGCAGATGCAAAAGAGGTTTTAGCAACTGCAGACTTGGCTGCCGTGGGACGAGCAATTTTGATCGATCCTCATTGGGCTCAAAAAGTACTAGATGATCAAGATCATCTAATCAGAACAGAACTGTCTCACTATGATCGAGATGAGTTACGAATTAGTAATGGTGTTTGGGGATTTTTAGAAGGCATGATGCCAGAACGACTTCAATAAAACTAGAGAAGGAAAGGTCAGATAAGATGGTACTCATTTATCTGATCTTTCTGGTTTTTTATTTGCTATAGGAATAGGTATAATTGAAGCAAGGCCTAATGGGGGAAAAAAATAAAAAAATGGAGGAACCAAATGACACTCAAAATAGAACAAGTAAAGACAACAAATCCTGATTTATTAAGTTTGATTCAGGAGCTGAATGACTTCTTCGATGAAGAATGGGGAAAAGAGGTGGCTCAACGCTACCAAAACCATCATAATTTAGCGGAGATGTCTTATGCAGTTGTCGCATATGATGATGGGAAAGCAGTTGGGTGTGGTTGCTGGAAGCTGTTAGATAAGCAAACACCAGAAATCAAAAGAATGTATGTAAAACAAACGTATCGTGAAAATGGAGCAGCTGGAAAAATCATCCAGGCATTGGAAAGGGATATGCTAGAAAAGGGCTACCAACAAGCAGTGTTGGAAACAGGCAAAGAAATGGTAGGGGCTATTCGTTTTTATGAAAGACATGGCTACCGAATCGTTTCAAATTATGGCGAGTTTGTTGAGGATGATTTATGTATTTGTATGAAAAAAACATTATAGAAGGTGAAAAAAGTAGCGACCTTTCAATAGGGTCGCTACTTTTTTCGGATATCCTTAGTTTTTAGATAGGCAATTGACTATAAATCACGAATGCCAAACAGATTAAAATCATAGACAGTGTAAACCATTTATATTGCGTTAACAAGGCAATGTATTCACGAATAAGTGCAGTCGGGAGGAAATACATTGCAGTTGGGGCACCAACCCCTTCAGCTTTTAAATGCGCCTTTCTTGCATATAAAGCACCGCGTAACACATGATAATTATTTGTTGAGAATAAAATAGTTGGCTCTCGCTTTTCAACCATCCAATCTTCAAAAATAATTTTTTTTGAAAAGGACATATTTTCAAAAGTTGTCGTTGATTGATCTTCCACTAAAATTTGAGTTTCTGGTATGTTCTGTGACAATAAGTATTTTTTCATCGCAAAGGCTTCTGAGACAGGCTCGTCCGCTCCTTGTCCGCCGCTAACGATAATTTTAGCTTTTGAATTTTTATGATAGTACTCAATGGCTTTATCTAATCGGCTTTTTAGTAATGGAGGAACATTTTCACTTGTGATACCTGAACCTAAAGTAATGATATAATCAACCTTTTTTTTGATAGGGATCATTTGGTACATCCAAGAATAAAATAAATAGCAAGTAAATAGAAAAGAAAAAAGTAAATCACTTAACAAGACAAAAATCAAAAATGAAAAGAATAACGCAGGGATTTTGCTAGATCCAACTGACCATAAATAGAAAAAAGCAGGAACTGTAATAAGTAGATTGATCCCCAATAATGCGGAAAGTTTAGCGGTGACACTGCGGCCTTCCTTTGTCTGCATCGTATGTGTATTAAAAATAAAAAAGACACACATACCCAAAAATAGTAGTGGAACTAACGCATAAACAATAATAAGAACCAGGGTAGAGCTGTTTGCGGAAATTTCGCTTACCTTTAACAATCCCATCATCAATAAAGTCAACGTAAGAAACAAGCCCCCAAACGCGAAAATCATCCCACCAAAAAAACTACGACGTTCTTTTAGTAGGATTAGGCTACCAATAATAACAAAAACACAAAATACAATAACGAATGGCATGATAGTTAACTCTCCTTCACCAAATAAATAGGAAGGGTGTGGGAAAAAAGTAAAAAGCACTTTTGTTTCACACCCTAAATGCGAATAAACGGTGGGAGTAGGAGCAAATGGTGACGTTTAGGCCCCACTCTCATTATATATTTGCGTCTGTTCGATTTTAGTATAATTGATTAGGGCTTTAGATGCATCTGTTTTGACTTTTAAAACGCCTAAATAAATGGGAGAACCAGTAAATTCATTGTATTGATTTTCTGGGAGAATTAACAAATTATTGACAGTTGCAGAGGACTCACCTAAAACAACATACTCATTAATAGTTGTTGGAAATGCTTTGTTTGCTTCGTCAGTAACCAAAGCGTTATGTTCTTTTGAATATAACGCTGTTTCGTTCGGAGCAATCGTTCTTATTGGTTCGAATTTGTAATTTTCTTTTGAACCTGTTACTTTTTTGAACGCATTAAACGCAATTAATTTTTGTGCATCAGTTGTGTTTAAAGCAAGAGTTTTGGAGTTGTCGATCCATTTTCCTTCAACAACGACTGATTTCTCAATATCTTTTTTTTGTGCATGGATTGAATCATTTATTTTTGTTCCATCCTTGTCTATAAGAACAATCCCATATACGGGTTTATGTTTAAAATTATTGTAGGCAAAAACTCCTCCTACCGATAAAACAACTAAACTTATAACAGAAACAAACATTTTTTTTAACATAAAAATCTCCTTTTATAATTATTTAACATCAGTATATGAAAAAAACGAAAGATCAACCATCGATTATTACGTATAAAAACGAACAATAATGAAAGATAAAATAATATTTTAATAGGTGATTCGCCTAATAGGCTACCTAAAACTTGCTTTTATACTAAAGAAATCTATACTATTTATGAGATGTTAAGATTAGTTCAGGAGGAATAGTCATGGAAGAAAAACAATTTAGTGTTACACTGCCAGATAAGATAGTAGAAGAGTTTCACTTAGAAAATGAAGATGATGTAATAGTAAGTATCAAAGATCAAAAAATAGTGATCGAGCCTAAAAAGAAAATGGCAGGTAATCAGACCCTCTCTCTAAGATGGTTTTTGATTCCGACAACGGTGTTCAGTATTCTATTTTTGGGCTACTTATTTTATACTAACAACAGCCAAATTGCGTTAGTAGGTCCGTATTCAATTGCAAATTTTGTCCTTTCATTAGGTGTCTTAAGTGGTATTTTTAGTTTTTTACTCTTTTTTATTAAAGGGAAAAGAAATCAAGTTACAACACAGTCGAAGGATATTTATTGGCGGAATTTTCCTACAATCTTGCTTTCGTTTGTTGTCATTTTAGTTTTTACATTATTAGTATTTTTTAAAGTAATTGGAATAGTGTTTATTGGTGCGACATTTGATCGTTATACTGCAACCTTGTTATTTTTTGTGTTTGTCGGATTAGTCAATTATTTTATGATTTACTCAGCATTGTCGATCACACCGGCTAAATTGACTAATTTATTGATATTTGTGATTATTGGTGGCGTTTTGCTTGCCATGATCACAAACAAAGATTATCAATGGTGGCAATTCAACTTTAGCTTTTTAGGAACAATCGAAGCTAAAAGTCGTTGGCAATTTAATTTAACGTTGATGTTTTCTTCATTGTTGATGGTGGCATTGATCGATGGGCTATTTGTAGAATTACAAAAAGCGATGCCACATAGTAGACGATTAACGATTTTGCGAATTCTCTTAACCTTGACGGCACTGGATCTTGGGGCTGTCGGATTATTTCCGTATACTGAAACAGGTCCATTTCAAGGAATTCATAATCAAGTGGCGGGTTATTTAGTGTATTTGATTGTGATTTTGATTGTGGGGATCAAGTGGTTATTACCTAATGTAACGAAAGAATTCCTGTCGATTTCGTATATGATTGCAGTAACACTAGTCGTAGTTGTTGTGTTATTTCAATGGACTAGTTATCTTTCACTTACGGCATTTGAGTTATTATCGTTCATGCTAGCATTTAGCTGGATCGTGTTACTGCTTCAAAATCTACAAAAAATGGCGCAAAACATCAATAATACTTTTCAGGAAAAAGTCAAACTGGAACCTGGAAACAAAAAGGAATAAGGATAGTAAAATAGAGGATGGGACAGAAGCGTTTAATCCCGAGAAACAAGAAGGGATTGCTTCTGCTCCCACCGTTTATTCGCATCTGGGGTGTGAAACAAAAGTGATTTTACTTTTGATGTGCGCCCTATTTTCTTATTCAAAACGATCTATGTATCGAGACATCAATTCCATATGATGCATCACAGCAGCTTTCCTCATAACCCCCATACCAGGAAATTTGTCGTTTGAAACTGCTTCAAACAATAAGTCGATTCCTAACGTTACGTTCTCGCCACACAATTTACTTTTCCATGTACGGATCTCGTCCATGACCTCAAAAAATTTGTCTCTTTGCGAGGGTGTTTCTTCACTTGAAAGGAAATGATGGATTCGCAGCATACTATTTTCAAAATAAACAAGATGCAAACTCAAGATTTTTGATGGATATCGATGTTCGTAGTAGATTCGGCTGTCAATTGAAAAATCACTAAAACCGACAAATCCGTTTTGTTGAAAGGTCAAATGCGTATCTGAAAAGAATTCATCAAGACATTCTTGATAAAAACTGATTTTAGGGAGCCTTGTAAAGACATCTTGGGAAAGAATCTTATCGCCTTTGACTTTTTGCAGTAGACGAAATTCTTTTGGGATCAGGACTTTGGTATGATTCCCGAGCCAATCGCTTTGTAATGCAGGAGTTGAGTTTCTGATTACAAATAATTGAGGTTGTTCATTCAGCGTTTCAATAGGCTGTTCCACGATCATTGCCTTGTTCAATGGCAATGAGTTTAAATAAAGACTACCTTCTTTAGTCAGAAAATCACCAGATTGAGGGTTTTGAATCAGATAAAAAGGATGTTTTTCCCTATGAAATACCTCAACGAATTTCTTTAAGGTATTCGAATTTTTGACGGGTTCAATAATCGGCAGAATCTTTTTAGATAAGCAGTTTTTTTCTACCAATTCTGTCAAAGCGAGTAAGTCAAACTGCTTACCGCGAAAATAAGGGTAGTACATTATTTCCCCTCCAATAGACGCTGTTCTAGTTCCAAATAGGCTTCGCGTGTGGCGTCTAATTCACTTTTTAAGGCTTCCACTGCTTGATCACAACTATCTTCAACAAAGCGATCATAAAAATTCACACCACCACCAAACAAATCATAATCTGGTTGTCTTTTTTTTAACTCTTTGTATAGCTGATCCGTCGAAAATACGCGTAAACCGCGAGAGGTTTTTTTCGCTTTGCCGACTTCGCGAGCTTGAGCTGTGATCAAACGAAAAAGCAATTCGTGCTCATTGACCAAAAGTGGTTGTCTTTGCGGTTTTTTCTCTATTGTAAAATAGCCAGGTAATCTTTGAGCTTCTTCAGAAAGATATTGATGATAAACCATGACCCCGATATGGCTGGGTATTTCTTCTTTTATTTTTTCAAAAAGAGCAGCGGGCAAGACAAAATAATTGTAGTTTCCAATAAAGGAAAGTTTTGCTTTTGAACGAAAATCTGCTTTACTGACCTTTAATTCATAACAGCGCCATTCGAATTGTTTCCCCACATTCAAGCGACAACTCAATGTATCAACAATCCCTTGGTCATCTGGCATCGTTACTTCTTCCACTACGATATCTCCATTTTCCCGACAATAATAATAGAGCACTTCTTCCATCTGGGTTGTTAATGATGTTTTCATAGTTAGCTCCTTTTTCTTTTCTTCTACTATAAAACGTATGTTCGTAAAAATAAAGTCTTTTTCTTATTCTTTAAAAAAATAATAATGAATGAGTTGAATCTAAAAAAAATAAAATTCCAGAAAGGGTCTTTTTTTTTCAGAAAAGGAAAGGAATGTTTAGGAGTTTATACAATAAAATAGCGGGAAATGTTTTTGTTTTTCTTTAAAATATAAAAAAATAATCATAATAATGTTAAAAAAAGTATATTATATAGTTATATGGGAAAATTAATAATAAGGAGATTGATCATGAAAAAAAGAAAATTACATATATTTATGCTTACGGTTTTACTGGCACAGAGTTTTGGGTCAACGGTGAATGCGTTTGCGGTAACAACAACTACAAACGGACAGTCCCAAGATACAGCTTCTGTTGACACACCAGCAGAGTTGAATTCTGACTCTATTTTAGAAAATAACATTTTGGAATCATCATCAGAAAACTCAAGTACAGTGATAACTGAAACTGATAAATCAGCAGAAACACCGCTACCAAATGAAGTGGAGGATACAACTTCAGCGGAGGGCACAGAGCAAGCAAACACAATTGATACACAAATCCCAAAAACGAAAACTGCAGAAACAAACATAGCAATCGAAGACGAAATTTTAACCAACATAACACTGACCAATATGGATGGTGTCGAATACAACCAAAGCACGTTAAACAGAGTATTGAATAGCACTCCAGTGACAGCAAAATTGAATTTTGTGATTGCAGATAAAGATTATGCACCAGGTTCAGTTTACACGTTGACCTTACCTGATCACCTAGGCTATTCAGATATCAGTGGTGATGTAGCAAACGTTGGGGCACATTGGTCAGTCGATGCACAAAGCAAAACATTGACGATCACGTTTAATCAACGAATTACGGAGACACAATTTAATTTAGACTTGAAAAGTTATGTATTTACAGAGGAAGCCCCTTTAGTAACGATCAAAACGCCTGGTCAAACAACTAATCAGTATAACTTTGATTTGTATGAAGAGGTCGCACCGATCAAGTATGAAGAAACCACAAATAAATACGGAATCAACGGGAATATTTATTATAACTTAGATCGAACATTATCAGGCAATCAAACATTAGAATTAGTGATGTCAGAGTCTCCAGGAGCAAAATTTTATAATACCTCTAAAGAAGCAATCGGTGTTTTCTCATATGATGTAGATATCAATGGGAATGTGATCGCAGATTCAAAACAACTTTTAGAAAAAGAGAAGGACTACACTATTGATGAGGACAATGCATACCGAGGAGCAGTGACGATAAACAATATGGATCAACAAAAAGCGTACGCGTTATCTGTCGATCGTGCTTTAGCTTTAGAAAGTGTGTCCAATTATTCTTATAGTTTTTACAATCAATATCCTACAACGAAATTAGGATCTGTTAGTTTAAACCGTTCATCCGGACAATATAGTGGACTTGAATTTACTGCAAAAACAAGTAAAGATCAAAAATCTTTAAAAGAAGCCAATTTAGGTTCGCTACAAAGCGCTAGTTTCCAAGAAAAAGGAAATTATTATCTCTATCTGTACAATCTACCTACACAAACCAAAGTGGGCGAACAGATCATTTTGAAAAGCAAAAATGGACAACCGATTACAGATTATCAACTTTCCGCTTTTGATGCAGCTTACAAAAACGTTCAAATCACTGATTATTTTGATGTAAAAAAAGAAGAAAATCAATTGGTTTTGACTGCAACGAAAGACAGTGTATTGAGAATAATGGCGGAAAAGCTACGCATTCCTTTTGAACAAAAAGACATTGATATTACGGTTAGTACTCCTGTTGTGAATGGGGGAAAAGAAATCATGTTCGTCTCTGATCAATACCTTCAGCCGCTCTCTATTATTAACCCAAACAATGTCGAGACCGCTTGGGGAAATTATGATCAAAACGGAGCCTACATGAGCGATACAACAATAGCAATCGAAGGAAGCAATAAAAATCCTGTAAAGAACGCAACCATTAAAATCGAACATCCAAACTACTTACAATTAAGAGCACCCAAAGGGGAATACGCTACGTACAAATTAAATAAAGATTATACGATAACAGCGACTGATAGCGGTTCTATTATTAAGTTTACAACGCCAGTCACGACATCATTTAATCTTGATCTAGGCTTTAACTATGTACCAGATAGTCTAGAAAAAAGTAAAAGTATCCCTGTCGATACACTTGCAGTGACCTTAAGTGCGGATAACTATGAAGCTGTGGAAACAACCGTTAGAACCGGCAGAAAACTGTATTCTGAACGAACATTACAAACGAGTGGTAATCAATTTTTAGTAAATGCAAGAAATGATTCGTTTGATTCTTTAATCGTATCAACTAAAATTCCTACAGGCGTAGATGTAGTTTTTGATATTTATGATGTGTCAAATGACCAAGTGGAATCAATTTACCCACAGTATTGGGATCGTGGTTATTATTTCGATAAACCTTTAGCGCCAACTAGCGCAGCGTATCCAAAAATTACATTCGATGAAGCGACAAATAGTTACAAATTCGATTTTGGTAAGACCTCCAAACGCTACATTATTGAATACAAATACGCCAATGGCTGGATCGATGCGAAAACAATCAATGTGACCGGTAGTACTGCCGAACCATTGTATAGCAATCAGATAATGTCAGGGACCGTTTCTATAAAAAATGAAGCGAAAGAAATCCTATCAGCTAGTCAAACAAGCCATGAATCATTGAAGAATGTCACCAAAAATGAAGTGAAAACAAAAAATATCAATAATGGAACACGCACAGTCAAAAATCCAACGTTTACTATTACGACCAAAGGAACAACGAACGCTGGCATCGATTTAAATTCGATTGCTATAACAAATGTTCCGCAAGATGCTTATACAGTTAAGCAAACAGCAACAGGTGCTCAAATTATTTTTGAAAAGTATACATTAACGCAAGATATTACGATTACCTACAATACAGTGTCTAAAAACGCTGGACAAATTTCTACAGAAACTACTATTAGTGCGGATAATTTAGAACAAATGACAGAAACGCGTAGAAATACAGCGACAACACCTATTGTTTTGAGATTCTCTGAAGGAGATGCAGAAGGTATCGTTTATTTGGCTAAAGCACAATTTCACACGTATAATGAAAAAGATCAAACAATAAATATTCCAAATGTTTCATTTGAACTGATTGACAATGTGACAAATAATAAAACAGAGTTTGAAACAAACGAAGCTGGCGAATATAAAGTTGATGCCATCATGTCTGGAGAATACACATTAAGAGCCAACAAAATACCAGAAGGGTATACGATCAATGAAGAATATACGGATGGTAAAATAATCAAATTGGCGAAAGATGAGAATACAATTGATATTCCTCTTAAAGAAGTCATTGATCAAACCAGTGTAAAAGCAAAAGATTCAACGATTTATGTAGGGGATACGTGGAAGCCAGAAGACAACTTTTTAGAAGCTACGGATCAAGAGGGCAACCCAGTTTCATTTGATCAAATCACGGTAACTGGAACTGTCGACAATACAAAAGTCGGTGAGTATGAAATTACGTATCATAATCAAGGAAAAGAAGCGAAAGCAACTGTTTCTGTTATCTTAGAGGAGACGTTAAAAGTTAAAGATTCAACGATTTCAGTTGGCACAAAGTGGACATCAGCAGATAATTTCGTCGAAGCAACAGACAAAACAGGAAAAGCGATTTCCCTAGATCAACTCACTGTAACAGGCTCTGTCGACACAAGTAAAGTAGGCGATAATAAAGTCACATATGAAAATCAAGGCAAAAAAGCTGTGGCAACCATCCATGTTGTCGCGACACAAGAAACACTTGCTGTTAAAGACTCTACGATCTATGTAGGAGATACTTGGGAAGCTGCTGATAATTTTGTCTCAGCAACTGATAAAAATGGTCATAATAGTCCGATTCAAGATATCAAGGTAACAGGAACGGTAGATACAACAAAAGCCGGTATCTATGAAGTTATTTATGGCACAGATACACTAAAAGAGACAGCTAAAATCACTGTAAAAGCGGACCAATCAACACTAGTTGTAAAAGATTCAACAATTTATGTTGGCGACGATTGGAAGAGTGCTGATAACTTTGTATCGGCAACGGATCGTGATGGCAGAGCAATTTCTTTTGAAGAAGTAGAAGTTACTGGAACAGTTGAGACTAAAGAAAAAGGCGAACATAACGTTGCTTATACGGTTCAAACGACGGAAACAAATGAGCCTAGTAAAAGCAGAAAAGTTGCACCAGCCAAAAAACAATTGACTGCTACAGCCAAAATTACAGTCCTTGAAAAAACGGCATCTAAACAAAATGCAACAACGAAGAATCAAACTCATATTGTGAAACCAGATAAACAAGGGAAGTACCCTAACACTGGTGAAAAAGTTAATGATTCTATTCGTTTGATTGGACTCTTAGCCGTATGGATCACGATAATTAGCGTGATCTATCTAAGGAAAAGAAGAACAGATTAACTGAAGGACGCGAGGATTGGGGCTAGGACGGAAGCAGTGTAAACACTGTTTTTGTTCAGCCTTTTACTCCGTTGGCCCAAACGTTGGAGGTGCTGAGCTAATGAAGAAGAAACCTTTGATTGTAGGAACTGCGTTACTATTTTCATCCGCACTTTTTACCCAGTTTGAACCCTTTTATGGCGAAAAAGCAACAACACCTGGGAAATATAAAATGACATACAAAATAGATGGAAAAGTCGAAACAGCTATAATTGAAGTGAAAGAGAATCAAACGGAAGTGTTATTGAAAGATATCGTCATCAAACAAAATGAACAGTGGTCTCCATTAGACAATGTTGTTTCATTAAAAGACAGAGATGGCGAGCCACTTGAACTAAACCAAGTAACAATCAAACATAACGTCAATACACAAGAAACTGGCCTTTATTTTGTGAAATTTTCCTACAAAAATTACGATGCGACTGCTAAAGTAACGGTCAATCCTTCAATCCGTTCCGAACATAAAAAAAGAGAAAAGAAGCAGTATTCTCCGATGGAGGCACAAACAAAAATCATGTTGAATGATGAACTGTTGCAAAATGAACCGACTGAACCAAAGGGAGACCTAAATACACCCGGTGGAGCGGATCTACCAGATTCCACGAGTTTTGGAAATATGTTGAGTTTCATGTCAGGGACACTGTTGTATGGGACAAGGAGAGTATAAATGGATTTCTTGTTATTAGATGATCGAACGAATTTAAAGCTATCTATTATTCGAAAATTGGAGCAGCACTATTCATTTTCAGAACGTAAAGATAATTTATGTGAGCAATTGACTATTTCTCAATACCTTCTAGAAAGGAACATTATTGAAATAAATGAGGACTTGAAAAGGTTTCAGTTGATTGATGAAATGGAATTGATCGAGCAAAGTAATGAGATCATCTTATTTCAAGATTCTCAGATATCATCAAGCATTGTTGAGGAAAGCTATTTAAAACATTCACTAGAATTTACATTATTACAAACGATATTTTTTAACCAATTTACTTCGATCAAAAAATACGGAGAAAAACATGGAATGAGCCGCACTGTTGTCTATAAAATTGTTGATAGGATTCGAAAAGAGCTAGTGCAATATGATATAAAATTATCCAAAACATTCCAACTAGTTGGAGATGAAAGGACGATCCGTCACTATTTTGTGATGCTTTTTTATCGAATTTACAAGGATTCAGATGAGTTGTACAATCAATCAGATAACGTATTGGTAAGTGAGTTACTTGCATCTATTAAAGTGTATTGCAATGATGTTACGGTATTTTATCTGTTTAAACATTACTTATTTGTTATGTTAGAAAGAGTGAATAGAAAACACAACTATTTTTTGCCTAGTCCTACTCACTCAGCCACTTTTGACACAAAAAACGTGATATATCAAATAATAGATCAATGGACCAAGCAGACGTTAAGTGGAACCAACCGCGAAAAAGAAGTCGAAGTAAGAGGCATTGTTAGCCAGTTATCTATTTACCGAAGTGAATTTTGCGACCTTGAAAATCAGTCGGTTGAACAGTATAAACAGCAATTAGAGCGACAAATTCGTCTATATCCACAGCTAACACTAACAAAACCAGAATGTTGGCTTAATGTAACTAGGACGATTTATCAGCACCAATTTATTACCCCTTTGATTGATCTTACACTACGTGTGATAGACTTAGATTTTTTCCATGAGCGTTATCCAGTCATATTTGAAGTCTGCCATTCATTTATGTATCAACTAGATAAAGAAGCATTTAAACATAGTAAAAAATCTCTTTTTTTCAATTTATTACTTGTACTTTCTCAACAATACGATCAGGAAAATGAGAAACATCCGATAAATATCCATGTGAACTTCACCCAAGGCGAAACATATAATCAATTTATCAAAGAACAAATTCAAATTTTTGATTCTTTTAGCATAAATTTTCAACCAGTCTTACGTCCAGATACAGATTTAATCGTCTCTGATTATCATTCTAAAACAACTTTTTCAGCACGAACTCTAATCTGGCTAGCGCCCCCAAGAGCAAGCGATTGGCGTAATTTTGGTGAGGAGATTGTGTGGATCAATAGAGAGCGGCAGTTGAATAAAAAAAGAATCTAAGATCAATAATAAAGGCATGAGAACAAGACTATTAAGCTTTTTCTCATGCCTTTTTTCTATATAAATGAAATCTAGAAGATTATTCGATCTACGATTTCCGAGATAATCGTTGTGACCCAAGCGTATAAATTGCCATGTTTTTTAAATTTTTTGGTCTTTTTTTCTTGATTCATTGTAAACCTCCTTTAGTTATAACGTAATAATACGATAATCAAGAAAAAAACAACATCGATAAAGAGTATTCGTTTATTACAGTTTTGAAATAAAAAAAATTCAAATAGACGAGAAATAAGAGATTTGAGTAATACGTGTCTCTTTTTGATTGTTTGCAAAAAGTATAGTAATCCATGTTGTGGAATGGAGTCATTTACTCAATATAATTACTCAAATTAAATTGAAAGTTGACTAAATTTCTTCAAAATGGTAGAGTACCTCTGAGGAAGGTGTTTCAAATGTACGTATTATTTATTTCAACTCTTAGCTCCCTACAACTTATTTTTGATGAAGTGTTGTGTGGAGCTTAATCGGAAAGCTTATGAGCTTTTCTTATTCATCAGTAAATGTCGTATACTAAAAAATAGCACAAGTTTGCTATGTATTTAGTCTACCTATTTACTGAAGAATATATAGATTATAAGGCCCTAGACATTTTGTCTATGGGTCTTTTTTGTATGTTCTTTAGTAAAAATCTATGAAACCAAATGAAAGAGGAAAAATAAAATGGAATTATTACAAGTCAAAGAATTAACGTATGCAGTACCAGATAAACAGCTTTATGAGAACAGCTCATTTACTTTAAGAAGCAACGAACATATGGGAATTGTTGGTAAAAATGGTGCAGGAAAAAGTACCTTACTAAAAATGCTCTTAGGCACAGTATTACCAGATGCAGGATCGATATCGTGGAATCCAGCGGCTACATTAGGGTATTTAGACCAATACGTGGATATGGATCAATCGCTAACCATCAATGAATTTTTAAAATCAGCCTATCAAGAATTATTTGCTACGGAAAAAGAAATGTTGAAACTCTATGAAACCTATGGAGAAACGGGCGATGACCAATTATTGACAAGAGCAGCTACTTACCAAGAAAATTTGGAACTGAAAGGTTTTTACCAAGTTGAAAACGATATTAACAAAGCCATTACAGGACTTGGGATAAGCGATGCAGATCAACCATTAGCAGCTTTAAACCGTGGAGATCAAATCAAGGTCATTTTGGCAAAGTTACTATTAGAAAAACCGTCTGTCTTGATTTTAGATGAGCCGACTAACTATTTGGACCAAGAACATATTGAATGGTTGACAGAGTATTTAAATGCTTTTGAAAATGCCTTTATTATTGTTTCCCATGATACAGAATTTTTAAGTAACATTGCAACGTGTATCTGTGATATCGATTTTGGTTCGATCAAGAAATACCATAGTAATTATACTGACTTTTTAAAACAAAAAGCTCATTTAACAGAGGCTTACCAAAGTCAGTTTGAAGCGCAACAACGTAAAATCAAAGAAACAGAAGCGTTTATTCAAAAAAATATTGCAGGGATCAAAACGAAAATGGCGCAAGGCAGAAGAAAACATTTGGAAAAAATGGATCGTTTGAAAGAACCAGAGAAAAAAGTGGCATCTAGCTTTTCCTTTAAATTAATGCCTCAAAGCTCACCGAATGCGTTAACGATCGATGAACTAACAGTAGGCTATAAAGCCCCCTTACTTACTGTACGTGATCTACAAGTGAAAAAAGGCGAAAAAATAGTAATTACGGGTCAAGATGGGTTAGGAAAATCTACACTGGTAAAAACACTTTTAGCAATGGTACCGGCGATTTCTGGAAAAGTACAATTTTCCCCTCAAGTTGTTACAGGTTATCACTCACAAGATATCGAGTGGGAAAATACTGAATGGACACCGATTGAAGCATTAGCCAATAAATACACGAAACTTACGTATGAAGATGTTCGTCGAGAGTTAGCGAAGTGTGGGGTGAAACGAGAAATTGCATCTAAAAATATTTTTATGTTAAGCGGTGGGGAACAATCAAAAGTGAAATTATGTGATTTAACCATGCAACCAAGTAATTTTCTGATTTTAGACGAGCCAACCAATCACTTAGATGTAGAGTCAAGAAAAGCGCTGCAAGAGGCCATAAAGGCTTTTAGAGGCAGTGTCGTATTGATTTCAAATGACGAAGAGTTTTATTCAACTATAGGTGATCATATCTATACAGTTGCGGATAAACACCTTGTGAAGCAATAAATCATGTAAAACATTCTGGTATAATGTTTCAACGAGTTGTAGAAACACGGAATCAAGTATTCGATGAAGTTCATCCTACAATTTATCGAAATCAATAGAACGAAGGTTAAGTCGTATAGTAGTGATGACATAGAGAAAAGCCCAATCTACAGCAACGTAAATAGATTGGGCTTTTCTTTTTCTTACTAAATTACGATATTAGTATTGTGTACTGTGTCACAATACGGTATGCTATGTTTAACAATTTGGAGAAAGGAGTATTTATGGATAGAGCGAATAAATAAAAACTCAAATTTATTCGAAAAAAAGTAGCTTAAATAATGGGATTCTTCTCATTGGCAAAACAATCGCTAGAAACGATCGTAGAGGTTACAACTGGGAAAGAAAGAGCTTCGGAACTGAAGGCAAGAATTAAAGCATTAGGTTACAACCGATAGTGAACCAGTACATATTTATTAAAGGAGAGCGTAAAATGACAGAGCTAAAAAAGAAAGAATATTATTTTGGAGGGATTAGTGTGAAAAAACTAGGAATTGTGCTATTTTCTTTATTATTAATCCTGCTATTTAAAGTCAATGACTCAGAAGCAGCTAGCTTGGGTAATCACTCACAATGGATGAATGCAATACGGGATGATACTGAAATATCGCGTCTTTCCATACCTGGAAGTCATGATAGCGGGACGTTCAAATTAAGAGACCCTATCAAGCAAGTCTGGGGAATGACCCAAGATCGAGATTTCGAAGATCAGTTCAGTTATGGCGTCAGGTTTTTTGATATCCGTGTTCGAGCAGTAAAAAATGATCAGCTAGTCCTTCATCACGGAAGTATATTTCTGTATGCATCACTATGGGAGTTTATAAATAGTGCTAATACGTTTTTAAAAAATAATCCATCTGAAACGATTATAATGTCTTTGAAAACGGAGTATGAAGCCATGCCAGGTGTTACAAAAAGTGTAGAAGAAATATTCAGAGATACTTATTACGACAATAACTTTTACAAAGGAAATTCTTTGTACCCTAAATTAGAAGATGTAAGAGGCAAAATTGTATTGATGAACAGGATGTCTGGTAGGATAGATTTTTCTGGTATACCGTATATAAGATGGGATGACAATAAGACTTTTAGCAAGTGGATAGGCAGTCGGGCTATAAATGTTCAAGATCAATATAATGTGAGCTATTACCCTAAAAAAGAGGCAATTGAAGAGTTCCTTCGTTATACAAATAATAATGCCGATGATGGTAGTTATTTTATCAACTTTGTCAGTTTAAGTAGTGGCGGAACAATGTGGAGTAGCCCATATTACTACGCAGGTTATTTAAATCCTTCTACGGCACAATATATAAACTCAAATAGTTCACAAAGAGCTGGTTGGGTTATTATGGATTATGCAGGAAAAGAATGGGGACCAAGGTTGTATGAGTCTGTCATTAAAACGAATAATAGATTCACGAAATAAAACTAAAAAAACTTTTAATGGAGAGTAAGTTGGGTAACTATTACTAAGGGGTTCGCTTTATTTATTTAGTAGAGTTTACATTATTGTAAGTCTGCTTTAGCATGTTATATTCATCAGTAATGGGGGATAAAGCAAGAGAAAAAATCGGGAAAATAAAATCTGCTTAAAAGTTTTAGAATAACTTGAAAAAGAAGAATTTACTGAATCCCAAGTAGTCATCGAAGAAATAGAAAAGCATTTCAAAAAGACGATAAATGAAGAAAATTTTTATTGATAGCCAAATTTTATTGGCTATCAATTTATTTATTCTCATTGTTTCAACGTCTATTTTTCTATTTAATTTTTACCTATTTTCCAGTTTGTTCTGAACTGAAAATGGATTTGGAGCTCATCCTTTATTTTTATAACATATGATTTCGCAAGATTAATTGTAACAGTGCTTTTTTCATTCATTATGATTATAATCTAAACGTGGTATAAGTATAAAGCGTAAGCATAGATGATTTTGAAGAAAGGTAAAAAAGAATAATTAAATATATGGAGGAATTGTGGATATGGCAGAAAATATTTATACAGATATTATGGGAGGACTTATATTAGCAGCACTTTTGGTAATTATTACGTTATTAATCCTATATTGCTATGTTTTCTATAAATTTAAAAAAGAAAGTAAGACAGTAACTGCAAAAAAATTTATTATAAGTTTTTTTGAAAAAAACATATTAGAAAAGCTAGAGATGAATATGTTTGATAATGATGTATACGAAGGAGAAAATGCTAGTCCTCCATCTGGAGGTAATATAGAAGAAATTGCTAATTCTTTTTCTGAAGATACCGCAGAAGGAAACACTGACTCTATATTTATAGAAGAAATTCATTCAGCCAGAGAATCAGATGTGCTAGGTTCTAAAGTGTTGAAAAGACAGAGTAGGAATTATGGCAAAGATGAAACGTTTAGTATTAGAACGTGGTATGGAATAAATTATAGCAAACTTATCAAAGAAGGTTATAATTATATATGTTTTATTGTTAAAGAAGAAAATGAAAGAGTTTATTTAAAAGTAGACGATATATTAACTATTATAGATAATAATATTTTACCAGAAGAAAGAGAAAAGTATATAAAAAGAAATTCATTTGACACCTATTTGATGAAATCTTTAAAAGATGAAAAATGGTACATAACTAGAATGGGTGTACATTTTGAAAAACCAATTGAAATTGATACAATATAAATCAGTAATCTTTTGGAGTTGCCTTTAGAGGAATTAATTAGAGAGGACGATGATATGGTAAAAAAAATAACCGAGGTTTCCCGACTAAGAAAAAAGCAAACAAAAATTATTAAACTATTGTTGCTTATATTTGTTCCCCTGATATTATTCTTATCCTTTGTTATCTGGAAAGAAAATAAATCAATTGATGTAGGCTATTCACAAATTGAATCGGCTACGTTATCAGATGACAAAATGGTATCAGTGACCATTAAAGGGAACAGATTCTACAACTACAAAGGATATATGTCGGATTTCGACGATCAAATAGGTGAGGTCCAGATAGAATTAATACAAGGACTAGGACTATTTAGTGGTAAAAAACAAAACATTGAAATACCTATAGACTTTGATATTAACTTGAGCAAGATAAAGAATGTTGTAATAGTTAATGACGATGGGGAAAAGGTGTTTAAAGTAAAAAAAGAAGAACACTAGATGTTCTTCTTTTTCTCTTGTTTATTTACTTATTCGTTCATTTACTTTGATGTTTCCATCTACCATTTTATAACAGAATAAATACCTTGAAATTCTAAACTAGTGGCTCTTCTTTTATCTACCGTTGTAGAGGTATACTCTGTCTATTAGTATAAGGATTGTAGTCGTAGTAACTGTTTCTATTAATAGCTTTTGTAGACGAAGGAACATTTGTTGCTAATCAGATTCATTTTCAATAGCGTTTACTTTTTGAATGAATCCAAATAACTGTAAGAAAAGGTTCGAAGATAGATCGAGGAATCAAAAAGGAGTTGGAAAAAATGACAAATTTCAATAAAACAATGTTAGCTATTCCCTATATTAGAAGTAATTTTTTAGGAGATGAATTATCAGAAAAAATGCTGTATTCCCTAAATGTAAAAGAAGAAGCTGCCAATTTAACTAACAACATTAATGAAGCAAATGGTGGCATGTTTACAAGAGGAGTTGAGGTAAGGAGTTTATATTTTGAAACTATTTTGAATAACTATTCCAAATATTTCGAGCAATTAGTGGTTTTAGGTATTGGACTAGATACTAAGTATGATAAGTTAGAATGCCTTGCCGACAAAGATAGTTATGGAATTGATATTGCTAAAAAAGATATAGAATGGATTCATAGTCAATCGGGATATAAAACAAAGGTATCATTAATAGAAGGGGATATAAATCATATAGAAAATGTAATGGAAAAATTAAAGGCACAAGGCTTTGATACGACTAAAAGAACCTTTATTATTTGGGAGGGCGGAACATATTACTTAAATCCTTCACAAGTATTCAAAGTTCTAAGTTTTTTTCGAAATCAAATGAATTTAGTTGGTGTGACAGTTGATCTGATAAACAATGAAGTTATTGAAGATAGAGAACACCCAAATTTTAACATGATTAATAAAGTGCTAGATATATTGAAAAACAGTGGGAACCAATGGAAAGGTTTCTTTGATAAACAAGAAATGACACACTTTCTTAAGGATAGTTTAAAGTATAGAGTATGTGAAATTTTAGAATATGAGAAAGTAGAACAAGAATTATATCCTAAACATACATGTGTTATGATGGAAAATTTAATGTACTTTGTTGTTGCAACGAATCTCAAAAAAAGATAGAAAGATTAGGAGTGGAAAAGAACACAAAGAATGCTTGATAGTTACGAGAAGAAGGGATCTTAGAAGGAATTAACTAGTGTTGTTATTGAAAACTAAAATAAATGCTACTTATTTAAACTACTAAACTTTTGTTCAAGGTAGGACTTATAAAGCTTAGGATAATTACGATTTAGCTGGAAAAACGTTACAGACTTTTGTAAAAATAGAGTATAGTCAAATTTGAATCTACCTGTAGCTGAATCTAGTAGTTTTCAATGCTAATTTTGAATGTAAATCAATTTTAGACTACAATTGATGTAGGACTATTGTTTGATTTTAAAAGCACTAAAAGAGCTTAGGACATAAGTCCTAACGAAAAATCTAGATGAGGCTGGGACAGAAGCGTTTAATCTCGAGAACCACGTAGGTACTGTGCAACATCAACTCATACTTCGTTGTGTTTTACAGCAATAAGAAGGAATTCACGAAAATTGTTTCTCAAATTTTTGTGAATTTCAGCTTATTTCCGAAGCCTTCAAATCTTAGTGCTTTAGCACTTAGAATTTGATGTGATCGAAGCGAAGCGTAGTGATTGCTTCTGCTCCCGCCGTTTATTCGTATATGGGGTGTGAAACAAAAGTGATTTTACTTTTGTCCCACGCCCATCTAGATTATTTTTTTGTACAAAAATAAGAACACCTTTGCTAAATTAAAGTAACGACACAAATAAACTAGCGAAGTGTTCTTAGGTTTAAAAATTATACCACAAAATCAAGTCATTCTTCCCTAAAGAAGGTAAAAGAGATAGAAGTTAACTTTAATGATATGCAACCTAATAAATCAAACGATGATATACATAATATTATTACTGAGAATTGGTGCCGTAACTATCCCAAAAAGGATCAAGAATAAAACATTTTAAGGAGAGCAACATGAGAATATTTCGAAACTATTATAAGCTTATTAACAATTTTTATAATGAAAGTTCAAATTTTATTAAGTTATCAATACTTACTGCTACTTTTATAACATCATTGCTAATCAAAGAAATGCTATTTGAAAATATTGATGGAATATTCGGTTATATTCTAGGATTGACGTCATTCTTGATACTATTTTCTTTATATTCATATTTGTTTTATAAAATTAATCATTAGCTCTTTATAAAAACAAGGTAGTCTGTATCAAAACGATTGGTATAGGGAACCTCAATAATACATAAAATGTTGCTATGACAGTTACCAAATGGCTAAATTCATTATAAAATCCATCTTAATACATACTATTTAAATTACAATGAGATTTTTATAATATTCTAAAATATAAATATTGAATTTGTTAATATACTATTATTAATAAGTATTGGAGAGATAATTTTATGAAAAAGAGAAACTTTATTCTTTGTATTTTGATTTTTTTATTTGTTTTTACGGGAACTAAAGACGCATTTGCAGATACAGTAAATGGAGAGATATGTGATTCAAATGGAAATCCTCTAATTTACGGAAAAGAGTACTATGTTTGGCATATAGGAGATACGAATATAAAAAGAGGTGGATTAACCTTTGAACCTCATCTTAGTTATGATAATTTACTTTTTTCTAATAATTCTAGTGCAGTCGGAACAGCTCAAGTAATAACGGGAAAACCTAACGGAGAAATAGTACGCGAAGGAGACACTGTTAAAGTAAAGTCAACGAACGGTAACTGGGGAAACGAACGTGAGTGGGCATCTAGGAACTACTTTACGGGGGGCATATATAATGATATGATTTTAAAACAATCTGGAGATAATTTGTTTATTGCAGGGAATAATGTAGATGGAAAAGGTCAAATTGGATTTGGTAAGTATGAAGCGGATGTTTATTATGGAAATATAGCGGTATATAGCACAAATTTAATAGCTAGAACAGGTAAACAAAATAAACTATGGTTATACATGAATAGAAGTCAATTGTTAGGTAATAAAATTCCTACAGATCCTGCTGGCTTAAATTTTGTATATAGAACTACAAGAAAAAATTTAGAGTTTAGACCTGTAAATTAACAGTATTCATTTTTTATTTAGCAATCAAAGAGCGGAAGAGAGAGCTATTTTATAAGTGGTACAACTTTTGTGAAAAACGATTAGTAGCAGCATACATGAGATCCAAAAGGAAAGAAAATAGTTCTTGATTAAAGGTAAAAGCAGTTCACCTAAAACCTTATATGATGTAGGATATATTTATACATCATATAAGGTTTTTGAATTTGGAGTGATTATTTAAAGTTAAAAGCGAGAGTATTATGCCGTTTCCTGAAGCAAGCGAAAGCCTGTCAGGACTAATTAGAGGATGAGTTACATAAACAACATAGTTATACAATGGAAAGTCAAAAAGGAGTTGGCAATCAAACCAGCTCTTTTTGTGTAAATTCGAAGCAAATAGCCATAGACTATTTTGCTCAATAATTTTGAACTAATGAGTATCTTTTCGCTTACTAATTTTTCTCGCTTTTTCTGCAGATGCTAATTTTGATATAAACAACGAAATAATTCCTAGACCAACCGTGACATAAAGCATTGTAAAGGCTTTTCCTATCGCAGTTACAGGATACATGTCCCCATAGCCGATGGTTGTCAAAGTAATAAAACTTAAATATAGCGCATCAAATAATGACAGTGACTCTGCCCAACTATAAAAGATTGTGCCAGATATTAATGTCAAGAAAGTCAAGGCAAATAACGCTCTGAACTCATCATCATCTACGAGTTTAAAAAAGTCCTTAAAAAGTCTTTTAATAATAAAATAAAGAGAAATCATTTATTTTCTCCTCTCCTCAATAATCATTTAACACCTAAGATTGAGTATAGTCTTTATTCATAAAAATAATCAAGAATTTTTTATCTTTCGCATATTTTTATTGGAACTACAGAAGATGATTTTGCTTGTATGTGAGAAGAAATTTGGGTTGGTTCTTTGTAATGAAAGAACGAGAAGACTCCGTTTAGACAGTTGATTGACACGGTGTATAATTTGTTTTAAGGATGATAGACGTAGCAAATACTTGGTATATTGACTCTGATTACTTATTTTATTAGAGTGATACTGTTATAATGATTGTAGTCTACATGTGATAGAAGTATAAATTTACTAAATAATGAAACGAAGATAATTTTTGTAGAATGTTCAATTCCGCTCTAAATATTTTTGAATTAGATGTATCGAATCAAGAAAAAGCCAAACGGATATTGGCAAAATCGCAAGTATTTGGTGGTATGGGCTCATGGAATGATTCTCCAGGTTACAAGGCTTACAAATTAGGGATAAAAAAGGAATACGAAAAAGTTACAGAAGAGCTGTTTAATCAGCAATCTATTCTTCATAAAAAGATTAATGGTGCCAAAAATGATCAGTAGGAGGAGAAGCCAGCTCGTGGAATCCATCTAAAGCTTTAGAAAAACGTGAAAAAGAAAATCCCCAAATATAAGGCAGTCACCGAAGAATGAGAAAAGATTGATTCTATAGCTATAGGTATTTGCTTAGGTGTAGTACTTGGTGTAATGTTCGTTGATTTCGTAAAAAATATGGTGAACTTGCTTGTGAAAAAAAAGACCTACCTTTAGGTGAAGGTAGGAAAAGGAGTTGAAAAATGAAAAAGTGTTTTGTTAGGGTGTTTGTTTGGTATAAGCAAATAGTACCTTAGATTAATGAATAAAATATGAATAAAAATCATCATTTTCATTATTAATTTAGAGCGTGTCTATAATTGGAAAAGAAAAATGTAGACAAACTAACATTCATGGCTAGACTAATAAACATGAGAGTGTTTACGGTATTGTTTAACCATAATTGGAATAGCGATAGCAGCAAGTATAACGAATGTTTTTTTCATAAAATCATTCCTTTCTAAAGTATTTATTTTATTTCAAGTGCCAAAGCACAACGTGGACGGTAGGATTCGAACCTACACCTCGATGATAGAGAACAAACAACCGTTTAGACTCTAGGAGTTAAACACCACGTTCACCCACATGAATTAAGATTAAGGAAAGAGGTAAATGAGCCTCTTTCACTCAAAAGTTTGGGACAAGTTTCTTACTTTCTTTGTAGAACATATAAACGAATCTGAGGTATCTAATTGTTTCAAAAGCAATGATCATCTCCTTTGTTTATCTATATACAGAATACCGTTTAAACCTTAAATCAAGCCTAAAAAAGTAAGAAGTAAGTATGAAGAATGATTAACTAAGTGATAAGAATCGTAGCTCCTAAAATAGACTAATAATAGAAGTAAAGAAATGTAAAATTTAAAATGAAGGATAGGTGTAAAGAGTATGAAAACATTGTATTTAATGAGACACGGACAAACACTATTTAATGTGCTGGGTAAAATTCAAGGAGCATGTGATTCACCTTTAACTGAAAAAGGAATAGAGCAAGCTCAGATTGCTAGGGACTATTTTATAGCTCATGGTATAACGTTTGATTATGCATATTCATCTACACAGGAAAGAGCCGTTGATACCGCAGAAATTGTATGTGACTATAAAAGTATTATACGATTAAAAGGTGTCAAAGAATGGAACTTCGGTTTGTTTGAGAGTGAAAGCGAACAATTAAATCCAAAAATTAAAGCAGGAGAGACCTCGTATGGAGATTTTTTTGTAGATTACGGTGGAGAATCCAGTGAACAAGTACAAAAGAGAATGAATACCGCTCTTATCGAGGTGATGGAAAAAGAAGGCCATCAAAATGTTTTATGTGTTAGTCACGGTGGTTCTATGTATCGATTTATTCAGAAATGGTTATCTCAAGATCAGATTAAAACAATTCAATTTACCAACTGTTGTATTTTAAAATTTGAGTATTCAGATGGACTATTTGAATTTAAAGAATCAATCAGTCAAGATTAGTAGAATAGTGTAACAGGATTGGTTAGGAGAAAAAAAGATTCTATAACTATGAGAATTTGTTTAGGTGTAATTTTTGATAACTTTGGTTTAGGAATAGCATTAGGTGCTATTGCCTTAGTTTAAGCATTTAAAACGTTCTAAGGAGAGTAATAGATGGAGTTGTTTGGTATGATTGAATAAGACAATGCAATAGCGAAAAATATGAACAAAGAAAGTCATTTATATCGTTGATTTATTAAGTACTTTAAATAAGAATTGTTCGGGAGAGTCGCCGTTTTGGGTGATAGGCTTTGGACAGTTCAGTCTTGACTAGCTTAACATAAGGAGTAAAAGATATGAGTATCCAATTTCAGTTGGACACAGGGGATAGAATATATCGTAATGAAGATATTACAGCAAAACTTATAAAAGATTGTTTAGATAAGGTAGACAAGAATGAAGTAGAATTTTTAGTGTTGAAGCCTAATAGAGCAATTAAAGATAGTTTATTCATACAAATAATAAGTCATTTTGTAGTGGAAATTCGTTTTGAAAATCGGGAGAAGGATTTTATTCATTATTCTTATATTACTGATAATCAAGAAGAGGTTTTGAACATACTTATTGATTATTGGAAAGTAAATAAAATTCCTGATATGAAAAATTGGAAAGATATATCTGATTCATTTAAACTTAATTTTTTATCTCGATTATTCAATAAATTAAAAGGATTTAATAATGACTAGTGGCATGGAAAAAGAGTTTTAAGCTGTAAATGGATTGGTAGTTAGACTGCTTCCTTCACTGACTACGACGTATAAGAAAAGCATTATTCACGTCAAAGGCCCTTTGAAAAATAGTGGAATTTGAACGGAAATAAATGGACTCCTTGCAAAAAATGATCTTGAGTTGCTCTAGAACTCAAGATCATTTTTTATATAAGGTACATCTAGTTAAAAAATTTTAGCTATTCTTTTTTAAGGCTAAGTATACGTCACGAGCCTCTTTTGACTCTTCTTTCATCGTTGGATAAGCTTTTTTTATATCGTTCGCAGTAATAAAAAAGAAAATAATTGCTACAATTTCAAGAGGGAAGACAATCAAGCCCATTAGGCCCAAAGACACATCTCCTGTTCCCCCGCTATATATTTCAGAAATCATTAAAAGACCAATACAAAAACCAATTGCATCTGCTACATACATGATTATTGGGGCCACATATTTTCTTTTGGAAACAAGTGTTAATTTACTTGCACCAATATGCGCTAAAACCGTAAACACAAAGATAATCGTGCCGACTGAGTTTAGATCCATTCCTAAAAAAGACAAAATAAATACAGCGATAATAATGATTGGAAGGGCCAAATAGTATCCATATATTTGGTACGGCCTAACTTTATCTTTCATTTCTTTTTTTGCAACCTTTAAACTTTCTTTCATAACTAACATCCTCCTTAATTTTAAAACCATTTGTTATTATACCATTTATAACATTCTTAATACCATATAAAATCAGATTATTTCAGATTCTATTTTTTCCTAACTTGCATTTAGAACAGTCTGTTCTTTTAACAGAATGTCTTTAAGGTAGAGGGATTCAAGTGGAGTTAAATCAGTCTGCAAAAAGTTATATAAGCGTAAGATCCGTTTTGGATAGGTTATATTTGCAGAGAACGAAAAATAATTATATGGGAAAGTATGTTATTAAATTGATGCCTATTTATAAACACAAAGGTGACATTTAGAGTGGGACTATCGAACCTTTAGCAGTATGAAAAAATCAGTCTTAGTGCTGATAAATTATAAAATAGGCTTTGTTATAATTAAAATGAAAGAATCGCCATAGGAGGTAGTGGGTGTTATGGAGTTGGGTACTATTGGTAGGTCGGTTAAAGAAAAACAAATGAGTACTGGTGGGCTTGATGTAGTTAAATATGTAGCAGCAATTTTAGTGATTTGTTTTCATTGTGAAAGAATTTTTCAAGATCCAGCAATCAATCATTTATTCAAAAATGTCTTATGTCGAGTTGCTGTTCCTTATTTTTTGATTTCTACCAGCTACTTTGTTAGAAGAGGACAAACTCAATCATCAGATTATATAAAACAATATATCAAATCGTTGGCGAAATCTTATTTATTTTGGAGTCTGATTTATTTGCCAGTTGGCTTTATTTGGGTCCAACAAAATCATTCTCTCAGTCCAATGCTCTACCCAATTGCATTGATAGTAGGAGTCTTTTATACAGGAATGTATTATCATCTATGGTATATTCCAGCTATGATTTTTGGTATTATTTTCGTTCAGTGGTTACTTGAAAAAGTGGGCTATATCGTTTTATTTGTTTTTTCGGGGGTAGCATACGGATTTGGTTCATTGGAAACTTATTATGCTTATATAGAAAATGAACAGCTGAAAAAATTTGTTGATCAGTATTTGCGTTTATTCCTTACCACTCGTAATGGTTTATTTTTCGCATTAGTTTTTGTAGTAGTAGGTTTTTTCTTATGGGATTATCAAGAAAAATTCATTCGCTTCCATAAGTATCTGATTACACTTTTAGTTGGGTTGGGAACATTGTTAATAATTGAAGGTAGTGTGGTTTATGCCAATGTAGGAATCGATAAAAATTTTATGTGGATGTTGATTCCGTTTACTAGTTGTCTATTTTGTTGGAGTTTGTCTATAAATGTAGATGAAAGAATTGACGTAAAACGATTAAGAGCGTTAGGAAAGTATTATTTCTTCATTCATCCATTATGTATTTTGTGGACTGCCACTTTAGTAAATAGTTATGCATTTTTTGGCAATACGTGGTTACAGCTAACTGTAACGCTTATTACAACGCATTTATTGAGTTCACTCGTGATTTCATTGGTTCAACAATTACCTTATTACTATTTTGATTTAAAGCTTATGCTGCAAGTCAATCGTTCCTATTTAGAAAAGTTTATATGAAACGCGGAGAGGTGCGGATACAGAAGTAATCCCATCGGAAAGAAGCTGGAATTCATAATCACTTTGAAGAAAAAGTGGTTATGAATTCCTTCTTACTTTCTGGGAAGTAAACATTGTTATCTTTGTTCCTCGGTTTTTAAGTAAGATGAACCCCTTTGTCTACATAAATAATGTCCCCGACAATACCAGCAGCCAATTCGCTGACTAAAAAGGCACATGTATTCCCCACTTCTTCAATCGTAACACCGGCTTTATCTGGTGTACGACCTTCGGAAATCTTGATCAATTGGTCATAATCTTTCACACCAGTTACTGCAAGAGTTTTGATAGCGCCAGCTGAGATGCCATTCACACGGATCTTGTCTGCTGCAAATTCATAAGCTAAATATTTTACGGCAGTCTCTAAAGAAGCTTTAGCGATTCCCATCATGTTATAGTTCGGGATGGCTCTTTCAGAACCTAAATAAGTCATTGTAACAATCCCGGAACCAGAATTTAACATTGGTTTCGCATGATGTGCAACAGCTAAAAGTGAGTAGCTGCTGATATCTTGGGCTAACAAGAAACCAGAACGGCTGATATCACTTACATTGCCATCTAATTCTTCTTTGTTAGCAAAAGCAATAGCATGAACTAGCCCATCGATCTTATCAACTTTTTCTTGAATCGTTTGGAAAGCTTGTGCAATTGATTCATCAGAAGCAACGTCACATTCAACAAGTAAATCTGTTGGTTCAGCTAATTTTAGCAATTGTTTTTTCATGCGTTCGTTTTGGTATGTGTAAATAATATCAGCACCTTGTTCTTTTAGTGCTTTAGCACATCCCCAAGCGATACTTCTTTTGTTTGCTACGCCCATTACGACGACTTTTTTATTTTTTAGAAACATATGGTTTTTCCCCTTTTAAAATTATTTTTAGTGTGTGAAAAAGGTCTCACATCTTAAAAAAATCTAACTATCTGACTTTATTTAAGTTGACGGATAAAAGTGCAACTGGTATTATCTGTGTTGAGAATGATAAAAAAATTCTCGAACGAATAAACAACACCAATACAGACATTTTATCGGATGTCTGAATTATTAACTAAAATACTTTGAAAGTCAAACTATTTTACTTAAATTTAAACAAAAAAGTGTTGTTTATGCTAGTTTTTTTTAATTTGATAGTCAAAACAATGGTGGAGGTGCACAATGAAACGAGTTGTAATAACAGGAATGGGAGCAGTGACTCCTTTAGGAAATACGGTAAAAGAGTATTGGCAAAATTTAGTCAATGGAAAATTAGGAATCGCTAAGATTACTAAATTTGATTCTGAAGATACAGGTGTAGCACTTGCAGGTGAAGTGAAAGACTTTGATCCAAGTGAGGTTCTTGATCGTAAAGAACAAAAGAGAATGGATTTATTTTCGCAATATGGTTTAGTTGCTGCAATGGAAGCTTGGAATATGAGTGGTCTGACGAAAGAATCAATTGATCCAAAACGTTTTGGTGTGATTGTGGGTAGTGGAATTGGTGGCATGACAACCTTACAAGATCAAGTCAGAGTTATGGATAAAAAAGGAGCTAAACGTGTCACACCTTTCTTTGTACCAATGGTGATCGCAAATATGGCTTCAGGAAATATTTCAATCAAATTAGGGGCAAAGGGTCCTTCTCAAACAATCGTAACGGCTTGTGCATCCGCGACAAATGCAATTGGAGAAGCATTCCGCACGATCAAATATGGTTTGGCTGATATGATGATCACAGGTGGAACAGAAGCAACGATCTGTGAAATCGGTATTGCTGGTTTTGCTGCTCTAAGCGCTTTGAATACAACGGAAGATCCAACGAGAGCTTCGATTCCATTCGACAAAGAGAGACATGGTTTTGTGATGGGTGAAGGTGCCGGGATGCTGATGCTAGAAGAATTGGAACACGCTCAAAAACGAGGGGCGACAATCTTAGGCGAAATCGTAGGATATGGCAGCAATTGCGATGCTAGTCATATGACGGCACCATTGAAAGATGGTAGCGGAGCAGCAGATGCTATCGAATTAGCCTTAGCAGAAGCGGCAATTGATGCCTCAGCTGTAGGCTATGTCAATGCACATGGGACATCAACACCAGCCAATGATGCAGCCGAGACGGCAGCCTTGAAGCGAGTGTTTGGCGAACGTGCACATGCTATTCCGATTTCAAGCACGAAAAGCATGACAGGTCACCTTTTGGGAGCCGCTGGAGGAATCGAAGCAATTGCTTGTGTGAAGACTTTACAAGAAGGTCTAGCGCATCCTACAGTAGGGTATAAAGTAGCAGATCCAGAATGTGATTTAGATTATGTAACAGACGGTTCACGCCCCGTACAAGCAGAATATGCGATCAGCAATTCGTTTGGTTTCGGTGGTCACAATGGTGTTATTTGTATGAAAAAATGGGAGGAAAACTAACAATGACAAGATTAATGAACGCAACAGAAATTATGGAAATGATTCCAAACCGTTACCCAATTTGCTTTATCGACTATGTGGATGAGATTATTACAGATAAAAAAATCATTGCCACAAAAAATGTAACGATCAACGAAGAATTTTTCCAAGGCCACTTTCCTGGAAACCCAACAATGCCAGGTGTTTTGATTATTGAAGCTTTAGCACAAGTTGGATCGATTTTAATTTTGAAAATGGATCAATTTAAAGGGGAAACAGCCTATATCGGAGGAATCAACAAAGCGAAATTCCGTCAAAAAGTTGTTCCTGGAGATGTATTGAAATTACATTTTGAAATCGTTAAGATTAGAGATTATGTAGGTATTGGGAAAGCAACTGCTTTTGTTGAAGATAAAAAAGTGTGTGAATGTGAATTGACCTTTATTGTAGGCAGATAATGATAAATGAATTGAATAGAATAAAAATAGGCTAAGACAGAAGCATTTAATCCCGAGAAATAAAAAGGGATTGCTTCTGCTCCCACCGTTTATTCGCATTTAGGGTATGATACAAAAGTGATTGTTACTTTTGTATCATACCCTTTTTTGTCAGAATGTTCAGTGATGTAAATCATATAATCTGAGTGCTAATTGCAATGCAAACGTATTTTTCTCCTGATCCAATGCTACAGGTAACAGAATTTTGATCTTTTTAATCCGATAAAGCAATGTATTTCGATGAATAAATAGGGCTCTGGATGTTGTTGCGATATTCAAGTGATGTGCTAAATAGGCTTTTAAAGTTAGGGTGAAATTCGTTTTATTTTCTAAATCATAGGTCAATAACGTGTCTAAGTAATGAGTATAGAACTTTTTTCCTTGCTCTTTTGAAATCGAATCAACTAGAAAAGAATCAAAATAAACGTCATCAAAAAAATAGATTTTTTCTTCTTTTGAGTCATTCTCTAATAACTGGATGACTTTTTTTGCTTCCTCAAAACTTTGAGCTAGTTCTAGGATCGGTAGAGTTGAGCCGATTGTGCAAAAAAAATTACGTTCAGCTGGTCCCTGCTGTTCTAAATACATCCGAATTTGCTCAGCTGTATCGGATAATTCATTATGCGTTTTGAATGCACTCGATTTAGGATCTGTTCCTAAAAGTAGAACCAACTGATTTTTACGGCTGAATAAATGAAGATGTGGAAATCGATTTGCTGTATAGCTTGTCAATGAGGACAATAAGCTTTTCATGATGCGATCCTCAGCTTGCTTTTTTTTCATCAGAGAGTCCGTTTGTATTCCTGATTTCTGAAGAGACAGAATCAAAACCGTATAATTCAAGGTAGGATCGATTGGCGTCTCATAGGCAGCTAAAGCATCCAGGTCCTTGATTTGACCAGATAATAAGTGATCGAAAAAATCACGGCGAATACGATTTTCCGTCCGTTCAATTTCAAATAGACGTATTTGCTCTAGCGCAAATGCCATCGAGCCATTTTCTAAAGCAATATAATCAAAATCAATCAGCGGCCTTTCTATTTGAACGACCAGAATAAAACCATAATGAACCGTATCGAAATAAACCGGCACGATTACACAGGGATATTCTTTTTCGGCAAAAAAGAATGGGCGAGTAATCGGCTTTTTTACGCGTTCAAAATTAGTGGGTAAATCAGTAAAAATTTCAATTGGAAATGTAAAGGTATTTCCAATCTTTTTGATCGTTTCTTGGATTAAGGGATGTTTATTATCATTACAAGCGATGACTGACCAGTCACTGTCAATTAGCACTATAGGATTTTGCACCATCTTGGCCAAGCTAGCAGCAATTTTCTTCATCCCACCACCATGTAGTGAAATCTCAAAGAATTGTGAATGAATAGCTAAAGAGGCTTGATTTCGTTCATTCATACGACCAGAGATTTCACCCATAACGATATTCATGATTTTTGAAAAGGCAATCCCGTAAGGAATTTCGATGATCGGTAAGGCTAATTCGTTGGCTAAATCACGCATAGATTGCGGGATGCCCTTTAAATAAATATGTGGTTTGATGCAAATTGCCGAACAATTGATTTCTTTAAACCGTTGGATAAAACGTTTTTGAATTTCGGTATTTTCACTAAAAAAATAGCCAGAAGTAATTAATAATTCCCCAGCGGACAACCAATCAGAAGCATTTGGATTATCTAAAATATTGACGCCAGTAATGTCATTTTCAAGACCATTCGCACCAGCGACTAATTTGAACGTTTTAAACGGAGCAAGCTGTAGAAAATGATTGACTGTTAACATACTATCTCCTCTTTCTAATGTATGATTTCGTTCCTTTAACTATACGTTAATTAGTTAAAGTATACAAATCGAAAAGGAAATATTTAGCTGTTTTATCCGTATATGAGAAGGCTCTGTTGGTGTAGATTATAGAGTGTAAAGAAGTTGAAGTGAATAAGGAAGTGAGGGGGTTGTACATGGAAATCCCTGTCAAAACAGCAAAAATTCTTGGCTAAGATTCAAAAAAATGGAAAGGAGAAATTCACAGTAGGATTAATTTGGCGATCAACTTCATTTTATGAAAAGGGAGGACTATATAGGATAGTGGTAGAGGGTTTGGATAATGTATCCAAAGTCGTTAGGTGATGATTGCGTAAATCAAAATAATGTAAAGACGAAACTATTGATCTAAACATCTGCTTTATCTATTAGTCAAACGAGTCATTCGATTGCAAAAATGAGAGAAGTATTGGATTTTGTGCCCAGCGGTTTTTTGTCGGTCCTTCAAAAGCATGGCCAATCAATGCAGCTACTGCTTATAAAGAAGCAGGAGTCACCCTCCACCAATGTCGGCTGTTGAAAAAGCAATCGTGACCGTTAGCGAATAACTATAAAAAATAAAGAGGAGCAAAGTTATGGACACCATAAAAACCAATCAAGCGTTGCTAAAAGCTGTAGAGAATAATGATAAAAAACAAGTTTTTCAGTTGTTGAACGAAGGCTTGGATATTTCTTTGACTGATGAAACAGGCCGCTCACTTTTGATGATTGCGGTACAACAGAACGAACGTTCAATGGTCAAAGAATTATTAGCTTTTGGAGCAGATGTAAATCAGCGAGACAACACGCAACTAACACCGTTTATCTGTGCTGCTGCGAATGGATTTGATGAAATTGTTCGTGAGATTCTTAAAACAGGAGCTGCCGATTTAGCTTCAGTTAATCGTTTTGGCGGAACTGCTCTGTTACCCTCTAGTGAAAAAGGCTATTTAAAAACAGTTCAGTTGTGTTTGAATGCAGGAGTACCAGTGAATCATGTGAATCGTCTAGGCTGGTCAGCGTTATTAGAAGCGGTGATTTTAGGCAATGGCGGTTTCTTGTATCAAGATGTAATCAGGGAGCTCGTTCAGCATCAGGCTGATAGCTCTCAAGTTGATGCTACTGGTAAAAATGCTCTTGATTATGCAATTGAAGTCGATCAAGATGAGCTGATGGCTATTCTAGATAAAGAGGAAACATCAGAGAAAAATTTTACTAAGATCCGAAATTATTTGCGGAGTGATGAACTGACAAAAGCTCTAACAGTATTAAAAACATTAGACCAATCAAATCTAAAGGTATTATATTATTTAGGCTATACGTATCAACGAGCAAAAGACTATCCCAAAGCGCTTGAGTATTATAAAAAAGGCTGGTCAAAAGACGACCAATTTGCTTTTTATGTAAGCAATAGTTATCGGATGATGGGGGCGATAGAACAAGCATTACAAGTATATGATCAAGCAATAGAAACGGATCGAAGTTTCTTTTATCGCTATCATAAATCTAATTTTTTAAGAGAATTAGGGCATCATGAAGACGCTGTTCAACTAATGGATGACTTGTTAGCCGACTACCCTGAACGAGTTGATTTTTATTTTCATAAGGCCAATAGTCTACGGAGTTTGAGCCGACATCAAGAAGCTATTGAAGCAATGGAAAGAGCGATTCAAATCGATCCAGGAAATCCATTATTTTCAGAACACCGTGCACAATCAATTCAGTTGGTAAAAAACTAAAGAAATGTATTGGTAGGAAAGTCAATGGCATCAGTAGAAAAACAAACAATTGATATAGACCAAGAGAATGAAAGAGGGGCAGTTTCGTTGTTCTTTTCAGCTTTTTATGTTAATGATGCCCATCCGATAATGTTAACCTTAATTTCGTTTGACGAAGAGAAGGTAAAACCTTTCAATCAACGATAGCAAGTCAAAAAAAAGAATTGAAGCGGTCAAAGAGAAATCGTTGATTGTGTGTTAAGAATTGAATGAACTAGAAAAGCTGTGTCCATTTGTTGGAACACAGCTTTTCTAGTTCATTAGATGCTATGAAATATCCTGCGTTCAAAACAACATCCTGTTAAATAGAAAAAATGTAAAAAAATACAAAAGAAATTAAATTGTGATACAATATATTTATAACTTTAAGATAAGGGGATTGTTTATGAAGAAAAAAATAATTAAGGCGTTGGTTCTATTACTTGTGTTGGTTCAAGCAATAGATGTAATTGGTATGTTCAGGTATATAGCTGTTGCGTATGCAGAAGAAACTGTTGCAAGTTCAGTTAAAGAAGAGGTTATTGAAAACGATGAGAAATTGGAAGAGATAGATACATCTACAAATAGGAAAGAAGAAATAAAGGAAACTGAAATCTCGGAAAAACAAATCCTTGATATTCCAGAACAAGAAACAATTGCTAGTGAAGAGAGTCAACGATTGGCAGATAATGGCATTGAAGAAGAAGTTGCGACCGTTATTGAAAACGAAGAGATTCTTAGAGATCAAACTTATGAACTAGTAACAGATGTTTATCCAAATCTAAATAACGCAGACGGAACGCCTAAATTAGATTATCAGGCCGGAGAAGAAATTGCTTTGTATTCTAAACTAGTGATTTCTAGTGGCACTTTCCCGTCCAATCAAGTGAAATTTAGAATAGCCTTGTCAAAACAACATTTTGCGTATTTTGGAGTAGTTTCAGATGGATTAACCTTTCCAGTGACCAGTGAACTTTCAGGTGACAGTGAAAATATATATTTAGATATTACGATAGACAATGTTCGAACGGGGATGGATATAGCGATTCCTTTTAGAGTGAAGTTTCTTTCTGATCGATTATATTATGGAACCAAAGTTCCTCTTACTCAAACTCTTTACGGTCAAAATGGAGAAGTATTAAAAGAAAATTCTCTTGACCTAGAAGCAAGAACATCGAATAGAAAGATTGTATTTGGTAAGGAATATTTTAACCAAAATAATAGACAAGTTCCCAATGAATTTGTTGACGATGATGATTTAATTAGCTCGGACTTTATCGATGAAGTACCATTCCAAGTTGTAGGAGATAGTGCTAATGACGCAGGTGATTCTTTAGTTGAAATTAGGCTAACAAAGAACGTTATATTTAAGGCGGAAGACAATAATGTAGCATGGGCATATGATGAATCGAGCCATTCAATTAGTAGGATGCTGAGATCAAGCATCAATATAAGCAGTACATTTAAAGTGAGGTATCAGGATGTTTATACAAATACACTAGACTACCCTGTTAGATTTACTGGTAGTGTTAACGTATTGAACATAAACGGGGAAATTGAAACAAACTTAGAGAAGGCCAGCGCAATAGAAGAAAGAAAGTTCTTCTCCAGACAAGTTGGTGATACTGGTGTAAAATTCATGGATTGGAAAGACCAAAACGCTAAATATTACGTAGAGGAAAACCAAGATAAAGAAATAAGTGGTGGCATACGTGCTAAGTACAACGAAGAAAAGGGTAAAATGTTTTTAAGTAAGATCGAAGATGTACCGACCAAAGTGGCGGAAGTTTCACCGTTTACTCTTACGGAAATTTGGTTAAGTAAAAAAGGGAATCCGACAAATACAGATAAAAATAAAGTGTACGGGATCACAGAAACTGGGGAATCTACTTTGATTGCTGAAGATTTAGGTTCTACAGCGTTTAGTTTAAAAGATCCGAAGCCGTTTGTTTCATTTTATATTGAATTTGATAATACGGTAGAACTAAACGATTTAACTGATGAAGTTGTATTAAATTTTTCTGCGAAAAGAAGTTCAGAGTATTGGGAATATTTAAGCGAAAATTTATCAGAGATGTCCCATTCAGCGTATAACGTTGGGAATGTTTACTACACTGACCAGAATGGAGATAAAGGGAAGGATACTTCAACTAGTTCTGTTTCTACTGAAAAAGCTGTGAATGATATCAGATTTTTAGACCTACCAAATAAATCAATGGTCTTTTTCGGTGAAAAATTTGAGATGACATTTTGGCATGGTATTAAAAATACTACCAATCCTAAATTAATTAATCCTAAATTGCTTATCATGCTTCCTAGAGGGATAGAGTTAATAGAATTCACTCATGATGCAACGAATGTAACGTACACTGAAAAGCAAAATTTTATGAATAGTGGCAAGACGGCCATCATTATCGAGCCAAAGACAAAATGGAGATTAGCAGACTTTGCAAAGATATTCGCCCCACATCAATCAAAACTACATTTACAATTCAATAATTCTGCAAGTTATGGTAGCCATTTTATTGAATCGTATTTGACCTATGAGAACAATGGCGAGAATGGCATAACAATGTCGAGAGCGGGAAATCAAGAAGCGTATAAGCTATCTAACGTGGATCCGTATCAACTTCTTAGTGATGCAACTGAAAGAAATGAGATGTTCGTCTATTCAAAACCAATCAGTCTAATTGCACCAAGCAGTGTATTTGTAGATGTAGCTGCAAAGGTCAACGAGCAACAAGGATTTGTTCACGGCAAAACCGATTTCGTTGATCAAGGGGAACGATTTAATCAAAAGATATCCATCATCAATTACAGCAATAATGATGTTAGCACTGTGACTGGAATCAATGTTTTACCTCATGTTGGAGATCTCAGTACTGTGGTAGACAAAGATGGAAAGTATGTTCCAAGAGGCTCGGATTTGGGTGGTTTGTTAGATGGAGAAGTAGAAGGACCAGAGGGATATACGGTCTATTATTCATATGATAAACCATCACATCTAATGGCAGAAAATCAACAAAAAGGATGGATACAACAAGGAGAGAAGATTGACTATAATAAAGTCACGATGATTAAAATCGAATTAACCAATGGCGTTCTGGAAAAAAATCAGGAGTCAGAATTTACTTTTCCAGTCAAAGTACCGATTGATAAAGCAATCAAACACGAGGATAAGATGGTTAATACATTTACGATAACAACGAATGATACCAACTGGATTGAATCACGAGGTTCAGAAATTCCAGTAACAGCCTATTCGGTTAAAGGTTCAGTTTATCGAGACAAAAATGAGAATAGTCAAAAAGAGTCAGATGAGCCCTTTTTAGTAGGGTATGAAGTAGAGTTGGAACAAGAGGGAGTAACAGAACCGATTGCGAAACAATGGACGAATAGTCAGGGAGAATATGATTTTTCACCTGTTCCTTCCAGAGGCGATTACACGATCCGAATCAAGACAAAAGAAGGAGATATCATCTCTGAATACTCACCAAGTAGTGAAGAGCGGATAGCAACAGATGTAACGCTTGATCCAACGAATAATAAAGATGGGATAGCGACGGTTACTCTAGCACCAGATACTGTTTCCCACACGATTAATATGGGGGTTGATTCAGATCTTCCGATTTTAGGAACAATCGAATTAACGAAATTAGACAGTGTAACCAAACAAGCATTAGCTGGAGCCAAATTCCGTTTTGAACAAGCAGATGGTGGAATAATTGAAAAAAGTATGACAACGGATGCTGGAGGAAAAATACGGCTAAAAAATGTACCCTTAGGAAACTACAAATTTGTAGAAACGGAAGCGCCACTGGGCTATGAATTAGACTCTACACCAATCAATATTGAATTAACAGATGCAACCATTGTAAAAGTAACAAAAGAAAATACGCCAATTCTTGTTCCGATTGTGATTCTTGGATCAGTAGAGTTGACGAAAATCGATAGTATGACAAAACAAGCTTTATCAGGAGCAACCTTCCGATTGGAAAAAACAGATGGTACCGTTGTTCAAAGTGATTTAAGGACGAATGAAGAAGGCAAATTGCTGTTAACAAATTTACCATTAGGCGGCTATCAGTTTATAGAAACCACTGCACCGATTGGGTATGAATTGGACGTGGAACCTGTTTCTTTTGACATCACAGAGGCTTCAAAAACAGTTCAAGTGACAAAAGAAAACGCTAGAAAAGGAGAAAAAATAATCGAACCTTCTACAATTCAGCAAACAGGAAGGGGCATGACCAACAGAAATGGCATGCTACCTGTCACAGGCGAACAGAAACTGACCTATTTTATTTACTTAGGCTACACGTTAATATTTCTCCTATTGTTGCGAATGTTCTCAAAACAAATGTATAGAAGGTATCGCAATGATATGCTGAATGACTAAAGATGAAATGTAATAGTAAATTCAAGAGTGGAGACCAGTCTCTGCTCTTTTATGGTTAAAAACTGACACGATGTCATTTACCCTCAAAAAAAATGAATCCAAACAACGTATTCTCTAGAATATCCGCTAGTAATCTGCTACAATGATTGAGAAGAATTTTTTTAAGAAGCATCCATCTCCTAGTTGCAAAGCGATTTAGGCATAGTGGATACTATATTAGCGTTTCGACAAGATCAATGTAAATGAGATAGTCGAACCTTAAAGAAAGAGGAGAAAACAACATGATAGCAGTAAGTGATCTTAAAGCAGGCATGACTTTTGAGCAAGACGGTAAATTGATCCGTGTAATGGATGCTAGCCACCACAAACCTGGTAAAGGAAATACGGTTATGCGTATGAAATTGAAAGACGTTCGCACTGGTGCTACAACGGATACAACGATGCGCCCAGATGATAAAGTGAAAAAAGCGTTTATCGAAAGCAAACCAGTTCAATACCTATACAGCCAAGATGATACAGCTAACTTCATGGATTTAGAAACGTATGAACAATACGAAATCCCAACTTCTGTGATCGAAGAAGAATTGAAATATCTTTTAGAAAACATGGAAGTAAAAATCCAGTTTTACGGATCAGAAGTAATTGGTGTGACATTGCCGACAACGGTTGTTTTAAAAGTAAAAGAAACACAACCATCAATCAAAGGCGCAACAGTTTCTGGTTCAGGTAAACCTGCAATTATGGAAACTGGACTAGTGGTTAACGTTCCTGATTTTATCGAAGCAGACGAATCATTAGAAATTAATACACAAGAAGGTACGTATCTAAAACGCGCTTCAAAATAAGGTAAATGAAATGGCTGACAGAAGGGCAATTGATCTGTCAGTTTTTTATTGTGTTTATAGTGGAAGAATCGTTTCAGCCTACCAAATTTAGTAGGCATGGTACAATAAGTTATATCGTTTTATAAATAGAAAGGGAGAGAAATATGGGGTTTTTATTAACGTTGTGTCTGGTCTTATTATTTACAAAACTTGCGGGACATTTTTGTAATCGAGTGGGAATTCCTTCGGTGATTGGAGAATTGTTAGTCGGTATTTTGATTGGGCCTGCCTTATTAGGTTGGATCAAGCCAGATGATTTTATGCATTATTTTTCAGAGATCGGTGTTATTATCTTAATGTTTATTGCAGGGTTAGAAAGTGACTTGGAATTATTGAAAAAATACTGGCGGCCAGCCTTATCAGTCGCGCTTTTGGGAATCGTATTTCCTGCGGCAATGGGGTTTGGTGTTGGGGAAATGTTTCAGTTTTCCGTTCAGAATTCGATTTTTCTAGGGGTTCTTTTTAGTGCTACGTCTGTTAGTATTTCTGTTCAAGTGCTAAAAGATTTGAAAAAGATAGATAGCGAAGAGGGGGCGACGATTCTTGGCGCCGCTGTTGTCGACGATATCGTTGTCGTTTTGATTTTAGGAATCATGTTAAGCCTGATGAATCGTTCTACACCGGGAGGAAGTTTACCGATGTGGGAAGTGTTGCTATTGAAAGTCTTCTTCTTTGTTGTTATTTTTGCGGCTAGTAAATGGCTCGTACCTTGGCTGTTGAATTTGAGCAAAAAGTTGATTGCAATTGAAGCTGTTTCTGCCATTTCCTTAGTCATTTGTTTAGGATTTGCCTATTTTGCAGAGATGTTAGATATGGGGGCAATAATTGGGGCCTTTTTCGCAGGGGTAGCAATTGCTCAGACCGATTATCGCAAGCAAGTAGATGAGAAATTAGAGACGATTGGCTATACCGTATTTATACCGATGTTCTTTGTTTCTATTGGGTTGAATATGACCTTTGCGGGTATGTCAAAGCATTTTCTTTTCATCATTGTTTTAACGGTTGTGGCAGTGTTATCGAAACTCTTAGGGGGCGCTTTAGGCGCTCGTGTAACTGGATTTAAAGGTGTTTCAACACTGATTATCGGCTCTGGAATGGTGTCCAGAGGTGAAATGGCATTGATTATTGCCCAAGTAGGATTGACCTCAAGCTTTCTTTCAGAGGAATACTATTCATCTGTGATCATTGTCATTATAGCTACGACGATCATTGCACCATTGTTGTTGAAGGCGACAATTATGAAACAAGAAAAACAACTTCATTATTAGAAAAACAGTTTCCACCAAAGCATATTCTATTTAGCTTTAGTGGAAACTGTTTTTATTAATGGATGGAACCCATTAATTTCTTGATTGGATTCTTAGAAAGAATCAGTAAAATACCCGCAATTACAGCGACAATACCGACAATACCGAAATAGGCAGACTCTGTTTGAGGTGTATAAAAACGTGCGATTTGAGCGTTGATAGCTTGCGATGCGGCATCTGCCAATAGCCAAATTGCAACGGTTTGTGACTCAAAAGCTTTTGGAGCAAGTTTTGTTGTAATCGATAGTCCAACTGGTGAAATACACATCTCACCTACGATCATAATGAAGAAACTAAAAAATAACCACAATGGACTAACTCTTGTATCCGTCCCGTAAAGTAATCCAGGGAGCATTAAAAGTACAAAGGATAAACCAGCAAAAACCAAGCCCAATGAAAATTTTACGACAGTTGAAGGTTGTTTTTTCCCTAATTTTGTCCATAAAGTTACAAATACCGGAGTTAAAACAACAACGAAAATCGGATTTAAGGATTGAAACCAACTAGGGGCAATCGAAAAACCAAACAATGTATCAATTGTCCGTTCACTTGCAAATAATGCTAAAATTGAAGAGCCTTGTTCTTCTAATGACCAAAAGACGATTCCTGCTAAAAATAATGGGATGTAGCCAAGTACTTTCGGTTTTTCCTCTGCTGTTACATTTTTTGAAGTAAGCATCTTGATGAAATAATATACAGGCAATAAAATACCCAGCACACTCACACTATTGATGAAGAAACCAATGGTTAAATGCCCTGTAGTAAAGGCACCGCCAAAAAGTACGATGACAAAAACAAGCGCGATCAATGACGAACGTAGGAACGTTTTGCGTTCTGCTGTCCCAATCGGATTGGTTGGTTTTAAGCCGATTCCGTCTAATGATTTTTTCCCTTGTAAATAATATTGCAGTAAACCAAAAAACATACCGAACGCGGCGACAGAGAACCCAACATGATAGTTATACGTTTGGCCCAAAGTCCCAACAATGAAGGGTGCCAGCAATGCGCCGATGTTGATTCCCATATAAAAAATAGAAAAACCAGCATCACGACGTGTATCTGTTTTTGAATAAAGATGACCGACCATACCTGAGACATTCGGTTTCAACATCCCTGTACCAATTACAATAAGTAGGATAGAGAGAAATAATGCCGCAATGCCAAACGGTGTAGCTAGAACGATATGACCAACCATGATAAATACGCCACCGAAGAAAACGGTCTTTCTAGCACCTAACACTCGGTCAGAAATCCAACCACCAACAATACTGGACATGAATACTAGCGATCCATAAATCGACATAATTGCCAAAGCAGTTTCTTTTGGTAAACCTAAACCACCATTTGCAACCGTATCATAAATGTAATACAGTAGAATTGCTCGCATACCATAGTAACTAAATCTTTCCCACATCTCAGTGAAAAAGAGTGTGGACAGTCCCTTTGGTTGACCTAAAAATGACTTGTCCAACTGCTGCTCGTCCATAAATAATAACCTCAATTCTTTTTAATATTCAGAAAATTTATTTAACCTAATGTTTCAGAAAAAACTATACAGAGTACATTGTATACTGTAACTCTTTTAGAAATCGTAAATTTTCATGAATAAAGTATAAGAAAAATTGTATTTATATTCATTTTGTTTTCATGTAATGATAGAAAGGAAGATGCTTTTTGAAGAGAATAGCGCAACGACAGCAAGAATGGAGCTCACTTAAATATTTAATTTTGTCAAAATCTCAACCAGATTATAGAGCAATCCGGAAATTATTTGCAGATGATGGGTGGGACGAAGCAAAAGAACAAGCATTTCGAGGTTATCTGAAGCATGCATTAGCTGAACCAAGCAAAAAAGGCAATCTTCTAAATGCCTATCAACATGTTTGGGGATATTTTAAAAAACAAGCAACAGAGACAGAACGGCAACAGTATGAAGTGTTGAGCGTAAATTTTTCGGTAGATCAAGATGCATTATCTCTATTCCTAAGAGAATTGACGCTAAAATATCAAGAACCATATCTATTGCAGTCTGCTCTCCTCTTCCCTAAAGAAGAGAACTAACGAAAGAATAAGAAAAAGGCAATCCAAATAGCGGATTTTAGTTTTAAGTTCGTTATATAAGCATGGATTTGTCTTTTTTTTATGTATAAATAAAGTTTTCGTTTAATACACGAATATTTAATGTGTAAAATCAAAAAACATATTGAAATTAGTTTGAAAAATGAGTATACTGAATCAGTGGAAAAACGAACGAGGAGTGTATAGATGAACAAGAATGTTCCGTATTTTATTGTAGCACCTGGGATGATTTTATTGCTATTTTTCTTAATGATTCCTTTGGTTACAAGTATTTTACCAACTATTTTTACAGATCATGGGGTGACAGTAAGCAACTACCTTGATTTTTTTAAAGACGAATATAATCTGTCGATCTTTTGGCGCACAATTAGAGTATCATTGATCGTTACGCTGATTTCAATTCTACTTGGAATCCCAACGGCGTATTACATCGCTGGTGTTAGTAAAAAATGGCGTGGCATTTTAATGGCAATGACCTTATTTCCGTTGTTGACCAATTCTGTTATTCGTAGTTTTGCTTGGATCAATATCTTAGGGAAAACAGGTGTGGTCAATTCATTGTTGTTAAAAACAGGTTTGATTGATCAGCCATTAAACTTACTTTATACAGAATTTGCTATTATCATTGGCTCTGTTTATCTTTTCCTACCAACAATGATCATGACCCTAGTAGGTGTTATGGAAAATATCGAAGGGGAAATGCTGGAAGCTGCTGAAACGCTAGGTGCAAGCCCGTTTACTGCTTTCCGAAAAGTCGTGCTGCCACTTTCTATTCCCGGGACGATTGTTGGAAGTATCTTAGTTTTTACTGGGACATTGACAGCTTATACAACACCGCAATTATTAGGTGGAAATCAGAAGATGATGATGTCGACATTTCTATATCAAAAAGCCAATACTTTGGGAGATTGGAAAGCAGCAAGTGTTTTGGCCTTGATCATGATCGTTGTAACTTTGATCGTCATGAAGGGATTAGATCTGGTTGCTAAAAAAGTTGATAGGAGAGAGGCAAACAATGCGTAAACAAAAAGGGATGACGCTAATTGCGATCCTAGTATTCTTATTTTTATTCTTACCACTTTGCTTGATTGTTGTGACGTCTTTTGGAACAGCCGCAGCAATTCAGTTTCCGATTAAAGGATTTACACTTGATTGGTACGCAAAAGCGTTGCAGTCTGATACATTTATGAGCAGTTTTAAATTAAGTTTGATCATTGGTGTGCTAGCGACTGTTTTGGCACTGGTTGTTGGGATTCCAGCTTCTTATGCATTAGCACGGTATTCAGTAAGAGGACGAAACTTTATAAAAAGCTTCTTTTTATCCCCAACAGTGATTCCAGGAATCGTTGTGGGGTATACCTTGTTTCAATATATTGTAATCAAATTAGGTTTGCCGATTTTCCAAGGCTTACTGATTGGACATTTTCTGATTAGTTTACCGTATATTATTCGAGTAGTTGGTTCAAGCATGGAGCAGTTGGACTATTCGATGGAAGAAGTTGCGTGGACATTAGGCTGTACGAAAACTAGAGCCTTTGTCCAAATTGTTTTGCCGAACGTCTCTTCAGGAATATTTGCAGCATTTATGTTAGCATTTGTTAATTCATTTAATAATGTGCCAGTATCGATGTTTTTATCAGGACCAGGAGTTACGATGTTGCCGACATCTTTACTTAGCTATATGGAATACAATTATGATCCAACGGTTTCTGCTATTTCAGTAATGTTGATGTTATTGACGATGGGATTAATGTTTTTGATCGAAAAAACATTAGGATTAGCTTCGATTGCGTAAATAAAAGAGAACGCAATTACAGAGTTTGAACTTAATAGGTAGAAAGAGGAGAAAATTTTGACTTTTGTTGATTTAAAAGAGATTCGTGTGAGCTATGATGGCAAACAGGATATATTAAAAGATTTAAGCATTTCCATGGAAAAAGGGGAATTAGTTTCTCTTCTAGGTCCAAGTGGCTGTGGGAAAACAACAACACTTCGAGTGATTGCAGGATTGATCAAACCAAACGACGGCTCTTTTAAGTTAGATGAGGACGATTTGACGAAAGTACCGGTTCATAAAAGAAATTTTGGTATGGTATTTCAGAGTTATGCACTATTTCCGCATTTGACGATTGCAGAGAACGTTGCGTTTGGCCTGAAATTAAGAAAAGAATCGAAAGCGAGCACAAAAGAAAAAGTCGAAAAAATGCTAGAAGTTTGTGGATTAGAAAACCTTGGTGATCGTTATCCAAAACAACTTTCAGGTGGACAAAGGCAACGTGTCGCTTTAGCGCGTGCGTTGATTATTGAACCAAAATTATTATTGTTAGATGAACCGTTAAGTAATTTAGATGCAAAGTTAAGAGTAGCGATGCGAATCGAAATCAAACGAATCCAGCAACAATTAGGCATAACAACAGTATTTGTGACCCACGATCAAGAAGAATGTTTTTCTATTTCAGATAAGGTTGCAATCATGAATAATGGTGTGATTGAGCAATATGATTCACCTGAGAGGATCTACCGTTTACCCAAAACAAAATTCGTTGCACAATTTATTGGCTTTGAAAACTTCTTTAACGTAACGAAAAATGCTGAAGGACACTATAAAAGCGAGAATGGTCAAGTGTTTACTACCACAAACCCGCAGCCAACGGCAACTGAGACTGTTGCAACGATTCGCCCAGAAGATATTGAGATTGTCGCAACAACAACGCAAACCTCAATCGAAGGAAATATTCTTGTTAGAACCTTTTTAGGGAAAAGTTATCAATATGAAGTAACAACACCACTTGGCAAACTATTAGTCAATGGAACAAGTGAACAGATTTATGAAACAGGGGACACAATCAATTTAGCTTTTCCAGCGGATAAATTAGTTATTTTAGATAAATAAACGATAAGACAAAGGGGAATAAATAGAATGAATAAGAAACTAATGATCGGTGCTTTAGCAACAGTAACTTTATTAATGGCAGCTTGTGGGAATAGCGAAGCGAATACTAAACAAGAAAGCAAATCAGGCAACAAGGCATTAGTTGTATCTACCTTTGGATTAAGTGAAGATATTGTAAAAAAAGATGTTATTGCTCCTTTCGAAAAAACAAACGATGCTAAAGTAACCTTAGAAGTCGGAAACAGCGCAGATCGTTATACAAAATTATTGAATAATCCCAATGCTGGAATCGATGTGATCGAATTAGCGCAAGCCAATGCCACACAAGGCGAAAAGGAAGGCCTCTTTGAAAAGGTAACAGAAAAAGAAGTACCAAACATTAAAGATTTAACTGCTGGAGCGAAAGAAGTCTACGAAAGTGGAGCAGGTATCCCGATCGCCGTCAATAGTGTGGGGATTGTTTACAACAAAGAAAAAGTCGGCAAAGAAATTACTAGCTGGGATGATTTATGGTCGTCTGACCTAAAAGGGAAAATTTCAGTTCCGGATATTTCTACAACAGCAGGACCATTAATGTTATACATTGCTAGTGACCATGCAGGTATTGATATTACTACCGATAAAGGCAAAGCAGCTTTTAATGCAATGAAAGAGCTAAAACCAAATGTGGTTAAGACGTATTCAAAATCATCAGATCTTGCAAATATGTTCCAATCAGGTGAGATTGACGTCGCTGTTGTCGCTGATTTTGCTGTCGATATCATTCAAGGTGCTTCAAAAGAGGCAACATACGTTGTCCCTGAAAGTGGTACGTACGCAAATTTCAACACGATCAACATACCGAAAAGCTCTAAAAATAAAGAATTAGCCTATACATTTGTTAATGAACGAATCAGCGAAGAATCGCAAAAAACAAAAGCAGTGTCATTAAATGAAGGTCCGACCAATAGTAAAGTGGTTCTTGATGAAAAACAAGCGAGCAATAAAACTTACGGTAAAGTCGCTGATCGAGCAAAAACAGTTGATTTCTCATTTATCAATGACAACCTGTCTGATTGGGTCGATCAATGGAACCGTACAATGAATCAATAAACGCGAGAAGGGCGATAAGTATGAACGTAGATATAATCATTCAAGATGTTTGGGTTTTCCAAACAGCAACACAGTCTTTTATCAAAAAAAATGTCTCTATTAAAGACGGAAAATTTCATTACATCAGTATTACAGAGATGGCTCACTTAATGCCGGAAACAATCATCAAAGCCGAGAATCAATATATGATTCCCGGCTTGATTGATGCCCACATGCACATTGAAAGTTCAATGACGACACCAACCATCTTTTCAAAAGCAGTATTACGTCATGGGGTCACCACAGTTGTGGCAGATGCGCATGAGATGGCAAATGTCTTTGGTTTAGAGGGGTTAGAGGAATTTATGAAGGCTGAAACAGAGCTTGATATTTTCCATGCGATTCCTTCTTCTGTGCCTTCGACTACACCAGAATTAGAAACGACAGGTGGCATCATTGGACTAGCTGAAGTGGCAGAATTGTTAAAAAATCCTAAGATTGTTTGTTTAGGTGAAGCGATGAATTTTAAGGGGATTGCGTATGAGCCAGAATCCTTGATTCGACAAATTATTGATTTATGTAAAAAAGAGCGACCAACAATGCCCTTAGAAGGTCATTGTCCTAAGATTTACGAAGAAGAGCTGGCAGCCTTTTTATATAGTGGTATTACCTCAGATCATACGCATCAGTTTCCAGAATCCTTAAAAGAAAAAATTGAAGCCGGTGTTTTTATCCAATTCCAAAATAAATCGATCACGTCTGAAAATATGCAAGTGATTATAGAAAATGAGTTTTATGAGTATGCCAGTATTATCACAGATGACGTAATGGCAGATGATTTGCTTCATGGCCATTTGAATGAGAACTTGAAGAAAGCCGTAAAAGCCGGTTTGCCACTTGAAAAAGCTATCTATATGACAACATACACACCTGCTAAACGTATGGGGTTTCATGATCGTGGAGAAATTGCACCAGGTCGTACAGCTGATTTTATTTTAATAAATGATTTAGAAGAGTTTTCGTTTGAGGCTGTTTATAAATCAGGAAAAAAAGTGTATGAAAAAGGAACGGGAATCGACTATCCTGAGGTGACGGAGGTATTTCCAGCTGAGTACAAAAAATCTGTCCATTGCAAACCGCTCACGGTCGCTGATTTAGTAATTAAAGTAGCAACTGATAAAGAGAGTGTTCGCTGTAACGTGATTCAAAAGCAAGAAGTCGGAACGTTTACTGAGCGAATCACAAAAGAAATTCCAGTGAAAGATGGAATTTTACAATGGCAAGAAGCAGACTGTGCTTTGTTGATCGTGATGGAAAGATATGGCAAAAATGGCAATATATCAATTTCATTGATGGATAAACCAATCAGTGAAAAAGGGGCAATTGCGACGACTTGGGCGCATGATCATCATAATGTGATGGTTATGGGAAATACGTTAGAAGATATCGTGCTAGCACAAAATGAATTGATCACGATTCAAGGCGGTTATATCGTGGTTGCAGATGGAGAAATCACTGGGAAATGCCCTCTGCCTATCGGTGGAATTCTTTCCCAAGCCCCAATTGAAGAACTAGGCGGAGACTTGCAAGAAGTCCGAGCAAGCATGCAAGCTTTGGGATACAAAAACATGAATGAGATTATGTCTTTCTCAACATTATCTCTGCCCGTCTCTCCGGCAATCAAAGTAACAGATAGGGGAATGATGAATACAAAAACACAAGAATTTTACCCTTTGATTTTCCCAGAAGATGGAGTGTTGTTGAATGAAGACACTCATTAAAGATGTTCATATTCTTTCAATGGATCACGATTTTTCAGAAGTTAAAAATGGTTTTGTACTGATCGAAGAGGAGCGGATTACTAAAATCGGCTCTCGTTCAGAACTTGACTCAATCACTATTCAAGTTGACCAAGTGATTGATGGCAAAAATGGACTGTTGATTCCTGGTTTGATCAATACGCATACCCATGCAGGCATGATTCCGTTTCGTTCATTAGGAGACGATGTACCGGATCGACTCCGCCGATTTTTATTTCCTTTAGAACAACATATGACAAAAAAATTAGTAAGAGCCAGTAGTAATTATGCGATTGCAGAAATGTTGCTGAGTGGTGTGACGACGTTTTGTGATATGTACTATTTTGAAAATGAAGTAGCTGAAAGCTGTAAAAAAATGGGGATCAGAGCACTCGTTGGTGAAACAATCATAGATATGCCGACTTGCGACAGCCAGAGTCCCTCTGGTGGCTATGAACACTGCGAAACGTTTTTAAAAAACTGGCAGAATGATCCATTAGTAACACCGATTATTGCACCACATGCGCCGAACACTAACAATCCAGAGATATTAAAAAAAATCGTTGAACTTAGTGAAAAATATAATGCACCAATCACGATGCATGTGGCTGAAATGACTTATGAAATGGCAGAATTTCAAGAAAAATATAAACAAACACCAATAGAATTTCTACAAACATTAGGGTATTTTGAACGTGATTTTATTTTAGCTCATTGTATCTTTGCGACTGAAAAAGATTTAGAAATCATTGCTAGTTCAAACGGCAAAGCCCGCGTCGCACATTGCATCGGTGCGAATACAAAGTCAGCAAAAGGGGTAGCACCTATTAAAAAAATGCTCGAAAAAAATATTGTTGTAGGTCTAGGGACAGATGGGCCTAGTAGTGGCAATACCCTAGATTTGTTTAGTCAAATGCGTCTGTTTGCTAATATGCATAAGACGCATAATCAGGATCGCGCACTTTTTCCTGCCAAAGAAATTGTTCGACTGGCAACGTTAGGTGGAGCTGAGACATTAGGGATAGCAGATCAAGTAGGTTCCATAGAAATCGGAAAAAAAGCAGATTTAACGTTGATCGAAACGGACTCTGTAAATATGTTTCCAATTTTTGATCCCTATTCAGCAATTGTATATTCCGCTAATGCCAGTAACGTGAATTCGGTTTGGGTCAATGGGCGAAAATTAGTCAGTGAGAAAAAAATGGTTGAACAAGGATTGAAAGAAATCAAAGAAACATTGTATCATGAAATGGCAAACTTCGTTGTAGAAGCCAAAAAATTATAAAAAATCAGAACAGGAAATCCAATACATTTCCTGTTCTGATTTTTTATAATTTTGACAAGTAATGTTCGATTGGTTTTTGATAATACTCCCAATCGTTCTTTCCTTCATTGAAATACTTAGCTAAAAGAAAGCCAATATAAGGTCCAGTTGTTAGTCCGGAAGAGCCTAAACCACTTGCTATGACAGCAGTAGGATTATTTGGTAAAAAATTGAAGAAAGGGGCGAAATCTGAAGTGTAGGCGCGTGTTCCTACACGATAAGTAGATTGGTATTTTTCAAAAAAAGTTGACTCTGCTAAAAAAGGTACTGTTTTTTGTTGCAATAGAGAGAAGGCTTCTTTCGTCGGAGTTAAATCAAACCCACCATCGTTTTCGTGAGTTGCGCCCACTAGAATTTGTCCTTTTTCAAAAGGGATCAAATCACTTTCGCCATCTAACATCGCAACTGGCCAACTACCGCTATCTTTGAAAGGTGTTTCAAAAGCTAAAAGTTGTCCCTTTTGTGCTCTGATATCCGTTTTAAAATCAATAGACGCTAACAATGAAGGCAAGCCAGGTCCAGTACAGAGCGCTACTGCATCGAATTGTTCAGTTTCATTAGCGATTTGGACAAGCCATTGATCATGGCGCTGACTAAGCATGGCTGTACCAGTTTTTAAGACGATCATGTTTTCTTGTGCACGTTGTCTTAAGGTTTCTAAGTAGCTAGCACCGTCTAATTTCCCACCACCTGTGATAAATAAAGCCGATTGTGCCTTCAATAAAGGTAATTTTTCTACGACCTGTTCCCTAGTCAATAATTGAATGTCACCAATTTCGGGTGCATGTTGTTTTCTTTCTTCTGCTAATTGCATCAGTGCATCAAGTTCACCATCTTTTCGAAGAATCAGAGTGCCAGTTTGTTGGTAAACGTTATTCGATAGAGAGAAGTCTTGAACTAACTTAGGATAAAAAGCGGCGCCATCTTTAGCTAGTTGATACCATTTTTTATTGCGGCGTTTTGAAAGCCAAGGTGAAATGATGCCAGCGCTTGCTTTAGTTGCTTGCCCAACGGGATTGTCATAAACTGTTACACTATATTTTGTCAAATCAATGTAGTTGGCTAAGGTCAAACCAATGATCCCGCCGCCTATAATGGCTAATTTTTTCATGAGAAACTCCTTTTTGTCCTTATAAAATCAAGTAACTCATTTTCACATAAGTTTGTAGAGGATGCAAGGGATTTTGACAGTCGAGCATGAGTAGGGATAATGGGGAACTTTTGCGAAACAAATAAATGTCAATATAAAACGTTTAGGTCCATAATGATAAGAAAGAGCTAAATGGAGGAAGAACAAATGAATGAAAAAAATCAAATGAATGTTGTAGGTTTTTTTGAAGGATTTCCAATTGAAAATGAAGCGAGTTTTATAGATGACTATAGCTCGGTTCCGATACCTGGCGCGTCAGATATCCTTATAAAAGTTAAGGCAGTATCTATAAATCCTGTCGACTCAAAATTAAGACTAACGACAAAAAAACAAAATCAATTACGTATTTTAGGATTCGATGGAGTCGGAGAAGTTGTTTCTGTTGGGGAAAAAGTGAGCAAGTTTGCTGTAGGGGATCGTGTCTTTTATGCGGGGACAACTAAACGTGCAGGTAGTAACCAAGAATTCCAATTAGTCAACGAAGGAATCGCCGCTTTAGCGCCTAGCAATTTAAAGGATGAAGAAGCAGCTTCTTTGCCTTTGACCGCTTTGACTGCTTATGAATTATTATTTGAAAAATTTGAGTTGATTCCAAAAGAAAATGCCAATAAAGGGAAATCCATTTTGGTGATTAATGGAGCGGGCGGTGTAGGATCGATTTTAACTCAACTTGCTCATTGGGCAGGAATGACTGTTTTTGCTACAGCCAGTCCCAAAAATGTTGATTGGTTAAAATCAAACGGTGTGAATCACCCTCTTGACTATCATCAGGATCTTAAACAAAGCATTGAAAAAACAGGGACTCATACTATTGACTATATTGCGGTTTTATTCAATATACAGCAGTACTTTGATACAATAGCTGAGCTGGTCACCCCTTTTGGGCACGTTGGGACAATCGTTGGATTAGATGAGAAACTAGATATCGGTATCTTAAAAAATAAATCTGTCAGTTTTGATTGGGAGTATATGTTTGCGAAAACAGATTTTGACTATAAAATCGAAACCCAAGGAGAAGCACTTGCGACAATCAGTCATCTTGCAGAAACTGGGAAAATAAGAGCGACGGTTGGGAAACTTTATGCAAATGGAATCAATGCTGCCAATCTGAAAAAAGCCACAGCTGATGTCGAGGCGGGGCATATGAGAGGGAAAGTTGTGGTTAGTGGCCCATTTAACGGAGAACCAGAAGAAAAAGGGGATTCTTGTACAGTCTAGAATAGTTAGATAATTTTAGTTTTGCAGGAGAGTAAAAGGCACAAGAGTAGTCAAAAGCATCTATCGCTTTTGTCTACTCTTGTGTTTTTTGATTACAAAATGAAATAATCATTCTGTTTTGGATATTGTTTTACTAGTTTTTATATAGTTGAATTTAAATAAAAATCTGTGTTAAATGTGGAAAATGATGAATTAAGAGTGGAATTAAAAAGGTGACAAGATTTTGGTGAGTAGCTTATAATAAAGTAAACAGTCGAATGAATGGGCTTCATAGAATCGCCCTATCTAGTTTTTAAAATAAGGAGTACACAGATGACACTAAAAGAAAAAATAATAGAGGAAAGTAAGCGCTTAGGCATCGACAAAATCGGTTTTGCCTCTGCTGAGCCTTTCTATGAATTAGAAGATTCACTGATAGAACAAAGAGAACTCGGGTATAACTCTGGGTTTGAGCATCAAGTGATAGAAGAACGAATCTACCCAGAAAAGACCTTTGAAAATCCTAAAACGATCATTTCTATCGCGTTAGCTTATCCTACTAAAATCGAAGGGAAAGTACCCAGAGACGAAAAACGAGGGATGTTTGCTAGAGCTTCATGGGGCATTGATTATCATGATGTTCTACGAGATCGTTTGTCAAAGTTGATTGCATTTATTCAATCTCAAACACAAGGTCTAGAAGAAACAGGTGAATGGCGTTTTGCACCTCAAGTTGATACTGGAGAGTTAGTTGATGTAGCTATTGCGCAACGTGCGGGTCTAGGGTTTATTGGGAGAAATGGGCTGTTGATTACCGAAGAGTTTGGTTCTTTTGTTTATTTAGGCGAAATCGTAACCAATATCGATTTTGAAGTAGATGAGCCGATTCCTTTTGGTTGCGGGGATTGTACTCGTTGTGTGACAGCTTGCCCCACGCAAGCACTTTTAGGGAATGGTAGTATGAATGCTAAAAAGTGTTTATCTTATCAAACACAAACCAAAGATATGATGCCAGAAGAATATCGTAGAAAAATGCATAATGTAATTTATGGCTGTGATATTTGTCAGTTGGTCTGCCCTTATAACAGAGGGAAAGATTTTCATTTTCATAAAGAAATGGAACCCGAAGTCGATACGGTGTATCCAAAGTTAAAACCAATGCTGAGTCTGTCCAATAAAGAATTTAAAACACAATTCGGACATTTATCGGGCTCTTGGAGAGGGAAAAAACCGTTACAACGAAATGCGTTGATTGCATTAGCTAACTTAGGTGACCGCAGTGCATTACCCGACATCGTCGTTTGCGCAAAAGAAGATGTCCGTCCTGTTATCAGAGGTACAGCTGCTTGGGCAATCGGCAAATTAGGCAATAAAGAAGCGGAAAAATGGGTTGATTTTTTAACTGAGTTGCTAGAGGTAGAAACAGAGGAAGAAGTCCTTATAGAAATAAAGAATGCGATCAAACAATTAGAAAAGACATAAAGAAAAAGGTGTGAGACAAAAGTAAAAATCACTTTTGTTTCACACCCTAAATACAAATAAACGCTTCTATTCCAGTCTTTTCTTGATAGTTAACTAATAAGTTTAAGCTTTAACAGCTTCTTTAGGTTCGCGGCCTAAAATAGCTTGTAAGACTGTTAAGACGCCATATGAAGCTAAAATTGTGTAAATCAAGCTTGAATAAGTTGTAATCTCGAAATCCCACGTTTTGTAAATAACTAAAACAATTGCTAAAACAATAGCTGCAAGAACGTTGAAGAATGCAAAAGCCCATAAATTTCCGTTTTCTTTACGTGAAAGATAATAGATCGAAAACCATAAACTTAATACGCCCCAAGCGATGCAGACCAAAATTGCTGCCCAATAAATAATAAATGCTACCACGAATTTTCACCTCACTTTTATACATTAAGTATTCTATCACGTTCTCTTTTGTTTGTCATGAAAAGACAGTGAAAAACCTAACATTCTTAAAAGCTTCTCACATGGTTTTTATTACATATAAATAGTATTCCAAGTTGTACAGCATAGAGTCTTTCTTTTGATTTTATATGAATATTTTTTCTTTCTACTCCTCATTTACGTTATACTATATCTATTAGGAGATGAATGTATGCAAACGATTGATAAGAAAAAGGCTGCAACTCTGATTGAGCAAGCTGAAACAATCACATTCTTAACAGGTGCAGGTGTTTCGACTGCTTCTGGTGTACCCGATTATCGCTCACTATCTGGACTATATCAAGGGGTTGAACAACCTGAATATTTGCTAAGCCATTCATGTATGATTGAAGAACCAGAAAAATTTTATTCATTTATACAAACGCTGTACCATCCGAAAGCAAAACCAAATATGATCCATTTAAAAATGGCAGAATTAGGACGAATAAAAGATACCTGGGTCATCTCTCAAAATATCGATGGACTACATGCCGCTGCTGGAACGAAACATTTGGTCAACTTTCATGGAGATTTGTATGACTGCTATTGCAGAAAATGCGGACAAAACGTTTCAGCTAAAACGTATCTACTGTCTGATTGTCATGATCGATGTGGCGGTCAAATTCGTCCAAATATCGTATTATATGAGGAAGGATTAGAAGAAAGAGCAATTGAATTATCTATCGAAGCAGTCGCTAAGGCGGATTTAGTTGTTATTGTAGGAACTACTTTTCAAGTACATCCATTTTGTGACTTGATTCATTATGCAGCAAACACCGCCAAAATTTTGGTAATCAACCAAACAGCGATTCAATTAAATAGAGATGCTTACTTTTTTAAACAAGACGCGGCAAGCGTTTTTGAAACTATTTTATAGAGGAGTTTTTTTATGGAAGAAATCAAATCAGAACGACAAAAAATGATCGATGGCGAACTTTATTTTGCAGGAGATCCAGAATTAGCAACGGCACGCAAGTTTGCTAGGGAGCAAATGAAACTGATCAATGGAGAAGAAGATCGACAAATTCGTCGTCAGTTAGTGGAAGAAACATTTGGCACTACTGGAACAGGTAGCTACATTGAACCGTCAATCAGTTTCGATTATGGCTTTAATATTCATGTCGGAAAAAATTTCTATGCTAATTTCAACAGTATTTTTCTAGATATATGTCCAATTACAATTGGTGACAACTGTATGTTTGGGCCGAATGTTCAATTATACGCAGCGACACATCCATTGCATCCGGTTAAACGAAATAGTGGTTTGGAATATGGTAAACCCATCACAATCGGAGATAATGTTTGGCTTGGTGGAGGGGTTGTGATCACGCCAGGAGTAACATTAGGGGATAATATGGTAGTTGCGGCAGGCGCAGTCGTAACAAAATCTTTTCCAGCTAATTGTGTGATCGGTGGAAATCCTGCGAAAATCATCAAAGAAATCGAATTGGATGAAAAACGTACACCGTTAACTGTTCAACGGGATAAAATCAATGCTTTGGATAAACAAATCGTTGCTTTATTAGAGGAACGAATGAATGTAGTCAAAGCAATTGCTACGATCAAAAAAACATCGGATCAACCCGTACTAGACTCTTCAAGAGAACAAGAAGTTTTAGCAAAAATAGACACATATATTGAAAATGACCAATACAAGGAAACCATCAAAGAAACCTATCAAGAGATTATGGATGCTTCAAAACGGTTTCAACAAAAGCAACTAGATTAGTAAGCGACAGGAGGAAATTGGATGGAGGGTATTAAAAGACGAGAAGCAATCTTACTCGAATTAGAATCAGCAGATAAACCAATGAGTGCCAGTCGTTTTGCAAAAGAATTCAAGGTCAGCCGCCAAATTATAGTTGGAGATGTGGCACTCTTGAGAGCCGCAGGATACGAAATTATCGCAACAGCAAGAGGTTATTTGCTTGAGTCTGAAAAAGACAAGCAAGGGGTTACCCGAAAAATAGCTTGCCAACATACGCCAGAGCAAACTGAAGACGAACTGCTAACGATTGTTTCATTGGGTGGTGAAGTGTTAGATGTGGTGGTGGAACATCCGATTTATGGTGAATTAACAGGAGGGCTGCATATTCACACGGAAAAAGAAGTGACTGAGTTTGTCAAAAGCTATAAAAAAAACAGTGCTTCATTATTATCTGAGCTGACGAGTGGCATTCACTTGCACACGATTCGTTGTGAAGATGAAGAAGCACATAATCACATCAAAAAAGCATTAGCGCAAAAAGGATTTTTGTATAAGGAATAACAACGTAACATTCAGTTCGTGCTTGTTTTATTCGAGTGAGCGTTTTGTCAAGAACATGCAAGGAGGCAGTAAGAAATATGAAAAAACAGATAATAATTGGTTTGGGATTGTTTGTATTATTAGCCGGATGCGCAAATGGCAAAATGAAAGAAGTTGCCAGTAGTTCAACTGAAGAAAACAATCAGAGCAACAGTTCGATTACTCAAACGACATCACCGCATACAAGTAATTCTACACTATCTACAACTAGAAACTCATCAGAAGCGTGGAGTTCAAAAGAAACGTCAACATCTGGCGGAGACAAAGAATATTCATATGAAGTATCGTTGGATAGAATAAAAGCAGTGGATGTTTTTACACGAAATGGAATGAATATTCCTCAGATGATCGAATTGTCATTTAAAGAGGCTCCTCAAGGAATAGCTGCCTTTATCATTAAGGGATCAGAACGAGATTCTGTGACAAGCTATGAACTTTCTTATCAGCTAATTGCCACAAAAACAATCCGTGTTTTTTCAGCAGAAACGAATGAAATACGGACTGTACATGTAAATACAGAGTTAGTAATGGGGGAGTTACTTTCCGGTGATCAAGGTCGCGATATGTCCGGTAATCTATATGTTTTTGTGAATAAAAGTGGTAGCTTATCGTTAGCCACACCGAATTATGCTGGAAATGTTGAAGAAAAAGACGCCGATGTGATGTTAGAATATTTACCGAGGTAAGTAGAGAAAATAAAAAGCTTTATCAGAGATCACAACGAAATCTGATAAAGCTTTTTACTCATTTTTTTAATTATTTTCTGCTTCAAATTTCTCGAAAGCTGATTTGATAACGTCTTTAAGAGCATTAGCAGAAGCATTCATTCGATCCATTTCAGAATCTGTCAATGGAATTTCAATCACTTGTTTGATTCCTTGACGATTGATTACAGCCGGTGCACCAATGTAAATATCATTTTGGCCATATTCACCATCTAAGTAAACAGAAAGTGGGAAGACAGAATCTTCATCGTCTAAAATGGCTTTTGTTATTCGAGCTAAAGCAGCTGCGATTCCGTAGAATGTTGCACCTTTTTTCTCGATGATTGAATACGCAGCATCTCGTACATTAAAGAACAGGTTGACCATTGCTTCCTCATCTACATCCGGGTTATTTTTGACCCACTCATAAATTTGCAAGCCGGCAACGTTGGCGTGAGACCAAACTGGAAATTCAGTGTCGCCATGTTCACCTAAAATATAAGCATGGACATTACGAGCATCAACATCCACTAATTCAGCAATTGCTTGACGGAAACGTGCTGAGTCAAGAGATGTTCCTGAACCGATAACGCGTTCTTTTGGAAATCCAGAGAATTTCCATGTAGAATAAGTTAAAATATCAACTGGATTTGCTGCGACTAAGAAAATACCGCTAAAACCTGAATCAACGATCGCAGTGACGATTTGTTTGTTGATTTTTAAGTTTTTATGAACGAGATCGATTCTTGTTTCACCTGGTTTTTGTGCCGCTCCTGCTGTTAATACGACAAGATCAGCATCATGGCAATCATCATAAGTAGCAGCATAAATCTTTTTAGGAGAAGTAAAGGCTAGTGCATGTGATAAATCTGCTGCATCGCCTTCCGTTTTCTTTGTATCTATATCAATAATACCAACTTCTTGAGCAATATTTTGAGTGACTAAGGCAAAAGCATAGCTTGATCCGACAGCGCCATCTCCAACTAAAATTACTTTTTGGTGGTCTTTGTTTCCTACTGCTGCAGTCATGTGTATCATTCCTTTCAGATAATTGTTTTATCACTATGATATTACCATCGTTTGTGAGGTTTGTCACGTTTTTTGTTTATATAAAATAATACAGTTTCAAGGGGTGTTTCATAAGAAAACTCTTTCATGTGCGGTATTTCACTATTTGTTGGTTTTATCATTTTTTTAATTTTCTAAGCTATAAATGGAGCTTACGGCTTTTTTAAGAATTTAAATGAGCCGGTAATTGCTTGTTTTATGGTATAATTATAAAAAAACTGGGCAAGGAATTCTCCTGCCCAGATATTTTGTGTTGGACAACGAATACAGGGTGGTAAAATAGCACCTTTTATTAAGGAGAATATAGATAGATGAAAATGATTGTCGGATTAGGTAATCCAGGAAGTAAGTATCAAGAAACAAAGCATAATATTGGATTTATTACAGTTGATGAAATTGCGCAACGCAACAATGCACCCTTTAATAGAAGTCAATTTGAAGCGGATATCGCTGAATTTTTTATAGGAACAGAAAAAATCATGTTAGTCAAACCTCTTACATTTATGAATGAGTCTGGTCGTTCAGTCGGACCCTTGATGACCTATTATGGTGTAGAAGAAGCGGACTTGATCGTTATTTATGATGACTTAGATTTAGAAATCGGTAAAATTCGTTTACGTGAGAAAGGTAGTGCTGGTGGACATAACGGCATTAAAAGTTTGATTTCTCATTTAGGCACGAATGTGTTTCCAAGAATCAAGATCGGTATTGGACGCCCTATCGGTAGTAATACAGTTGTTCATCATGTATTGACCGGTTTTCCTAAAGAAAAACACGAAGAGATTTTAATAGCAGTGAAAACTGCGGCAGATGCAGCAATTTACGCTTGTGAAGGCCATACATTTGTTGATACGATGAATCAATTTAATGGAAAATAAGCAAAATAGAAAGTATAAAAGGAGGAGCCAGTTTTGAACATCATTGAACGAATTGGTGCAAGTGAGCTAGCCCAAGAGTGGCAAAATCAACTAACTAAAAACACACGCCAGTTGATTACAGGGCTAGCCGGCTCTGCTAAAACATTAGTCATGACGAGTGGCTATAAAGAAAAAAATAAAAAAATCATCGTAGCTGTTCCTAATCTTTATTATGGTAATCAGCTAGTTGAAGATTTTCGTAATATTTTATCAGATGAAGAAGTCTATATTTTTCCTGTAGATGAAGTTTTGTCTGCGGAAATGGCTTTTTCTTCCCCAGAAGCGAGAGCGGAAAGAGTTGCGGCTCTTAATTTTCTTTTAACGGATCAAGCGGGGATTGTTGTTGTTCCCGTAGCAGGTCTAAGGAAATATTTACCGAGTAAACAAACATGGGAACAAGCGCAGCTTCATTGGGAGATTGGCGGGGAAATTGAACTAAGTACATTAGCACAACAACTAGTTTTGATGGGCTATGAGCGTCAATCTTTAGTTGGAAAACCAGGCGATTTTAGTATTCGGGGCAGTATCGTCGATGTTTATCCGTTGAATTCTGAATACCCTGTAAGAGCAGAATTATTCGATATTGAAATCGATTCTCTCCGTTATTTTGAAGCAGATACCCAACGTTCAGTGGGGGCGATTGAATCGGTGACACTTTCACCAATGACGGATTTAGTATTTTCAAATGAAGACTTGATCTATGGCGAAAAACAACTAACTAACGCATTAGAAAAAAGAATTGCGATAGCCAAAGATACCGCTGAAAAAGAGTTTCTTCAAGATTATTTTGGCCAGTTGGCGACTTCTTGGAGCCAAGGAATTCCAACTGATACAGCTCATTACTATACTGATTTTTTATATGAAACAAAAACAACTTTATTGGATTATATACCAGAAGATAGTTTCGTTTTTATTGACGATTATGCGCGGATCTTAGAAGCAGAACGTGAAATCATTCGTGAAGAAAGTGAATGGCAAGTCTTAAAGCTAGAAGAAATGCGTGTCTTTCCTGAGCAAACTTTTGGACTAGAATTTCACGAGCAAGTAAGGAAAATGACTTTTGCGACAACATTTTTTTCGTTGTTCCAAAAAGGAATGGGAAACCTGCGTTTTCAAGCGGTTCATAATTTTCAGTATCGCTCGATGCAGCAATTTTTCGGTCAAATGCCATTACTAAAAACCGAAATGGATCGCTGGCAAAAACAGGATCAGACGGTTGTGGTTTTTGTGCCGACTAGAGAACGGAGTCAAAAAGTCGAAGAACTGTTTCGGGATTTTGATATTTCCAGTGTGACCGCTTCTGCTGATAAATTAATAGAAGGAAAAATTCAAATCGTAGAAGGTTCTTTGCAGTCAGGGTTTGAATTACCTGTCGAAAAAATCGTTGCCATCACTGAAAAAGAAATTTTCCATACTACGACGAAAAAACGAGCACGACGCCAAACCGTTTCCAATGCAGAACGCTTAAAAAGTTATAGTGATTTAAAAAATGGTGACTATGTTGTGCATGCGAATCATGGTATCGGTAAATATATTGGGATGCAAACGTTAGAAGTTGATGGTGTTCATCAAGATTACATCACGATTTTATATCAAAATGATGATAAGTTATTTATCCCAGTTACTCAATTAAACTTGATTCAAAAATTCGTTGCATCCGAAGCGAAATCACCAAAAGTCAATAAATTAGGTGGTAGCGAATGGAGTAAAACCAAACGCAAAGTTTCTTCTAAAATCGAAGATATCGCAGACGATCTGATTCAACTATACGCTTCAAGAGAATCCGAGAAAGGATATGCTTTTCCACCTGACGATGCTTATCAAAAAGAATTTGAAGATGCCTTTCCATATAGTGAAACAGACGACCAATTACGCAGTACAGCTGAGATCAAACATGATATGGAAAAAACTCGACCGATGGATCGATTGCTGGTTGGGGATGTTGGATACGGAAAAACAGAAGTCGCTTTGCGTGCTGCATTCAAAGCAATCAATAATAATAAACAAGTCGCTTTTCTCGTTCCTACAACAATTTTAGCACAGCAGCACTACGAGACGATGTTGGATCGGTTTGAAGGGTTTCCGGTGGAAGTCGGCTTATTGAGTCGATTTAGAACGAAGAAACAACAAAATGAAACAATCGAAAAAATCAAACATGGACAAGTGGATATTGTTGTTGGAACGCACCGTTTACTTTCGCAAGATGTGAAGTTTAGTGATCTTGGACTTTTAGTGATCGATGAAGAACAACGCTTCGGTGTAAAACACAAAGAACGTTTGAAACAATTAAGAGCACAAGTGGATGTGTTAACCCTAACTGCAACACCGATTCCTAGAACATTGCATATGTCGATGCTAGGCGTTCGAGATCTTTCAGTTATTGAAACGCCACCAGAAAATCGTTATCCGATCCAAACATATGTCATGGAGAATAATCCAGGCGCGATTCGAGAAGCAATCGAACGTGAAATGGCGCGTGATGGACAAGTGTTTTACTTGTACAATCGCGTGGATACCATTGAACAAAAAGTTGAAGAAATTCAAGCGTTAGTTCCAGATGCTAGAATTGCGTACGCACATGGTCAAATGACCGAAGTTCAGCTTGAAAATACTCTGTTTGACTTTATTGAACGCCAATATGACGTGTTGGTTACGACAACGATCATCGAAACCGGTGTAGATATTCCAAATGCGAACACTTTATTTGTGGAAAATGCCGATTATATGGGCTTATCTACACTTTATCAATTGCGTGGTAGAGTCGGACGAAGCAATCGAGTAGCATATGCTTATTTTATGTATGAGCAACAAAAAATATTAAATGAAGTTAGTGAAAAACGATTAGAAGCAATCAAAGATTTTACTGAACTTGGTTCTGGGTTTAAAATTGCGATGCGAGATTTGTCGATTCGAGGTGCTGGAAATCTCTTAGGCGCCCAACAACATGGCTTTATTGATTCTGTTGGATTTGACATGTATTCACAAATGCTTTCAGAAGCAGTTGCACGTAAACAAGGGAAAAATATTCAAGATCAAAAAACATCTGTGGAAATTGATTTAGGAATTGATGCTTACTTACCAACGACTTATATTTCGGATGAACGTCAAAAAATTGAAATCTATAAACGAATTCGTCAGTTGGAAAATATGGACATGTATGATGAGTTGGAAGCAGATTTACTCGATCGTTTTGGTGAGTATCCAGATGAGGTAGCTCATTTACTAACGACGGGACAAATCAAAATGGATGGAGATCGAGCATTAGTAGAAACAATTCGTAAGAGACAACAAGAAATTACGTTTACGTTGAGTAAAATTGGCACAAAAACATACAATGTAGAACAAATTTTTGAAGCCTTGTCACACACGCAGCTAAAAGCAGATCTTGCAGTAGACAATGAGAAAATGGCGGTTCGTTTAAAAGTGCCTAAAGACATGAAAGAAGCAATTTGGCTACAAGAAGTAGCACTATTTACAAGTGCTTTAAGGCAAGAGAAGTATAAGACTGTAGCAGTTGAGGCAGAGTAAAACAATGAGCTGCGAGGGCAAGCTCTTTGGGAAAAATAGAATGTGAAAAAGACGTCACAGTCCAAGTTCTATTTCCCGCTCAGAGCTAAATGAGCCTGTTACGCTTTTAAAATAGGAGGTCAACGAATGGCACACAAAGAAATGCGGTCGATGATGCAAGGTGCAGCTATTTTGACGATTGCATCGTTTATTGCCAAAGTACTGAGTGCGGTTTACAGAGTACCTTATCAAAATTTGGTTGGGGACGAAGGTTTCTATGTTTATCAGCAAGTTTACCCAATCTATGGCATTGCGATGACCTTAGGGTTATCTGGACTGCCGCAATTTATTTCAAAAATTGTCGCAGAGCAACCAGATATCAGCAAGCAAAAGAAAATGTTACAACAGCTTTTTCCATTTGTTTTTGTTATTGCGAGTTTGTGTTGGGCGTTTTTCTTTTTGGGAAGTCATGAAATTGCTTTTATGATGGGGGATCATCGATTAGCCTCTTTGATCCAAGTTGTTTCGTTTACATTCTTATTAGTTCCAATACTGTCTTTTTATCGTGGAAATTTCCAGGGGCATTTACTGATGGTTCCAAGCGCCGTTTCACAAGTAACAGAACAAATTGTTCGAGTCGGCGTGATTTTGATTGCAGCGTATTCATTTAGCCGCTTTGGCTGGTCGGTCTATCAGACGGGGACCATTGCAATGGGTGGTGCGTTGTTTGGTGGCATCGTTGCTGTAGGGATTTTATGGTATTATGACAGGAAAATACGGGTAGGAAGTTCGGCGTATCTTACGCAATGGAAAGTTGAAAAAGGTTCTGGGAAATTGTTTGGTCGTTTGGTCATCGAAGGTGGAATTGTATCCTTATATAGTGCCTATTTGATTTTCTACCAATTGATCGATTCTTTTTTAGTCAAAAATTCTTTAGTAGCTGCTGGAATCAGCGATGCTGCTGCGAAAGTTGATAAAGGAGTCTATGATCGTGGACAGCCACTGGTTCAACTAGGTTTAGTTGTGGCACTAGCCTTAAGCTCGAGTTTTCTACCAGCGTTGACAAAATATTTTATGAGCCAAGAAAAGACTCGATTTTTACAAGTCGCTAAACTATTTTTACGTTTAACTACAACGGTTGCTACAGCAGCTTCGATAGGATTAGCCTTGTTGTTGCCATATATAAATTTCGCTTTATTTAAAGATTACAAAGGGAATGGCGTGTTAGGCGTGTATGTTTGTTCGATTGCATTTATGGCAGTCATTCAAGCTTATCAGAGTATTTTACAAAGCCGCAATCAATTTATGACATCGATAGTTTCAGCAGGGATAGGGTTGTTAGTCAAGCTATTTTTAACAAGTTCTTTGACCTATAAATGGGGGACGCTAGGAGCAAGTGTTTCAACAATCGCAGGTTTAATTGCGACCTTATGTTTACTGATCCTATTTTCAAAAAATGAAATCAATCGTTTTATTGTAGAAAATCACTTCTTCCGAAAATTAACAGCGAGTATTGGAACAATGGGGATTGTATTGCTCTGTTACCAAGGAGTTATTGCACTCTTATTAGGGAACATTGAGCATCGTGGACAAGCGTTGATCATCGCCATCGTGGGTGTTTTGATCGGCGGCGCTACATTTATTTTTATGATTATTAAAATACGGTTATTTACAACACGGGAATGGCTAACATTACCGTTTGGAGCGAAAATATTGAGAATGAAGAGGTAAAAATTATGCGCTTAGACAAATTTTTAAAAGTTTCACGTATTATTAAAAGAAGACCTGTAGCGAAAGAAGTTGCAGATAAAGGTCGGATTCAAATCAATGGAATCTTAGCAAAATCATCAAGTAACGTAAAAATTGGTGATCAAGTAAAGATACAATTTGGTAATAAAATCTTAGAAATCGAAGTCCTTGAACTCCGCGATTCGACGAAAAAAGAAGATGCGGAAAAGATGTATCAGATTATTTCAGAGAAAAGAGTCGAAAATAGTGACAATTTAGATTAGACAAGCCTCTTAGATGTTGGTATAATAAGACAGACAAACCAAAAAACGAGTGGAGCGGAAAACATGGGCAATAAGAAAAAAGACATGGAGAAAGTTGCTGCATTAGATAATGAGTATACCAAAGAACAGTATGCCGAGTTTCAAAAACAGCAAAAGCAGTTGATTTTCAGGCGCCGACGTCTGGCAGTAGTTTTTCTCGTGGCGTTTGTGATTTTTATCGTTTCAGGCATCCAGCTAATGAAGGACTATCAACAATTGAGTGCTTTCAAAAAGCAGCAGACAGAAGCTGTAGCTGAATCGGCAGAAGCCGATAAGAAGTTAAAGCGTTTAGAACAGGACGTTGCTCTTCTAAGAGATGAGGATTATGTGGCGAAGTTGGCTCGTAGTCGGTATTATGTCTCTAAAGAAGGCGAACAAATTTACAACATTCCAGAGTTAGGCGGAACGACTAGCTCCAGTAATGAACAAAAAGCATCAGATAGTCAATCACAGTCTCATTCATCTGAAAAACAATCAGGCGAATAGCTGCAGATATAATAGGGTAAATAATAGGAGGAACATTTTTTTTATGTCAATCGAAGTAGGAGCGAAGTTGCCAGGAAAAGTGTCTGGTATCACTAATTTTGGTGCTTTCATCGATCTAGGTGAAGGGAAAACAGGGTTGGTTCACATCAGTGAAGTATCAAATGGATTTGTAAAAGATATCCATGATGTATTAACCGTAGGAGATGAAGTGACAGTAAAGGTTACTTCTGTCGGTGATGACGGTAAAGTAGGCTTATCTATTCGTAAAGCACAAGAACAAGCGGCAGAGCCAAAACGTGAATATCAACGTCGTGATAACAATGAGCATCAAGGGAGTCGCGATCGCGGCGCTCGTCCAGCACCTAAAAAGCAATTTACAAGAGCACAACCAATGAATTCAAAACAAGATTTTGATTCATTGATGAGTTCATTTTTAAAAGATAGTGATGATCGTTTAACTTCTCTAAAACGCAATACAGAAGGTAAGCGTGGCGGACGTGGTGGACGTCGTAACTAACGAATAAATGATTGAAGCTGAGCGAAAGCTCGGCTTTTGTGTTTTGGGCATTTTTTTGAGTAGTCTATAAACGATGAAACAAAGAGGTGAGTAGATGTTTCAAGAATTTTATGATCATTGTAAAAGAAATAAGTACTGGTTGCCATATCAAAAAGTGTTATTGGCTGTTTCAGGTGGAGTCGATTCAATGGTTCTATTAGAATTGATGCAAACTGCCGCACAAAAAGATCACTTAAAATTAGTGGTAGCCCATGTCGACCATCAGTTGCGCTTAGAGTCAAAAGCTGAAGCAGAGTATCTTAAAAGTTATTGCCAACAAAAAGAAATTCCTTATTTTAGTAAAGTATGGGAACGATCAGACAAAACAAAAAACACAGAAGCCCTTGCTCGTGAGTTTCGCTATGATTTTTTTACGAAGCTCATGGAACAAGAAAATATCCCAGTACTTTTAACCGCACACCACAGTGATGACCAAGCTGAGACGATTTTGATGAAACTGACAAGAGGTAGTGCTTTACCGAATTTAGTCGGAATTAGAGCAACACAATCATTTGGAAAAGGCAAATTGACTCGTCCTTTATTAATTTTTTCCAAAGAACGATTGGAACAGTTCGCTAAAGAGTCAACAATTGTGTATTTTGAAGATAGCTCAAATCGCAGTGATGCATACATGCGGAATCGTTTAAGGCATCAAGTGGTTCCAATCTTAAAAAAAGAAAATCAAAAATTTTTGCAGCATATGGCTGATTTTAGTGAACAAATCGCCTTAGCGGACGAGATTATTCAGTTGGTTATAGAACCAAAGTATGACAGTTGGGTGGTAAAAACAACAGAAGGTTGGCTTGTTCAATTGACGGAATTGAAACAAGAAAAAAGAAGTGTCCAGATATTTTTCTTGATGACCTTGTTTCAACGAACAATTGTCCCAAAAGGTGTAACCATCAACCGACTGCAGATTGATCAGCTTCTTTTATTGCTGGATCAACCCGCTCCACAGTTGTCTATGGATTTGGAATATGGGTGGCAAGTTGTGAAAGAGTATAACACCTTCCATCTGAAAAAAAGCGAATTAACCCATGAAGCAAAATCGTTTCATTTAAATGTAAACGACCACGTCTTCCTCTCTGAAACTGAATGGCTGGGTTTAGAAACGGCAGAGAAAAAAATCGTACTACCTGAAAAAGTAAAAGAATGGTCCGATTATTCATTGCTTATAAGTGGACAAACACCATTACCATTGACGATTCGTCATCGGAAAAATGGAGACAGAATCTCGTTAACACCGAACCTCACCAAAAGGCTAAACCGACTTTTTATTGATCAAAAAGTGCCCAATCTAATTAGAGAACGTGCGTGGGTCATTCATTCAGCGGAGGATCAGATTATCTGGGTTCCTCAATTCGCAAATTCATATTTGAGTATTCCTAAAGAAACTGATAAAATACTCTACAGGCTCCTTTATAAAATAAAAGAGTAACAACTGAAAAATACTTTTATTCAAAGAAGCAAAATAACATAAAATAATAACTAAAGACCTTAAAGGGAAAGGAGAGCCGTTTCTCTGGTGAATGGATTCGCTTAGAAGCAAAGGACATCGAACCTTAAAGGAAAAAGGAGAATAATATGTTAGAGAACGATATTAAACATGTTTTGATCACGAAAGAACAAATTCTTGAAAAATCAACTGAACTTGGCAAACAACTAACAGAAGATTATCAAGGGAAAAATCCTTTAGTAATTGGTATTTTAAAAGGTGCAATACCTTTCATGGCAGATATCACACGCTGTATCGATACTCATTTAGAAATGGATTTTATGGCTGTATCTAGCTATGGAAATGCAACGGTATCCTCAGGAGAAGTGAAAATCATCAAAGATTTGGATACAAATGTTGAAGGACGTGATATCCTGATCGTAGAAGATATTATCGACAGCGGACGCACGCTAGCCTACCTAGTTGACCTTTTCAAGTACAGAAAAGCAGCTTCTGTTAAAATCGTCACGTTATTGGATAAACCAGAAGGACGTGTAGTTGATATCGTCGCAGATTATGTGGGCTTTGATGTGCCAAATGAATTTGTTGTAGGGTATGGTTTGGATTATGCAGAAGCTTACCGCAATCTACCTTATGTAGGCGTATTGAAACCTGAAATCTACGAATCAAATTAATATCTCTCTTAGATTTAGTTATGTTACAATGTAAAGGTCAGAATTGATAAAAAAAAAACGTAAAATTAAATTACGCGCATTAGTCAAAGGAGGACAGGCATGAATAAAAAGAATAGCGGCATGAAAAATGGCCTATACTATGTATTGCTGATTTTGGCGATGGTCATGGTTGTGTATTTCATTTTTGGAAATAACAATCCCCAGTCACCAGATATCGAATACTCAACATTTAATACCCAGTTAGAAGAGGGGAAAGTCAAAGAACTGACGATCCAACCAACCAATGGTGTATATAAGATCACAGGTCAGTACAAAGAAAAACAAGAAATCAAAAACACTGGGGGTCTTTCTTTATGGGGATCAACAGAAGTTTCCACAAAGGCCTTTACCACAATTGTCTTGCCTAGTGATATAACCTTATCAGGTATCCAAGATATGGCCAAAGACAATAATGTAAAACTTACAGTAAAAGAGCAATCCACAAGTGGTGCTTGGCTGTCCATCTTATTTAGCTTCTTACCAATTGTATTGTTCATCTTCTTATTCTATATGATGATGGGACAACAAGGCGGCGGTGGAGGTGGCGGCGGTCGTGTTATGAACTTTGGTAAATCAAAAGCCAAAGAAGCAGACAAAAAAGCCAACCGCGTGCGCTTCTCTGATGTAGCAGGAGCGGAAGAAGAAAAACAAGAATTAGTCGAAGTGGTTGAGTTCTTAAAAGATCCACGACGTTTCGTTGAATTAGGTGCTCGTATTCCAGCGGGTGTTCTTTTAGAAGGACCTCCAGGAACAGGTAAAACATTACTTGCTAAAGCTGTTGCCGGTGAAGCAGGCGTACCTTTTTATTCCATCTCAGGTTCAGACTTCGTTGAAATGTTTGTCGGTGTCGGTGCAAGCCGTGTTCGTGACTTATTTGAAACAGCGAAGAAAAATGCACCAGCAATCATCTTCATCGATGAAATCGATGCGGTTGGTCGTCAACGTGGCGCTGGTATGGGTGGAGGACACGATGAACGTGAACAAACCCTAAACCAATTACTGGTTGAAATGGATGGATTTGATGGTAATGAAGGTGTTATCGTCGTTGCAGCAACCAACCGTTCAGACGTGTTAGACCCAGCTTTACTTCGTCCAGGGCGTTTTGACCGTCAAATTTTAGTTGGCCGTCCAGATGTTAAAGGGCGTGAAGCGATTCTTAAAGTTCATGCACGTAACAAACCATTAGCTGACGATGTTGATTTGAAAGTCGTGGCACAACAAACACCAGGTTTTGCTGGTGCAGATTTAGAAAACGTCTTAAACGAAGCAGCACTAGTCGCTGCTCGTCGTAATAAGAAGAAAATCGATGCATCCGATGTGGATGAAGCGGAAGATCGCGTTATTGCAGGACCTGCGAAAAAAGATCGTGTTATCAACAAAAAAGAACGCGAAATGGTTGCTTACCATGAAGCTGGACACACAATAGTCGGGTTAGTCTTGAGCCGTGCCCGTATCGTGCATAAAGTGACGATCATCCCTCGTGGACGCGCTGGTGGTTACATGATCGCTTTACCAAAAGAAGATCAATTCTTAATGACTAAAGAAGATATGTTTGAACAAATCGTTGGGTTACTTGGTGGACGTACAGCAGAAGAAATTATTTTCAATGTACAATCAACTGGTGCATCTAATGACTTCGAACAAGCAACAGGGATTGCCCGCAGCATGGTAACTGAATATGGAATGAGCGACAAATTAGGTCCAGTTCAATATGAAGGAAACCACCAAGTCTTTGTTGGCCGCGATTACGGTCAAACAAAAGCGTACTCCGAACAAGTAGCATTTGAAATCGATCAAGAAGTACGTCGTATCTTGATGGAAGCACACGATAAAGCACGTGAAATCATTGAGGCTCATCGTGCACAACACAAACTGATTGCTGAGAAACTATTAGAGTATGAAACGTTAGATGCTCGTAGTATCAAATCATTGTTTGAAGAAGGTGTTATGCCTCAAGACGTTATCGATAGCCAATTCCCTAGCGAAAAAGCTCAAACGTTTGAAGAAGCAAAACGTGCACTAGAAGAAAAAGATGCACAAAGACAAGCCGAAGAAAAACAAGATTTTGAAGAAGCAAAACAAGAATTAAACGACGAAACAGAAGAAGTAAAAGCGGACAGCGAAAAAACAGAAGAAAAAGTTCAATCAGAAGTAAAATCTGATGATGAACATAAAAATGATTCTGAATATGACCGTAACAACTTTGATGATCGTTACAAATAAAACACGTAGAGCATCCTTTAAATAGGGTGCTCTTTTTTAAGCTGGAATTATTTAGTTGAAAAAATAATCAATTCCTAGTATTATCGGGTAATGAGTCAGAAAAGTACCAAGTGAGAAGAGGGAAATAAAAATGGAAGATTACTTAGTAAAAGCATTATGTTATGAAGGATCGATTCGCGCTTATGCAGTTTGCGCAACTAATACAATTTCAGAAGCACAAAAACGCCATGACACATGGAGCTCATCCACCGCTGCATTAGGCAGAACAATGGTTGGCGCTTTACTACTTGGCGCAACATTAAAAGGTGAAGACAAATTAACGGTTAAAGTTCAGGGGAATGGACCAGCTGGTAGTATTGTTGTGGATAGTGATGGTAGCGGAAATACTAAAGGATACATAAAAAATCCTCACGTGAGCTTAACGTTAAACGAAAGCGGTAAGATCGATGTTCGTGGAGCTGTCGGAACAGAAGGTATTTTTACGGTGATAAAAGATTTAGGATTGAAAGAAACATTTTCAGGACAAACCCCAATCGTTTCTGGCGAAATTGGAGAGGATTTTACTTACTTCATGGCCGTTTCAGAGCAGATTCCATCAGCGATTGGTTTAAGTGTTTTAGTCGATACAGATGAAAGTGTCAAAGCAGCCGGTGGATTTATGATTCAAGTCATGCCTGGAGCAGATGAAAAAACGATTGATTTTATAGAACAACGTTTACAAGAAGTACCTATGATATCTCGCTTGATCGATGAAGGTGAGTCACCTGAGGGAATATTAGAACGACTACTCGGTAAAGATCAAATCGAAATCTTAGAAAAAATGCCTGTACAATTCAACTGTAACTGCTCGAAAGAAAAATTTGGTACAGCGATCATTGCAGTCGGTTTAGATGAAATTAATGCCATGATTGAAGAAGACCATGGGGCAGAAGCGGTTTGCCAATTTTGCGGTAATAAATATCATTATAGTGAAGACGATCTAATTGAATTAAGAGATGAAGCAATCAAAAATACCCGTGAAAAATAGGAGCGTATCCTTATGTGGAAAATAGGAAATATAGAAATTCCAAATCGTGTCGTTGTAGCACCTATGGCTGGCATCAGCAATGCTGCGTTTCGTGTGACGGTCAAAGAATTTGGTGCAGGACTTGTTGTCTGCGAAATGATTAGCGATAAAGGAATCCAGCAAAGAAACCAAAAAACGTTAGATATGCTCTATATAGATGAGCGAGAATATCCATTAAGTGTGCAAATTTTCGGTGGAGACAAAGAGAACTTAGTTGAAGCGGCAAAGTTTGTTGAAGAAAATACTAAAGCTGCCATTATCGATATCAATATGGGATGTCCAGTAAATAAAGTAATTAAGGCAGAAGCAGGAGCTAAATGGCTTTTAGACCCGAATAAAGTCTATGAGATGGTTGAGGCGGTCTCCTCTGCTGTAGATTTACCAGTTACCGTTAAAATGAGAACTGGTTGGGATGAAGATCACTTATTTGCTGTAGAAAATGCACTGGCTGCAGAAAAAGCCGGAGCGTCTGCCGTCGCTATGCATGGGCGTACCAGAGTTCAAATGTACGAAGGACAAGCAAATTGGGATATTTTAAAAGAAGTGAAACAACATCTAACCATTCCCTTCATGGGAAATGGTGATGTACGTACACCAGAAGATGCTAAACGTATGTTGGAATATGTTGGTGCAGATGGTGTGATGATCGGTAGAGCCGCTTTAGGAAATCCGTGGATGATCCAACGGACAAAACATTATTTAGAAACAGGAGAACTTATGCCTGAACCAGCGCCACACGAAAAAATCGAAACAGCCAAAGTTCATTTGCAACGTTTAGTAGAATTAAAAGGTGAAAAAATCGCCACCAGAGAGTTTCGTCAGCACGCTTCCTACTATCTAAAAGGAATTCCTCGTGCGGCTAAAGTAAAAGTAGCAATCAATCAAGCAGAGACTCAACAAGTGATGATTGACTTGTTAGATGCTTTCGAGGAAAAAGCAGAAAAACATGCAGAAAAAGAAACAATCTAATAAAAAAAGCAGGCTGAAACAGAAATACGGCTTGCTTTTTTTTGTTTCAATGTGGCATTATAAGGGTATGTGATTTCAGAATGGAGGAAATACAGTGGCAGATGAACAACAAGCGCACCTAGAGGATCTAAACGATCAAATGCTTGTGCGTCGTGAAAAAATGGAAAACTTACGTGAAGAAGGGATCGATCCTTTCGGTAAACGTTTTGACCGGACACATAATTCAAAAGAATTACATGAACAATTTGACCAATACTCAAAAGAAGAATTGAATGAAAAAGATTTATCAGCAAGTGTAGCTGGTCGAATGATGACAAAACGCGGCAAAGGAAAAGCAGGATTTGCGCATTTGCAAGATCGTGAAGGTCAAATTCAACTCTATGTGCGGAAAGACCAAGTAGGCGATGAAGCGTACGAAATCTTTAAACACGCAGATTTAGGTGATTTCTTTGGTGTGACTGGACAAATTATGAAAACTGATACAGGCGAAGTGACGATTAAAGCAAAAACAATCGTATTATTGACGAAAGCCTTGCGCCCTTTACCAGATAAATACCACGGTTTAACAAATATCGAACAACGTTACCGTCAACGCTACTTAGACTTGATTAGTAATAAAGACAGTTTCGATCGTTTCATGAAACGTAGTCAAATTATTAGTGAGATTCGCCGCTATCTCGATAGTAACGGTTATGTGGAAGTAGAAACACCTGTTTTGCACAATGATGCTGGTGGAGCTGCTGCACGTCCGTTTATCACACATCATAATGCACTGGATATAGATCTATATTTGCGAATTGCTTTAGAGTTACATCTGAAGCGTTTGATTGTCGGTGGCATGGAAAAAGTTTATGAAATCGGTCGAGTATTTCGTAATGAAGGAATCGATACAACACATAATCCAGAATTTACAATGCTAGAAGCTTATACAGCGTATACTGATTACAAAGATGTAATGGATTTAACTGAAGGTATTATTCGGAATGCTGCAGAAAAAGTATTGGGAACAACAACTATCACATATGATGGTCAAGAAGTTGATCTAGGTTCTGAGTTTAAACGTGTGCACATGGCAGATGCAATCAAAGAACAAACCGGTGTAGATTTCTGGCAGGAAATGACTGTTGATGAAGCGCGCGCTTTAGCGAAAGAACATAATGTAGAAATCAATAATAATATGGCAGTTGGTCATATTTTAAATGAATTCTTTGAAACGTTTGTTGAAGAAACACTTCAACAACCAACATTTGTCTATGGGCATCCAGTAGAAGTATCTCCTTTAGCGAAGAAAAATCCAGAAGATGGTCGCTTTACCGATCGCTTTGAACTATTTATAGTAGGAAAAGAATTTGCTAATGCATTTACTGAGTTGAATGACCCAATTGATCAACGTGAACGTTTTGAGGACCAAGAAAAAGAACGTGAACAAGGAAATGATGAGGCGCACGGTGTGGATGAAGACTTCATTGAAGCTCTAGAATACGGATTGCCACCAACCGGCGGATTAGGTATTGGGATAGATCGTTTAGTTATGCTCTTAACGGATGCTCAATCAATACGTGACGTCTTGCTATTCCCAACAATGAGATAAAATTTTAAAAGAAGAGATTATTTATCGATAATCTCCTCTTTTTTATTTACTGAAAAATAGTGTATGTGCTCCTCGTATCATGCAATTTAGACGATTAGAAACGAACAATAAAGAACAAAAGTAATAAAACAATCGGGAACCGAAAAAAATTAAAAAAAAGCGCAAATTTTAGTTGACCTAAGCCTATAATCTTGGTATATTATATCTTGTCGCAAGGCACTGATGAAACACGCCGAACGATGAGCATAATATAACAACTTAAAGTTTAAAAAAACTTTGAGAATCAGGAAAAAAAGTTGTTGACAAACAATAAGTAACCTGATAAACTAATGAAGTTGTCGCAAGAACTAAAGACGACGAACAAGAAATAGAATAACATTTCAAGTCCTAAAAAAACTTGAAAAATCAGGAAGAAAGTTGTTGACAAATAACAAACAACCTGGTAAACTAATGAAGTTGTCACGAAACATCTGACAACATCAAGCAGAAAAAACTTTGAAACTTTTTTTAAAAAAGTGTTGACATCGAATCGGAGATTTGATATGATATAAAAGTTGCTGCGAGGTAATACAGTAGACCTTTGAAAACTGAACAAAGTAAGACGAACCAAATGTGTAGGTTGTTTTTACAACGGTAAAAACAAACAACAATTTTTAACAAAGCGAAGCAATATGCTAGCAAACAAATGAGCTTAACAATCTTCGGATTGTGTTCAACTTTTATTATGAGA
>NZ_MIKA01000046.1 GCF_001730295.1 Enterococcus plantarum
TTTTTTTGTGTGTTCTGAAAACCACCTGCTATGCGGGTGGTTCCATAGAGCTTCCAGCGAGGTAATAAAAAAGCCCCCTAAAATGTTAAACTGATATAGGTTTCCCGACCGTATCATCAACATTAAAGGAGGTTCCTTTATGAAAAAGGACAATCAAAGTTTATCACACACCGTATGGAAATGTAAGTATCACATCGTCTTTGCGCCAAAATACCGTCGCCAAATCATTTATGGCAAATACAAGAAAAGTATCGGAGAAATCATTCGACTTTTATGTGAAAGAAAAGGCGTCGACATCATCGAGGCAAATGCATGTCGAGATCACATTCATTTGTTGGTCAGTATTCCACCGAAATTAAGTGTCTCGGGTTTTATCGGTTACCTAAAAGGAAAAAGTAGTTTAATGATTTTCGATAGACATGCGAATTTAAAGTATCGATACGGCAATCGTAAGTTTTGGTGTCGTGGCTATTATGTCGATACCGTTGGCCGAAACAAAAAACAAATAGAAGAATATATACGCAATCAAGTTCAGGAAGATCATATAGCAGATCAGCTGACGTTGTTTGAGGAGTATGATCCGTTCACAGGTAATAAAAATAGCAAAAAATAAAAAATGAAATTCTTTTAGAATCAGCGAGAAGAAGTGGTGCGTGAGGGAGACCCGATCAGAAGGCCTTTTAGGCCGTGGCCGGTAAAAGAGGCTTTCAGCCGAAGAGCAAACCTCCAGTTCTCACTGGAGGTTTTGATT
>NZ_MIKA01000047.1 GCF_001730295.1 Enterococcus plantarum
AGAATCGAAGTAAACGGGTAGGAAAAGGAAATTCTTATCTAAAGAAGGTCTTAGCGCAAGGAGCACTAGCGGTTTCCCAAGGGAAACCCAATCGAATACAAGCATTTTTCTTTCGGGTAAGAAGAAATGCTGGACACAAAAAATCGGTTGTTGCAACCGTTCATTTATTAATACGTATCATTTATCGGATGTTTTCCGATCAGTCCCGCTATAATGAACTTGGAGGAAGTTATTTACAAAATAGAAAGAACACTCTAACATTTAGTCGCTAAAGTGTTCTAGACCAATTATAGCTAACTACGCATTAGGTAGGAGGTAGCTTTTTTTGCTTTTTTTACAAGTTTAGTTTTCGTATAAGAAGCTTATTTCCGAAGGGATTGCTTCTGCTCCCACCGTTTATTCGCATCTGGGGTGTGAAACAAAAGTGATTTTACTTTTGTCCCACACCCTTTTTTTGTTTTTTATGACTAGACCAATTTTGGGTTTTTCATAAAATTATTGACATATATACTTGTTCTATTATATTATTAATGCAGTTTCTATTTAATATGAAAAAAGGAGGGTAGTTAGACCAATAGGGATAGCGCCAGGCCTGAACATTCAGGTGACGAGGAAAGAGCTGATCGAAAAATTCGGCGGATAGCTCTAGGGACTGCACTCTACAAGCTAGAGGGAAAAAATAATTGCAAGGTTATAACAAAAATCTAGCTATGCAGAATAGAAACCTATGATAGAAATTCAAGAAATAGAATGTGCTGATACTAAAAAATACGAAGTTATCTACTGAAATATCTTAAGGCTTATTTTTTATGGATTTGCTTCTTTTTCTTGAACAGTGACTCAAGACAATCAAGAAAGTAGGAAATGGATAATATGTGTGGAATTGTAGGAATTATTGGAAAAGAGAATACAACGGATATTTTAGTTCAAGGATTAGAAAAATTAGAATATAGAGGATATGATTCTGCTGGGATTTTTGTCACAGGTAAAAACAAAGAAGATCATTTAGTAAAATCACTAGGAAGAATTGCTGATTTACAGAGTAAAATCACTCCAGAAGTTCAGGGAACAGTCGGGATCGGCCATACTCGTTGGGCAACACACGGGAAACCCAGTGAGAGAAATGCTCATCCACATACATCAAGTAACCACCAGTTTATTTTGGTACACAATGGTGTGATCGAAAATTTTGAAGAATTAAAACAGGAATTTCTTCAAAACAAGCAACTTGAAGGTGAGACGGACACAGAAATCGTTGTTCAGTTAATCGAGCATTTTGCAGAAGATGGACTCGTAACAAAAGAAGCGTTCAAAAAAGCTTTAACAGTAATCAAAGGTTCATACGCATTTGCGTTGATCGACAAAAATGATCCAGATACTATTTATGTTGCTAAAAATAAAAGCCCACTATTGATTGGATTAGGGGATGGGTTTAATGTCATCTGTAGTGATGCGATGGCGATGCTTGCTGAAACAAACCATTTTGTCGAGATTTCGGATGGCGAAATGGTGATAGTCAAAGCAGACAAGGTAGAAATCGAAGATGAAAAAGGGAATGTAGTTTATCGAGAGTCGTATGAAGCTCAATTTGATTTAAGTGACATCGGAAAAGGAACATACCCTTATTATATGCTAAAAGAAATCGATGATCAGCCAACTGTAATGCGTCGCATTATTCGGGAATATACGAATACATTAGGTGATGCTGTGATCGATAAAAAAATCATCGAAAAATTAACTGCTAGTGATCGTATCTATATCGTTGCTTGCGGGACTAGTTATAATGCTGGCTGGGTCGGCAAAGCGATTCTTGAGAAAATGACGAATATACCAGTTGAGGTTCATCTTTCAAGCGAATTTGGCTATAATATGCCATTACTATCAGAAAAACCATTTTTCATTTTCTTAAGTCAAAGTGGAGAAACAGCTGATAGCCGTCAGGTATTAGTGCAGATAACTGAACTTGGGTTACCTTCATTAACACTAACAAATGTGGCTGGCTCGACCTTATCCAGAGAAGCCGATTATACCTTACTTCTTCATGCTGGACCAGAAATTGCTGTTGCTTCAACAAAAGCGTATACAGCACAAATTGCCGTTTTAGCAGTTCTTGCCAAAGCAGCGGGAGATAATAAGGGAAATCAGTTATCATTAGACTTTGATATTGCGCATGAACTAAGTGTAATTGCAGCAGTAATGGAAACGATTATCGATGAGAAAATGACAATCAGTCAGTTAGTGGAAGATTACTTATCAACTACTCGAAATGCTTTTTATATCGGTCGTGGCGTTGATTACTATGTATCGATGGAAGCTTCATTGAAATTAAAAGAAATTTCATACATTCAAGCTGAAGGGTTTGCAGCTGGAGAATTAAAACATGGCACGATTGCCTTGATTGAAGAAGGGACGCCCGTTTTTGGTATAATTACAGATCAAAAAACAGCGGCACATACTCGTGGAAATTTGAAAGAAGTTGAAAGTCGTGGCGCTCATAATGTTGTCATTGCCTTAGCATCATTTGCGAAAGAGACGGATCAATTGATCATACCGGATGTCCACCCGTTGCTGACGCCTTTAGTTAGTGTTATTCCAACTCAATTAATTGCTTATTTTGCGACATTACAAAGAGGCTACGATGTAGACAAACCACGTAACTTAGCAAAAAGTGTTACGGTAGAATAAGAATGAAACAATGCGAGGCTGGGACAGAAGCTTATTTCTGAAGGGATTGCTTCTGCTCCCACCGTTTAATCGCATTTAGGGTGTGAAACAAAAGTGATTTTTACTTTTGTCTCACACCCTTGTTTGTTTTGCTTATGATTTAAGAAAAAGATTATATGGAAATGACAAGCAGAATCTGCCATGCTAGATTGAATGGTTTTAGTTTGTGAAAAATGAATAAAAAAATATTCCCTCATCTGAAAGATGGAGGGAACACAAATCAAATTACACACACTAATAAAATACCATAATTTTTAATGATTCTCAACAATTTCATTTTTTATTTAAAAAAATGAGAAACTTTTTAGGCGCAAAACATTATCTATTCAATTTATTATGGTTTTTATCAGGAAATCATTAAGAAGTTCCTTAAAATGAAAAAACAATCATTGCTCAATTGATGTGAGTGATGATTGTTTTTCGAGAGCACTTTATAAAATGTTAACAGCAAAATCAGGAGCATAAGAAGCGACCGTTGCCACTTGTACAACATCACCAGGAACGGGGGCGTGGATATAGGAACCGTCCCCCGTTGAGATGCCGACGTGATACGTTCCACCATGATTCCCCCAAAAAACTAAATCGCCAGCTTGTGCCTCTGCTACTGAAATTGTAGCACCAGCGGTTTCTTGATCAACGGTGGTTCTACCAATGGAACGACCGGCAGAAGCAAAAGCGACTTGAACCAAACCAGAGCAATCGAAAGCATCAGGTCCAGCTGCACCATAGACATAGGGCTTACCTAAATGTGTTTTTGCAGCAGCAACTATAGATGAACGAATGTCCGTTTGTTTTGCCTGTTCCGTTTTTTGTTTACTTACTTGAGCAATCTTTTCTGATAATTGAGTTTCTTGCTCAACTGTTTCTGATACTTGTTTTGAAATCGATTTTGTCGCTAAGGTTAATGAGACTTGTTTTTGTTTTAATCCTTCTAATTGTTCCTTTTTCTCTGTTATTGAATCATCTTTCATCTTTATAGATGGAAGCTGTACCGAAAGTATTGATGCCTTGTCATTATCATAATCTTCTGTTTCTGAGATTGCACCGATAGATTCGATTTTTTCCAACTGATCAAGATCGATTTGAATTTTTTGCATTTTTTTCTCTATGCTAGAAAGTTGGTTATTATTCTCCATTTTTTGTTCTGAAAATGTTTGTTTCGTTTGTTTTAATTGTGCTAATTTTTTAGAATAGTCATGGATGAGATTGTCTTGAGTAGTGGCTTCTGTAGAGGTTGCAAAGGCGTGGTCACTTAGTAGTAAACCAGCAGAAAGTGTTAAACAACTGAGTAATAATTTAGTGATAAATTTATTTTTCTTCAAAAAAACGCTCCTTAATTATTTAATTTTTTTTTGATTAATTTGGTGATATTGCTTAAAATGTAGGATCTCTATTTTTAAGGCCAGTTAATATTTAAACATAGGTAGAGTGGAAAGTATGTAAAAGGGAGGTTAAATGTTTGTTTCTGGTTTTACAAAAAAGGTACTTTTATTTCAAATTTCTGGTTCGATGTAATATAAAATTGAATAGATTTCAATAGTATGTGTTTTTCTAAAATAGCCTAAATGTTAGATTTTTATAGTTGAAAGCTCACTGACTATTTTTATTGACTATCTTTTTTTCTAATTTTGATTTAAAATAGTTCATACAGTCAAAGAGTAGGATTATGAAAAAATTGGAGGGTAGGGCAATGAAAAAAGAAAAAGTTTTTGAGATCACTCATCACTCAATTTTAGAAACCGCCAAGGAACTGTTTTTGACAAACGGGTATAAAAATACTTCTACGCGTGACATTGCGAAAGCTGTAAATATCACACAACCGGCTTTGTATTACCATTTTTCCAATAAAGAAGTTTTGTTTATTGAAATCAATAAACAAATTGGTAGTCAGTTGAAACAAGAGATAGAGCAAATTCAGAATGCGTCAGACTCGCTTGAAAACCAATTGATCAACTGTACTAATGCGTTGCTAAATGTCTATCACCGAGATATTTTTTCCTTTATCCATCAAAGTGCAGCTGAAATGGAGCAAGAAAACAAACAAAAATTGTTTTATATATTGAATGATTATTATTTGAAACCATTACAAGCTATTTTTGAAACAAGCCAAACACCTTTAAACACCAAGGTGTCATCAAAAAAAGCAGCTCAGTTTTATCTTATGAGTTTGTCATTGTTATTCTCAACTGTTCACCAACTATCTACAGAAAAAGAACGTTCAGAACAAATTGCTGAATTGATGGATATGGTTTTACATGGCGTTATAGCGTAAAGAATTAACTTTTTTATCATCTGATAAAAATATTGTTTAATTCTTTTTTTTGTGGTAAACTTTTTATCAAGTGATAAATAAAGGTTGTTTTTTTTCGGCCGTTTTTTATCAACTGATAAAAAAGAGGTGGAATCAATGTTTTTAGGTTTAGAAGAGATGAAGTATTTTAAGCTTAGGTACACATTAGTAATAGGTGTCATTGTACTAGTTGCTTATGTGGCGTTTATGTTGTCTGGTTTGGCGAATGGGCTTGCTCAAGGAGTGAGACAAGGCGTTGATCAGTGGGATGCTACAAGTATTGTGTTGTCTGAAGATGCGAATAAAAGTCTGAATGCTTCAAGTCTGGTCATGGAAGATTTAAATCAGGTGGAAGCGAAGCAAAAAGAACCCCTTGGACAATATGCTGGTGCATTAAATAAAGTCGGTCAAAACAAAGAGGCGGATAAAATCAATATTTCGCTTTTTGGCGTGACCGAAACTAGTTCAATCAAACCGGAACTAGTTGAAGGACGCTATTTTAAGGAGTCGGGTGAAATCATTATTCCACAAAATTTAGTGGATAAAGGAATTAAGCTCGGAGATACTGTGAAAATTGGAAAGTTGGATAAAGAGCTGAAAGTTGTGGGCATCACGAAGCAAAACAGCTTTAGCATTGTCCCATTGATTTATACATCGCTTACTCAATGGCAAGAGCTTAAATTTGGCAAAATCATTGAAGGAGATAAAGCACCGATCAATGGAATTGTTGTTCGCTCGACTAAAACAAAGAATGTTAAGTTGACAGACACAGATGATCATTTGGCCAAATATGAAATTGAATCATTTATCGAGAAATTACCTGGTTACAGTGAACAAAATCTCACCTTAAATGCGATGATCTATTTCTTGTTTGTAATTACAGCTGCGATTATTGGGATTTTTATCTATGTGATGACCTTACAAAAAACAAGCTTGTTCGGCGTTATGAAAGCTCAAGGTATCTCTAATGGATATATTATCAAATCAATCATTGCCCAAACGTTTATTTTAGGGGTAATCGGCGTCTTGATCGGTGTGGTCTTGACTTTAGTGACAAATCTTGTTTTACCATCTGCAATGCCGTTTGAATTAGACAGTATGAATCTATTGATTTATAGTCTAGTATTGATTATCGTCGCTGTATTAGGTGGCGTATTCTCGATTCGCACCGTGACACATGTTGATCCAATGAAAGCGATAGGAGGGTAAAGAAATGACTGATATTTTGGTAATGGATGATATTCGTAAAAGCTTTGGTACAGGTCATGCAAAAGTTGAAGCATTAAAAGGAATTGATTTAAAGGTCAAAGCAGGAGAATTTGTTAGTATTATTGGTCCTTCTGGTTCAGGTAAAAGTACGTTTTTAACCATTGCAGGTGGGTTGCAAAGCCCTACTTCTGGTACGATTAAAATCAATGGCAAAGATTTTACCCATTTAAATGAAAAGAAACGTTCGAGATTGCGTTTTGAAGAAATTGGCTTTATTTTACAATCTTCCAATTTGATTCCATTTCTGACTGTGGAAAAGCAGTTTACATTAGTTGATAAAATCGAAAAGAAAAAAATCGAAACAGAACGAATCAACGAATTATTAACATCATTAGATATCGTTGATTTACTGCATAAATTCCCAAGGGACCTATCTGGTGGAGAGCGTCAGCGAGTAGCGATTGCTCGTGCATTGTTCAATGAACCAAGTTTAATTTTGGCAGATGAACCTACTGCTAGTTTAGACACAGAGCATGCGTATGAAGTTGTAAAAATTTTGGCAAAAGAAGCACATGAAAAACAAAAAGCAACGATCATGGTTACTCATGATCCTAGAATGATTGAGTGGAGTGATAATGTTTATCGGATTGAAGACGGTGAATTAACAAAAGAGTAGTAAACAATCAAAGGAGGGAAATAAACAAAAAAGTTTATTTTTCTTCTTTTTAATTTTGAGTATTATAAAAATCAATTTTAGGTTATGATGATAGTAGAATAAATAAAAAGGTTGAATAGACATGTGTTTGGTATGATAAATCAAAGAATTAAACATCAGAAAGTGAGGCAGTACAATGGATAACAGAGTTGAGGTAATGACTTTTTCGCAATTAAAACAGCTTGTGAAAGAACTTGAGACAAACAATTCCATCGATGATAATACAAAAGTATTTATTGATACTGGGTGGGATAGTGTTCAAGAAGTTGAACCAAACGCTTTTCATGTAGAAGAGGTTGTTGAATTTAAAGTACAAGATGAATTAACAAAAGATTTTTATGTTGGGTATACATTGAGCGAAAAAGCAGAACGGATGCAGGCACAAGGGCAAACAGAAACGGCTGTTATTATTAGAAATTTATATTAGTAGGACGCTGATGTTTCGGGGCTTTAAGTCCAAATTAAGTTTTCCCTTTTTATAGATACACACTATTTCTTTTTTTGATATGATACTATATCATGGGAAATAATCATTAGGAAGGTGGTGTTTCTTTTGACAAATAAAATTCCATTTCCAAAGAACTATGAACGGTTTATTGAGTTGGGACAAGAAGCAATAAAAAATAATAATCTGATTGGCGCTGTGGATTATTATGAACACGCGTATGCAATCAGACAAGATTTTCCATTGAATTTAGTGTTGGTAAACATGTACTTAGAAATAGGTGAAAACGAGCAAGCATTATCATTAGCTTCAGAAATGAAAGAAAAATATTTTGCTTACTTAGATTATGTAGAAATTTACATTCAAATTTTGATTCAAAATCATCTGTTTATTCAAGCACATAGCATCATTAATGAACGAATTTTGATGGAACAAAGCGGAGAAATGAGAAAGTTGATTTCTTTAAAGAAGAAAATCCGACACGTTGAACTGATGTATCAGCAATTTGAAGTAGGAAAAATCAAAGAATTAAAAGAAGAATTACAACAGTTAAATAAACACAATTACTATGAGCAGATGGCAATTGTAAAAAAAGCAGGGCAATTGCCTCAAGAAGAATTTATTGTAATTGGAAAAAAGATATTAGTAGATGTGCAGGTACATAATTTGGTTCGATCTTGGATACTTGAAGAACTTGTCCGCCTTCATGTTAAAGAAGAAGTTGAGTTTTTTTGGCGAGATAACAAAAAATATACCGTCGTTCCAGCTTCTGTTGGTACGCCGTTGGATAGTGCTGCGTATCAAAGAATCCTATTGTTTTTAGAAAAAGAATTAATTAACGATGATCCTATTTTACTAGTAGACATTATGGAAGAGATTCGTCTGCATTTTGCATTACTTTATCCTTTGGCAGATGAAATCATTGAAGATCCAAGGTTGTGGGCTGTGAGTTATGTGAGCTCTTACAACCATTCAATTGCACAGAAGTATCAAGTTGAAGAGGAACAATTAGAAATTGAAAAAATCCAGAAGATTCAAAGTGAGATACGTTTTGAATTAGAAAAGATGGTATTATAGAGAGAAAAAGAGTAAAGGGTTGAAAAATCCTTTACTCTTTTTTGATATACATTAACTGCATGTTTAGTTTTTAGTCAAATAATGAATAAATAAGAGCAGTAAAAATGAAAGTAGAAAATAGAAAAAGATCCCTCCTTGAATGAAAACGAAAATCAAAAAGACAAGCTGATAATCAACAGACATAAATTGAATAACATAACGATTCAAGATAAATTCTGCGAGGGTTAAAAGAAGTGAAAAAATTAATAATCTTTGATGGCGCTGACTCAATACTATTCACTACCTAACGATTAGAATGATTAAAAAAATATAGTAGCATAAAAAAAGATAGTTTTTTATCAATTTTTAGATGATATCGACAAATAAATGAGAATTTTGAAGGGACGTTTGCAATTTAGATCTTATTGTTAAGAAGAGTTTGATAGAAATAAAAAAACACTACTTACTTGTAGTGTTTAAGGTCAAGTTCTCATGATTATTGCGACATCTGATTTTAAATTATGCTATAATTCTACATGTAGTAGTAAAGCAATTATCTAAGAATAAAGACGCGCCCTGAGGGAATCGAACCCCCGTCTCAAGAACCGGAATCTTACGTGATATCCACTACACTAAGGGCGCAAGCACGTTTACTAGTTTAGCTGATATTTCGATAAATTACAAGGGGGAGGACAAAAATAATGAAATTTGAACAACATCAATCGCAACAACAAAAACAAGTCCAAAAGCTTGCAATGACGCAACAATTACAACAATCGATCCAGATTTTACAATACAATTCAGAAGAACTTTTTGCCTATATAGAAGCCAAGTCATTAGAAAATCCTTTGATCGACATCCAAACAGAGACCAACTATGGAGATTTTCCGAGTTCTAGTAACAAAACGTATAGCAACGAAGAAAATAACTATCTAAATCAAATTCCAGATAATCACACATCACTTTTTGAATATTTGATCGATCAAATCCACTTGAATTATCGTGATACATATCTACGAACATTGGTTTTATTTTTAGTCGAATATATTGATTTAAATGGTTATTTAATGATTGATTTAGATGAAGCAACGCTAAAAACAGGAGCAAAATCTATTGAAATGCTAGATGCATTGACGCTGATTCAGCAATTAGATCCAGCAGGTGTTGGTGCAAGAGATTTACGTGAATGTTTGTTACTGCAAGTTGAGCGGGACGATACGGCACCAGCATTAGCCTATATTGTAATTGAGGAAGAATTTGATCATTTGGCTAATCGTAAGTGGAGCTTGATTGCTAAAAAATTTGAAGTAGAGATGTCAGAAATTCAAACGATTTTTGATTATATTCAGACATTGAACCCAGCTCCTGGAAGCATTTTCGAGTCAACCTTGGGACTGTATATTCGTCCCGATTTAACCTTGAGAATCAAAGAGAATCAACTAAACGTGATATCTAATAGAACAGGTACTCCAACGATTCAATTTCAACAAGCCTATTTTGAGCGAATGGAAGCAATCGATGACAAAGAAGTCCAAGAATATATCAAGGAAAAGAAAAATGAATTTGAATGGTTAGAAAAAACGATCCTTCAACGTGGTGATACTATTTTAAGAGTCGGAACAGAAATCGTTCAGCGCCAACAACAATTCTTTTTTAAGGAAGACCGACCGCTAAAACCAATGACTCTAAAAGAAATTGCAGAGGCCTTGGATATCCATGAATCAACCGTTAGCCGAGCTGTAAATGGTAAATATTTAGAAACAGAATTTGGTGTTTTTGAGCTACGGTCATTTTTTTCAAATGGGTTGTCAAACGAAACCACTGGAGAAGAAACGTCAACAAGTAGCATCAAAAAACAAATACAAGCTTTAGTGGACAGCGAAAACAAAGCCAAGCCACTCTCAGATCAGAAACTAGTAGATTTACTAAAGGAACAAGAAATTGAAATTTCTCGTCGTACTGTTACAAAATATCGAGAAGCATTAGGAATACCCGCTTCATCTAAACGAAAACGATATGATAATTAAGAAAAAGCGTTTAACTCTTGAGTTCTACTCAAAGGGTTAGACGCTTTTTTATGGTTGCCAGATCAAGTGTTCAGAAGGTAATCCCTCTTCGATTCCTTGCCAGATGGAGACAAAGTGATTTTTTTCTAATAGATGTTTTGAGGCACCATTTTTAGGATCAATTATGGCGTAAACAGTGGATTCAGATAATCGTTCAGAATGTTCTACCATACGTAGTAAAGTAGCGATGACTTGTGTGGCGTATCCTTTCCCCCAGTGCTTAGGTAAAAGCATATACCCTATCTCGATTTTGTGTTCTTCATCCCAAGATAACTTACCAAAACCGATATACGTTTCTTTGTCAAAGAATTTGTAGTAGCCGGTTTGATCGTGGTGTCCCTGATTATAAGCTAAAATTTTTTTGAAGTTTTCAATAACGTCCTGTTCAGGTTCTGCTTTTTCAGTAATGTAGCGCATGACACGAATGTCTTTTGTGAGTACAGAATAAAGTTCTTGATCATCTTTTTGATAGAACTCGAAGGTTAACTGTTTTGAATGGGTCATTCTCTTCACCTATTTCACTTAAAAGTTTGGGTAATTCAACAGAAAAAAACTATATCCAAATAAATCGGGTACAGTTTTTTGTAAGCCACCTGACGGATTCGAACCGTCGACCCCCACCTTACCATGGTGGTGCTCTACCAGCTGAGCTAAGGCGGCACTATTAATAATACAGATACCAGATTACCTTAGAAACTAATGTTTGTCAATCTATTTTCACTTGTAAAAGAAGATCAAATAGTTTAATAGAGTGTTATAGAACGAAGGTCTAATCCGAGCCTATATTGTATCATCCTATTGACATTGGATAATACCTATTGATAAACTAAAATAAAGGGGAGAAAAAAATATGTTTATTGTTTGGGGTAGTAAAGGATTTGAGAGAGCGTTAGGCGATACAGTGATTCAATGTGACTGTAGCCATTGTAACAATGAAGTAGTTATGCAAGGAAAACAAATCGGACGAAAATTTACGTTATTTTGGATTCCAATTTTTACCACATCATCTAGTCATTACTTGCTGTGTCCAATTTGTGGATATGGAAAAGAATTGTCTAAAGAAATCTTGGCGCAATACTTAGTGAGTTCCACTGAAACAATTATAGAGTAAAAATAAAAAAACATTTGACATGTAATTTACTTTCCAGTAAAATACAACGTAACAACAAATGAATAATAATCCGTTGAAGAGAAGAGTAAATTTGGACGTGCTTTAGTAGAGAGTCTCGGTTGGTGAAAAGAGATAAGCGCATAAGAGTTGAAGATGGCCTCAGGAGGACAAGCTGTTGATACGTAAGCAGCTTCGGGAAAGCACCCGTTATCAAAGCGACAAGTTATAAGACTTGGTCTAAGAAAAGTAAGCATGACTTACTTTAAAACAAAGGTGGTACCGCGATTATTCGCCCTTTACTAGCAGAAGCTGGTAGAGGGCTATTTTTATGTTTATCGATACAAATGAGAGGTTTCGTACAAGACATACGAAGGACGTATTAACCCTTAAAATTAACTAAATAAATAAAGCAATGAGATGGAAAGTACAGATGAAACGATATCTAACAGAGAGCTTGGGTAGCTGAAAACAAGTGATAAACGAAATCTGGAAAATGGCCATTGAGCAGCGCTTCGAGTGAGTGATTCATAAGACAGCGACGGATGCACCCGTTAATGTGCTAAAGTATAATCGATCATTGATCGACGTACTTGATGAGGATATCGACGTGAGTGGATATCAAATAGAGGTGGTAGCACGCAAAAGCGTCCTCAAATGTATGATAAATACATTTGAGGGCGTTTTTTCTTTTTATATATGACAATAATGGAGGGGACGATACATGAAGAAAAAGTGTTTGAGTATAGTGTTGATTTTGCTGGGAATAGTAACAATTACGGCATGTGGTAAGAATCAAGATTCGGCTGTGAATAAAGAAAAAGAGGGTAAAACGATTCGAATTGGGACTTCCCCAGGACCGTATAGCGAATTATTTTTAGAAGCTGTCAAACCCATTTTAGAAAACAAAGGGTATCAAATAGAACAAACGGAATTTACAGAATTGATTCAAGCAGATGTAGCCTTAGCAGAAGGTACGATTGATTTAAATGTTGATCAGCATACTGCTTATCTAAATAATTTCAACGAGAATAAAGGAACCCACTTGATTGGGATAACAGCACTTCCTACCGTTCCGGCAGGGCTGTTTCCGGGAAATAGAAGCACTTTGGATACAGTAAAAGAAGGAGACAAAATTGGTATTCCAGATGATGCTTCAAATACTGCGAGAGCGTTCAATCTTTTGCAAAAGGCAGGCTGGATCAAATTGAAAACAGGCATCGATCCAGTCAAAGCAACAAAAGAAGATATTGTCAGCAATCCTAAAAAATTAGCACTTATCCAAATGTCATCGGCTCAAATTCCGAGGAGTTTAGCAGATTTAGAATACGCAGTAATTCCAGGAAGTATTGTTTACAGTGCTAAACTTGATCCAAAGGACAGTTTACTTTCAGAAGACGTGTTAAAAGACTATGAATTGGTTGCGACGGTCGACGAAAAAAATCAAGAGACTGATTGGGCAAAAGCCATAGTTAAAGCCTATCGCTCAGATGAGTTCAAACACTACTTAAAGGAAACTAATCAAGGAAATTACTGGTTTATCCCAAAAGAATTACAGGAGGAGCAAAAATGATCGAATTAAAGAATATAGATGTTACCTTTTTTCAGAAAAAACAGCAAATCGACGCAGTCAAGAAGGTTTCCCTCAGGATTGAAAAAGAAGATGTTTTTGGAATCGTGGGGTATTCAGGAGCTGGAAAAAGCACTTTAGTCCGGGTGATCAATTTACTGCAAAGACCAACCGCTGGAGAAGTTATTATCCACAATAAAAATATTCTTGGTTTTTCACCAAAAGAATTAAGAGCACAGCGAAAAAAAATTGGGATGATTTTCCAACATTTTAATTTGATGAAGGAACGAACAATTTTCGCCAATGTAGATTTTTCCTTAAAGTATTCTGGATTGTCAAAACAGCAACGGAAAGAAAAAATTGAAAGATTGCTTGATTTAGTAGGACTTTCAGAGAAGAAAGAGGCCCATCCTAGTCAATTATCTGGTGGACAAAAGCAGCGGGTAGCCATTGCTAGAGCCTTAGCGAATGATCCAGAGATATTATTATGTGACGAAGCAACAAGCGCATTAGACCCTAAAACAACGATTCAGATTTTAGATTTATTGAAGAAGTTAAATAAAGAGTTGGGGTTGACGATTGTTTTGATCACGCATGAAATGCAAGTTGTAAAAGAAATTTGTAACAAAGTAGCTGTGATGGAAGATGGACAAGTAATTGAAGAGAATGATATTGTGTCGATTTTCAGTCAACCTAAAGAAGCCTTGACGAAGGACTTCATAAGAACAGCAACGCATATTGATCAGGCATTGGAAACAATTATTCAACATCCAAGTTTAACTAAACTAAGTGGAGATGAAGTGTTAGTAGAATTTTCATATGTAGGAGAGCAAACAAGTGAGCCGCTGATTGCTCAACTTTACAGCAAATATCATGTGGTCACGAATATTTTATATGGCAATGTAGAAATAGTACAACAAGTTCCCATCGGCAATTTGATCGTTATTCTTTCGGGAGAAGAAATTCAACGAGAAAAAGCATTGACGTTTTTACAAGCACAAGACGTGAAAATCAAAGTCTTAAAAAATAGCGGATCAGAAGACAAAATCATACCAGTACATGTTATCTAAACAGAACAGCGAGAAGGAGTGACTGAAATGCAAGATTTTTTACAACGGTATTTTCCAAATGTCTTATCATTAAAAGAAGAGTTTATCAACAGCACAATTGAAACCTTATATATGGTCTTTTGGACAGCTATTATTGCTGGAATTCTGGGGACATTACTTGGTGTTGTACTGGTTGCAACAGGGCCAGACGGCATTTTAATGAATCGCATTCTTTACAATAGTTTAGAAAAAATCATCAATATTTTTAGATCTATCCCCTTTATCATCATGCTGGCATTGATTCAGCCAATCACTCGTTTTTTAACAGGAACAACGATTGGGACAACGGCTGCTTTAGTGCCGCTGGTGATTGGGGTGATTCCATTTTTCGCACGTCAAATCGAAAATGCCTTATTAGAAGTTGATCCAGGAGTGATAGAAGCCGCAGAATCAATGGGAACGAGTCCGTTAGGGATCATTTTTCGGGTGTACTTAATTGAAGGCTTACCAAGCATCATTCGCGTTTCTTCTGTTACGATCATCAACTTGATTGGGTTAACAGCAATGGCTGGTGCGATTGGTGCTGGTGGTCTAGGAAATTTGGCGATCACAAGAGGCTATAATCGTTTCCAAACAGATGTGACAATTGTGGCAACATTGATCATCTTAGTTTTAGTTTTTGCCAGTCAGTTTATAAGTAACGCATTGATCAAGAAAACATCACATTAAAAAAACGAAAAGAGGAAATGTACATGAAAAAGACAATTAAATTTATCGTTTTAGCGTTAACTATCGGGTTTGTATTGGCAGGATGTTCTGCTGGAAGTGCTAAAGAAGAAAAGAATGAAGTTGTAAAAATAGGTGTTGTTGGTGCAAATAATGACGTCTTAGAATCGGTCAAAGAACGTTTGAAAGAGGATGGAATTGACCTTCAACTTGTTGAATTTTCTGATTATACACAACCCAATGCTGCTTTAGCAGAAAAAGAAATTGATTTGAATTCATTCCAACACCAGATTTTCTTAGATAACTATAACAAAGAACACAAAACAGAGCTTGTTTCAATTGGTCATACAGTCAGTGCACCATTAGGTATCTATTCTTCTAAAATCAAAGACGTCAAGGAATTAAAAAATGGCGCTGAAATTGCGATTCCAAATGACGCAACAAATGGCGGACGAGCATTATTGTTATTACAAAGTGCGGGACTAATCAAAGTGGACCCTGCTAAAAAACAAACACCTACTGTAAGTGACGTAACAGAAAATAAATTGAACTTAAAAATCACAGAATTAGATGCTTCTCAAACAGCTAGGGCGCTACAAGATATCGATGCTTCTGTCATCAATAGTGGAATGGCCGTTGATGCAGGCTTTGTCCCAACGAAAGATGCAATTTTCTTAGAACCTGTGGATGAAACATCAAAACCGTATGTCAATATCATCGTTGCCCGTGAAGCGGACAAAGACAATAAAACATACAATAAAGTAGTTGATGTTTATCAACAAGAAGAAACGAAAAAAGTTATTGAAGAAACATCAAAAGGTTCAAGTATTCCAGCTTGGGAAACATTTGGCAGAAACTAAAAGGAGGATGACCATATGACTACATTGACAAAACAATCAATCAAAGAAGAAATTCAACAATATGCAGATGAAGTGATTGCGTTAAGACGACATTTTCATCAGTTCCCGGAAGCTAGTTTAAAGGAATTTGAAACAATCAAACGAATCAAAGAAGAATTAAATAAGCTTGACATTCCTTTTGAAGAAGTCGGAAAAACTGGCGTACTTGGAACAATCGAAGGAGAGAAACCCGGTAAAACTATCATTCTAAGAGCAGATATTGATGCGTTAGAATTAGAAGATGCAACAGGAAAAGAGTACCAATCTAAAAATCCAGGGTTAAATCATGCTTGTGGACATGATGGTCATGCAGCGGCATTATTAGGTGCTGCCAAAGTGTTGAAAAAACATGAAGCTGAGATTGCCGGAACGATAAAATTAGCGTTTCAACCTGCAGAAGAAATTGGGGCTGGTGCGTGTCAATTTGTTGATGGTGGTTTTGTTGAAAATATCGATCAGGTTTTTGGGATCCATTTAGATTCAAGTGTTCCTGTAGGGAAATTGGTTGCGACTAAAGGTGCGACTAATGCCTCTTGTGATATTTTTAAAATTGAAGTCGAAGGATTAAGCAGTCATGTGGCACAACCGAATGTTGGACGGGATGCTGTATTAGCCGCAGCAAGTATTGTAGTTGAACTACAAAAAATTGCTGCAAGAGAAGTTAGTCCCCTAGATCCAATCGTGGTCGGTATTGGTGTGCTTGACGCTGGCACTAGATATAACATTGTGGCTAACCATGCGAAAATCGAAGGGACAGTTCGAGCTTTTAGTCACGAAACGCGCGCCTTTGTTTTAAAACGTGTGGAAGAGATTGCGCATCAAATTGCTGAAGCTCATCGGACTAAAATTTCCTCTTTCCATATCTACGATGCGGCAGGACCGTTGATCAATGATGATACTGCAACAGAGTTAGCTCAAAAAGTAGCAACTGAAATTGTTGGCAGTGAAAATGTCGTGACCGATCATACAAAGAGTTTAGGCGCTGATGATTTTGCTGATTTTTTACAGAAAGCACCAGGCGTATATGGTCGAGTAGGAACTCGAAATTTAGATAATCCGGATACACAATATGGCCATCATCATGAAAAATTTGATATCGATGAAGCAGGATTGGCGTTAGCAACAGAATTTCATGTACAATATGCATTGACGTATTTAAATTCAATTAGTGAATAGAAAAAAAGTAATAGGCAAAGTCTAGAGAGCTTTGCCTATTACTTTTTTCTGTTGTTTCTTCGGTATTATGATGTATGATTAATTGATCAGGTTGTTTTCTTTTACCGAAGGATGAATGAGTTTGGTGCAAAGGAATGTTCGGGGTGGATTGCTTTGCTCTTGATAAAATCACTAAAATGAACTCTTTCATATCCAGTCTTAGAGTAAAGAAGACGAATATATAAAGAGTTCATAATACCAAAAGTCAATCATTATAAAAAAATTATTATAGTGATCTTTGTTAATACAGTATTGCTTTAGTTATTCAATAACGAATGTAATAGACTTACTGATTTTTGATTGTACAAAGATACCATAGCGGTTTTCTGCGGTAATCATTACTTTTCCTGGTACTTTTGCTGTGATTTCTCCTGTTTTAGCGTCTACTTCAGCAATGTTTTTGTTGCTGCTTTTCCAATCAATAGTATAGTAAAAAGGGTTTTGAATAGTCGCATTTTCAACTGATGCATTTAATTTAATGCTATCTCCAACTGAAAGTTTTTGTTCGCCAGTTAGAGTATTATTAGCAGTATCTGAAAGAACGATAGAGCCAAAGGAATAGTTTTCCTGCAAATCGATCATTAATGAATAGGTTGATCCAACTTTTGAATCAATGATAAAGTTGGCAGGTTTTAAAGGATCTAGAATTCTTTGACCCTTGATATAAAACCAAATTTCTTCATTTTGTGCTAAGTTTACAGAATGGAAGTCAGAAAAATAAGATTTTCTATTCCAAGATCCTAACTTATTTGTATAATATGCGACTTCGAAACTCTCTTCATTGCCATCAGGTTGTTTAGCAAATCCAGTAAAAATGTAATTACCGGTTGTTGGTGCTTTGAAGTAGAAGTAATCATAATCCCCATACCAAGGAATAGAGTCTAAATTTTCATATAAACCAATATCATAACGACCTTCAGTGATTTTGCCAATCGTTAAAGGAGTTGCTCCATCAGGTAAGTCGCTATGATCGTCAGTGATTACTGTGAACGTATAGTTTTTTGCTGGATTTTCTTGTGAGTAGACAGTGATTTTTGTTCGCCCAAAGCTTTTAGCAGTTATGTTTCCTTCTTGATCAACCGCTGCGATAGCTGGATTTTCACTTTCCCAAACTAGTTTTGTGTTTGATGCATTTTCTGGCATGACCTGTACTTCAATTGTAGTGTTATTAGCAATTTGAGTGACAACAAACGGTTTTTTATCTGTAATTTGAATAGAATCTACTGGTATATGTCTGTCTTCAACTGTAACTGTTGTTTCAAACTGATATCCGCCATCTGCTGTTTTGACTGAGATCGTTGCTCTACCAGGTTTGTTAGCAGTAACAAGACCAGATGAATCAACGGTTGCGATTGTTTCATCATTTGTGGACCATTCAACCTCTCTATTTGTAGCGGTTGCTGGAGCAAGAATCGCTGTTAATTGTGATTTATCGCCGCGTCCCATCGTTAACTCTTTTGGTGAGATACTGATACCTGTTACTGGAACGGTACCAATTTCATATGTTGCATCCATGTCAATCATTCGTGTGCTGTAACTATAGGTGAAAGGCTTATTATCCTTAAGCAGTCCTTTGACATTGACTGTATAAACTGCATTAGGTACGATTGAAAAATCATTGTTGGGTTTAAATGTTAACGTGGTGTAACCGCCTTGTCCGTAATACCCAGGTGTTGGATTATTAACGGTTAATTCACCACCTTGAGCATCGGTAGTTATTTGTAATTTTTCACCAGTATCATTGTTGATTAGTTCTACGCTAGCATCATCTTCGATCTTATAACCCTTTTGATTAAAATGGATTGACCAGCGCATATTTTTTTCATATTTTGCTTTTAAAATAGGATCTTTGTTATTTTTGTAATAATCAATATTGTATGGGTTTTCTTTGTTATATAGCTGTACAGGGAAATAATTTGCACTAGGCCATTGTGTGATAAAATCATTTGAATATTTTTTAGCAATTGTTAAGTAATCACTGCTTAGATAATTTGCTGTAAAATAATTCACCATCGTTGTTAACTCAGGTCCATTGGCCTGTGCGTAGCCTGTTCCTATTGAAATGGCTTGTAGACCCAAAATATTCGTACGATGACCTACTGAAGTATTGGTATTTCCATAATCAGTAATGTAACCGTCAAAGTGACTGTTGAGTGAATTTTCTTTATAAGAGGAATGGAGATTTGAAGAACGTGTTGCTTGTCCTGCGGTATCCCAAAATGTTTGAGGCATATCTACTGGTTTAGTTAAACTAGACAAACCGTGTGTTTGTTTCCTTACAGAAGCCATTCCAATTGCAGCGTGTTGAGCGGTGGCAATATCTTTTTCAGAAAGCGGTATCTTTTTTAAATGACCTAAGCCGCGATAAAAGTTTATCTGCTTTTCGATGCTTTCTTGTACCTTAGGGTTGAATGTTCCTAAAGAGTAAAGACCATTTTCCAAAATAGGGCGTTCTAAAAATTTTGCTTCGTTTATTTGACTGCTCATCATGTTTTGATAGCCTTGTTGAATCGTTTTGATTGCGGAAACGTCTTTTTCTGGTAGATAAATGATTTGTTTTGCCGAACGTTTACGGGCCACGGTATCTGAAGTTCCTTGTTCATGTAAAAATGGTTCAAGCATTTCTTGATTAATTTCCTCTTTTTCTTTTACTTCGGCTTGAGCGGAAGCGGAGAACGAGAATAAAAACAACCCTAAAATTAAAACAACTGACTTTTTCATAAATTCCTCCTGGATTATTTAATCTAAATTGACTAATGGTGTTATAATTATATCATTTAAAATATAAAAAATACTGTTTATATAAAATAAATAAATTTTTATTATGGTAAATATATTTTATAAGAATGAGCTTAAGTTTCTTTTGTTAAACAATTATGTTAAACTATTTTTGTAAAGAAAGGTGATTAAGAATGTTTGTTCTTTCAGATAAATTTGTGAAAAGAAGCAGCTCCCGACAAATGAATGTGATGAAGCATTGTTGTGGAGCCTAATAAAATGAACCCTTCATCGTCTAAATCAATACTGAATTTTTGAGACTAAGCTGTAGTCTTATTTTGTGTTGTTTTTGGCGATGAACTTGATTTTTATAACGCTGAACAAAGGACAACGTGTTTCGTACGTTGTCCTTTGTTGATACTGACAAGGGATGAGATAGGGGGACCTATTTGATTGCTTGTTTTTTTGTCTGGATAAGCAAATACCTTTCAGCCTAACGTACGAGAACGTTGGAGCAAACAATTTTAATTTTGAATCAATAAAACAGATAATTACTACAATTTACCATTAAAGAGAAGCAAAGAGAGCAGAAAAATCTTTGCAATAAACGAAAAGAGGAAGAAAGATGAGTTTATTAACAATCGAACACCTAACCCAACGTTTTGGCGAAAAAATTCTGTATGAAGATGCATCACTTCGTGTCAATAAAGGGGATCACATGGGGTTAACAGGTCAAAATGGTGTAGGGAAATCTACTTTAATCAAGATTTTAACAGGGGAAATTTTAGCGGATTATGGAACAATCACGTGGCAAAATAATACGAGAATTGGGTACTTGGATCAATATGTGGAAGTGATTGGCAATAGTACGATTAACGAATTTTTACACCAAGCATACAAGTCATTATACGAAATTGAAGGAAAAATCAATGATTTATACACAGAATTTGGTGAGAATGGTGCAGATAAATTATTAGAGCGAGCAGGGAACTTGCAAACACAGCTAGATGAAAGTGATTTTTATCAAATCGATACAATCATCAATGATCTTGCCAACGGACTTGGAATCGAAGCAATTGGCTTAGATCGACCAATGAATAATTTAAGTGGTGGACAGCGATCTAAAGTTATTTTAGCGAAACTACTTTTAGAAGAACCAGATGTTTTATTATTAGACGAACCAACAAACTACTTGGATGACACTCATATTCAGTGGTTGATCCATTATTTAAATGATTTTGATGGAACCTTTATTTTAGTTTCTCACGATTATCACTTTTTAAATGCCGTAACGAATTGTATTTGTGATATTGAATTTGCTAAATTAACGAAATATACAGGAAATGTTGAAAAATCTTTTGCTCAAAAAGAACAAAACAAAGAAAGCTACTTAAAACAATACCATGTGCAACAAGCGAAAATCGAAAAAGCCGAAGCGTATATTCGGAAGTACAAAGCTGGAAATCGTGCTACAATGGCGAAAAGTCGTCAAAAACAATTAGACCGAGTAGAACGAATGGCACCTCCAGGCAGTTTGATGAAACCACAGATTCAGTTTCCTTACCAACCAATCGTTGCCAGCTTGTCCCTGATTACAGGTGGATTGACGATTGGTTACACTGAACCATTATTAGCGCCAATTAATCTATCTGTCCACAGTGGTGAAAAAGTGGCAATCAAAGGATTTAATGGCATAGGAAAATCGACATTGATCAAAACGTTGACAGGAAAGATTAAACCAATCGATGGAGAATATCACTATCCAGCAAACACAAAAATTGCTTATTTTTCACAAGATTTACTTTGGGAAAATGATTATTTAACACCCCTTGCTTTTTTAAGTAATTGCTTTCCAAAAAAAACAGTGAAAGAAATTCGAACGTATTTAGCGAAATGTGGCTTACCAGACAAATTAGTGAATCAACAATTGCGTCTACTAAGCGGAGGGGAACAAACGAAAGTGAAGCTATGTGAGTTGACAATGGAGTCTAGTAATCTTATTTTTTTAGATGAACCAACGAACCATATTGATGCAGCTGCAAAAGAAAGCGTACGTCAAGCGATTCAGCAATTTCAGGGAACGATTGTCATCGTTTCACATGAGGAGGAGTTTTATACTGATATTACAGACCGTGTGATCAATATTGAGGAAATGATACAATAAAAAAATTGCTTCTAACAATTTAGACCGTTAGAAGCAATTTTTTTATTTCATTAAACCATCATGGATTTTATCTAAATTCCATTTCATCATTGCATAATAGCTATCGCCATCTTCCCCTTTTTTAGCAATAGAATCAGTAAAAATCGTACTATAAATTGGCAAATCTGTTTCTTTTGATACTCGTTCCATACTCCGTTTGTCGACACTTGTTTCAACAAATAAAGCAGGTACTTTTGTTTTGTGGATTTGATCAATGATTTGTTTCATTTGATCGGGTGTTCCTTGGCTTTCTGTATTGATTTCCCAAATATAAGCAGCAGTCAGTCCATATGCTTTAGAGAAGTATTTAAAAGCCCCTTCACTGGTAACGAGTAATTTTTGATTTTCGGGAATATCTGCGAATTTTTCTTTGGCTTCTTTGTCTAGAGCGTTAAGCTTTTCGATGTATTCTTTAGCATTTTTTTCATAAGTTTCTTTGTTTTTTGGATCTTTTTTACTCAATGTGTCTCTGATCGATTCTACATAAGCAATCCCGTTTTGAATATCTAGCCATGCATGTGGATCTTGTTCGTCTTCTTTTCCAGCACTCGTTAAATACATGGGTTCGACTTTCTTACTTACAGAGAAAAAGTCTTCATCTTCTTTTTTCTTAGCGGTTTCCATTAGTTTATTGAACCAACCGTTACCACCTGTTTCTAAGTTTAACCCATTGAAGAATAAAACATCAGCTTCCGAAGCTTTAGCCACATCTTCAGGTAGGGGTTCATATTCATGTGGATCTGTTCCGACCGGCACAATACTATGGAGATTAACTAAATCTTCTCCAACATTTTCGACCATATCGGCAAGAATCGAGTTCGTGGCAACAACGTTGATCTTTTCTTTTTCTGAAGTATTGGCAGAGTTAGGTTGACAAGCGACTAGTAAAAATAAACCGGCTAGAGCAGTGATAAAAAGTATTTTTTTTCTCATAAAGTTGGTTCCTCCGTTTTCTGTTTATTGACAAAAAATAGTCCTTTTTTTGGTGAAAATAGAAAGGCAATAATAAAAAATGCTGCGGCAGTTAAAACGATCGTAGCCCCCGATGCTAAATTGTACGAATAGCTAAAGAATAGGCCGATAATCGAACTTAGAATTCCGAAAAGAGAAGCTAAGGCAATCATAGTAGGCAAGTGATTCGTCAACAAGTAAGCGGTAGCGGCAGGAGTAATCAGCATAGCAATCACTAAAATCGTTCCGACTGTTTGTAAAGATGAAACAGCAACGAGCGTTAATAAAAACATTAAAGCATAGTGGAAAAATTGAACATTTAATCCATAGGCTTGTGCCATTGTAGGATCAAAAGAAGTAATTTGTAATTCTTTATAGAAGATTCCGACAAAAATCAATACGATGATCCCCACGATCACAGTAATCAATATATCAGAATCACGAACAGCTAGAACATTCCCAAAGAGAATATGATAAAGGTCAGTCGAACTTTTAGCAAAAGAAATCATAATAATTCCTAAAGCAAAAAATGAACTGAAGACAACCCCAATAGCTGTATCGTTTTTTAACTGACTTTTTTGAGTGATAAATCCGATCAATAAAGCAGCTAGAATACCGAAAATCGATGCCCCAAAAATATAATTGACCCCAAACATATAAGAAGCTGCTACTCCTGGGAGTACGGCATGAGAAATTGCATCTCCCATCAAAGACATTCCTCGTAAAACAATAAATGAACCAATAATTCCTGAAACCAATCCAACGATGATCGAGGTGATCAAAGCATTTTGTAAAAATTGGTAACGAACCAAACCATCAATAAAATTTGCAATCATGCGTCAGCCACCCCTTTGATCATAATATCGCCCATTGTGTCACCATAGGCTAATTGAATATTTTTGTTTGTAAACGTTGTTGCAACAGGACCACTAGCAATCAATTTTTTCTTTAAAATGATCACATTATCAAAGTAATGAGCAACTTTGTGAAGATCATGATGAACGATCAAAATCGTTTTTCCGGCATCTTTTAATTGTTTTAGAATATCCATGATCACTTTTTCGCTGGTCATATCGATGCCTACAAAGGGTTCATCCAAGACGATGACATCTGCTTTTTGAGCGAGAACGCGCGCAATGAATACTCGTTGTAATTGACCACCGGATAATTCACCGATTTGACGTTTGGCAAATGCCTCCAACTGAACGGTTTTGAGGGCTGCCAAAGCTTGTTCTTTTTCTTTCTTTTTAGGTCGTTTCATCAAACCCAGTTTCGGATATGTTCCTAAGAGAACGACTTCCATAACATTGATTGGAAAAGAAAGGTCTAATGCACTCCGTTGTTCTACATAAGCGATTCTCTTTTTCTGTGTATCCAGAGGTTGCTCTCCAATTGCTACAGTTCTGGAGTCTGTTTTAAGTAGACCTAGCAATCCCTTTAGAAATGTTGACTTTCCGGCTCCATTTGGACCGATGATCCCCGTTATTTTTCCAGCAGGAATGTTTAAAGAAATATCAGTTAGCGCTTTTTGACCTTGATAACTAACTGTTAACTGTTTGATTGTAACATTATTGTTATTTATAGACATAAAAAAACCTCCTTTTTAGGTTTGCCTTAAAATCAGTATAAGATAAACTTAAAATAAAATCAATCCATTTTTTAGGTTCGCCTAAAAATAAACGAAAAAAGAGGCCGGATACAACTCTACGAGTCATATCTCAGCCTAAAAGAATTCAAATAAACGATATAAGTAAAAGCAGCGCCTTCGGAAATTAGCTCAAAAACACAACGAGGGACGTATTGATATTATACAGCATCTACTTGTTTTTCGGAGTTAATTACGTCTCTCTCAACTTCTTTATAGTAAAATTATTCGCTTTGATCGGATTCTAATAAGTCGAAAATTGAATCAGCTAATTTCGAATGGGAATCATTTTTTGGGTATTGATTTGATAATAAAATGACTGCATTTTTTCGGTCTTTTGAGAACATTGCATTTGATTCGAAACCTGCTTCGTTACCATGTCCTTTGATATGGGTTGCGAAATTGTATAATCCGCCCATATATTTTGTTTCAGTTTCAGGAGTCCAAACTTCTTCCATGATTTGTTGGTCAATAATTTTTCCTTCAAATAAGTCAGAGTAAAATAAATAAAGATCGCCGACGGTCATGCCAACATTTCCTGTTCCAACTTCTTGATCAAATGTTAATGGATTGTCATTGATTTGGGTGCCAAAATCTTTACCAGACGCTGGTTTATACGCATAGGTTCGATTCGAAGAGTGTATAAAGTCATCATAAAAGCATGTATGAGACAAATTTAGTCCTTGAATAAAGGTTTGCGTAAATAAAGTTCGATAAGACTGACCAGTCACTTGTTCTAGAATACCAACTAAAATAGAGTAATTAACTCCTTCATATTTATATTTTCCATAAACGCCCATAGTGGCATTGGCAATAGAAAACTGAATGAAATCATCATCCGTCATCAAAATAGTAGGCTTGACCTTTTGCTCTAATCCGGAAGTCATTGAGAGTAATTGGCGAATGGTTATTTTCTGGCTATCTGGAATTGTAGGATAAAATTGATCTAAAGTATCATCCAACGAAAGTTTTCTCGCTTGAACTTGCTTTAAAATAAGTGAAGCGGTAAAAGCTTTTTGAATCGAACCGATTTGAAAGGTAGCGTCATAAGTGTTCGGTCGACTTTCAGAAACATTGGCATAGCCAAAGCCTTTTTGCAATATGATTTGTCCGTTGTGAATAATTAAAGCTGTACCTGTAAACTGAATATCTTCTAGTTTTTGGTTTAGTTCTTCAGCAAAATCTGAACTGGGTTGAACTTCTTGATTAAAGTTTTTCGTTTGCTCTATATCTTGGGTATTTGAAGGAGAAGATTCAGTCATCATACTTGTTTCGCTTGAGTTGGTTTGCGATGAAGAATCAGGCTGGTTTTGATAGAACAAAAGATAACATTCTACCATGACCAAAAGAATCAAAACTAAAATGATGAATGCAGGGATAAAAGAATTTCTTTTTTTATGATGTTTTTTGTAATGCATGAGTTCAGGCACCTCCGATTATTAATTTATTTTACTTATATTTTGTTGAAACACAAGATGATCCTATAAGATTTTACGAACAGTTTTGTAAGCACAACTATTCTTCATTTAAAAGTCGATAGATTTTCAATTATTTTTCACAAGAAAGCAAAAGATTCATGATTTTTTTAGCAATCAATGTTAAAATAGAAACTGAAGTTTTTAACTATAGGAAAAGAAAAATACCTAGATCACGGAGGAAATCATGACCCAAAAATACAAGGATAAAACATTACGAATCTTTAGTTTGAATGCCAATCGCCCTTTAGCGGAGAAAATTGCTGAAGTTGTCGGGACTGAACTGGGAAAAAGTACGGTGCGCCAATTTAGTGACGGAGAGATTCAAATCAATATTGAAGAGAGTATTCGTGGGGACCATGTTTTTCTTGTTCAGTCAACCAACCTTCCAGTTAATGATAATTTAATGGAATTGTTGATCATGATTGATGCATTAAAACGAGCAAGTGCTAAAACAATCAATGTAGTGCTGCCTTATTATGGGTATGCTAGACAAGATCGTACGGCTAAGCCAAGAGAACCTATTACCGCAAAATTAGTCGCCAATTTATTAGAAGAAGCCGGAGCAACGCGTGTCTTGACCTTGGATTTACACACTGTTCAAGTCCAAGGATTCTTCGATATTCCAGTAGACAATCTATTCACAATGCCGTTATTCGCGCACAATTATCGTGAGCAACAGTTGACAGGTGACGATATCGTGGTTGTTTCACCTAAAAATAGTGGGGTGCAGCGTGCTAGAAGTTTATCGGAATATTTAGATGCGACACTTGCAATTATTGATCAAGATGAAGTAGATGGTGTACGTTCAGGTTACGTTATCGGAGAAGTCAAAGGTAAGACATGTATTTTAGTCGATGATATTTTAAATTCCGGTAGTACTATGGCAACAGCTGCTAAGATTTTAAAAGAAAATGGCGCCAAATCTATTTATGCTTGTGCGTCTCATGGTTTACTATCTAAAGGGGCTAAAGAGAGGTTAGATGCATCACCGATCGAGCAAATTTGTGTAACGGACTCTGTTTTCATTTCTGAGGACCGCAAACCTGATGCTTTAAGTATCGTTTCTTGTGCGGAGCTTATGGGTGAGGCAGTTAAACGAATCCACGAAAATACGCCGATGAGTCCACTATTTCGTTTAGAAGAGAAATAAGACCGATTGAGTTAAATCAAGAAAGAAGTTCAGTTATTGTTTTATACTGGGCTTCTTTTTATCATTTAATAGAATGGAGTTGTACATGTGAAGGAACAGAAAAAAGGAATCTTATTTGGATTTATTGCGTATATATTTTGGGGGATCATCCCAATTTACTGGAAATTGCTACCTACAGTCGATCCGTTGGATATCTTATGCTATCGAATAGTTTGGTCATTTGTCTTTATGATTCTTTATATTTTGATCACTAGAAGATGGTCATTATTTTTAGCAGAAGTTAACGTTGTATTACAAGACAAGAAAAAATTATTCGCTATTATTTGCGCCGCTATGCTGATTTCAGTAAATTGGTTTACCTTTATTTATACGGTTAGCCAGGGACATGTTACACAAGCTAGCTTAGGTTATTATATAAATCCGTTAGTGAATGTGTTGCTAGCAACATTGATCTTGAAGGAAAAATTGAGTCGTTCGGGAATGATTGCATGTGGGTTAGCACTGTTCGGTGTTCTGTTATTAACGATTCAAACAGGAGAAATTCCATATGCGCCATTAATTATGGCGGTGACCTTCAGTTTTTACGGGTTGATCAAAAAAGGGATAACCGTAAGTTCATATACGGGCTTGACCATTGAGACAGTGGTTATTATGCCAATAGCGGTCATTTATTTAGTCTTCTTTTCAAGACAAGGATTTATGCACTATGAACTGTCTACTAATTTATTATTGATGGGAGCAGGCATCGTGACGGCTATTCCATTATTGCTATTTGCACAAGCAGCAAAACAAACTTCCTACATTATTCTAGGATTCATTCAATATATAGGCCCAACAATCATGTTGCTTTCTGCACTCTTTTTATACCATGAACCCTATTCAGCAGAGCAATTTATCGCCTTTGGTTTTATTTGGTTAGCGATAGCAGTGTTTACGTATGGCAATATTTACACGTATCGCAAGGAAAAACGGTTCGCCAAGTGAGAAGCTTAAGAATCAATCTTTGAGGAACTTTTCTAGTTATGTTAAACTAATCCCATTAAAAAGGATTCAGAAAGGATGAGTTCAGTGGAACCCATTTATTTAGATCACGCAGCAACAACACCAGCGCATCCAGCAGTTATTGAGATAATGGCCAGTGAATTGGCTAACACATTTGGTAATCCATCTAGTATCCATACATTTGGTAGAAAAGCACATCGTACCTTAGAAGATATCCGTCAAGTGATTGCAGCTAGTCTTAAAGTGAGCCCTCATGAAATTATTTTTAATAGTGGTGGGACTGAAGGGGATAACACAGCAATCATCGAAACGGCGCTTTCTAGAAAAAATCAAGGGATGCATTTGATCACAACGGCGATCGAACATCCAGCTGTTTTAGAAACCATGAAATATTTGGAAGAATTAGGTTTTGAAGTCACCTATTTACCTGTTGATGAACGTGGAGAATTGTCTATCACAGATTTCGAGAATGCCTTAAGAAAAGATACAACATTGGTTTCTGTGATGTACGGTAATAATGAAATCGGTAATTTGCTCCCAATCAAAGAAATCGGCGCTTTACTAGAATCACATCCAGCGATTTTTCATACAGATGCCGTACAAGCGTATGGTTCTGAACAGATTTCACCTCACGAATTAGGGATCGATTTATTAAGTATATCTGCTCATAAAATCAATGGACCAAAGGGTGTGGGCTTCTTATTTAAAAATGACAACATTTCGTTGCCCTCATTTTTACATGGTGGCGAGCAGGAAGAAAAACGTCGGGCAGGAACGGAAAACTTAGCTGGCATTGCAGGTATGGGCAAAGCGGTTGAGCTATTATCAGATAGTGAAAAAAAACAACGACATGAAAAATATGCTGATTTTGAGCGAATGATTTTAGCTCAACTAGATCAAGCTCAGATTGAGTATCAGGTCAATGGCAATCCTGAAAATAAATTAGGTCATATTCTAAACTTACGGTTTTCAGGTGTCTCAAGCGAGCTGTTATTGATGCATTTAGATCTTCAAGGTGTGGCAATCTCAACGGGATCGGCTTGTACGGCTGGCACAGTAGAGCCTTCTCATGTTTTAGAAGCAATGTATGGCGAGAACCATCCTGCAATCAAGGAATCTGTTCGGATCAGTTTTGGGTTAGGCAATGATGAAGTACAAATTCAACGTTTCGTAGCGCTATTGATCGAAACAATCAAAAAAATTAAACAGTAATGCAATAAAAATAAGATTAGAACTAGTAAAAAGAAAGCGCACCAATTATAATAGAAGAGACAAAAAATAAAGAGGTGGAAAAATGGCATTTAAAGAAAAGGCAACAGTCGAAGGTTGTACGGTATTTTATAAGGTAAATGAACAAGCAAAAAAATACACACTGAAAGATAATGGCTTCACTGAAACAAATTCAGGAAATTTTCAATTGATTCGTCCATTAGATGGGACACCCCAAAGTAAAGAAGGATTTAAATTAAAAATCACGATTGCTGAAGATCTGAAAACATTGAAAATGTCAGTAACAACTGCAAATGGATTGAAAGCAATGAATATCTTTAAGAGTGAATCTCATGCAATGAGTCAAGAGAAGTTTTATTTCTTGATGGATGGTATGATTAGCCGCGGTGTGTTTGAGAAAGCGTAATGTTCAAATCCTGAAAATAAGACAAGGTCAAAAAGATCGAGTCTTATTTTTTTACTATCAAAATGAAGAAAGATTTTGCAAAGAAGGACGTTGTATTCTCTTAATACCTTTACTTCTTCCAAAATCCTAGTATAATAAGTATCACTGAAAAGTTACGACCTTCAAATCGTAGATGCATTCAGAATCTAAATTGAAATGATGGTGATCAAATGACAGATAACAGCAAAACTCGTGTCGTTGTGGGCATGAGCGGAGGCGTAGATTCTTCTGTTACAGCACTGCTTTTAAAAGAGCAAGGCTATGATGTTGTGGGTATCTTTATGAAAAATTGGGATGACACGGATGAAAATGGTGTGTGTACAGCTACCGAAGACTACAAAGATGTAGCAAAAGTTGCCGATCAAATCGGTATTCCTTATTACTCTGTAAATTTTGAAAAAGAATATTGGGATCGCGTATTTGAGTATTTCCTTAAAGAATATCGCTTGGGACGAACGCCAAATCCTGATGTGATGTGTAATAAAGAAATCAAATTCAAAGCCTTTTTGGAATATGCCATGCAATTAGGCGCAGATTATGTTGCAACTGGACATTATGCTCAAGTAGAACGAAAAGAAGATGGCACCGTACGTATGTTGCGTGGTATAGATAACAATAAAGACCAAACTTATTTCTTAAGTCAATTATCTCAAGCTCAATTGGCTAAAACCATGTTTCCTTTAGGCGGTATGGAAAAATCAGAAGTTCGAGCAATCGCTGAACGTGCTGATTTAGCAACAGCGAAGAAAAAAGATTCAACCGGGATTTGTTTTATTGGAGAAAAGAACTTCAAGCAATTTTTAAGTACCTATTTACCTGCTAACAAAGGAAATATGGTGACTTTAGATGGTGAAATCAAAGGACAACATGATGGTTTGATGTATTATACCATTGGGCAACGTCAAGGTTTAGGCATTGGCGGTGGCAAAGGTTCACAAGAACCTTGGTTTGTAGTGGGAAAAGACTTAGCAACGAATACATTATATGTTGGACAAGGGTTTCATCATGAACAATTATATGCAACGCATTTAGACGCAAGTGAAATCCATTTCACAGTCGATACAGAAATGCCAAGAGAATTTGAATGTACGGCGAAATTCCGCTATCGTCAAGAGGATATACCAGTCAAAGTTGTGTTAACTGGTGACGGAGCGACAGCGAAAGTGATTTTTTCTGAACCTGTTCGTGCCATCACTCCAGGACAAGCAGTCGTCTTTTATGATGGCATGGAATGTCTTGGTGGTGGCTTGATTGACCAAGCCTATCAAGAAGAAAAAATATTGCAATATATTTAATCAAAGCGGTTGGGACAGGAGTGTTTAATCCCGAAAAATAAGGAGGGATTGCTCCTGAACCCACCGTTTATAAGGATTCAATGTGAGCGGGATATGACTCAAAGAGTTGTCCTACTCATTTTTTTTAGTAATATAAGCTCTTGATTCAGGCGAAATAACAAGATAAATCATTGAAGCAAACTCGATCACACGAAATGCTAGCATAAGCATTTTAGGAAACATACTGACCATCATAGGAGGATAAATGTACATTAAAAAGATAAATGGAATGAAAAGAATGGAAATGATGTACCCTTTTTTACCACCCGTCATCAATCCGGCAATCTCAATAATGTAAATAAGATAGACAAATATCTGATACCAAACATCCGATCCAAATGTTCCATTTCCTTCGACCACCGTTTTTAGCGCTATGATCAATGAAATAATAAGTAAAATATTATTATATAAGAGTAAATAAATCGCAATCGAGTTCCAAAATACAGGTTTTTTCATAATAAGAAACGTTCCTTTCTATTCTTTCCATATTTTAGCAAATGCTATTTCTATTCGCAATCAAATAAAGTAGGAATTAAGTTTATTCTTTCGTATAGAATAACTTGTGGTGGAATAAAAAATCGCAAACGTTTAAACAAAAAGAATTTCACAAGCACTTAAGTTGAAAAGTTTTTGGGAAGTGACTAGAATAGCTCTTGTAGAAAGAATTGGAGTGATCGATCAATGTATCAAGTGGTTACCATGTACGGCGATAATGAACCTTGGTGGTTTTTTGAAGACTGGCAAGAAGATATTGAAGAAAATAAAACGTTTAATTGTTTAGAAGATGCCGAACGTTACTACATAAAAAAATGGCAAGAACTTTCTTCAACATATGAATACATAAATACAAAAGTGAATTATTTGGCAGCCTTTTGGAATGCTGGTGATGAACGCTGGTGCGAGGAATGTGACGAAGATTTGCAACAATACAAAGGAATAGCTTTGCTGAAAGACTTGCAGGCTGTAACATTTGAAAGTGGCGATGATTTTCATGAAAGGCATAATGACTGTGCTAAGCCGAAATGTTGTAAATCGAGTTTTGCTTAAATGAACCAATAAAAGGGTTAGAAGAGTGAGAGAACAGAATTGTTTCTTACTTTTCTAACTTTTTATATTCTATTAGAGCAAACAACCGAGTAATCAAAAATCTGATTCACAGTATGAGTTGAACAAAAATTAGTTTGAAGACATGATTAATCTGTACAAACCCATTTGCCATTTTCCATGTTGCAAGATCCATGCTCGGACTCATTATTTTCGATTACTTCAATAATAGGTGTTTCTTTATCTTTGATCGTCTCGATAGCTTGGCTGATTTGGTCCATTGGTTGTGCACCGCTAATCAGATATTTTCCGTTAACGATCAATGCAGGGTCGCCTGTAAGTTGATAAGTATTAGCTAAAAGAAAATCGTCTTCAACTAAAGTTAGAGTAGCTGGATCAGTGAAGGTCTGTTGCCACTTTTTAAAATCAATCGAGCTAGCTTTTACGATGGACTCAATCACGTTTAGATCATCAATATTTTGGCTATTAACGAATAAGCCTGTCTGCAAAGCATCAAAAACAGACCAATAACCGGTCTGCCCTCCTACGACACCAGCTGCCTTTGAAGCAAGCAAACTGTTCATAGAGGTTGGGAAAAGAAAATCAGCCTCGTTCATTCCTTCGATATTAAAGCGATGGAGAGCATCATTTTGATTCGCATGAACCCAGTGGGATAAAATATCATTTTTTGCATTTTCTCTTGAGCCAAACATTTCCTCGTGACCTTTTGAATCTCTAGCTAAAGCAAAAGAGCGGTGTATAATTTTGACTTCAGGCATTTCTTTTTGAACTTGTCTCATTCTATAGGACATGGGAAAACAAAAACTGCAGATAACGTCGTGAAAAAATTTAATTGCAATCATAGCTTCTCCTTGATAATCATTATTTTAGCTTACAATTAGTAAGTATATGCTCTTTTATAGGCATTTCAATGAAAAAGCGTAAATAAGAGGCGAAAAGAATAGGGAGAGTGTGGTAAAATCTACCTATTGACATTTTACAGATAAATTCAATTTACATAAGGAATACAGAAAGTGAGTGAATAAAATGGCGAATAAACAACTGATCATTGCTGAAAAACCGAGTGTTGCCAAAGATTTAAGTAAAGTACTTGGCGCCAATCAAAAAAATAAAAGCTACTACGAAGGCCCAAATGTCATTGTGACTTGGGCATTAGGACATCTGCTAGGATTAAAAATGCCGGAAGATATCAACAAAGAATGGCAGTCTTGGCAAATGGAGACTTTACCAATGGTACCCAAAAATCTAGGGATCAAACCATTACCCAAAACGGGTCATCAATTAAAAGCCATCAAACAATTAGCGAACAGAAAAGATGTCACAGAAGCAGTTATCGCAACGGATGCTGGACGTGAAGGAGAACTTGTTGCTCGTTGGATTTTAGAATATGTTCATTTTAATAAGCCAGTTAAGCGTTTATGGATCTCTTCTCAAACAGACAAAGCAATCAAAGATGGCTTCAAAAAATTAAGACCAGCTAAAGAATATGACAACTTATATTATTCAGCCTTAGCTCGTGCAAAAGCGGACTGGTTAGTGGGATTGAATGTTACTAGAGCTTTGACTGTGAAGTATCAAGATAGCTTATCAGCAGGACGTGTACAAACACCAACCCTATCTTTGGTCCGTCAACAAGAAAAGAAAATCGAAGGCTTTAGACCGCAAACGTATTTTTCAGTGGAACTATACGTTCAAAAAGAAAAAGCTAAATTAGTTCAAAGTAATCCATATGCCTTAAAAGAACGCAAAGATGTCGAATCCTTTGTAAAAAAATTAAGCGAAGGCAAAGGAAAAGTAACTGATATTCAAGAAAAAACAAAGACAGAACAAGCACCGTTGCCTTATGATCTAACCGAAATTCAAAGAGAAGCAAACCAACGCTACCAATTTTCAGCGAAGAAAACGCTATCGCTTGTTCAAAGTCTCTATGAATTTCATAAAATTGTGACGTATCCAAGAACAGATAGTAAGTATTTAACAACGGATATGAAAGCTACTATGAAAGAACGCTTGCAAGCAGTCAACGATTTTTCACCAGAAGTTAAAACCTACATCAAAGACGGCGGTCAAGTGAAACTAACAAAAGTATTCCAAAATGAGAAGGTCACAGATCATCATGCCTTGATCCCGACAGAACAACGCCCACGCTATGAGAAGCTAAGTGGGGATGAACAAAAAATCTATAACATGATTGTGACTCGTTTCCTAGGGATGTTTGCAGAATCTCATCGCACGAAACAAACAAAAGTAATCGTGAATTTTGGCAAAGAACAATTTATCTTCCGTCAAAGTAAAGTTGAAGTTGCTGGTTGGAAACAAGAAAAAGAAGAAGTCGTTCCGTCTGTGGATTGGAGATTAGGCATGATCATACCGCCGAATTTCACTATAAACAAAGAACTCACTACGCCACCTAAACCTTTAACTGAAGGAACCTTACTCGGTTTGATGGAAAAACACAGCTTAGGAACGCCTGCCACACGAGCAGAAATCATTGAAAAACTAATCAAATCAGAATTGATGGAACGGAATACGAATGGGTTAAATGTTTCTCCGAAAGGGAAGCAATTACTAGAATTAGTCAATCCGTCATTGGTAACGCCAGAACTAACTGAAAAATGGGAAAAAACACTTGAAGCTATCGCCAAAGGCAAACAAAGTAGCACTGTTTTTCTAAAAGAAATCGAACAAGACACGAAAAAATTAGTCAACGAAATCAAACAAAGCGAAAGCAAATACCAAGACTTTTCGATCACGCAAAAGAAATGCCCAGAATGCGGCTCAAATTTACGTGAGAAAAATACCAAAGATGGAAAAATCTATGTTTGCTCCAACCAAGATTGTAACTATCGCCGTAGAAAAGATCCAAAAGTATCTAATCATCGTTGTCCACAATGCCATCGGAAAATGGAAATCATCGATGGTAAAAACGGTTCATACTTCAAATGTAAGTACTGCTCAATCACTGAAAAAATGCAAGATAAAAAAGAACGTAGTAAAAAACTTACAAAACATGAAGAACGTAAGTTAATGAAAAAATACTCACAAAAAGAAGAACCAGAAGAAAGTGCATTAGCACAAGCGCTGAAAGCAGCGATGAAAAACGATTGATCACAAAAAATCCAACCATTAGCTATTCTTTTGGTTGGATTTTTTACGTTACAGTTCACTAAGCGGGTATTTTTTCCAAATATTTTGCTGGAATTCATTTACGTCATCCTCGGGATAAAAAGAAAAGAGCCAGGAAAAATGCTCGATATACCATTCTTGATAAGGATCACCAGACCAAATATATCGGCCAACTAAAAAAGATACAGCAAGTTGTTCCCAAGAAGAAAAGTCTTGTACGACCAATTCGTTAAATGCAAGGATGTAGCGCCACGTTTCGTTTTCATCAAGATAGCCTAAATTATAACAATCTTTTGCCATGCTTGCGCCACGGATATAATCCCAACCACTAAGATTCGTAAAGTTGTAGATGATGTTGGGGTTGATGTAATCAATCTGTTTGCTGTGAATAGAATATGTAATTTGATTGACATTTTTGATCAATTCAGAGATTTCTTCTGTTAACTCAGCTGGATTACGTAGCTGAGCTATGAGGGCATTTTTTTGAGTGATGATAGTCTTGTCATTTCGATGACCAGAATGAAGCAACCAATCAAGTTGTTTTTTTGCAGAAGTCATATCAACAATTCCCCAAGACTCGTTTATATTCTCTTTTCCCTTTAGAATATCTTCGGGTTTTTGCAGTAAAAACTTATTCAAGCATTCAACAGTCCGATAGGGATGAAGTGAAAATAACGCGCCCAGAGCCAGATATTTTCTTTTCTCTTCCGGTGCAATATGGTTAAATAGAAAATCGTCTTGTTGATTTTCTAAGGTTGAAGCAGAGCCAGATAAATTCCGTATAAAAATAAAAAGGCCAATGAGAAGTGATAGACCACCGCCTATCAAAACGTAACCTGCGTAACCAGTATTCCAGTCAACATAGGTATCTTTTGTGAACCCCATAAAAAGGAAAACTAGCCCCAATAAAAGAAAGACTCCTGATTTACTTAGCGCACGTGAAAGACGAATATACAACAACATAATAATAGTACCTCCTTTTTAAAAAAATTATAACAAAAAGTTATATATTTGTACATATTAGCTTTACTTTACCGTCACTTCAGTGATATAAATAGAGTAAGCAGTTTCAGAGTGTAGAGTTTTTAAAAGTTAGACAACCATTTACGGTATGTTGAATCAATTACAAGTAATTGATCAAATGAAAAAAATTATTGTAGGCAAAATCTTACTATTAATGAATATATTTATGAAATATCGACTAAAGTAAAAGTTGTTTCTAAATTAAGGAAGAAAAACTTTATTCAGACTGTTTTTTTTATATTCTATCATCAGAGCCTACTTTTCTTATTTTTCCCCAAGAACAAAGGAATATTTTGATGAAAATAGGACAGAAACATTTGTATTTTGTAAATAAAAGAGTATACTTTAGATTGGAATCATTCTAAAATTAATAAAAAGAGTTTCCGCGCACATATTGTATTTAGGTTTATTTTATTCTGGGTTTTGATTCATTTTGGCAGCACCAACCAACTGCGCAAATGAATAATTATGTTGAATGAAATTAGCTTATTCTTTTTGTGGAGACAGTAAAAAAGGGGGATTATTGATGTTTGATATTGTAACATTAGCAAGATTCCAATTTGCAATGACAACAGTCTTTCATTACTTCTTCGTACCGTTTTCAATAGGATTAGCACTTGTAGTTGCAGTCATGGAAACGATGTATGTCGTGAAAAAAGATGAACGTTATCGCAAAATGGCGAAGTTTTGGGGCAACATTTTTCTATTAAGTTTTGCAGTCGGAGTTGTAACAGGAATTATTCAAGAATTCCAGTTTGGAATGAACTGGTCAGATTATTCACGCTTTGTTGGAGATATTTTTGGTGCTCCACTGGCAATCGAGGCGTTACTTGCATTCTTTTTAGAATCAACATTTTTAGGGTTATGGATCTTTACTTGGGATAAAGTAAGTCCTAAACTACATTTAACATTTATTTGGTTGGTGGTATTTGGTTCAATGATGTCTGCTTTCTGGATTTTAGCTGCAAACAGCTTTATGCAACATCCAGTGGGCTATACATTAAATAATGGTCGTGCTGAGTTGATCGACTTTGGAGCCGTAATTGGCAATCCAAAAGTGTGGTATGAGTTTACCCACGTTCTGTCTGGCGCAATTGTAATGGGCGGCATGATCGTTGCAGGTCTTGCAGCGTTCCAAATTTTGAAAAAACGTGATCTTAATTTCCACAAAACGTCTATGCGCATTGGGTTATGGATTGCTTTATTTGGTTCACTATCTGTTTTATTTACAGGGGACTTACAAATGAAAGCTTTGATCAATGATCAACCAATGAAATTTGCGGCAATGGAAGGCGATTATGAAGATTCTGGAGATCCAGCAGCTTGGACATTGATCGCATGGGCAGACGAAGCGCAGCATAAACAAGTATTTGGAATCCAAATTCCTTATATGCTAAGTATTCTTTCTTATAATAGTTTATCTGGTTCTGTTGATGGAATGGACACTGTGAATGAACGTTTGAAAGAACAGTATGGTGATGATAAAAATTATTATCCACCAGTCAACACATTATTCTGGAGCTTTAGAGTCATGGCTGGCTTTGGTGCATTGATGCTTTTAGTTTCAGCTTTAGGATTATTCTTTAGTCGCAAGAAAAAACCTTCACTTTATGAAAAACGTTGGATGGTTTGGATATTAGCATTGTGTACATTTGCTCCATTCTTGGCAAATACAACAGGTTGGTTGATCACTGAACTTGGTCGTTATCCTTGGACTGTTTATGGTCTATTCACGATTGAAGATAGTGTCTCACCAAATGTATCAGTGGCTTCATTATTAACATCGAATATTATTTACTTCATTCTTTTTGCTGGTCTAGGCTCAGTAATGGTTTACTTGATTACTGTAGAACTTAAAAAAGGCCCAGATTATGAAGAAAAGAAATTAGCAGAGGCGAACTCTACTGATGTAGATCCATTTGATAAGGAGGTCTTTGGCGAATGAGTACGTTGCAATTACTTTGGTTTGTCCTAATTGGTATTTTATTCTCAGGCTTCTTCTTTCTAGAAGGGTTTGACTTTGGCGTGGGGATGTCGGTTCAAACTTTGGCTCATGATGAAGAAGAGAAAGAACAAATCATCCAAACAATTGGACCGGTTTGGGATGGTAATGAAGTATGGTTATTAACAGCAGGTGGGGCGATGTTTGCTTCTTTCCCATACTGGTATGCTTCATTGTTTAGTGGTTTTTACTTGATTTTGTTTATTATTTTAGTTGGTCTGATCATTCGTGGAGTGTCGTTTGAATTCCGTCACCGTATGCCAGATGGCAAACGTCGTAGAATGTGGAACTGGACATTATCGATTGGTAGTTTTATCGTACCATTTTTCTTTGGGGTTTTATTCATTGATCTAGTTCAAGGGATGCCTCTTGATGTGAACGGAAATATGATGGCGTCATTTACAGATTATATCAATGTGTTTTCTGTTGTTGGTGGTGTTGCATTGTCCTTACTTTGCTACTTGCATGGTTTAAACTATATTACGCTTAAAACAGAAGGACCAGTTAGAGAACGTGCTCGCAATTATGCGTCATTCTTCTATTGGGTTTTATATGTTGGCTTAGTTGTGTTTGCAGCTTTGTTGTACTTTAAAACAGATTTCTTTGATAATCACTTTTTAGTGACAATGTTACTTGTTGTAGTAATTGTAGCATTGACAGTTGTTGCTAACGTTAGTGTCTTTAAGAAAAAAGAAATGTTGGCGTTTCTTGCTAGTGGTTTAACACTGATTCTTCTAGTGGCGTTATTATTTAGTGGTTTATTCCCACGAGTGATGATCGGTAGTGAAGGGTATTATGACATCTTGATCCAAGATGCTTCAAGTTCCCCTTACACATTGAAGACAATGACGTGGTTATCATTAACGATTCTACCATTTGTATTAGCGTATACAGGTTGGTCTTATTATGTCTTTAGAAAACGTATCAAACATCCAGCGATTGCTGCTGTGGGGTATGAAGGATGATTGATAAAGCCATCTTAAAAATGCCGAAAATCAAAAATATCATGATCTTGCTTGCAGGTTTTTCTTTCCTGCAAGCAGTATTTATTATAGGACAAGCATTTTATTTATCTAAAGCCGTTGTTGGGTTATGGGAAGGTGGTCAGCTACACGACCAGCTGTTGAATATTTTGGTGTTCTTTTTGTTTTACACTGGTAGACATGTCGTGACGTATCTTCGTGAGAAAATGTTAGACACCTTTAGTTATGAGCGGTCACGTGAATTAAGGGAAGCTTTGTTACAAAAGGTTTTCCGCTTAGGACCAACGGTGGTTCAAAAAAATGGTACGGGAAATATGATTACAATGGCGCTTGAAGGAATTAGTCAAGCGGAAAATTATCTTCATTTGATCTTGATGAAAATCATGAATATGATGATTATTCCGTGGATCATTTTGATTTTTGTTTTTATGTTGGATGTTCGTTCAGGGGTTGTTTTACTGGTTGTGTTTCCTATGATCATTATTTTTATGATCATTTTAGGCTATGCAGCGCAAAGTAAAGCGGATAAACAATACAAAGCTTTTCAAATTTTGTCTAATCACTTTATTGATTCGTTACGAGGATTGGATACGTTGAAGTTGTTTGGCTTGAGTAAAAAATACGCAAGTAGCATTTACAATACGAGTGAGCGGTTTAGAGAAGCAACGATGAGTACGCTAAAAATTGCGATTTTATCAACGTTTGCTTTGGATTTTTTCACAACGTTATCTGTGGCTGTTGTGGCAGTGTTTTTAGGATTGAGCTTGTTAGAAGGGGAGATTTTACTATTCCCAGCATTAACGACCTTGATTTTAGCACCAGAATTCTTCTTACCTGTTCGAGATTTTGCCAGTGATTATCACGCGACATTAGACGGGAAAAATTCATTCCAGGCAATTCAAGCTGTATTGGATTTACCAGAAATGACTGAAACGGATCGCCTTACTTTAGGGGATTGGACTGCATTAAGTGAAGTATCTGTTAAACAATTGACATTCCAATATGAAGAAGCAACTCATCCTGCTCTAAAAGGACTGGACTTTGCAGCAAGAGGGTATCAAAAAATTGGGATCATTGGTGCTAGCGGTTCAGGAAAATCGACGCTGATCAATGTATTGAGTGGATTTTTAGAACCTGATACACAAATGACTGAAATTGAAGTTGATGGGCAATCCATTCCTCATTTTTTACAAAAAGAATGGCAGAAGCAAGTCGTCTATATTCCGCAGTCTCCTTATATTTTCCAAGATACATTGGCAAACAATGTTCGTTTTTACACACCTGAAGCGACAGATGAACAAGTTTCAGCTGCAGTTCAATTAGTAGGATTAGAAACGCTTGTAGAAGAGCTTACGGATGGTTTAAGCACGGTGATCGGTGAAAGTGGCAGAATGTTAAGTGGTGGTCAAGCACAGCGTGTAGCGCTTGCTAGAGCCTTTTTAGACAAAACACGTCGAATTTTATTATTTGATGAACCGACTGCTCATTTGGATATTGAAACGGAAGTGGAATTAAAAGAAAGAATGTTGCCATTAATGGAAGATCATCTTGTATTTTTTGCTACACACAGATTACATTGGATGGCCGAAATGGACTATATTTTAGTGATGGATAAAGGGCGACTGGTTGAGGCCGGAACTTTATCAGAATTGACCGATAAAAATGGTTATTATGTGAAATTAGTCAATCAAATGAGGGGGACAGAATAATGGAAAATACCCCAACAAATAAAGAATTATACCAAAAAGATAAATGGATCAAACCGTTTTTAAAAAAATACAAAGGATTATTATACTTAGCATTGGTTTTAGGTTTTTTGACTTTCTTCAGTGCAGGAGCATTGATGTTTAACTCTGGTTATTTAATTAGTCGAGCGGCGTCACTTCCAGAGAATATTTTGATGATTTATATTCCTATTGTACTAACACGTGCGTTTGGGATTAGTCGACCAGTTTTTCGTTATATTGAACGTTTAGTTAGTCATAATTGGGTGTTGAAAATGACGTCTGATTTACGTTTGAAGCTTTATCTAGTATTAGAAAAAGATGCAATTTTCTTTAAATCAAAATACCAAACGGGTGATATTTTAGGGTTATTATCAGAAGATATCAATCATTTGCAGAATTTGTATTTACGTACGGTGTTCCCAACTGTGATTGCTTGGTTGTTATATATCTTTATCATTATTGGCCTAGGATTATTTTCTTGGTGGTTTGGGTTGTGTATGTTGCTAATGTTAGGTGTAGTGATTTTTCTATTGCCATTGATTTCAGTTTTAGTGAATGGCGCCAGACAAGAAAAACAAAAAGTGTCAAAAAATGAATTGTATAAAACGTTAACGGATAATATCTTAGGTGTTTCAGATTGGGTATTCAGTCAGCGTGGACAGGAATTTGTTCATTCTTATGAAAAAGAAGAAGCAAAATTACGACAGTTAGATGAACAAATCAAACGCTTCAATCGTTTTCGAGATTTTGTATTACAAGTGGCTTTTGGTGTAATCACTATTTCGATTTTAGCATGGGCGAGCGTTCGTTTTCCTGGAAATCACGGTGGTGCTGCAAATTGGATTGCGGCTTTTACACTGACCGTTTTTCCGTTGATCGACGCTTTTGCACCGCTACCCGACGCAGCGCAAGAAACAAATATTTACAAGGATTCAATCAAACGTTTAAATGATTTGCCGGAATTAGAAGAAAACCAAGTTGTAACAAAAGAAATCTCAATCACAGATGCGGAAATTAAAATTAGCGATGTTTCTTTTTCGTATGCTGGAACAACTAAACAAGTGCTAGAAAACATAGAGTTAACGATTCATACAAAAGAAAAATTAGCGATTTTAGGTCGTAGTGGTTCAGGGAAAAGTACTCTAGCAACATTGATTCGTGGAGATTTACAACCTGATAAAGGATCGATTACATTGGGTGGACTACCGACTTATGAATTTGGGGATCAAATTACGAAATCAATAGGTGTGATTCATCAAGCACCGTATCTTTTTAGAACAACGATTTTAAATAATGTCCGAATCGGCCGAGAAGAAGCCTCTGAAGAAGAGGTTTGGCAAGTATTGGATAAAGTTGGTTTGAAAGAAATGATCGAAGGTCTTCCAGAGGGACTATTAACGATGGTAGATGAAGCTGGTTTACGTTTTTCCGGTGGTGAACGTCATCGATTAGCGCTAGCTCGTATTTTACTTCAGGATACACCAGTGGTATTGTTGGATGAACCAACGACAGGACTGGATCCAATCACAGAACAACATTTATTAGATACATTCTTTGAGGCATTAGAAGACAAAACCATTATTTGGATCACTCATCATTTACAAGGGGTTCACAAAATGGATCGAGTGATATTTATTGAAGATGGACAACTAGAGATGAGTGGTTCTCCAGAAGAGTTATTAGCGACAAATCAGCATTACCAACAGCTTTATGCCATTGACCGTGGAACAAATCACCGTTAATGAAACTAAAAAAGATGAGGCTGGGATATAACTCTATGAGTCACATCTCAGCCTCAATAACTTTAACGAACTATTTCTGTTTTAACTTCATTCGTTTAAAAAGTGAAGTTGAGTATCAAAAAGAGCGTTGCAGTAATAATTCTGTCAACAAAGTTAATTGTTCTTTACCTAGACAATTTGGTAATTTTTCGATGTCAGTCAAGGCTTTTTCAGTGACACGCCGCGCAAATACTTTGGCATCATTGACGCCATCTAGCTCATGAACCAGTTGAGCTGTTTCATGAGCTTGTTCGACTGTGATAGCAGCCCCTTTCTCTAAGTAAACGGCAAAGCGTTCGGGCGCTTTTTGCATTGCATAAATCAAAGGCAATGTATAGACACCTTGTGCCAGATCCTCTAAAATTGGTTTTTTCAAGGTTTTTACATCTGCTGTATAGTCTAAGATATCATCATAGATCTGAAAAGCAATTCCAATATGCCGACCAATTCGTTTGGCTAAGCGTTGTACCTCTGGACAAGCGTAACCAAAATGAGCGCCTTCCAGACAGCTTAGAGAAAATAATTCAGCTGTTTTTCCATTGACACTTCGTAAGTAATCGGAAATACTCATGTCTGTTTTGTAGCGTGTGTGCATTTGATCTAATTCACCGAGTAGAAGTCGTTTCATTGCAGAAGCGTTTGTATGTAGAAAATCAGAGCCATTCATCGTTTCGGCTAGTAATTCAAAGAATTCAGTAAACAATAAATCTCCTGTGTAAACAGCAATATCTTTACCATAGCGGGATTGGATCGTCACAGCTCCTCTACGCAGTGGAGAGTCATCTATGATATCGTCATGTATCAATGTCGCCATGTGTAGAATTTCGATAGAAGCGGCGATTTTAATCAGTTGTGTGCGGTCTTGTTTTTGCTCATCGCCGATTTGGGTAAACAAAAAAAAGAAAGCTGGGCGTAGTAATTTACCGCCTGAACTGGTTAACTCGATCAGAGCGGCTTCGATATCTTTGTTTCGTATTTTAACTTGATGTTTGATCAGTTCACAAGTTTCATTTAATTGTTGTTGGGTAATAGGAAATTCTTTCCAAAAATCATTCATAACACAATAGTCCTTTCAGTAATTCAATACTATTGATTGTATACGATGTTAGTGATGAAATACAAGTAAATTATTCTGTGAGCATAAAACTAAATATTGTAAGGAGAGAGGAGTATACTTTGAATAGAGAAGTATTTTTTGAATTAGTTGAACTAAAAGCAAAGACAGCCAGTATTTTGCCCTTTCTTTTGGGAATTTGTTTTAGTTGGTATCATTATGGACATTTACATTTAGGGTATGTTCTTATTTATTTTATTGCGATGTTTATTTTCAATATGGCTGTTGATATTTTAGATAACTATAATGATTACCATCATGCTAAAGACGGGCATGATTACAAACAGAAGACGAATATCATTGGGCGAGAAAATTTATCTTTGCCGATGATTCGTCGTTGGATCATTTGGATGGTGGCCATTTCTGCATTGATGGGGATTGGTCTGTCTATGATTGTCGGTTGGCCATTGTTATGGTTAGGACTGTATTGCTACTTGATTGGCATCTTTTATTCTTCTGGACCTAAACCATTATCAAGCTTACCTTTGGGTGAATTCTTTTCAGGATTTACGATGGGGTTTATGATCATGTTGATTTGTGTCTATATCAATACATTTGATTCATTTCAGTGGACATGGGGCAATCTTGGCAGTATCTTCTTAGTGTCGCTACCCAATACTTGTTTGATTGCCAATTTAATGTTGGCGAATAATATTTGTGATTTAGAAGAAGACGAAATGAACCATCGTTTTACCTTAGTTCATTATCTAGGGAAAAAAACGTCGATTGATTTATTTGTGGGGTTGATCGTGATCGCCTTTGCTTCGATCGTGTTAAGCGTTGTATTAGGGTTAACACCGATTACGATGTTGCTCACGCTTTTGGTCGTGCCATTTATTTGGAAACAAACAAAGGTATTTTTACACGAACAAGTCAAAACAAAAACTTTTATCTGCGCTGTGAAAATTTTAGCAGTCGGAGCATTAGCACAAGTTGTATTTTTTGCCATAGGATTATGGCTTAAATAATAAAATAAAAAGGTTAAGAGGGGATTTTAAAAATGAGTAAGCACGTCGTTATTTTAGGCGCTGGCTATGCCGGTTTAAGAGCGCTACATGAATTACAAAAAGGAGACAACGAATTAAAAATCACATTGGTCGATCAAAATGATTACCACTTCGAAGCAACGGATATCCATGAAGTTGCAGCAGGAATCCAAACGTCAGAAAGAATTACCTATCCAATTAAAGATGTTGTAAAATCTGCTTGCACGACATTTGTACAAGGAACTGTAGAAAAAATTGATAGTGAAAACCAACTCGTTCATTTGAAAGATCAAGCAGCGATTTCTTATGATTATTTGATCGTAGCATTAGGCTATGAATCAGAGTCATTTGGGATTCCTGGTGTTGAAGAATTTTCATTAAAAATGGTCGATATTCCAACATCAGAAAAAGTCTATCAACATCTAACGGAACAAATGGAAGCATACAAAGAAACGAAAGACGAAAATTGTCTGAAAATCGTTGTCTGTGGAGCTGGTTTTACAGGAATCGAATTATTAGGGTCATTACATGAAGGAAAGAAAAAACTAGCTACTATTGCTGGCGTTGAACCTGAAAAAATTCAATTATATTGCGTTGAAGCAGTGACACGTTTATTGCCAATGTTTAGTGAAAAACTTGGGGGTTACGGGATTGATCATTTGAAAAAATGGGGTGTCAATTTCTTAGTTGGAAAACCAATCAAAGAAATCAAACAAGATACTGTTGTGTATTTAGATAATCAAGAAACAAATGAATTGAATGAACTAAACGCTAAAACAATTATTTGGACGACTGGAGTAAGTGGTAGCCATGTAGTGGGTGAATCTGGTTTTGCAGCAAAACGCGGACGAGTGATGGTTCAATCAGATCTAACGGATGCAAATCATAGTAATGTCTATATCATTGGGGACTGTTCTGCTGTGATGGATAAAGAATCGAACCGTCCGTATCCAACAACTGCGCAAATTTCACTTAAAATGGGTGAGCATGCAGGTAAGAATATCAAAGCACAACTAAAAGGTGAACCAACGAAAGAATTTACCTTTAAATCACTTGGTTCTGTTGCCTCAATCGGTAATAGCCATGCCTTCGGTGAAGTTGGAAAAATGGAAGTTAAAGGCTATCCAGCATCAGTGATCAAAAAAGTAATCATGGATCGTTCATTATTCGAAACAGGCGGCATCAAAGAAATGTTAGCGAAGGGTCGTTTTGATTTTTACCGTTAACAGTTAGAATAACAAGAAGCGCTAGGAAAGATTATAGTAGAGCGTTGTTTTGAAATAACAGAAAGTCAACGGTAGATGGAAGTTGACCAAAGCAAATACTTGAAGTACAAATCTGGAGCGAAATAATAGATTCGGGTAAGATCCGTTAGCGTCTTTTGAGTGGAAATTATTTTTTAATTTCAATTTGGGTGGTACCGCGTGTAGGTTGCGGCTGAGACAAAAGCGCTTGTTTTCAAAGGAAGTTGCTTTTTCTCGCTATTATACGTCCCTGACAGTCTATTTGTGATTGTCAGGGATTTTTTGTATGCAATAATTAAATTTTTAAAAAGAATGAGGATCGTAAATGAAGAAAGAATTAAGTGTAAAAGAAGCATTAGTTGTATTTTTGGCCCTTTTATTGATTATCAGTATTTGTGTGATTGGTGTCGGGATGAGTCCAATTTTTCCCGTATTGTGTGCATTGGGTTTATTGATTGGTTGGAGTAAATGGCGAGGAGCATCATGGGATAAAATCCATGAAGGAATCATAGAAGGTGTAAAAACAGGTATTGTACCAATGATTATTTTTATTCTGATTGGCGCTTTGATTGCGGTTTGGATCGCCAGTGGTGTTATTCCAACGATGATGTATGCAGGTTTTTCAGTTATCAGCACAACAATCTTTTTGCCTTCGGCCTTTGTCAGTTGCGCAGTGGTTGGAATTTCGATTGGGAGTGCTTTTACAACCGTTTCAACGATTGGCTTAGCGTTGATGGGGATGGGGATTTCGATGGGATTCAACTCTGCTATTTTAGCAGGAGCGATCATTTCAGGAGCTGTTTTTGGGGATAAAATGTCTCCTCTATCAGATACGACGAATTTAGCATCAGCAGTTGCTGGAGCAGATTTATTTAAACATATTAAAAATATGATGTGGACAACGGTCCCAGCTTTTATTATGTCATTTATACTTTATGCAATTATTGGGTTTCAAACAGAAATTGGCCAAACAGAAATTAAAACAACGCAATTTTTAGATGTCTTACAGGATAATTTTGCAATCAGTTGGTGGGCGCTTCTACCGATTTTGTTACTTGTTCTTTGCTCAATCAAACGTGTTCCAGCAATTGCTTCATTACTAGTCACGATTTTACTTTCCAGTGTGATGTATATGGTTCAGACAAAAAATGTTGATTTAAAACAATTGAGTTCGATTTTAGAAAATGGGTTTGTATCAAAAACAGGGATGGAACAAATCGATGCCTTATTAACTCGTGGCGGTATCCAAAGTATGATGTGGTCTGTTTCATTGATTTTATTGACCTTATCCTTAGGTGGTTTGCTGATGAAAATGGATGTGATTACTGTTTTGATGGCGCCGCTGGCGGATAAATTAAAGTCAACAGGGAGTTTAGTTGCGGCAACAGTTTTCAGCGGTGCTTTGGCGAACGTGATGATTGGCGAACAATATTTATCGATCATTTTACCGGGACGGGCGTTTAAAGAAAGTTATGATAAAGCTGGACTTGAACCAGAAGTATTATCTAGAGCCTTGGAAGATTCAGGAACGGTTCTAAACTCATTGATTCCTTGGGGAGTAAGCGGGGTATTCATGGCAAGTACACTACAAGTTTCTACATTAAGTTATGCACCATTTAGTTTCTTTATAGTATTCTGTCCTATTTTATCGATCCTTTCTGGGCTAACTGGTATTGGGATACCTAAAAAAAGGATCACCACACGAAAGTAAGTAGAAAAATAGAAACTAAAACATTAAAATTTTAAGAGAAACAATGGGGGTACTTTTGTTCGGCTCGTTTTTTAGGTATAATGGATACTGATTGAAAAGAGGGATGTTAGATGGCACAAAAAAGGAAAAGTGCAAAAAAGAAAAAAACAAAAAAACAGCAACAACAGCAAGAGCATCTTAATTTCATTTTTCTCGGTATCTTTTTTATCTTCTTCGGATTATTTGGACTTTTAAAATTAGGATTTCTTGGCACTTTGATTGCCAATGGTTTACGTGTGGTTATAGGAAATACATTTCCAGTGGCAGCTATATTACTGATGCTTTACGGGCTTTCTCTAGTTATTTTTGGGAAAGAGTTTCCTATCAAAAAAAGTCGACCGATGATCGGTGGTGTATTTGTTTACTTGGGTGTGGTGCTATTTTTGCATGCGTATATGTTTCGTAATGTAGGAACGCAAACGCCAGATATTATAGGAACAACATGGGAATTTCTTAGAATGGATTTAAAGGCCAGTACTGTGGCTCAAAATGTCGGTGGTGGTATGATCGGTGCTGCAATGTATAGCGTGACGTTCTTTTTAGTTGCACAATTTGGTAGCTATTTAATTGCTGCTTTATTGATTGCATTAGGCCTATTTTTAATGAGTATGCTTGATTTTCAGCAAGTAATGAACGGATTGCAAAGCGTTCGGGAAATGATTAGTGGCCTAACGGCTAGAAGTGCAGAGCGTCAAGCTGAAAAAGAAGCCAAACGAGCTGAAAAACGTGCGGCGAAACAGGCTGAAGTGGAGAAACGTGCTCAAGAACGTTTAAAAAATGAGGTAAGAGAATTAACTCCAGGTGAAAAATTAGCCCAAAAAGCAAGGGAGCAAGAAGAAAAAGAAGCACATGAACCAGAACAACTGACACTTGTGCCAATCGACAGTTTCCAAAGCCAAGCTGAAACACAGCCTGTCCAACAAAAAACTATTGTCGAATCTGAAATGGATGAAGGCGGCGAATTAAACTTTGAAATTTCTGAAGAAGCGGAAGATCGTGATTATGAACTCCCACCTTCAACACTATTAGATTCGATTCCATCTGCGGATCAAAGTGGAGAGTACCAAAAAATCGAAAAAAATATTGGGGTGTTAGAACAAACATTCAAAAGTTTTGGTGTTGATGCTAAAGTAGTCAAAGCAAGTCTTGGACCTGCTGTTACAAAATTTGAAATTCAACCAGCAGTTGGGGTGAAGGTGAGCAAAGTCGTTAGTTTAACAGATGATATTGCTTTAGCGCTTGCTGCAAAAGATGTACGGATGGAAGCACCAATTCCTGGGAAATCTCTGATTGGAATCGAAGTACCAAATAGCACTGTAAGTACAGTTTCATTTAGAGATATCATTGAAGCACAACCAAGTCATCCAGATAAATTGTTGGAAGTACCACTTGGACGAGATATTTCTGGGATGGTTCAATCAGCTGATTTAGCTAAAATGCCTCATTTACTGATTGCAGGCTCAACCGGTAGTGGGAAGTCTGTTGCAATCAATGGGATTATCTCCAGTATCTTAATGAGAGCCAAGCCACACGAAGTGAAATTAATGATGATCGATCCAAAAATGGTTGAGCTGAATGTCTATAATGGGATTCCACATCTGTTGACACCAGTCGTAACAAATCCACGAAAAGCTGCACAAGCATTGCAAAAAGTCGTGCAGGAAATGGAATTCCGTTATGAAAAATTTGCCGCTACTGGGGTTCGAAATATTTCTGGTTACAATGAGTTAGTCATTCAAAAAAATTTAGAAGACGGTGAAAATCGTCCAATCTTGCCATTTATTGTAGTCATCGTTGATGAGTTAGCAGATTTGATGATGGTTGCTAGCAATGAAGTAGAAGATGCTATCATTCGTTTAGCGCAAATGGCTCGTGCTGCTGGAATTCATATGATTTTGGCAACACAACGTCCAAGTGTGGACGTTATCACAGGAATCATCAAAGCGAATGTTCCTTCTAGAATGGCATTTGCTGTTTCAAGTGGAACGGATTCACGGACTATCATTGATAGTAATGGAGCAGAAAAGCTTCTGGGTCGAGGAGACATGTTGTTCTTGCCGATGGGTGAAAATAAACCGATCCGTGTGCAAGGCGCGTTTATTTCCGATCATGAGGTTGAACGAATCGTGGCCTTTGTCACAGAACAACAGGAAGCAGACTATCAAGAAAGTATGATGCCAACAGAAGAAGAGAACACTGGTGGTAGTAGCGAAGCATCACAAGATGAACTGTATGAAGAAGCGAAAGCTTTAGTCGTAGAAATGCAGACAGCAAGTATATCCTTACTGCAAAGACGCTTTAGAATCGGGTATAATCGGGCAGCACGTTTAGTGGATGAATTAGAAGATCATGGTGTAATTGGACCGTCTGAAGGGAGTAAACCAAGAAAAGTTTTTCTTGAACCAGTACCAGAAGATATGCCGATAGATCATGATTCAGAGTGAAAATAAGTATGAATAAAAAATGGAGTGAGCTGAAAAGCTGGCTCCATTTTTTTGATCGACTAATGATGTATCTTTTGTGTAGACTACTTTTTAAATTCGTTTTCCATAAATGGAATCTTTGGTATAATGTATGAAATACTATCGTTTGGATAGATGAAAAGTTGAATTAAATGGCAAATACGATTAGAATGAGGATAATCTAACGGAATAACGAATAAACTAAAATAAAACGATAGACTAAATAAAGAGTATAAGGATGGATCACATGAGAAGAAAAAGCGTATTGTATTTAGACGTAGCAGATCAAATCAAATCAGATATCATGAATGGTACCTATCCCGTAGGGTCATTATTACCAACAGAGGCTGAACTTGAGCAGCTGTTTGATGTAAGTAAAATCACAGTTCGTCGTGCAATCGAGTTATTATCGTCAGAAGAATTAGTGGAGAAAAAAAGCGGTAAGGGAACTACTGTGTTGAGTAATCGACCTTACAATAAATTGTCTAAAGCGGGAACCTTTACAGAATATTTAAATGAGTCTGGACAAAAAGTAGCTAAGAAAATTTTGAATTTGGAAAAAGTAACGTTAGCACCTGATTCTCCAGTGTATCAATCTCTAGGTGAGCATGCAGTAAAAGTTTCGCGTTTATATATACTAGATGAGCAACCGTACATCTACTTTAACTATTTTTTACCGAGTAGTTTAGCAGATGTATCTTTAGAAGATTTTGAAAAGGAATCATTGTATCGACTAATGGATCAACACGGCATCGAGATCATCAAGTTCGAAGATAGCTTCCAAACCATTGAATTAACAAAACAACAACAAGAAATTCTAGCTACATCTGAAAAGAATGGATTAAAACGTATTAGAAAATCAATTGGGCTATCAGGGGAAATCGTTGAGTTTTCAGAAGCCATTTATAATACCGCTCTTTATCCGTATGTGATTGAATATGAAGCCTAATAACATTAAATCTGCTGAGCAAAATACAGGGACTAACGAGTAAATACCATTAAAATAAGAGCTTTTTATCAATGTTTTTGATAAAAAGCTCTTATTTAGTTATTGTGTATTGAATAATCATCCAATAGCTAGTAAGAAATATCTATTTCTAGACGGAATAGAATACATCTAAAAAAATGAACTGGTTATTCTAATTGCTCATGATTAGAATAACCGGTTTTTGAATCTTTTTTATCTTAGAGTCTTTAAAACATTACTCTATGTTATAGTTGTAAATGGCATAATTCTCTCTTAATAATAACTTGAATAAATGAAAAATTGTTCTTTTTGTTACAACTATATAGATTTCTTGTTTTATGATTTATATCATTTTTGTTATTTTATTTTTGACTGAATGAAATAATTCGGATAGGTTAGTTCATCAAAAATAACTTTATGTAATCAAATGATTACGTTTCATATTTTTACTTAAAACATGAAATCTCTTAACTAGAAACAGTATATCCCTTTGAAATCAGTAAATCAAGAGTTTTTTTTAATGGAAATTCTCAATTTTTAGCATATTAATATAAAAAAATGAGAATTTCGTTTATCATGTTGTTAAATAACCTAGGTTAATCAAGGTTGTTTTTTAAAGCCGTCAATTGCGCCGTCAAAATTTACAGAAAAGGATTTGATTTTTTGGCTAAAGGAGAAAATATTTATAAACGAAAAGATGGTAGATGGGAAGGTCGATACCCAAAAGCAAGAAAGACTGATGGTTCAATTCATTATGGGTATGTTTATGCATATTCTTATCGTTCTGTGAAAGAACAACTATTTGAGAAAAAAGTTCAAACAAGTATGTTCTATTCCAAAAGCAAAAAAGAATTTCACGGAACATTTGGAGATTGGACTAAGATTTGGATGACCTCTATTATGGCGCCAAAGATAAAAGAAAGTACCTTTGCAAGTTACAAGAACAAAATGGATCTACATATTTTACCTTTATTAGAGCACCGATCACTGCAGAAAATTGGTTTAAACGATATTGATCAAGTAATCAATAAATTATCTAACAAGTTATCAGCAAGCTCGGTTCATGTCATCTTTCGTATAGTCAAAAGCTGCCTTGAAGCAGCAAAGGAACGTGGCTATATCTCCTCCAATCCATGTGAAGGAGTGATTCTACCAAAAGTTAAAAAAGAAAAAGTTCGTGCGCTCACGCGAGCAGAGCACAAGGCAATCGAACTGGAAAGTTTGAAAACGAAAAGAGGACTTCCTATATTAATAGCCTTAGAAACCGGAATGCGCATTGGTGAAATATGTGCATTAAAATGGGACGACATTGATTTCGATTCTTCTATTATTCATGTTAGTAGAACGAAACAAAGAATCTGTTTGCCTGATGACTCTGGAAATAAAACCCAAATTATTGAAACAGCACCAAAAACACCAAACTCCAATCGTTTTATTCCACTTTCCTTAAAATTAAAAAAAGCACTGCTGCAGTGGAAAGATGAATCTCAGTCATCATTCGTTATTACAAATAAGGGACACGCCATTGAACCGAGGACAGTCAGTTATCGATTTGATCAGATAAAAAGTCAACTTGGATTGACAGATATATCGTTCCACTCATTGAGGCATACATTTGCCACTAGATGTGTAGAACTTGGGGTAAATATTGCTGCCATTAGTTCTCTGTTAGGTCATTCATCTATAAAATTGACATTAGATACGTACACAAGTTCATTTTTAGAAGAAAACCGCATAGCTATTCAAAAATTAGATAAATTAACGTTTTAAATTGAGTAGGATAAGGCAAATCTATTTTTTATATAGAAGCTAACATTCCTTACTCGACAACAGTGTTGAACATAAACAGAGCTTTTTTTATTTTCCCCGCCGTCATTTCCGCCGTCAGATCATGTTTTTTTTCATATAGGACAAGAGATTTAGCTGTTTTTCATATTTTAAGTAAAAATATGAAACAAGGAGAGACCTATTTAATGTATACATTAGGAATAATCATATTGGACTATTCTTTTGATTTAGAAATGAGCGAGAAACTTCATTCCTATGGGTTTGAATCAAAAGAAATCAAAAAAATGGACCAATTAAGTGAAGTTGATGGGATTTTAATAAATGTAAATCAAAAAATAAACAATCATACAATCAAAGGGTTAGAGTGGTTGACTAATTTGAAGAAAGAAAAGTGTGGCGTTCCAATATGGTTGTATACAGATACTCCTATGACACCGATTGAACGGAAGTTGTGTCTTCATTTAGGGGCTAACGGTATTCTTGTTAGGGATAGCGAAGAAGAAGAGAATGACTTTATTATAATGAAAAATATATTAGGGTGTCTCGTTCAGCCAGAAAACTCATCGTTGGTCATTCTAAATAAAGAAGCACACAGTTTGTCATTTAATGGTCAGGAAGAAATTAGTTTTACACGATTGGAGTTTCAGGTGTTTTCTTTTCTTTATGATCATGCGGGTGAAGTTGTTACATATCAACAGATTTCCGATTATTTATGTAATGGAGAGCGGGAAGTCCAACAGTACCGTATCTCGAATATCATTTTTCTGATTCGGAAAAAATTAGGAGAAGAAGGAAAGGATTTAATTCGAACAATCCGAACGAAAGGGTTCCAATTAAATAAAATGCTTGTATAAACGGAGTGTTTGTAAATGCCTTGAATCGGGCTTTCTTTTCAAAATACCATATCTATTAGGAGTTGTTAAACGTGAGAAAAAAAATGAGTCTAGTCCTTTTGATTAGCTGTTTAGGTGTATTATCTCTAAATTTGTTTGGGAATACAAAGATTAATGCAGCGAATGAAACACTAGATAAAGAGTCATCAGTTTTCCAAAATGTTAGTCTATCAAAAATCGAGCAACAAACGGGCACTGTAGTGAAAACCTCGCTTAAAAATGGAGAATCAATTAATTATGATGATGTTTTTCAAGTGAAATACCATCTATCAATCCCTGATGAGATGAAGCTTACAAAGAATCAAACATTTACTACGAACCTTCCCTATCTTACTCCAAGCAGTAAAGAACCAGTTGAAGTAAAGGATAAAGACGAAAATATCTTAGGGAAATGGAAAATGATAACAGACGCTAAGGGGTCAAAGCGATTGTCGTTTCAAGTAAGTGATTTTTTCGTCGAATCAAAGAAACACGAAGCAGATATCGAATTTACTGCTCGTCTAGATTCTTCAATCACAAATAAAAAGCAGATACTATCACTTAAATTTGAGACAAAGAAAGAATCGGATTTAGAACTAACTGTTTTAGAGGTACCTTCTTTAAATGATTCAACCGAAACAGTAAACACTAAAATACCAGAAAAATCAATAGTAAAAGGTGACGAAAAAACCCGGTCCAAGAGAGCCGCTGTTAAGTCACCAAGAACAAAAAAAGTGACTGCTGAAAACAAAGCGGCTACCTATTCGATTAAGGTGTATACGGTAGATAAAGAGGATCACAGCATACCTGTTAACGGGACAATTGTGCTTTATTCTTACAATGATTTAAACGTTGCAATAAGAGTAGAGGGCTCAGTGGATGGTCAGCTTACATTTACTGATTTGCCACCAGGAAGGTATCGAGTTGCTGGAACAGGGAGTAGATCATTGGGGTATTTTGCGCCTAAAGGAGCAAATTATCATGAGGTAAATATACCATCTACTAATCAAACAGCTACTGTTGGATATTTGAGAGGTTGGGGAAGTGTCAGAGTGACAAAGCAAGATGAGTTAACTAATGCCGTTCTTCCAGGAGCAGAGTTTAAATTAGTAAAAAATAATCCAGATAATTCAATAGAAGTGGTAAAAGAAGGGGTAGTTTCAACGGATAAAGGAATCGTTCAAGTTGATCAGCTTTTTACGGGGAATTATTCATTTATAGAGACTAAAGCACCTAAGGGGTATATTCTTGATGATACCCCGATAAAGGTTAGCCTTACGGATAGAGAAGTCGTTTATCCAGAGTCTACCTCTAAGCCAATTTTTTTTTCAAATACAAATTCGAAAACTAAAACAAATAAAAAAGCAGATATAACAATGAGTAGTAGCACAGTTCCAACAAATTTAAATTTTGGAAAGACGAAAATTCAAAATTCTAGAAATGAAACATTCACTGCCACTGAGTATGGGGTTCCAACAGTTGGAAAAGTAGTGATTGATGATACGCGTTCCAATGGTGGCTGGACATTAAAAGTGAAGCAAAACGCAGATTTTGTTGCGACTGATGGTAGTCCTTTGGTGAATACAACGCTTGATGTTGCAATCGGTCGCGTAACGAATACAGCTTCTAATTTACCGAGTTATATAAGACAAGTCGTTTCGTTAAAAAGCGGGGTAGAAAATTCGATTGCTATAGCGAAAACGACAGAAGGAACAGGGAAAACAACGATTCCTTTGGATAAATTTTCGTTGACTGTTCCAAAAGAAACAACTAAGAAAATAAGTCAATATAATTCGTCGCTCACTTGGACACTTTCAGATGTTCCACAATAGATTCGATCAAATACGTTATCAAGCTTGAAAAAGCTTAATATAAAAAATATTTTTAGGGGGATTTTAAATGAAAAAGTTGATACATGCAACGTTATTATCTGGATTAGCATTAACTGCGATTGGGTTTTCCAATCAATCATTAGCTGTAGATAAAGATACGAAATCAACAAATGCAACAATTACCTATACAGAAGGGGATATGACGATTGATCCTGGAGATGGAAGTTTAGGCTCGGGTTTACCTGACAATTTAAACTTTGGTGCACACAAAATTCAAAATAAAACAGCCGAAAATTGGATAGCTACTGACAATGGAATGGAAGGTGGTCCAGTTACGACTGGTAAGCTGACAGTCAATGATGCTCGAGGAACCAAAGCAGGTTGGAGTGTGAAAGTGGTTCAAACATCTCAATTTACAGAAAAAGGTGGAACTGGACAATTAACGAATGCTGCATTAACCATCAAGACCGGTTCTGCGACGAATACTGGAGGAACAAGACCTACAAGTGGTAAAATCAATAATTCACTTACCTTAGTTCCTGGTGCTGGAGGAGAGCAATTGATATTTGGTGCTAAAGCAGCAACAGGTGATGGAATTTCAACATTAGAATTATCAAAATTCGAGCTGGCTGTACCAGTTGATACTGCTAGAAGAGCTGTAGAGTATCAATCTACATTGACTTGGACATTATCTGATACACCAGCACCATAAAAGAGTAACTAGATAAATTTTGAGAGGGATAACAATGAGTAGCAATCAAAAACGATTTAATTTTTTCGTTATAGGATTCGTTATCAGTTTATTTTTTTGCACAACTACAGTTGTTTACGCCACAACAGATGAAACATTTGCTGGATTTACAACAGATGCGAAATTACCTGATAATCAGTACACAAAAGAAGTCACTTATTTTGATTTGAAGATGATACCTAGTCAAAAACAAGAACTAGAAGTTATATTAACGAATGCTTCCTCTAAGGAGATTGTTGTTGTCCCTTCAATTAATCGTGCTCAAACAAATCGAGCAGGTGTAGTGACCTATTCGGTTAAAAGTGAAACAAACAACGCGGGTTTAACGTACAATATTGAAGATATTATAACCATTGCTGAAAAAGAGATCGTTTTAAAAGCCCATGAACAATATAAGCTAAAGTTGCAGGTGGAAATGCCAGAACAGCCATTTGAGGGTATTTTAGCTGGAGGATTATATTTATACAATAAAACAACAGCTAAAACAGATGGGAACATAAAAAATCATTTTGCTAGAGAAATTGCCTTGATTCTGAGAACGACAGATAATAGTGAAGAAATACTTGGTGATTTAGCATTGACAAAGGTGAGTACGGATCAAGAAAATGCCAGAAATGTTATTAGTTTATTATTAGAGAACGCGCAACCAGCTTATTTATCAGCTGTGAACTTTAAAGGAAGCATAACAAAATCCGGCTCTCAAGAACCACTGTTAATACTAGACAAAAAGAATCTGTCGATTGCGCCAAATAGCACATTTGATTTACCGATTCCTCTAAATGGCGAGCCGTTTAAAGCTGGGAAGTATGAGTTTAAAGGAACAGCTACTCAAAAGGAAAGAGTCTGGCAATTTGACCAAAAATTTCAAATCACATCAGAAGAAGCCAAGAAATTAAACCAAAAAGATGTAAGTATCAAAAAAGAAACTATTTTTGAGAACCGTCTAGTTCTGATATTGATAGGTCTTCTATTGTTGTTGCTACTGATTCTAATCGTTTTACTTTTCCGTATATATAAAAAGAAACGTGCTAGAAGAAAACGGAAAGACCAACAAAGGAAAAAGAAGAAGCGAACGAAAGTGTTGAAAAAGTAGCTAAACAGAGAATCTACACAGAAAGGATTAGGATATGAAAAAATTAGTGTATATCATGGGTTTCATGCTCCTTTTTACCGTTTTATTAAGTTCAAACTATTCAGCAATGGCACAAGAGTACAATGGTCCCGCGAACATAACGACTGTTGGAGGAATACGCTTTTATGAAACAGACGATACAGAAACAACTACTTCTTCTGATTCGTCTAATACAACAGAAACAGAGACTTATGAGAAACCAAAAGAGCTTTCGAGCAAACCGCGCTTTCCAAATACAGGAGAGACAAGTACGCGCTTTATACTTGTTATTGGTCTAGTATTCGTTTTTATAGCATTTTTAGGGTTGATGAACAAGAGAAGTAAGAAATAAACAAATCATTATGGGTTACTAAAGTATCAATACTTTAATAATAAAAAAGTTTTTAAGGAGAGATTGAGAATGAAATTGACAAAATTAGTAATGAGCGGTGCCGCTTTGGCCACAATCGTAGGAATTGGGGCGCTAAATGCAGATGCAGCAACTTATCCAGAGGCAACCAAGGGAGTAACAAATGGGAATATTAGCTTTACGGATGATGGAACAAATAATATTCCAGATCCAGAAAATCCTGATAAACCAACGAATCCAGTTGATCCGACAGATCCAAATAATCCAGATAAACCAGGCGGCAATGAAAATCCAGGAGATTTAAAATTAGTTGTCGTGCCAGATTTTGATTTTGGCTCACAAAAAAAATCTAGTGGAGAAGTAACTGCGAATGCGAAAGTTGTTGCAGCATGGGATGAGAATAAAAATAAGGTTTATCGTGCACCATGGATCACGACGCATGATATGAGAACAGAACGCGATACGGGTTGGACTGTTTCAGTAACTTCAGGCCAATTTACATTGACTGGTTCGGGAAATCAAAACAAAGTAATCAATGGTGGCGAGATCGTATTGACAAATGCAAATTATGAAGGCTCAAGTACTACTAAACCAACCATTCATTCAAAAGCGGTTGGAAAGGACATTGCTACAGGATTAGTTTTAACACCTGGAACAGAAGTTTCAATAGCAAGTTCTGATTCGTCAGGAGCTCAAGGGATTGGTGATTATTCACTAGCATTAGGAACAAATGGTAACGGGACGTATAAAGCAGATTCAGTTACAGATGGCGTAACATTTAGAATGCCAGCGAAGACAGCTGTTGAAACCGGAGAATATCAAGCTGTATTAAATTGGGAATTAAAACCAATACTAATTCCTTTCGGATAAACAAAATGAAATAGCAAAACTGAGGTATAGCTCTTTGAGTTGTACCTCAGATTTATAATGATTGAGTGAATGGTAGAATTACATGTTTTTTGAGGATACTCATTTACGTATTGCTCGTTATGGACTTTTATCTTAAACTCTAATTTCCAAGAAGGAGCAGTTAGATGCGTAAACTGAATAAATATATTTTATGCTTAGTAGGACTATGTTTGTTTCTTTTTTCAAGAAACGAGGGACATGCTTCGGAGTCAACGAAACAAGGAGGCACAGGAGCGGCTTTTTCTGTTGAGGCTATTTATCCTGAGAATCAGCAAAGAGGAGAAAGTGGTTACTATGATTTAAACGTTATACCAGGAAGTAAGCAAGAAATAAAAGCAAAAGTAAAGAATTATTCTGATCATCCGATAGAGGTTCTTATTGACGTCACACGAGGAACAACTAGTGATGGTGGCGTTATTAGCTACAAAGAATTCGATAAAGAAAAAGATAGCAGCATGTTAATAGATATAAAAAAACTAGTACAGGTGAAGGAACCTGTAGTGAAACTAGGCGCAAAAGAGAGTAAAGAAATAGTAGCTGAGTTAAGCGTACCAGAAGCTCCTTATGAAGGCCAATTATTAGGCGGACTTCACTTCTCAGAAAAGTATCAATCGTCTGAAGAAGATCAAAAGAAAGCCGTGATCAATACTTTTTCTTATAGTCTTCCAATCATATTGACGGAATCAAGTACAAAAGCTGAAAATAAACTAGACTTGATTAAGGCAGAAGCAGGACAACGGAATTTTCATAATTTTATTGAAGCGATCCTACAAAATCAAGCACCTAGTATTATTCATAAAATGACAATTGATGGTAACGTGATCGCTAAAAAGACGAATAAGGTAATCTATGCTCGAAAAGAAGATGCCTTTCAGATGGCACCTCATTCAACAGTAAGATTTGGTTTTGACATGAAAGACACTGAAATGATTGCTGGAAATTATGAAATTGTCATGAACGTGACAGCTGATAAACAGAAGTATGCGTTAAAAAAAGAATTCACGATTTCAAAAGAAGAGGCAAAGAAATTCAACGATGAATCTGTCTATTTACAAAAAGAAGATTCGAACCTTCTTTTATGGTTACTTATGGGAACTGGTGGCATCTTAATAGTCCTCATGTTGGCTATAATTATTTGGCGGAAACGAAAAAAGAGAAAACGCATTCGAAAAAGAAACGCTGCCAAACGTAAAAATAAAAAGAAAAGTAAAAAGAATAAAAAAGTAACTGAAGGATAATTATTTTTAAAAGATGGTATAAAGGGAGACGATCTTTTAAAGAAAGAAACGTAATGAACCTGTGTTTTTCACTTGTAAATACTTAATTCTTTTCAAAAAGTAATTAAAAATAAACAATTTACATGTTATTTTTTTAGTGGTACAATCAAAAAGGGGTAAACAAAAAATAAAAAAAGGGGATGGAAATGTATGGTATTAAAAATAAGAAAAAAAATGCCGTTAATTATTTGTACTTTAATTGCTTGTTTTACGTTACTTAGTATCAATTCAAGTGTTGCTTCAGCTGATGAAGGCAAATTAGTTCATGGCGTCTATACAGAATATTTTAGAAGAGAAGGCATTAATTATATTCCAGTTGCAAGTCAATATGAAAATAGCAATTTAGATTTTACTTGTAGTTTAAACAGAGAGCCTTACCCAGGAATTAATCCGAATAATGGCTTTAGAGTAAGTAAAACTGCCTATGTAAAACTAAGTGGTTCAGGGACTTACATGTTTATGACGAGTACTACCGGAAATACTCAAGTCTATATTGATGATGTCCTCGTTCAACCAAACTATCCATATGTTAATTTGCAAGCTGGTCAAATTATCAAGATCAAAGTTGTTAGCAATTTCCCAACGAATGCACAAAGTAAAGCGGGTCAATTCGTTACAGATTTTTATTGGAAATCTCCAGAAATTGGTCTTAATTTTCCAGCACAGCATATTGCACAAGAATTGCTTTATACAACGCCAGATTTACAAGGTATTGATGTCGTTGTGCCAGACACATTAGTTCATGGCGTCTACACAGAATATGAAAGACGTCAAGCTCCAATGGGGAATTTTATTCCTGTTGCAAGTCAATTTGAAGACGGTACACTTGATTTTAGGTGTCAATACAATAAGCAACCTTACCCAGGAATCGATCCTGCAGCTGGTTTCCGAGTGAAGAAAACAGCATATATTAAATTAACAGATACTGGAACATACAGATTTTATTCTGCTAGCAGTAATGTAATTCCACAAATCTATGTTGATGACGTACTTGTTCAAAATAGTTATCCAGTGTATCTTCAAGCTGGTCAGATTATTAAAGTGAAGGTAGTAGCGACATTCTACAGCCCTTCTCCAAGTAGTGGGTACAACTATGACTTGGTGTGGTCGACACCATCTAGTCCAGCTCCGTATAAACTAATTCCACAAGAATTGCTTTATACAACGCCAGACTTAAACGGCGTTTAAAAGAATCGAATAGTAAATTGTTTACCCCTTTTACTATGTTACGATTTTCTAGATATGTATAAGTAACATTGATAAAACCTCCCAAAGCTAAATATTTCCCCTTTCATGTAGTTTGAGTCGTTAAGGATAAATCAAAAGAGGGAGAATATTTTATAGTTTTGGGAGATTTTTAGTATAAAAATAGTCAAAATTTTTTATGAGAAAGGTAGATAATATGAAAAAGATTAAAATGAAACATGTGTTTTTAGCTCTAATGATTATTGTAAGTTTTTTGACTTCTGGTGTATCTGCAATGGCAAAAGGAATTAATAGTAAAGCGGAAGGAACAGCTTCTATTACTGCAATCCTGTTTGAAGATGTAAATAGTAATGGTAAGCAAGAGATGGATGAGCCTGGAATTCGAGGAATCACCGTGAGATTATTGAATGAGTCTGGTACAGAGATTGCTAAAACTAAAACGAATGCAAAAGGCAGATACAAATTTGATAAGCTTTTATCAGATATGTATCAGATAAAAATAGATTATCCGGTTAGCTATGTAGCAACTTCGCTGGGATTGGTAGGGTTTTCTCCAGACGGACTTTCTAAATATTTTGAACTAGATGAAGGTGAAAAATTTAAGGATGCTTGGATTGGATTCCAGTCTACTGATCCAACTATAGAAGGAACTGTTTTTAATGATGAAAATAAGAGCGGTGATAAGGATACAGCAGAAAAAGGCGTTGCAGGAATCGAATTAGGTCTTTATGTAGCCGGAAGCACAAATCCTATTCAAACAGTCAAAACTGATGCAAATGGAAAGTATTCTTTTGTAAAGATTCCACCCGGTAAAACCTACGAAATAAAGCCAATTTCACTGCCATCCCAATATGAAATAATTAAAAATAGTAATTTTGATGAAAATGGGAAAAGCATTCAATTCGCTTTAGAAACACTAGATAAAAAATACAATGTAGACCTAGCATTGTACGAAACGATTCCAGTAACTGGCATCAATGTGGAACCAAAAGAATTGATTCAGTATGTTGGAGATACTGGCAAATTGACAGTTACAATTACTCCAGAGAATGCAACGTATAAAGAGGTTTCTTACATCAGTGACGATCCAACTGTTATGACAGTGGATAAAGACGGGAATTGGGAAGCTAAAAAAGTTGGAGTTACGGTTATAAAAGTCAAGACTGAAAATGGCTTAACGTTTGAGGTAAATGTAACAGTCAAAGAAAGAGAAGGTGTTGGCGCTACATTCTATGATTATCCAAGATATTTGGGCTATTTTATACAGAAAGGAACAGGGACCGCGAAAAATTTTGATGATGATTATAATAATGTAGAACCTTACAAAGGTCTAGGAACTGATTATTATAAGGTAAAAAAAGTAGGATATGTGACGCTTAAAGACACTGGTCTTTATACTTTCTCGATTGAGGTAGATGATAATGGTGCCGTTTATTTAAATGACGAAAAAATTATTGATCGCGATAATATCACTGGAGGAACATTAAAGAATTTCCGCTATTTCAAAGCAGGACAAAGGATCAAAATTACAACGGAGCATTTTAATAAAGAAGCGCCGGTTTCCTATTTTCATTTAAGGTGGCAAACACCAAGTAACCCTTACTCTCCAAAAGCAATTCCAGATTCTGAAATTACAATGGAATAACTAGTTCATTTAGTCGCTATAACAGATTGCTTACAAAAATGTAAGCAATCTGTTATTTTTTTCTATGGTGTGTTCGAATTATTTGGACTAGACTAACAACGTAGAGAAAAGGAGCGATAATGATGTTACAAGTAGAAAATTTATCTAAAACGTATGGACAAGAAATTAAATATGAAGCCTTAAAAGGATTGAATTTGACCGTTAATGACAGTGAATTTATTGGGATCATGGGACCATCTGGAAGTGGGAAAAGTACCTTTTTGAACCTATTAGCAACGATCGATCAGCCAACAGCTGGACAGATTTTAATGAATGGAAAAGATCCAAATCAGCTGAATCAAGAGGAAATTGCTAAATTCAGACGAAGAGAGTTAGGCTTTATTTTTCAAAGTTTTAACTTGATGCCAACTTTAACTGTAGAAGAAAATATTGTATTACCCTTAACGTTGGATGGCGAAAAAATCTCAGTGATGAAAAAGAAACTTACTATTTTAGCGGACCGTTTAGGTATTGCAAGTTTATTAAAAAAACGAATTGCAGAAATTTCAGGTGGGCAGGCCCAACGTGTGGCTGTGGCTAGGGCAATGATTCATCAACCACAATTATTATTGGCGGATGAACCGACTGGAAATTTAGATACAAAATCATCAAAAGATGTAATGCAATTGTTGCAGCAATTAAACGAAGAAGAAAAAGCAACGATTTTGATGGTGACTCACGATCCTCTAGCTGCAAGTTATTGCAAGCGAATTGTGTTTATCAAAGATGGTGAACTGATTGATGAGATCCATCATAATGGAAATCAAAAAGTGTTTTACGATGAAATCATGGTAAAACTATCTGAGATTGAAGGTGTCGATAATGAATTTTAGTCAATTTGTTATTCGAAACACTTTACGAAACAAACACCTGTACATGGCTTATTTCCTAAGTACCTTATTTTCTGTCATGGTGTTTTTCACTTTTACGGTATTTGCTTTTCATCCAGCATTGTCTAATGGGCTAAATAAAAACGCGCAAATGGGCATGCTTGCTGCAGCGATCATTATTTATGGTTTTGCATTTTTCTTTGTTCTTTATTCGATGGATGTGTTTATCCAATCTAGAAAAAAAGAATTTGGCCTGTTGATGATTCAAGGGATGAGCCCAAAGCAATTGAAAAAAATGATTTTTATTGAAAATCTAGTGATTGGATTTTTTGCGACAATCATTGGAAGCATTGCTGGAGTTGGTTTTTCACAAGTGATCTTATGGTTAAGTAATAAATTGATGCATGTGAATTTTGGTTTCTATTTTCCAGTACAAGCACTTGTTCTAACGATTATTTCGTTTGCTGTACTATTTTTAGCTATTTCGGTTTTCATTCAGTTCCGTTTACCAAAATTGAGTTTACAGGAATTATTGAAAGCAGGAGATATCGGCAAAGGAACCATCAAAAGCTCACATATCAAAACTTTCTTAGCTATTTTGTTGATTGGCGTAGGATATGCAGTGGCTCTTTTAGTTAAAGGAATGCTAGTACCGATTGTCATGATCCCTGTGATTTTTCTCGTTGTGGTGGGGACACGTTTTTTATTCAATCAATTAAGTGTTTCAATTATTGAAGGATTGAAAAAGAAACAAACTATCTTTTGGAAAAAAACGAATATGGTTGTTTTTTCTGATTTAGCTTTTCGTATGAAAGATAATGCACGTTCATTTTTCTTAGTATCGATTATTTCCACTGTGGCCTTTGCCGCAATCGGTACATTGTATGGTTTTCAAAATATGATTTTAGAAAGTATGAACCAAGTACCATATGAATTCCAAATTTCAGGAACAGCGGAAGAAACAGCCGCTATAAAACAAAACTTCTCTCAATTATTGGCAGATAAAGGGATCCATGTTGAAGAAGGAGACCTAACGACCTATAAAAATGGAGACCAGGTTGAATTGATAAAAGAATCTGAGTATAATCACCTTGCAAAAATAGCAAAAAAACCAACCCTTCAAACGGAGGGTAAAGCGATTCAGTTGTTACCAAGCAATATGACGGGAATGGAAGAAGCAAAAGTAAATGAAGTGACAGTAGCAGATGATGTGATTTTACCGATTACTAAAACAGAGAAAACGACTGTTGTCTCAGCTTACGGTACAACGGTTGTCGTACCAGATGATACAAATGTTCAAAATATGGAAAGTACGATCACAACTGTTTGGCAACCGAAAAATAGTAATTATGACGAATTGGTATCTGTAGGGAAATTCCAAGATAAAAATATGCCATTTATAGCAAAAAGTTATTCGCAACAAATGATCACGAATGGATACGCCCCAATTTTATTTGTGGGAATTTTTATCGGAATAGTTTTCTTTGTATCAGCTGGAAGTTTCCTTTATTTCAGATTGTATAGTGATATGGATGTCGATGTGGAGAAATTTAAGATGATTTATAAGATGGGGTTGGCGAAAAAAGAATTGAAGAAAATGATCTATCAACAAGTAGGTATCTTGTTCTTTACACCGATCATTGTCTCTGTGATCCACGGAGCGGTAGCGTTAACTGCAATGTATCATATGTTCAATATGGGGATGCAAATAGCTGGCTGGCAAGTGTTAGGCGTGTTCGTCTTGATTCAAGTTGTGTACTACTTGATTGCTCGTGTATTCTATTTTAAAAAAGTATATCGTTTAGTTCAAGCATCATAAAAACATACTAAGATTAGAGGGTAAACTCATCGACGGATAAGTTTACCCTCTATTTTTAGGTTTATAGTAAGAAGTGAAAGGAGGATCGACCATAACCTCTGCCAACGAGAACTCATCCACCCACTAGGCAACTCGAATTGTCTTGCTTCACAGTAAGAAGTACCTGTCGTTTCTATAAAGTGTAATACATCTCGCTTAAATTCACTAGTATAATTTGTCAGTGAACGGTGTCTTTTGAGCCCTTCTTTCCCAAATAGTTGATAGGAATGTTTCCAATTGTAAATTAAGGCATTTGACGGGAGTCCGTATTTTTTGGCCAAGGCTCGTCCGCCCAGCGGGCCTTCTAGGTACTCTTTCACTAGCTTTAATTTGAATTCTACCTCATAATAACTCACAAAAAATAACCGCCAAAAATTGTATTTTTCACGTACAACTTTTGGGGGTCACATCATTGTATCCTACTCACATTCTGTGATTAATCAAGGTTCCACGATTCCTTGGTCATCAATCCGACCAGAGAGTTCAACATCATTATCAGCGTAAAAAGACAGAGGAGTCTCTGAAGTTATAGGAGACTTTACAGCTTCTACTATGTCTTTTTGGAATTGTTTTATTCCCTCATCTGTTGTTGTGTCATATAAAACAGAGGGATGGCCTAAATCAAATGACAGGGGTTCACGATGTTTGTTTTGGATTTGGATTACTTGCTTTTTCAATGCTTTAGCATACCCTAATTCGTAATAACTATTCGGATCATGACTAGATAAATCAGTAATAACCAAATCCGCTTTTTCTAAACCATCATGAATTTTTTGCTCTATTTGGCGTTGATCTGTATCAAGATCAACTTTTAGCAGGTCAAATGTTAATTTGTTTTTAACAAAGGCATCTTGAATGTAGCCAAACAGTAAATCGGTGTGACCTTTAAAATTACTGGTATTTTCATTGATTGGTGTTGTAAAGAAGCATACGTTTGTTTTCATAAAAAAGACCTCTTTTCTTATCTTTAAGTATAGCAACGATTGGAGAGTGAAACAAACAATACGAATGGAGATTGTTGAAGGGAAAATCAAAGGGATAAGAAATGTCTAAATCTGCGGACTAACCTAGATAACATATAGACAAATCGGATACAATAAGTTATAGTATGAAGCGAATGTTTAGAAGAAATGAGGAAGAAAACTAGTGGAAAAAGCGTCCATTTATGGTTTAACAAAAGAAGAGCTGATCGCATGGTTCATCGAACATGACGAGAGAAAGTTCCGGGCCACTCAAGTGTGGGAATGGCTTTATATTAAACGTGTCATGGCATTTAGCGACATGACGAATTTATCAAAAGATGTCATTGAGTTATTAGAAGAAAACTTTATTATCAATCCTTTGCGCCAAGTAATCATCCAGGAAGCAAAAGATGGCACAGTGAAATATCTTTTTGAATTACCAGACAAAAACATGATCGAAACGGTCTTGATGCGCCAAGAATATGGAATGTCTGTTTGTGTCACAACACAAGTGGGGTGTAATATTGGCTGTACTTTTTGCGCAAGTGGGCTACTGAAAAAACAACGCGATTTAACCGCAGGAGAAATTGTCGCTCAAATCATGCTGGTTCAACATTATTTTGATGAGCGTGGTCAAGGTGAACGAGTGAGCCACATTGTTGTAATGGGGATCGGTGAGCCGTTTGATAATTACGATAATTTAATGAACTTCCTACATACGATCAATGATCCTAAAGGTTTGGCAATTGGCGCACGCCACATTACTGTTTCAACAAGTGGGTTAGTGCCTAAAATCAAGGAATTTGCAAATAATGGCCTACAAGTCAATTTGGCGATTTCTCTTCATGCACCGAATAACGACGTTCGAACATCGATCATGCGTATCAACCGTAGCTTCCCAATTGAGAAATTAATGGAAGCAGTCGATGAATATTTGGAAAAAACGAATCGTCGAATCACATTCGAATATATCATGTTGAGTCATGTCAACGATCTACCAGAACATGCACAACAATTAGCTGATTTGTTAAAAGATAAGAAGAAGTTGACGTTTGTTAACTTGATTCCCTATAATCCAGTCAGTGAACATGATCAATATAGTCGTAGTGAAAAAGCGGATGTTATGAAGTTCTATGATATTTTGAAGAAAAACGGTGTTAACTGCGTTATTAGAAAAGAATATGGTACAGATATTGATGCCGCTTGTGGACAATTGAGAAGTAAGCAAATCAAAAAAGCAAGCAAAACTCGTTAGTTAAACCATACTAAGACAGAAGTTTATTTGTATTTAGGGTGTGAAACAAAAGTGATTGTTACTTTTGTTTCACACCCTTTTATTATTTTTCGGGTAAAATAGTGAAGCCATAATCTACAATATGTTCTTTTAAATAACGTAAATATTCTTCACCCATCGGAGATAAGGACATTTGAGCAGGTCGAATCCAACCAATCTCCATTGTTTCGTCCACTTCAAGAGGTAATGCCACAATGTTTTCATCATTTAATTCACGGCTTAATACACCTGAACTGATCGTATAACCGTCTACTCCAATCAAAAAATTGAACAACGTTGCTCGATCACTAACGCGGATACTTTTTTTATTGTAACGTGTACTTAAAATTTCTTCTGAAAAGTGAAAGGAATTAAATTGACCTTGTTCAAATGAAAGGTAAGGGAAATCTACTAAATCTGCTAAAGTTACTGATTTTTTTCCAACCAAAGGATTCTTTTTACTAACAAAAACATGTGGATGAGCGGTAAATAGAGGTTGAAAGAGTAGTTGCTTTTCTTTTAATAATTTACGGATCACTTTTTCATTAAAGGTATTCAAGTATAAAATACCTAACTCGCTTTGAAAGGTACTGACATCTTCTATAATATTATTGGTTTGTGTTTCACGAAACGTAAATTCATATTCATTTTTTTCGTAAGATTTGATCAATTGTACAAATGCATGAACAGCAAACGCATAGTGTTGCGCAGAAACTGAAAATAATCTTCGACGAGTTTCGGTGCCTTTGTATTTTTCTTCCATCAAATCGACTTGCTCCAGAATCTGACGAGCATAGGATAAAAATTCAGTTCCTTCTGTGGTAAGAACCATTCCTTTTTGTGTGCGTTGAAAAATCTGAATATTCATTTCTTCTTCTAATTCCTTTACAGCTGTTGAAAGGCTTGGCTGAGTGATAAAGAGATGTTTCGCCGCTTCATTGACAGAACCTAATTCCACGATTTTTACGATATAATCCAATTGCTTGATCCGCATGATCTACCCCCCTCTTTTTAATTAAACGTATTGAACCTACGTAACTTTGCGTTGATAATTATAATTGAATAAGCTTAGATTTCAACTTGGATCACTTGTACGCCTTGTTTCTCGATTTCTCGAATCACTTCAGGAGCAGCAAATGTATCTGTGATTAAATAATTGATATCTTTAATCATTCCACTCGTAAAATTAGAGGAAAATCCAATTTTACGATAATCTGCAACAACAATCACTAAGCCATTTGTTCGTTCAATGATGAGCGAATTTATTTTAGATTCATGTAAGACGGAAGTAGTAATCCCATTTTCGATACTAAGCCCAGAGCATCCGATAATTGAAATGTCAGAAGACATTTTTGAAAAAGAGTCAATTGCAATATCCCCCACTAAGGCTTCTTTAGGAAAACGAATTTCACCACCGGATAAAATCACGGTTGAATTTGGATTATGATCCAGATTGGCGACTTTGACATTATTTGTGACAATCGTTACACGTTTATTTTCTAAATTTTTTAAAGAGGAAAGCGCTGTAGAGCCTGTGTTGATAAATAATGTATTGCCCTCTTTAACAAATTCGGCTGCTTTCTTTGCAATCGCATTTTTTAAAATTTCAATTTCTTCATTGTAATCTTCTATACCAGTTTTTGGAACGATTTGTGCTTTTCCATGAGCGCGTTGAACCAAGCCCATCTTTTCCAGCGCCGTTAGATCACGACGGACAGTTATTTCTGAAACACCAAGTTTCAGGCTTATCTCTTTCACTAACAAACTTGTTTCTTTATTCAGTAATTCAAGTAGTTTATCTCTACGAGTTTTGATTGTTTGGTGCGAGCTTTTCATTTAAAATCCTCCCTTCTAAATCATTTGAGCAACTGCAAGTGTATTGCCAAGTGTTTTAGCTTCTTTTAATGAACGATATCCTTCCGGCAGCCTATTTAGCTTAAGTAAACACTGGCCTTTTAGGTAGAGCAGATAAGTTAACTCTCGGTTATTTAATCGATTTTGATCAATTAAATTTAATTCACTTAAACAGTTGTTATTTCTATTTTGATGAAAATATCTTACTCCAGCAATTTCATTCCATGAAAACAATCCCCGCATTTGCTTCTTCTTGACATTTTTTAGTTTAAACAAATTTTCTAGACAAGTATTTAAATTTTCTTCATCTTTTAAAAAAGAAAAGCAATACATTTGCGTATGATAATAGATGAAGAGGTAATCGAATGTGGAGTGAAAGAAATGGTGATTCTTATGTAAATGTTTCAAACAATCAGGGTAATTCCCTTCGTCTAACAAACGTAAGCTGTCAAAAATAATAATAGACTGTTTGAAGCCATTAAACAAATCTTTTTTTTGCAGTTTTTCTTTTAGAGCGATTGCTTTTTTCAACTCACACTCAACAGTCAGCGCAACAATCATTCTTTCATAGATACATTTTAAATACTCAAAAAGGAGAACTACACTCAGTACTATACCGCCAAGACCACCAAAAATAAGCTTTGCTCCTACTTCATGAGTATGAGTGATCAAATAGCAGATATAGAGGGCAAACACCCCATAAACAATCCATAAAGAAATTTTTTTTCCAACATAAATAATTTTCCAAATTAAATGCTTCATATTTCTCACCTCACCGAAACTATATCATAAAAGAATTGATATGAACATAAAAAAAGATAAACAAAGCTATTTAAAATCATTAAATAATGAAAACGTTCTTAAAAAGTTTCAAACGATCATATAAATAGATTGAAAACGTTTCATAATATTGTAAAATGAAAATGTAATTGAGATTAAGACAATTCGGAGGGATCATATGGCAACAATTCATGATGTAACAAAAGAAAGTTGGATTTTAAGTACTTTTCCTGAATGGGGAACCTATTTAAATGAGGAAATTGAACAAGAAGACGTCAAAGTGGGAACAGTTTCCATGTGGTGGTTAGGCTGTACAGGAATTTGGCTAAAATCACATGAAGGAACGAATGTTTTATGCGATTTATGGTGTGGTACAGGAAAACGATCACATGGTAATGGGAAAATGAAAAAGGGACATCAGATGATGCGGATGAGTGGATGCGAAAATATGCAGCCTAATCTTAGAACACAACCTTTTGTGATCGATCCGTTTGCAATCAAAGATGTGGATGCTTTGGTAGTTACTCATATTCATTCGGATCATTTAGATATCAATACGGCTGCAGCAGTTCATCAGAATTGCCCTGATGCCCGTTTTATTGGACCGAAGGAAGTTGTTGCTACTTGGTTAAAATGGGGAATTCCTGAATCGAAAACAACAATTGTAAAACCTGGCGACCGTGTTTCAATCAAAGATATAGAGATTGTCGCTGTAGAGGCTTTTGATAGAACAGCCTTAGTAACTTGCGAAGATCCAGAAGTGATATTAAAAGGTAGATTACCGCAAGATATGGATGAAATTGCCGTTAATTATTTGTTTGAAACGAGCGGAGGCAGTATTTATCATGCTGGTGATTCTCATTATTCTAACCTGTTCGCCAAACATGGTAATGAACATAAAATCGACGTTTGTTTAGGTGCCTATGGAGAAAATCCTCGGGGAATCACGGATAAAGTAACATCAGTCGATATGTTGCGTATGGCAGAAGCTTTGAATGCGAATGTTGTTATCCCCGTACATTATGATATTTGGGCAAACTTTATGGCTGATCCAAAAGAAATTACAGAAATCTGGAAATTTAAAAAAGATCGCTTAGACTATCAATTTAAACCTTTTATTTGGCAAGTTGGTGGAAAATTTACGTATCCAAATGATAAAGACAAACTTGAATTTAACTTCTATCGCGGTTTTGATGATGTCTTTACAACAGACAACGATACACCATTTCCATCATTTTTATAAGAAGGGAGAAACTGGATGTTAAAGTATTTTTACGATAATAATTTGATTCGATTCTGTGAAGAAACGCCTGAAAATTGGGAAGAGGCTGTGATTCTTAGCTGTCAGACTTTATTGGAAAAAGGAATGATCACGCAACAATATATAGATGAAATCGTAGAATGCGTTCAAAAGTATGGACCATACATCGTAATCGTTCCAGGCGTAGCTATGCCACATTCGTCAGAAGACAGTCAAGGTGTTTTAGGAACAGCGATTTCATTTACAAAAATGAAACAAGATGTGAGTTTTGAAGAAGGGAATGCGGAAAAAAATGCTCGTTTATTTTTCACATTAGCAGCTAAAAATAGCGAAGAACATGTAGAAAATATTTCGAGATTATCAGAAATGCTGATGACAGATGGATTGATTGAAGCATTGATGACAGTTGAGACGATTGAGGAGTACAAAAACGTGATGGCAACTTTTGATTTATAGAGAGAAGGGGAGTAAATGACACAAGTAGTAGATTTTCTGATGGGGATTTGGGATTATTTCGCTGCAAATATTTTAACACAACCAGCATTTTTAATTGGGTTTATCGTTCTATTAGGTTATGTTCTGCTAAAAAAACCATTGTATGAAAGTATTGCCGGTTTTTTAAAAGCAACTGTTGGCTATTTGATTTTAACTGTTGGATCTGGTGGTTTAGTTAATAATTTTAGACCGATCCTAGTTGGTTTAAAAGAACGTTTCAATTTAGATGCCATGGTCATTGATCCTTATTTTGGTCAAAATGCTGTAACAGCAGGAATTGAAGAAACGTTTGGACGAACATTTAGTGATACGATGATATTATTATTGATTGCGTTTGTCATGAATATCTTATTGGTTCGATTTAAAAAATATACAAAGTTACGGGCAGTTTTTACAACTGGTAATGTTCAAATCCAACAAGCCGCAACGGCATTTTGGATTTTATTGTTTTGCTTTCCTGATTTAGGTCAAATTCAAATACTGTTGATCATGGGCCTTATTTTAGGCTGTTATTGGGCTGTCGGTTCAAACTTAACAGTGGATATCACGCAAGATTTAACTGAAGGGGCAGGCTTTGCAATCGCACATCAACAGATGTTTGGTGTTTATATCTTCGCTCGATTAGCAGAAAAAATGAAAAAAGATAAGAACAATCGCAAATTAGAAGATGTACAATTGCCAGGATTTTTATCAATTTTCAATGAGAATATGGTTGCAACGTCCATTTTGATGCTCTTCTTCTTTGGGATTATTTTAGTTGTATTAGGGCCCGCTTATTTGATTGAGGCAGGGTTTATGGTAGAAGGACAAAGTTTTGTTTTCTATATATTACAAACAGCATTGTACTTTGCGGTTTATCTCGCTATTTTACAACTAGGAGTGCGAACTTTCGTTTCAGAGTTAACAGAGTCATTCCAAGGAATATCGAATACGTTATTACCAGGTGCAGTGCCGGGGATCGATGTTGCGGCGACGTTTGGCTTCGGTTCGCCCAATGCAGTTACGATAGGTTTTTTATTTGGTGCGTTAGGACAGTTTATAACAATCGGATTATTGATTCTATTTAAATCACCAGTGATCGTTATTGCCGGCTTTATTCCATTATTTTTTGATAATGCGGTGATTGCTGTTTATGCAAACAATCGTGGTGGATTTAAGGCTGCTTGTATGTTCCCGTTTATTTCAGGTGTGATTCAGGTACTAGGATCTGCTTTGATAGCAGCATTTATCGGCTTGTCGCAGTACGGTGGATATATAGGGATGTTTGACTGGGCAACGGTTTGGCCAGTGATGACTTTAGTGATGAAATATTTAGGTTATTTTGGTGTCGCATTCGTAGTTATTTTGTTACTGTCAATACCACAATTGCAATATCGAGCAAATCCTGAAGGCTATTTCTTGATAGCTGAAGACTATGATGAGTATGTAAAAAAAATGGCGGCAAAAAAATAAAGGGATGTGGGCTTAGTCATGATGTTTTACATGGAAACATCATGACTAAAGATGAACCGATATTGAAAAGTACAAGATGAAGTAGAGTATTAATACCCTATCATCTTTAACTATATAGACTATTTTTTTGAAAAATATCAAACGAGCTCTTTCAGCTTTTAAATTTAGGAGGAAATTAAAATGAGAGTATTAGTATCATGTGCAAATGGATCAGGAACAAGTTTAATGATGAAAAAAAGTGTTGAGAAAGCATTGAAAGAATTAGGCTTTAATATTACGAATATTCACCATTGTGCAATTTCAGAAGGGAAAAGTACTGCAGGACAATATGATGTTGTATTTTGTCCGATGAATTTTCTAAATATGTTCGAAGATGCTAAGAAAAAGGGAATTACAGTTGTTGGTGTGAAAAATGTCATGTCTGCTAAAGAAATCAGTGAACGTGTGCAAGAAACTGAATTAGCTACTAAATTTAAATAGTTAAGGTAGAAGTGATTGCATCGTGTTGTAGAGTACTCTAATCGTATAAGCAAAAGCAATTTTTAAAAGTTTGAGTACTTCTGCTTATATGATTAGTTATCACAGACAGTAGTAAGGAGAGAAAGTAATGAGTAGACCTAATTTACAGGTAGCATTAGATCATTCAGATTTACCCAGTGCAATCAAAGATGTGGTAACAGTCGGTGAAATTGTAGATATTGTGGAAGTTGGAACGATTCTTTGTTTGCAAGCGGGAGAAGACGCTGTTCGCTGTATTCGCGCATTGTATCCAGATAAAAAAGTAGTTGCAGATACTAAATGTGCAGATGCTGGCGGCACTGTGGCAAAAAATTGTCGAGAAGCCGGGGCAGATTGGATGACGGTCATATGTTGCGCAACGGTTCCAACAATGAAAGCGGCAGCGAAAGAAGTTGAAGAAGTTCAAGTCGAATTGTATGGTGACTGGACATATGAACAGGCTCAAAAATGGTTGGATGCGGGTATTTCCCAGGCGATTTATCACCAAAGTCGAGATGCACTCTTAGCAGGTGAAACATGGGGAGAAAAGGATTTAGCAAAAGTCAAAAAATTGATTGAGATGGGCTTTAGAGTTTCGGTTACTGGCGGATTAGATGTGGAAACATTGAAATTATTCAAGGACCTTGATGTCTATACATTTATTACAGGTCGAGGTATCACAGCTTCAGTTGATCCTAAAAAAGCAGCCATGGATTTTCAAAATGAAATAAGACGCATTTGGGGGTGACATGGATGACTACAATCGGAATCTACGAGAAAGCGCTCCCGAAAAATATGAGTTGGAAAGAACGTCTTTTACTTGCAAAACAATTAGGATTTGATTTTATTGAAATGTCGATCGACGAAACAGACGAACGCCTAACAAGAGTAGACTGGACAAGTGCCGAGCGTAAAGAAGTGAGAGAAGCAATTGCTGAGACTGGGGTGAAAATATTATCCATCTGTTTAAGTGGACATCGGCGTTTTCCTTTTGGTTCAGAAGATCCAGATAAAAGAGCAACTGCGTTGAATCTAATGGAAAAAGCGATTCATTTGGCATCTGATATTGGTATACGCACCATTCAACTTGCAGGTTATGATGTTTATTATGAAACGAAAACTTTGACATCAAGAGAATACTTTATTGAAAATCTAAAAAAAGCGGTAGCGATGGCTGCATCAAAGGAAATTGTTTTGTCAATAGAGATCATGGATGATCCATTTATTAACTCTATCTCTAAATATTTAAAAATCAAAGAGCAAATTCGTTCACCATACTTACAGGTATATCCTGATTTAGGAAATTTATCTGCGTGGGCAGAAAATGATGTTGGCTATGAATTAGAAATCGGGATCGATCAAATTTCTGCGATTCATTTGAAAGATACGTTGGCTGTAACGGATCAGTTTCCTGGAAAGTTTAAAGAAGTACCATTTGGTAATGGCTGTGTTGATTTTTTAGGATGTCTCAAAACTTTAAAACGTTTAGAATATGCAGGTCCATTTTTAATTGAGATGTGGAGCGAAAATAGCGATAAACCTGAAAAAGAAATCCAACAAGCCAAAGCATTTCTTTTTCCATTCTTAAAGGAGGCGGGCTATAGTGTCAACTAAAATATTGATTGAAGAAATGAAAGAACGTGTTTTCTCTGCAAACTTGGCTTTGCCAGATGCTGGATTAGTCAAGCTTACTTGGGGAAATGTCAGTGAAATCAATCGAGAGGCCGAACTGATTGTTATCAAGCCTAGTGGTGTTCCTTATTGTAAAATGGAGGCTTGCGATATGGTTGTGACTGACTTGAATGGTGAGGTAGTGGAAGGCAAATTAAAGCCATCCTCTGATTTAGCTACCCATATTGAATTATACAAAGCATTCAACGAAATTCAGTCAGTGGTCCATACTCATTCAAAAAATGCAGTCATGTGGGCACAAGCTGGTCGGGGAATACCAGCATATGGTACCACTCATGCAGATACATTTTATGGTATTGTTCCTTGTACGCGACAATTAACATCAGAAGAAGTTTCTTTAGCTTACGAACGGGAGACAGGAAAAGTGATCATAGAAACATTTAAGGAAAAAAATATTGACCCTTTAGCAGTTCCTGGGGTACTAGTCTATGGTCACGGACCCTTTACTTGGGGAGAAACACCTCAAAAAGCTGTAGAAAATAGTATTGTTTTAGATGAGATTGCTGAGATGGCGTCTGTAACAGAAGTTGTAAATGATTCGATTTTGCCAATACCTCAATATCTTTTAGATAAGCATTATTTTAGAAAACACGGTGCAAATGCCTATTATGGACAAACTTAAAATAAATTATTTTCATTAAAAAGTACAGATAAGTCTAAAGAAGGCTTTGTCTGTACTTTTTTTTTGGCAGTACTTGAATTTACGTTCAAAAAAGCTATACTAGTAAAATAACTTATAAGAGAGAAAGAGGATGAGTATGGAGCAGAATCAATTAAAACGTGAAATTTCTTTATTTGGCGCTTTTTCAACAGTTATGGGTACTGTTATTGGAGCGGGTGTTTTTTTTAAAACAGCAAGTGTGGTTAGTTTTGCTCAATCATCAAGTTTAACCATTTTTGCCTGGATATTAGGGGGTATTTTAACGTTATGTGCGGGATTAACGAGTGCTGAATTAGCTACGGCTATTCCAAAAACGGGTGGAGCTGTTAAATATATCGAATATACATATGGAAAGCTACCAGGTTTTTTACTTGGTTGGGCGCAAAGTGTGATTTATTTTCCTGCTAATATTGCGGCATTATCGATTATTTTCAGCACACAATTTATTCACTTATTTCATTTGTCTAGTGACTTTCTTTTGCCGGTAGCCTTGGTAACTGGATTAAGTGTCACCTTAATCAATTTGTTGGGAACTAAAGCAGCTTCGAATTTGCAATCATTTACACTGGTTATAAAAATGATCCCAATTGTATTGATTGTGTTGGTAGGTCTTTTTATGCCAGCCAATGTTGAGGTATCCGTGATTCCCATTAAAGCTGGTGGAGATAGTAGTTTCATCCAAGCACTTAGCGGTTCCTTACTAGCGACTATGTTTGCTTATGATGGTTGGCTGGGAGTTGGGGCTGTGGCTGGTGAAATGAAACGACCAGAAAAAGATTTGCCTAAGGCGATTTTTTTAGGCTTAACGTTTATCACCTTTGTATATGTTTTGATTAATTTTGTTTTTCTTAAAACATTACCAATCGAACAACTTTCTGGAAATTTAAATGCTGCATCAGAAGCTGCTATTCATATTTTTGGTTCGATTGGTGGTAAATTAGTCACTATTGGCATTTTGATCTCAGTCTATGGGGCGTTAAATGGGTACACGTTAACAGGGATTCGAGTTCCTTATGCATTAGCATTGGATGGGATGATTCCATGTAGCAAGCAATTTCAAAAATTATCCAAAAGATTTGTCGTTCCGTACATTTCTGGAATTTTTCAATTTGGCATTGCAGCAATCATGATGTTTTTAGGTAGTTTTGATTTATTGACAGATATGTTGATCTTTGTTATGTGGCTGTTTAGCTTATTGATTTTTTCTGCGGTGTTGATTCTAAGAAAAAGAGAACCAGAGCTGAATCGTCCTTATAAAGTTCCATTTTATCCGGTTATTCCTATTATAGCGATTTTTGGAGGACTATTCATTCTAATTACTACGTTGTTCACACAAACACTATTAGCAAGTGTTGGTATTGGTATAACCTTGCTAGGAGTTCCAGTCTATCTATTAAATCAAATAGTAAAAGGATTAAAAAGTAATTAATCTTCATTTATTGTCAAAAATTTATCACTTTGTACTAAGAGATTGAGAAAATCTTTAAAGATTATTTGGTATAATAAAGTTGATCTAAGTCTTTGTCGTTAGATAAAGCAGTGCTCTTGTTCAACCCTTTTGAGCAAGAGCTACTTTTTCTCAAAAATTTTAATAAAATTAACAATTTCTGAAAGTTATTCCAATCAATTTTTTAGTATAATAGATATATCAAAACGATAAACTATTTTGGGGAAGATAGTGCATCAGAACTCTTGATAAAGCCGTAAGTGTTGATTTTCAACATTTAGGGCTTTATTTTTATTTATTGGTAAATGGACAGAATCAAGAAATAATGAAACACTATTTTTAAACGTATATTTGGATTTAGAGAATGAGGTGAAACTAATTTTTAGTTTTGTCTCATTTTTTTCTTTTTTACACAGATAATGCATAAAGTTGCGTATATTGTTTTAAGGAGGGAAGAAGATGGATATTAAAGAGCTTTCTTTAAGGCTAATAGAATGGGGACTGACAGAATATGTACAAGATATCTATATTTTGCCAACGGAGAATAAAGTTCAAGTATTTACAAGGAAAGGAAAGCACAAAATAATTTTTAAAGAATTAGATGAAGAAGATGGCGAAAAATTAATTTTTCATTTTAAATTTATTGGCAGTATGGATGTTGGCGAAAAAAGAAAAGCACAGGTTGGCGCTGTGACTTATGCGATCAATCAGAGAGGGATACGATTGCGATTATCGACAGTAGGAGATTTTAGACAACGGGAGAGCTTAGTGATTCGCTTTTTACATGTTTTTGGCAATAGTCAGGAAAATTATTTTTTACCAAAACAATTAATGAGTGTCAGAAAACATATCAAACGTCGTGGATTACATCTATTTTGTGGACCGGTTGGATCTGGTAAAACGACACTGATGTATAAGTTGGCAAAAGAGACAGATCAATTTCAGCAAGTGATTACAATAGAAGATCCAGTTGAAATTGAAGAACCATCATTTCTTCAGTTGCAGACCAATACTAAAATCGATCTGACTTATGATGTGTTGATCAAGGCCTGTTTACGTCATAGACCAGACATTTTGATCATTGGTGAAATTCGAGATGGGCTTACAGCACAAGCTGCAATCAGAGCCGCGTTAACTGGACATACAGTATTTGCAACGATTCATGCGAGAAGTGTGACTGGAGTATATGAAAGGCTGGCTGAATTAGGCGTTCAGCAAAGAGAAATCGGAGAATGTGTAACAGGTATAATTTATCAGCGATTATTGCCTTTTAAGATGACTAACAACAAAGAGTTAAGTGGATTGCTTATGGATTATAATTTTTCAGAAAAAATGTCTTCTAATTGGTCAGCTGAATTAAGAAAGGTTTGGGCGTATGGATTTATCGATAATCAAACATTTGAAGAAGAAAAAGAACATTAAACTATCAAGTATTCAACAGCAATTGTTTATCCAGTTGTTAGCAGATTTATTAAGTAATGGATTTACGATTCAAGAAAGTTTGATGTTTATGAAAAAATCTCGTTCAATTTCAGAATCTGTTATCGATTACTTGATCGATAAGATGGAACGTGGTGATTCGTTTTATGGTAGTTTAGCTAGACTAGGATTTAAGACAACAATCGTTACCCAAATTGAATTTGCTCAAACACATGGTGATATAGCAGGAACATTAAATAAAATCAAACAACATATGAAACTTGTGGACAAACAGCAGCAAAATTTCTATAAAGTAATCAGTTATCCGATACTACTTTTGCTTTTTTTAACCGTTGTTTTGATAAGTATTCGTCAAGTGTTGCTACCTCAATTAATGACAAATGGCACAATTCAAGCCGATAATATCGGAATCAAATTTATTCGGCAAAGTCCATATTATATACTGACCATTTTATTGGCATTAACAAATATGATTCTTTTGACACGGTGGTATTTGAGCAAAAAAACCTTTTTAAAAAAAGCTGAATTTATTGCGAAGATACCACTTGTAGGTAATCTATATAAAGGATACAATTCAGCATTTTTCGCACTTGAATGGGGTAAATTATTTTCTCAAGGATTAGAGATCAAAATGGTCATCCAGTTGATGCGCGGAACTGATCAGAAATCTTTGATGAGTGAACTGGCGGAAAGGATTGAAGAACAATCGATGTCAGGCTATACGTTTTATGAACAGTTACCCAGATTTAGTTTCTTTTCGCCAGAGTTATCGTTGATTATTCAGCAAGGACAGATAAAAGGGAATTTAGGAAAAGAGTTGATTTTATATAGCGAACTTTGTTGGCAGCATTTTTTTAAGCGCATGGAAAAAATAATTCAATGGATCCAACCAATTATTTTTTTAATTGTTGCATTATTGGTAGTTAGTATTTATGCTGCCATGCTTTTGCCTATTTATGGGGGAATGGAGGATTTTTTATGAACACGCAAAAACAACGAATAAAAAATAAAGGATTTACCTTGTTAGAAATGCTTGTAGTACTATTGATTATTTCTGTTTTAATCTTACTATTTGTTCCAAATCTTTCAAAACATAAAGAAGGTGTAGATAAAAAAGGCAATGAAGCAATTGTTAAGATCGTTGAAACACAAATCGATCTTTATACTATGGAGAAAAATCAATCCCCTACTGTAGAGCAGTTGTTAAAAGAAGAATATATTACCCAAGAGCAGTACGACAAGTATCAGGCGAGCAAGTAAGGATTATGAATGTGAAGGGATTTACATTAATAGAATCGTTAATAGTGTTGTTTATTTGTACGGTATTTATGTTACTACCAACACTTAGTATTAATAAATGGAAACAAGCTTTGGAGGTTGATCAATTTTTATCGTCTTTTGAGAAAAAATTGCTTTTTACACAGCAAATGGCAGTTGTAAATACAATCGATACACAAATTATATTTTTGGAGCAGGCTAAACAAATTAAGTTTAAAGATGGACAAGTAGTTGAAAAGGGACTCACAATCCCAGTATCGTTACAAACTGTTGGACCAGATAAGCTTACGTTTAAAAAAGGTTCTGGAAATATCGATAAACTATCCAAATTTTCTTTTTCATGGACGGAAAAAAATCAATTGATTGAATTTCAATTTCAATTAGGGAGTGGTCGCTATGTTAAGAAAATCAACCGGTTATAGTGGCTATGTTTTCCTTGAAAGTTTGATTGCATTAGGGTTAATGTGTTTGATCATTGGCAGTTATCTTTCATTAAATACTTTTTTACTAAAAAAGAATAAACACGCAACTAATCAATTAATACTTTACAGAGTTTTATATGAAGAAATGAAACACTTTGAAAATTACGGAGGACCGCTGTTACGAGATATTCATACAGAGAATGGCGACTATCAACTACGCGTTTATCAAGTTGCAAATAAGTTGATCGAAGTGGAGGTTATAGGTGAAAACGAGCATTTTGAAATTAAGAAAGAGTAACCTACGGAATGATCTTTTAGGATTTACATTATTGGAATCATTACTTGCGCTGTTCCTATTATCAATTATTTGCATGCTTTTTTCAGCTTCAATTAAAAATGCAGCTATTGTAACGAATCAACTGAAAAGTGAGCGGCAAAAAGAATGGCAGATTTTTGTGATCCAACTAGAAAATGAATTGAGAAATTGTCGTTATGAAAATACCCAAATAAACAAAATAATGCTTAGAAATAAAAAAAATAACAAACAGGTTTGGATCGAGCATAAATTAGGCAAAATTGTAAAAGTAGAAAACGGAGGGTATCAGCCTCTTTTAATGGGGGTCAAACAAGTTAGGTTTGTAGAGGAAGATAAATCTGTCGTAATAAAAGTAATATTTGAAAATAACTTAAATGTTACTGCAAAGTGGATTATCACGCGTGAGCATGAGTATGAATAAGAGATACAAAGGTGGCGTATTACTTACAGCATTATTATTTGTTTTTTTGTTTAGTTTCATTTTTACATTCGTTTTGGAAGATTTTCAACTCACACAAAGATTTACCAAAAAAACCAAAGAGTATTATATCGCTAAGACAATGTTGAGCATGTTTCTTGCAGACCTTAAAGCAGAGAAGAGAGCACTTGTAAAAAAAGGACAACAGAATTTTTCCACAGGAATATTACGGTACGAATATAATCAACCAATATTAGACGTTACCATTCATTTAAACCAAACAACGTATAAATTTCAAGAACAATATCAAGAAGAAAACAAACCAAATCAAACTATGTCATCTAACTAACTGAATAGTGAAATGACAAGAATTAAGAATCTGTGAAATGTGTATCAAACTTATGCTAAAAAAGACTAATACAGCGATTCGTTTTTAAATGAAAATCAATTAGAAGTCTTTTATTATTTCCCAAAAAAATGAGAGTAGTTCAATGATTTTCAAATATTATTAGGAAATTGATTGATTATTGTCTGATTTTTCGTTAAAATAGAACAGGTATGAAAATTGTTATATTATAGAAGGAAATTGAGGTGTTTCACTTGTTCCCTGAGAAAATAGAAAAGGCTTTCGGTTTAATGGAACAGGCTATCGGATTACTTAAACGATCTTTGGATACTTCTTTTTTAGATGCCTACATTGAAAATGGTGAAAATATCATTGATAATTTTCAAGTGCGTGTGCAAGACGATGTGCCAGATGGACAAACTGTTCAAAAACTTAAAGACATCTATGAACAACTACAAGCAATCGAATTAGAACCAGAAGAGATTAGACGTTTGTCACAGTTGATTTTACTTAAAGGGAATAAAGCAGAATCCTTACAGGCAAATCATCAATTAACGCCGGATAGTATTGGCTTTTTATTTGTTTATTTGATCGAGCAACTGTATATTAAAGAGCAATCGCTAAAAGTATTGGATATTGCAACTGGGATGGGAAATCTACTTCTGACGATCATTCTCAACTTAAACATAGCGAAGTACACAGCTCAAGGCTTTGGTGTGGATATTGACGATACCTTATTGTCTGTTTCAGCAACGAACAATGAATGGACAAAGGCTGCAATACAACTATTCCATCAAGATGGATTACAGGACTTACTTGTCGATCCTGTTGATGTAGCTATCAGTGATTTGCCAATCGGTTATTATCCGAATGATGAAAAAGCAAAAGACTTTGATTCAGCAGCAGAAGAAGGCCATAGCTATGCACATCATTTATTGATGGAACAAGCAATGAAATTTGTTAAACCAGACGGATATGGACTATTTTTGATACCAACCAATATTTTAGAGACAGAACAAAGTTCATTCTTCAAAAATTGGCTGCAAAAAAATGTGTATCTACAAGGGATGATTCAGTTGCCTGATGAACTTTTTAAATCAGTCCAATCAAGCAAAAGTATTCTGTTTGTACAAAATAAAGGTAAACATAGTGAACAAGTAAAAGAAGTACTAGTTGCAAAACTAGGTTCATTAAAAGATCCTGCAAAAGTAACTCAATTTTTTAAACAATTTGAGGCTTGGAAGTCTTCGAATTTAAAATAAAACAACTGATAAAGAGGAGAGTATTATGTCTAAAACAATTGCAATCAATGCTGGAAGTTCAAGTTTAAAATGGCAGTTATATCAAATGCCAAATGAAGAAGTTATCGCTAAAGGAATCGTTGAACGTATTGGTTTAAATGATTCAATCTTCACAATTAAATACGGTGAAGATAAGAAATATGAAGAGATCATCGACATTAATGATCATGATGTTGCAGTAAAAATGTTATTAGATAAATTGACTGAATTGAACATTTTAGCTTCTTATGATGAAATTACAGGTGTTGGTCACCGTGTAGTTGCAGGTGGAGAAGACTTTAAAGATTCTGTTGTGATCGATGATGAAGTGTTAGCAAAAATCGAAAAATTAGCAGATCTTGCACCTTTACACAATCCAGCAAATGCAATGGGAATCAAAGCCTTTAAAAAAATCTTACCTGATATTATCAGTGTTGCGGTTTTTGATACAGCCTTCCATACAACAATGCCAAAACATAATTTTTTATACAGCATTCCAACTGAATACTATGACAAATACGCAGCTCGTAAATATGGGGCACACGGAACAAGCCACAAGTATGTTGCAGACCGTGCAGCAGAAATGCTGGGTCGCCCAATTGAAGAATTAAAAATCATTACTTGTCACCTTGGTAATGGAGCTTCAATCACAGCGGTTGATGGTGGTAAATCTGTAGATACATCAATGGGCTTCACACCGCTTGCTGGCGTAACAATGGGCACTCGTTCTGGAGATATCGATCCTTCTTTATTGGCTTACTTAATGGAAAAACTTGAATTAACAGATATCAAAGATATGATCGATATCTTAAATAAAAAATCAGGTTTACTTGGTTTGACTGGTATTTCTAGTGATATGCGTGATTTAGAAGCAAACATGGACAAAGAAGCAGTTCAAGTAGCATATGATATCTTTACAGATCGTATTCGTAAATACATCGGTAGTTACGTAACTGTATTAAACGGCGTGGATGCAATTGTCTTTACTGCGGGTATTGGTGAAAATGATTCACATGTTCGTAGCGAAGTAATCAAAGGTATGACTTGGTTCGGTTGCGAGCTAGATGATGATAAAAACAATGTTCGTGGAAAAGAGTCAGTTATTTCTACTGAAGAGTCTAAAGTAAAAGTATTGTTGATTCCAACAGATGAAGAATTAATGATTGCTCGTGATGTCGAGCGTCTAAGAAAATAAATTTTAAATTAAAAAGAAGCAACTCGCCTTTTAACGAGTTGCTCCTTTTTTTGTATCAATTCATTCATCATCTTGTTGAACGGGTATTTTATTGTCTAAGTCAGTTCTTACGACTAGAACATCGCAAGCTGCATTACGAATAACATATTCAGAAACAGAACCAATAAACAATCGTTCCACAGCATTTAAACCAGTAGCACCTAACATAATCAAATCAACATCATGATCTTGAGGCAATTGTTTAGCGATTAAAGGTTTTGGTGAACCGTATTCAATCACACTAGAGACTCTTTCACACCCGTGTTCTTTAGCTTGTTCCTTGTATCCTTCTAATGTTTGTTTCGCCATTTCAGTAGCTTGTTCAGCTAACACACCATCAAAAGAAGAAACGGATTGGAACGCTCGTGTGTCAATAACATGAGCTAATAATAATTCTGCATCATTTCTCATAGCAACATTCATTGCTTTTTGAAAAGCTAGTTCCGCCTCAGATGAGCCGTCGACAGCAACCATGATTTTACGATAATTTTGTAACATTTTAATCACTCCTTTCAATTTTTGAAAATACATAATTCATTATACTTTAATTGTAGAACAAAATGACAAAAAAGCAAATAAAAAAAGAAGATACAATTACAGAATCTTCTTGGCTAACATCACGGTAAATATAGCTGAAATAGCAAGTAAACTAAAAATATAGAACAAAGAAAAAAAGGTCAAATTAAAGATCCCAACTAAAATACCGATAGCAGCTAAAATCAAATAAAAAATACCAAACTGATGTAAGAACTGAATAGTTTCATCAGGTTCACCGTCGTGTATCAATGGTAAAAAAACGTGTGCCTTTTTTAATAAATAGAGCCCAATAATAACTAATAAAGCCACAGACATAAAAATAAGTATGCGAACCATGCATCAAACCTCCGTCAAATAAAAAACAATTTGCACTTCGCAAATTGTCTAAAAAACTAAAATAAAAATGGTAAAATCCGTCGATGCCGTTATTCGTCCTATAGTATTGAACCCGCAAACAAAGCAGGTGGGTTCCACGACTGACAGCTTCGAACTACCAAATGATAAGGCATGTTACCAGCTTAGGTACCAGAAGGATCCCTAGATATCAATAAAATGTTCGGTCAACACACAAAAAAGACAACGCGTACATCACAGATTTACCATCTTTATAATAGCACAATATAAACCAAACAGCAACGAGGGTGCTTAGATTTGAGAGCGGATCGTTTTTTTATTTCTTATTCTTTTTCCACTCTTGAATGCGTTGATACTGCTGGTGCAATGCTTGTTCATATTTTCCATTATCGACAGGTTCATAGTAATGAGCTTGTTTTATTTTATCAGGAAGGTATTGTTGATCGACCCAAGCATTTTCAAAATTATGAGGATATTGATAGCCAATTCCACGATTCAATTCTTTTGCGCCTGAATAATGACTGTCTCGCAAATGATCAGGAACATCTCCAGCTTTTCCTTCTCTTATGTCGGCTAAAGCTGCGTCAATTGCGCTGATAGCAGAATTTGATTTTGGAGACAAGCATAAATCGATAACTACGCTGGCAAGTGGAATCCTTGCTTCTGGGAAACCAAGCTTTTCAGCGGCTTGGACAGCTGTTATCGTGCGAGCAGCTGCGGGCGGATTACCTAACCCAATATCTTCGTATGCAATCACCATCAAACGACGACAAATAATCGGTAAATCACCTGCTTCAACTAATCTAGCTAAATAGTGAAGTGCAGCATCAACATCACTGCCACGAATCGATTTTTGAAATGCGGAAATCACATCATAATGGGCATCGCCGTTTTTATCATGCGTCAATGCTTTACGTTGGACACATTCTTCAATGATCGAAAGAGTGATCTCGACTTTTTTATTTCCATTTTCAGGTGTGGATTTTACAGCTAATTCAAGTCCGTTTAAAGCGCTACGTAAGTCACCATTTGTAGCACGTGATAAATGGAGCAAAGCTTTTTCTTCTAATACAACTGAAAATTCGCCCAAACCTCGCTCTGTATCCGTTAATGCTTCTTTGATTGCTTTTTGAATATCAAGTTCGGTCAAGGGCTTGACTTCAAAAATTTGTGTTCGACTTCGAATGGCTGGATTGATTGTAATATATGGATTCTCAGTCGTTGCCCCGATCATAATGATGCGACCACTTTCAAGATGAGGCAATAAAAAATCTTGTTTTGTTTTATCTAAACGATGAACTTCATCTAATAATAAAATCACAGTTCCACTCATTTTTGCTTCTTCGGCGACAATTTGCAGATCTTTTTTGGTATCTGTTGCAGCATTCAGCAAGCGAAAGGCGTAGTTTGTAGAACCCGCAATGGCACTGGCGATGCTGGTCTTACCAGTACCAGGTGGACCGTATAAAATCATAGATGAAAGCATGCGCGCTTCAACCATCCGACGAATGATTTTCCCTGACCCAACAAGATGTTGTTGCCCAACGACCTCATCTAAATTGCATGGTCTCATGCGATAAGCTAAAGGTTTTTGCATGGTTGAACCTCCTTATTTTAAAAGCGTAGCGGGCTCGTTAAGCTCTGACAAAGAAATAGGGAAAGCTGAGAATGGCTCTCTAATCTAAAACCAGATGTTCTCTTTTTTTCGAAACGTAGCCCAAGTCACTTAACAAAATTTCATTATCTAGACATTATACCATAAAGAACGTACGTTTGTACAAAGGGGCGTTTTGTCCATTAAAACAAGAAAAAATCAGACTTTATCTTACGAAACGTTTGTTTTTTCAATGGATAATAGCCCTAGATTCGTGTATGATAAGAGATGGTGAAAAATAATGGAAAAAACGATACATTTTTTTAATACAAAATCAACAGAAGAGATCGCTCAATTCTTATTAGGGATGTACTTAGAGCATGAGACAGATGCTGGAATACTTAGCGGATATATCGTTGATACAGAAGCCTATTTAGGCCCTGAAGATGAAGCGGCTCACAGTTTTGGATTAAGAGAGACCCCACGGCTAAAAGCTATGTATGATAAGCCGGGAACGATTTATTTATACACAATGCATACACATTTAATCTTAAATATGGTCACTCAGGAAAAAGGCAAACCTCAAGGAGTCATGATTCGTGCCATTGAACCTGTGGAAGGACTCGAACAAATGGAAGCAAATCGTAATGGACGAAAAGAAATGGAATTGTCAAATGGGCCTGGAAAACTGGTTTCAGCTTTAGGAATCACTAAAGAATTATATGGGCAATCGATTTTCGATAGTTCGTTGCGTATTGTTCCTGAAAAAAGAAAAATACCAAAAAAAATCATTTCACTTCCTCGTATTGGAATCCCTAATAAAGGCATCTGGACGGAGCGACCTTTACGGTATGTTGTTTCAGGAAATCCTTATATCTCAAAACAAAGAAGAAGTGATATTGATCAAAAAGACTTTGGTTGGAAGGAAGAAAATAAATGAAAAAAGTAACGATGTTAACTTATTTAGATCAACAAATTACCAAGAAAATCACAGAATATGATGTAGCTCTTGATTGGAACAGCAAAAACCATATAATTGAGGTTGTTTTTCGTTTGTTTGCTGAAAATACTACTCATGAACAAATTGATGATGCACAGGGAACAGTTTCAGAAGAAGAAATCATTGAATTTGAAGACAGTATTTTGTTTTATAATCCTGACAAATCTTCTTTAGCTGAGGAAGAGTTTCTAGCGGCCATTCCTTATGAGGGCAAAAAAGGAATCAAACAGTCTGTGCTGGATGGTTTTGTCGATTATTTAAATGATGTTTTAACAGAAGGACAAAATGATTTGCTAGACTTTTTAACGGATGAAGGACAAGTAGTATTTGAGTTGAAATGGTCGGAAGAAGCTTTTAAAGAAGCTGTTCAAAAGTATCAAAAAGCAGATGGTGATACATATATCGCTTATCCAAGCTATTAAAAAGAGGTGATCGTATGAAGTGGACAGAAGTAAAAGTTGAAACAGCTAGTGAAGCAGTTGAAGCAATCTCTAATATTATGATGGAAGCAGGAGCCAGTGGTGTTGCCATTGAAGATTCTTTAGATGTAGAAAATTTCAAAAGTGATCTATATGGAGAATTGCTTGATAAAGAACAATTTACTCATATCAAAGACGGTGCTTTGGTCATGGCTTATTTTCCTGAGACGACTTTTCTACCAGAAATACTCCCTTTTATTAAAGAAAGTATTACTCGTTTACCAGAATTTGGGCTTGCAATCGGTAAAAATGAAGTGACTGTAAGTGAAGTAGCTGAAAGTGATTGGGCGACAGCCTGGAAAAAATATTATCACCCAGTTCGTGTGACTCGCTTTCTAACAATTGTACCAAGTTGGGAAAAATATGAACCGCAAGATACGGTTGAAAAAATAATTACGTTAGATCCAGGAATGGCTTTTGGAACAGGGACGCATCCAACAACTCGCTTAACATTGCAAGCACTGGAAACTGTATTGCGAGGAGGCGAAACGCTTCTTGATGTAGGAACTGGTTCAGGCGTTTTAAGTATTGCAAGTAAACATTTAGGCGCAAAAGAAGTTTATGCGTACGACCTAGATGAAGTAGCGGTTACTGCAGCAAAAGAAAATATGGATATGAACCCAATCGCAAGTGATGTCCATGTTTCGGCCAACGACTTGTTGAAAAATGTAACGATTGAAGCAGATGTGATCGTAGCCAATATTTTAGCGGATATTATTACTTTGATGATCGAAGATGCTTGGCATTTATTGAAAGATGATGGAACATTGATTGTTTCTGGAATCATCCATGAGAAAAAAGAGATGATTGTAGAGAAAATGATAGAAGCAGGTTTTCTTGTAGATCAGATTTTCCAACAAGGAGATTGGTATGCGATTATTTTAAAGAAAATAGAGGAAGAGTAAGATGCAACGTTACTTTCTAACTGAACCTTATGAAGCGAAAGAGCATTATACGATTATGGGAGAAAATTATCACCATATCGTTCGAGTAATGCGAATGGAACCAAAACAACACGTTTTCTTGGTATTTAGTGATCGGTTAGCAATCATTGCTGAAATCACCGAAGTGACCGAAGAAGCCGTTTATTTAAAAGAAATTGGTAAAGAACAAGCTAAAAAAGAACTACCAGTCAACGTTACGATTGCTTGTGGCTATCCTAAAGGGGATAAACTAGAATGGGTGGTACAAAAAGGAACAGAGCTTGGTAGCCACAAATTTATAGGATTTCCAGCTAAAGCATCTGTTGTGAAATGGGACAAAAAAAAACTAGCTAAAAAAACTGAACGTTTAAAAAAGATTGCGACAGAAGCAGCTGAACAATCTCATCGCCAGTTTGCACCAGATATTGTATTATTAGAGAAAGAACAAGAGCTGATCGATGTTTTTTCTAGTTATGACAAAGTGTTGATTGCATATGAAGAGTCTGCAAAAGTTGGGGAACGTAGTCGCTTTGCAACAGCACTTTCTGAATTAGTTATTGGAGAATCATTCTTGATTATTTTTGGACCAGAAGGTGGTTTTTCGCCAACTGAAATCGAGAAATTTCAAGAACATGGTGGGATTATTTGTGGTTTAGGACCACGGATTTTACGTGCAGAAACGGCGCCGCTATATGCGTTAAGCGCCATTAGTTATCAATTTGAATTAGTGTAAGGTTTAGGGGGCTATTTATGGAGTTAGAGTTGCAACGACTTTCAATTATGTTAATGGATCCATCGTTTACAGATCAACAGTTCACAGAAGAAATTCTTTTTTTAAAAGAATTTCCTGTTCGTTCAATTTTTGTTTTACCTTATAATGTTGCAAGAGCAAAGCAATTATTAACAGGAACGAAGATTCAAGTAGGCAGTTTCGTTGATTTTCCGCTAGGTCGCGGAACATTAGCAAAAAAGGCATTTGAAACAGGACAGTTGTACAGAGAGGGTGCATCGGATGTTTTTGTGACTATGGCACCAGAAGATTTGAATATATATGGGAATCAGAGTTTTCAGGCTTTAGAGCAACTATCATTTGGACGAAATGCTCTAGGGTTCTTTATAGATAGCACGGATATAACGGATGAACAAAAGCAGATCGTCACGAGGAATCTTGCAGAGCTAAATGTCAGTGCTATTTCTTTAGGGGTAAATTTAACGATGGAACAAGCAATTTATGATATGAGTATTTTCAGAACAAGGAGAAAAAAACGAATGACTTTTCAAGTGAACGTCAAAGCGCCAACCTTACTTGAAATTGAACTTCTTTTTCAAGCTGGGGCGTCTTATATCGGAATCAGTAACGGTCGTGAGATTTTACCGTTGATCTCGAAATGGAATTAAAATTTGAAGAATTGAAAATCCAGAAAAATGTTAGTATAATAAAAGATGTTGGAAGTGCTACTGTTTCAAGTGGTACTTTTCTTTTTTTAAAACGATCGATCATTTACATAAATAAAAAGAGTGCTGAACCGTTAGTTAAAGGAGCATAACTAATGTGTTAGAACAACACGTAGTTTTTAACTGATGCAGATAAAGGAGTGTGAGAACCATGCCAAAAGAGGAAATCATGACAGGACCAGGTGTTATTAAGCTCGTGTCAAAATATATGGAACCTCAACATGTTGCTTTTGTTCAAAAAGCATGTGATTATGCTGAAAAAGCGCATGAAGGCCAAGTCAGACAGTCAGGTGAACCTTATTTTATCCATCCAATCCAAGTGGCTGGTATTTTAGCAGAATTAAGGATGGATCCACATACAGTTGCAACAGGTTTTCTACATGATGTAGTAGAAGACACAGATGTAACATTAGAAGATTTAGCGAATGAATTTGGTGCAGACGTTGCGATGCTGGTAGACGGTGTAACCAAACTTGGAAAAATTAAGTATAAATCCCATGAGGAACAATTAGCTGAAAATCATCGAAAAATGCTATTGGCAATGGCGCAAGATTTACGCGTGATTATGGTGAAGTTAGCTGACCGTTTACACAATATGCGTACATTAAAGCATTTACGAGAAGATAAACAGCGCCGAATTGCTCAAGAAACCATCGAAATATATGCGCCTCTTGCTCATCGCTTAGGGATCAGTCGTATTAAATGGGAGTTGGAAGATACCGCACTGCGCTACATCAATCCAAACCAATATTATCGAATTGTTAATTTGATGCAAAGTAAAAGAGATGAGCGCGAAGCGTATGTGGAGGAAGCAGTAGAGGATATTCGCTTAGCGACAGAAGATTTAGATATCTATGCTGAAATCTATGGCCGTCCAAAACACATTTACTCGATTTATCGCAAAATGAAAGATCAGAAAAAACAATTCAACGAAATTTATGATTTACTAGCGATTCGCGTTATCGTTGATTCAATCAAAGATTGTTATGCTGTACTAGGTGCGATTCATACGAAATGGACACCGATGCCTGGGCGTTTTAAAGATTATATCGCGATGCCTAAGGCGAATATGTATCAATCCATCCATACGACTGTTATCGGACCAAAAGGCAATCCAGTAGAAGTTCAAATCAGAACCCATGAAATGCATCAGATTGCTGAATTCGGGGTTGCTGCTCATTGGGCCTACAAAGAAGGTAAGACTGAAAAGGTTGATGAAGATACTGACACAAAACAATTAAGTTGGTTCCGTGAAATTCTTGAATTGCAAGATGAAAGCTATGACGCTTCTGAATTTATGGAAAGTGTAAAAGGCGATATTTTCAGCGACAAAGTTTACGTATTCACACCAACTGGTGAAGTAACGGAATTGCCTAAAGGTTCTGGACCGCTAGACTTTGCATATAGTGTGCATACTGAAATCGGCAATAAAACAACCGGTGCGAAAGTCAATGGTAAAATGGTTCAGTTGGATTATACATTAAAAAATGGGGATATCATTGAAGTGTTGACGTCTCCGAATTCCTTCGGTCCAAGTCGAGATTGGTTGAAAATGGTTGCGACTAGTAAAGCACGAAATAAGATCAAACGATTCTTTAAAATCCAAGATCGTGAAGTGAATATTATCAAAGGGCATGATGCCATCAGCAAATATTTAATGGAACATGGATTTACACCCAAAGAATTTTTAAGTAAAGCGAAAATGGCAGAAGCGTTGGATCGTTTCAATTTCCAAACAGAAGATGATTTGTATGCAGCCGTAGGGTATGGTGAAGTCAGTGCTCAAGTAGTCTTTAATCGTTTGACTGAGAAGGAACGGAAAGAGCAAGAAGTAGAACGCCAAAAACAAGAAGCAGAGGAATTGATGACACAACCAGTCAAAAAAGAATCTGATAAAATGAAAGTTCGTCACGAAGGCGGAATTGTGATTCAAGGAGTTGAAAACCTACTTGTTCGAATCAGTCGTTGCTGTAACCCTGTACCAGGTGATGAAATCGTCGGTTACATCACAAAAGGGCGCGGCGTTTCAATTCATAGGGCAGATTGTCCTAACGTACAGCATCAAGAAGAACTTGCGCAACGTTTGATTGAAGTTGAATGGGAAGATACGAATAATTCAAATAAAGAATATGATGCAGATTTAGAGATTTATGGCTACAATCGCAGTGGGTTATTAAATGATGTTCTTCAAGTCATTAGCTCAATGACAAAAAACTTAGTCAGTGTGGAAGCCAAGCCAACGAAAAATAAAATGGCAATGATCCATGTGACAGTGAAAATCCAAAATCTAGCACATCTAAAAACGATTGTCGATAAAATCAAAAACATACCGGACGTTTACAATGTACGACGGACCAATGGCTAGGAGGGACAATCTATGAGGGCAGTCATCCAGCGAGTTACGCAAGCTGAAGTTACCATTGATCAAAAAAGTGTTGGAAAAATAGAGCAAGGATTCATGGTTTTACTCGGCATCCATGAAACTGATAATGTCGAGGATGTGGCGTATTTAGTTCGTAAAATCAGTAAGCTTCGTGTATTTGAGGATACAGCTGGTAAGATGAATCTAAGCATTCAAGAGATCCAAGGTAGTATTTTAAGTGTTTCTCAATTTACGTTGTACGCAGATACTAAAAAGGGCAACCGTCCTAGTTTTATAGAAGCTGCCAGACCAGAGGCTGCAATTCCTTTGTATGAGCTATTCAATAAACAACTGAAGGCACTAAATATTCCAGTAGAAACAGGAGAATTTGGCGCTGATATGGCGGTGTCATTGATCAATGATGGCCCAGTAACAATTATTATAGACACAAAAGATAAATAAGAAAGCATCATTCCTGCAATGAGACTAGTAGGGATGATGTTTTTTAATAAGTTACGGAAAAAAGTCATGTACGGAGTAAATGCTTGGTATAATAAAATAGAAAAAGATTGTTGAGGTGTAAGATGAAAAAATATAAAGAAGCGTTATTACCAAAACTAGAAAAATTACCTGTTCCAGAATTACAAGAAACTCTGGCGGCTTTAAGTGAGTGGTTGAGACCCTTGGTTACATTAGAAGAATTAAAAGATTTTCAAAAAAGAGCCGTAGCATTCAGTGTTTCTGATGGTGTACTATTGCAAAAAGACCTAGAGAAACAGGCAGAAAACACGAACGGCAGCTGGCTAGCACCTCTTTGGGAAGAAAGTTATTTAGAGAGCCGAGGCTATTTACAAAGTGAGTCAAATTTTGCCATGGTTATTGATGACAGCTATTACGATCGAATCAAATCGAAAGAGGCACGAGCGGCACAACTTATTTATCAAATGACCAATTGTTATCTTCGTTTCGTCGATGGAACCTATCCAATCGAATATACCAAACAGAATCAACATGTCGATATGTCATTTTACTTAAATTTTTTTAAAAGTTGCAGAATACCAGGAAAAGAGCGAGATTCTTTTCATAGAGGCGAAATGAAACCTGCTGAGAATTATGTCGTCATTTTTGTAAACGGTACCTATTTCCGTTTAGAAGTAACTAACCATCTAGGAGAAATTAACTCTTTAGAACAAATAGCTGAAAATTTGAACTTTATTTTATCTTGTGGAATTTTACCAAAACAAGGGGAGCATTTAATTCCTTATTTAACAGGAGTTGAAAGAGCGCAGTCAAATTTGATTTATCAACAGCTCAAAAAAGAAGAATTGAATCGTCTAAACTTACAGCAAATCGAAGATGCATTATTTGTACTGAGTTTTTCCGATGGCAAAGACGAATCAAAAGAAGAGCGAATCAACGAAGTATTATTGAATACAAATCACCAATTTTTAAGCAAAACAATGCAAGCAATTATTACGAAAAACGGTTATATCGGTTTTAACATGGAACATACAGCAATCGACGGCGTACCAACATTAAATTTACTGACCAAGATTTTTGAATCATTCGATAATGTAGAACACGCGCCAACAAAAAAATCTTCTTCTGAGTTGGTTCAAACATTTGAATGGGCCTTAACAAACCAAATGATCAGTACTTTAGAAGAAGCCCGAACACATGTCGAAATGGAAAATAACTCTTATGTTCTTATGCATCATGTTCTCTCAGAAATTGGTAAAGAACGGATGAAAAAAGCAAAGGTAAGTCCAGATGCGTTCTTTCATATTGCTTTAGCGATGGCACAGCAAAAAGTGTTTGGCAAGCTAAAATCTGTTTATGAACCAGTTGCTATGCGTATGTATTTTGAAGGTCGGACAGAATCTGCTCGTTCGATCAGTCAAGAGAAAAAATTAGTTGCCGAAGCATTTTACAATTCAACAGAATCAGGATCTAAGGAAAAATTAGTCGAATTATTCTTTGCAGCAGCAACAGCCCATTCTGATCGAATTGCGCAATGTCAAAAAGGAAAAGGAGTTGAACGCCATTTATTTGGTCTTCAAAAGATGGCACTTAACCCAGAGGAAGGTCGAAGTTTTTTCTCAGCAGAAGCGCTTAAAATACTAGGGGATGACTTTATATCAACTACTGGTATTCCGTATGATATAGTAGAGTCCTTTAGCTTTGGACCAGTTAATAAAAAGGGATTTGGTCTTTATTATGGCATTTTAGATAAGGAAATCATTCTGACTTTGTCTGCAAAAAAAGGGTATCAAAACGAAGCAAGGCAACTGATTGAAGGGATTTCCACAGCACTGACTGCTTTGACAGAACTTTTAGGAATTTAGTAAAAACATACTGAAAATAATGAGTAGAGCCATTTTACTCATCATTTCCAGTATGTTTATTTTTTTTGAAGGTTAAACTCTAGAATTCTGGTAAAAATAGTCCATTAGTTAGCAATTATTTAAATAATTTGTCGATTCGGTGATAATCTTCATCAGTCAAATGAACATCCAACGCTTTGACGTTGTTGATGACTTGTTCTACCTTTTTTGCTCCTGGGATAACAACATCAATGAAAGGATTTTTGATGTACCATGCGAGCACGATTTCTGCGACACTGGCGTTGTACTCTGCTGCAATCTGTTTAAGTTGGTTGACTTTATCGAGAATTACATTGAAGCGTTCACCCTGGAAATCTGGTTTTTTACTGCGTAAATCTTCAGGTGGAAAGGTGATGTTACGTTCATATTTTCCTGTTAATAAACCAGATCCTAATGGGAAATAGGGAATAAAAGAAATCTGATTTTCTTTTAAATAAGGCAGTAATTCTTGTTCTGCTTCACGATGAATCAAACTATATTCATCTTCCACAATATCCACATAACCATCTTGATTTGCATCTTTAATCTGATCTAGACTGAAATTAGAAACACCAATCGCTCGAATTTTTCCTGTTTCTTTTATCTTTTGCAAAGCAGCTACTGCTTCATTTTTAGGGGTTGTTTCGTCTGGGAAATGAATGTAAAAAATATCGATATACTCTGTCTGTAGCCGTTGTAATGCTTCGTCAACAGAACGTGCTAAAAATTCTGGTGTATTATTAAAGGCACCATCTTTAGCCGGATCATGAGCGGCTTTTGTGGCGATAATTACTTTACTGCGGTCAAATTCTTTTAATACCTCGCCAATCAATTCTTCTGAACGACCCATTCCATAGGCGAAAGCGGTATCTAGTAAAGTAATACCATTTGTTAAAGCGGTATGGACAATTTCTTTCCCAGTATTATCATTCAAATTTGGAAACAAATTATGACCACCAACAGCATTTGTACCTAAACCTAGAGGAGTTGAGTGGACCTCTGTTCTTCCAATTTGTACGTTTTGTGTCATTCTGATCCCTCCTAACTTATTTCTTTTAGTGTAGTTTATAGAAGTGAATCAGTGAAGTGTTTTGTTTTAAAAGATAGTGGAAAAGCAAAATAAACATTCTTTATTTGATATTGCATGTGAAATTAGTCGAATCCCTATTGACTTTATGAGGAAATTTTAGTAGTTTATATATAATATCAAAAATCAATGAAAGAACGAGTACATTTCAATCTAATCGTATAAGAGAAAGTTGTCGTGGCTGAAAGCAACTTCATTAGAGAAATCGAAAGACATTCTGGAGATGAACGGATAAAAGCCGTTCCGTTACGAGCGTTAATCGTTAAAGGAAAGAGCAATCTTTCAAACTTAGGTGGTACCGCGTATGTCTATTCATTCGCCCTTGTATTTAATACAAGGGCGATTTTTGTTGTGAATCACTATGATTGGCTGCGCCAGAATAGATGATGAACAATACTTGGCGAACGAAGTGAGAGAAGTTACCATACTAGTGAATCACCAAAAGCCCAATCCCAAAAAAGCAAAGAAAAAAATTGTGAGTTGCTTTTTAGGTCTGTAAGCATAGCGATTGGCTGCGCCAGAATAGATGATGAACAATACTTGGCGAACGAAGTGAGAGAAGTTACCATACTAGTGAATCACTGAATCACCAAATCGCGCTAATAAAGGAAAAAAGAATCGACGATAAAATAAGTGAAAAGAGTATAAAAAATAAAACCTCACTTATACCTAGGACGAAAAATCGTTGTCCCAATAAACAATAACTAGGAGATGAAACAAATGAGTTATCAAAAACCAAAAGGAACCAATGACTTATTACCAGGAACTTCAGAAAAGTGGCAGTTTGTTGAAGAAACTGCTCGTTTGATTTTTCGTGATTACCAATATGAAGAAATCCGTACGCCGATTTTTGAACATTATGAAGTAATTTCTCGTAGTGTAGGAGATACAACAGATATCGTGTCAAAAGAGATGTACGATTTTTACGATAAAGGAGATCGTCATGTAACATTACGTCCAGAAGGAACTGCACCAATCGTTCGTTCATTTGTTGAAAACAAACTGTTTGGACCTGAATTTACGAAACCGTATAAAACGTATTATATGGGACCAATGTTTCGTTATGAGCGTCCGCAAGCAGGTCGTTTAAGACAATTTCACCAAATCGGAGCAGAAGCTTTCGGTAGCGAAAATCCCGCAGTGGATGTCGAAAGTATGGCAATGGCTTTAGACTTTTTCAAACAATTAGGCATTAATCAAATTCGATTAGTGATCAACTCTTTAGGCGATAAAGCTACAAGAGCGGCATATCGTCAAGCTTTGATCGATTATTTAGAACCAAAATCCGCTGAATTGAGTGAGGATTCAAAACGTCGTTTGCACGAGAATCCATTGCGTGTATTAGATAGTAAAGATAAAAAAGATCGAGTGATCGTAGCAAATGCGCCATCAATTTTAGATTATCTAAGCGAGTCATCAAAAGAACATTTTGAAACAGTTCAAACAATGTTAAATGAATTGAACATTCCGTTTGTAGTGGACAGTAATATGGTTCGTGGATTGGATTATTATACAAATACCATTTTTGAAGTGATGAGTGAAGCACCAGGTATGGGCGCACAAGCAACGATTTGTGCTGGCGGACGTTATGATGGGTTAGTTGAAGAATTAGGCGGACCAGCAACACCTGGTTTTGGTTTTGCGATGGGGATCGAGCGTGTCTTGATTACTATGGAAGCCGAAGGTGTTGTGGTGCCAGTAATCAACGACATTGACGCTTACGTGGTCGGAATTGGTGAGCAGACAAATATTGAGGCATTAAAACTTGTTCAAGCAATCCGTGATTTTGGTTTCTCAGCAGATCGTGATTTTATGAACCGCAAAGCAAAAGCCCAATTTAAAACTGCCGCTAAAGTAAACGCCAAACTTGCCTTGACTTTAGGGGAAACAGAATTAGCCGAGGGAATCGTTAACGTAAAATCAATGGCTAACCGTAATGAAAAATCATTCCCACTATCAGATATTTATGAAAGATTTGATGAAGTCTATGATGAAATGATGACCGTGATGTTTGATGAATAAAGAGTAAAAATGAAAAGGAGCAAAGACCAATGACAAAAAGAACAGTATACTGTGGAGAAGTCTCAGCAGATTTAGTAGGACAAGTGATTACATTAAAAGGGTGGGTACAAAAACGTCGTGACTTAGGCGGAGTTATTTTTATTGACCTACGTGACCGTGAAGGAATTGCACAAGTGGTGTTCAATCCAGCCCATTCAAAAGAAGCTTGGGAAATTGCAGATAAATGTCGTAGCGAATATGTAATTGAAATTACTGGAGAGCTGACGTATCGTGATAAAGAAGCAATCAATCCTAAAATGAAAACCGGTGAATTTGAAGTGATGGCAACAGATATCACGATTTTAAATACAGCAAAAACACCACCATTTTTGATTGAAGATGAAAACAATGTCGGCGATGAAATCCGTATGAAATACCGTTATTTAGACTTACGCCGTCCAAAAATGACTGCAAACTTAAAATTACGTCATGAAGTAACCAAATCAATCCGTCATTATTTAGACGATACTGATTTTATCGATATCGAAACACCTTATTTTGGTAAATCAACACCAGAAGGCGCGCGCGACTATTTAGTGCCATCACGTGTACATGCAGGGCATTTTTATGCATTACCACAATCACCACAAATCTTTAAACAATTATTGATGAATGCTGGTTTCGATCGTTATTACCAAATCGTTCGTTGTTTCCGTGATGAAGATTTACGTGGTGACCGTCAACCAGAATTTACACAAGTCGATTTAGAGACAACTTTCTTATCGCCAGAAGAAATCCAAACAATGACTGAAGAGATGCTAGCGAAAGTGATGCGTGAAACAAAAGGGATCGAAGTGACATTACCATTCCCACGTATTAGCTACGACGAAGCGATGGCACGTTATGGTAGTGACAAACCTGATACTCGTTTTGATATGGAATTGATTGATATCGCAGATGTAGTAAAAGATGTTGATTTTAAAGTCTTCCAAATGGCGCTAGAAAATGGTGGGCAAGTAAAGGCGTTGAATGCTAAAGGTGCTGCTGATAACTATTCAAGAAAAGATATGGATAACTTAGGTACCTATGTAAGTCAATTTGGTGCCAAAGGACTTGCATGGTTAAAAGTAGAAGAAGACGGTCTAAAAGGGCCAATCGCGAAATTCTTAACAGAGGTTTCTGATGACTTGATCAAAGCGACAAATGCAGAAGTTGGCGATATTTTGATGTTTGGTGCTGATAAACCGGAAATAGTTGCAGCATCATTAGGTGCCGTACGTTCGCGTTTAGGGAAAGAATTAGGATTGATCGATGATACTAAATTCAATTTCTTGTGGGTCGTTGATTGGCCATTGTTTGAATACGATGAAGAAGCTGGTCGCTACGTATCTGCACACCATCCATTCACCCAACCGAAAGAATCAGATATTGAACTACTTTCGACAGATCCAGCAAACGTTTATGCCGAAGCTTACGATATTGTCTTGAATGGTTACGAACTAGGTGGCGGTTCATCACGTATCCATAAACGTGAGTTGCAAGAAAAAATGTTTGAAACGCTAGGCTTTACAAAAGAATCAGCACAAGAACAATTTGGTTTCTTGCTAGATGCCTTAGATTATGGTTTCCCTCCACATGGCGGGATTGCTTTAGGATTAGACCGTTTAGTGATGTTATTAGCTGGCGAAAATAATATTCGTGAAGTAATTGCCTTCCCTAAAAATGGGAAAGCAGCTGACCCAATGACAAGTGCACCAAGTGTCGTTTCACCATTACAATTATTTGAATTAAATATCGATGTCACGGCTGTCGATGAATAGAATTTGCTGAAAAACGGTTGGGAGAAATTCCCAATCGTTTTTTTACGGTCAAAACAAGATCGTCGCGTCAATTGAATGGGCCAATTAAACTTTAGACAGATGAATTACGTTGTTTATAATTCGTTTACATTTATCCTTTATACTGGTTTTAATCTATTATTAAAGGAGGGATTACGAGAATGAAAAAGCAATTTTTATTGAAGACGCTACTATTGTTTTCGTCATTGCTACTTTTTTCAGCCTGTCAAACGAATAAAAGTGAGAAGACACAACCAACGGAGGAGAGTACGGATATGGGAATTAAAAAAGATGAACGTAGTCAATCTACTAAAGAAGAGTTAGAGCATACAACGGAAACAACAGAATTTACACGCAAAGAGTTTGCTAACGGAAGCTTGATCCAAGCCGTAAATGAAAAAAATGCTGAAAAAGTTCAAGAAATACTGAAAGATAAAGACTATCCGATCAATGAAAAAAATGAACGAGGAGAAACATCGCTTCTGATTGCAACGCATCAAAATTTCATTGAGATCGCCAAAATCCTGATTGACGCGGGAGCGGATATTAATGTACAAGATTTAATTTCTGATAGTCCTTATCTTTATGCTGGAGCGCAAGGGAAAACTGAAATTTTAAGCTACATGCTGGAAAAGCAAACACCTGATCAACAAAAAGTAAACCGCTTCGGTGGAAATGCATTGATTCCAGCAGCAGAAAAAGGACATCTTGAGAATGTGAAATTACTATTAAAAGATGGACGTGTAGAGATTGACCATCAAAATAATTATGGCTATACTGCCCTTATCGAAGCGGTAGCTTTGACAGATGGATCTCTTGTATATCAGCAAATCGTTACTGTTTTATTGGAAGCGGGAGCAGATAAAAATTTAAGAGATAATACTGGACGGACAGCTGAAGATTACGCTAAAAATTTAGGTTATACTGAAATATTGAAAAGCCTAAATGCCAATTAAGATTGAATTTTTCAAAAGCTTGATTCGTGTAACGAATAAGTATTTTCTTCTATTCTGAAGATTGTCCTTTTTTTCTTATCGTAAAGCACGTATAATAAGAACCAAATGAATCAAGTAAAGTGAGGCTACCTCTACATGAAAAAATTTTTTGAAAGTTTACCTGTCCATGATTATACGACAAAACTTTCAGTGTCGATCGTTTATGCGATTTTGGCATCTGTTGCGATGAACTTCTTTTATCAACCAGGAAATATCTATTCCAGTGGGATTACAGGACTAGCTCAAATTCTTACAACCTTATCAACGAATATCGTAGGGTTTAAAGTACCTGTATCGATTACGTTATATGCTTTAAATATCCCGCTGTTCTTTGTGGCTTGGCTAAAAATTGGTAAAAAATTCACCGTTTTTACCTTTTTAACGGTCACATTAACCTCAATTTTTATGCAGATTGTACCGCAAACAAGTTTATCTAATGATCCCATTATTTGTGCGATATTTGGTGGAGCAGTGATGGGATCTGGGATTGGGTTTGCTTTGAAAAATGGTCTTTCATCAGGTGGATTGGATATTTTTAGCATCACGATCCGTAAGAAAACAGGACGTTCAGTAGGATCGATATCCATGTATTTCAATGGATTAATTATTTTCGTAGCAGGATATTTGTTTGGTTGGCAGTATATGTTTTATAGTGCGTTGTCAATTTTTGTCAGTGGTAAAGTAACAGACGCCGTGTATACGAAGCAAAAGAAAATGCAGGTTATGATCATCACAAAAAATCCAGATGATGTAATCGATGGTATTCAACAGAAAATGAGACGAGGCATTACGATTATCCATGAAGCAGAAGGGGCATATCGCCATGACAAACAAACGCTACTACTGACAGTCGTGACTCGTTTTGAATTACCTGCGTTAGAAGCTGCCATGAAAGAATCTGATCCATCTGCGTTTGTCAGCATTTCTGATAATGTAAAAATTCTCGGTCGCTTTTATGAAGAAGACCTGTAAGGTATGATATCATCTTAAAAAATCCAGAGTAGGGTCTGGATTTTTTTATTTGTACTAAAACTAGAAATGAGAGCGTGGATCGTGTTTGTGATTGCAGGCTAAAGTATAGGATCAACTATTATGAATAGAGTGGTTAATTAAAAAAATAATCTCTTTTTCTTGAAAAGAAGAATGAAAACTGTTAAACTATGTATATAAGATTGAGGGACGCTTTTATGACTGTTAAAGAATTTAACAATGAAAAAGAAGAACGTCAATCCTATTTTTTTAAAGTTCATAGGTCGTTTTAAGTCTTACTTGGACGTTTTTGGACCAACGAAGGAGCGCATCATGCTAGATGAATTGAAAATGATTGAAGCAGTTGCTCCAGATTTGCTCGATGTAATGCAGGAAAGGTTTCATATTCTTCGTAATATATACTGGATGCAGCCTATTGGACGTAGAAGCCTATCTGATAGTATGGGAATAACAGAAAGAGTCTTAAGAACTGAGACAGACTTCCTGAAAAATCTTCAACTAATAGAAACTTCTAAAAGCGGAATGACATTAACTGAAAAAGGCTTAGGTGTTTATCAAGGTTTAGAGTCGATGATGAATCAACTACTTGGCATGCATCAAGTCGAAAAAGAAATCAGTCAATACTTTGGAATCAAACGTTGTATCGTTGTAGCTGGTAATAGTGACAATCAGGATAAAGTTCTTTATGAGTTCGGAGATATTTTGACCGATTCGTTGGATTTGCTTTTACCTGAAGGACGTAATATTATTGCAGTGATGGGCGGAACAACAATGGCAATGACTGCAGAGCACATGGGAACACTTGAAACAGAAAAGAGACATAATCTGTTTGTTCCAGCTAGAGGTGGAATCGGTGAAGCAATGACGGTTCAAGCTAATTCGGTAAGTGCTGTAATGGCAAGTAAAACCGGTGGTCATCATAGAGCATTATATGTTCCAGAACAGTTGAGTCTTGAAACGTATAATTCACTACTGCAAGAACCTTCGATCCAAGAGGTGTTGACGCTGATTGAACAGAGCAATTGTGTTGTTCATAGTATTGGACGCGCGTTGCATATGGCAGCACGTCGTAAAATGTCAGATGACGAAATGGTTATGTTAAAGCAAAATAATGCTGTAGCAGAATCTTTTGGCTATTTCTTTGATGAAGAGGGCGAAGTTGTTTATAAGATTCCTCGAATCGGACTTCAGTTAAAAGATGTCCAGAAAATTTCGAATGTCGTTGCAATTGCAGGCGGTAAGTCGAAAGCTAAAGCAATCCGCGCTTATATGAAAAATGCACCAAAACAAACGTGGCTCATCACAGATGAAGCTGCCGCAAATGAGATTTTAAAAGGGGTAACCCTTTAAAATAAAAAAATTTTTGATTTTCATAAGGAGGAAATCTTTAATGACAGTTAAAGTAGGTATTAATGGATTTGGACGTATCGGACGCTTAGCATTCCGTCGTATCCAAGATGTAGCAGGAATCGAAGTAGTAGCAATCAATGATTTAACAGACGCTAAAATGTTGGCTCACTTGTTAAAATATGACACAACTCAAGGACGTTTCAACGGAACTGTTGAAGTTCATGATGGATCTTTCAACGTAAACGGTAAAGAAGTTAAAGTTCTTGCTAACCGCAACCCAGAAGAATTACCATGGGGCGACTTAGGCGTAGATATCGTTCTTGAATGTACTGGATTCTTCACTTCAAAAGAAAAAGCTGAGTTACACTTAAAAGCTGGTGCTAAACGTGTTGTTATCTCTGCTCCAGGCGGAAATGACGTACCAACAATCGTTTATAACACGAACCACGATATCTTAACAGGTAAAGAAACAGTTATCTCAGGTGCTTCATGTACGACTAACTGTTTAGCTCCTATGGCTAAAGCTTTACAAGATAACTTTGGTGTGGTTGAAGGTCTTATGACGACAATCCACGCTTACACAGGTGACCAAATGACTCTTGATGGACCTCACCCAGGTGGAGACTTCCGTCGTGCACGCGCTGCAGCAGAAAACATCGTACCTAACACTACTGGTGCTGCTAAAGCAATCGGTCTAGTTATCCCTGAATTAAACGGTAAATTAGATGGAGCTGCTCAACGTGTTCCTGTAGCAACTGGTTCATTAACTGAATTAGTAACAGTTCTTGACAAAAAAGTAACAGTTGAAGAAGTAAATGAAGTGATGGCTAAAGCTGCTAACGAATCTTACGGATATAACACAGACGAAATCGTTTCTTCTGATATCGTAGGGATGACTTTCGGTTCATTATTCGATGCTACTCAAACAAAAGTAATGACTGTTGGCGATCAACAATTAGTGAAAACTGTTGCTTGGTATGACAACGAAATGTCTTATACTGCACAATTAGTTCGTACTTTAGAGTACTTCGCTAACTTATAAGATTCATTCTTATCATTAGTGAAATTTGAACAACTGTGAAATAATAAGCGGGGAAGCAACGCGCTTCCCCGCTTTTTTTATAAGTTTAAGATAATCATTCTTTTTAAAAATTTAAAAATAGATAGGAGTAACGTTTAATGGCTAAAAAGACTATCAAAGATGTAGACTTAAAAGACAAAAAAGTTCTTGTACGTGTCGACTTTAACGTACCTTTGAAAGATGGCGTGATCACGAACGACAACCGTATCGTAGCGGCACTTCCAACAATCAAATACGTAATTGACAATGGTGGGAAAGCAATCTTATTCTCTCACTTAGGTCGTGTTAAAACAGAAGAAGATAAAGCCGGCAAATCACTAAAACCAGTTGCAGAGCGTTTAGGCGAATTATTGGGCAAACCAGTAACGTTCGTTCCAGAAACTCGTGGTACTGAATTAGAAACTGCTGTTAACAACATGAAAGACGGCGATGTTTTAGTATTTGAAAACACTCGTTTCGAAGATATCGACGGTAAAAAAGAAAGCGGAAATGACGCTGAATTAGGTAGATACTGGGCTTCTTTAGGCGATGTATTTGTTAATGATGCATTTGGTACGGCTCACCGTGCACACGCTTCTAATGTAGGAATTGCGTCAACTGGTATCCCAACAGTTGCTGGATTCTTAATGGAAAAAGAAATTAAATTCGTTGGTGAAGCAGTAACTGCACCAAAACGCCCATTTGTTGCTATCTTAGGTGGCGCAAAAGTTTCTGACAAAATCGGTGTTATCGAAAACTTGATCTCTAAAGCAGATAAAATCCTTATCGGTGGCGGAATGACCTATACATTCTACAAAGCGAAAGGAATCGAAATCGGTAATTCTCTTGTTGAAGAAGATAAGGTTGCTTTAGCAAAAGAGTTGATTGAAAAAGCTGGTGACAAACTAGTATTACCAATCGATTCAGTATGTGCTAATGAATTCAGCAATGATGTTGAAACAGTTATCACTGATGGCGAAGCTGTCCCAGAAGGTTACATGGGCTTAGACATTGGACCTAAATCAATTGAATTGTTCACTAAAGAATTAGAAGGTGCAAAAACAGTTGTTTGGAACGGACCAATGGGCGTATTCGAAATGAGCAACTTTGCTAAAGGTACGATCGGTGTATGTGAAGCAATTGCTAACTTAGAAGATGCAACAACAATTATCGGTGGAGGAGACTCTGCTGCAGCTGCAATCCAATTAGGCTTTGCTGATAAATTTACTCACATCTCAACTGGTGGGGGCGCAAGCTTAGAATTATTAGAAGGTAAAGAATTACCAGGATTAGGGGCAATCAACGAGAAGTAAAAAAGTTGAACAAGCCTATTTTGATCTCAAGTATTACTGGAGAAAAATTTTAGCGATGCTTTTTATCGTGAATTTTATTCAGTAATACCGAAGAGAGATGGCTTGTGAAACTGGATTGGTTTGATCAATCCATACCACAAAAAAGAAAAGGATGTGCTTTTCCATGCGTAAACCAATTATTGCTGGTAACTGGAAAATGAACAAAACGGCTTCAGAAGCAAAAGATTTTGCAGAAGCTGTAAAAACAAAAATCCCTGCAAATAGTTCAGTAGATTCTGTTATCGGTTCTCCTGCTTTATTCTTACAAGAATTAGTAGAAGCAGCTAAAGGGACTGAATTAAAAATCTCTGCACAAAACTGCTACTGGGAAAATTCAGGTGCATTCACTGGTGAAACGTCTCCAGCAGCACTTGCTGATCTAGGTGTTGACTATGTAATCATCGGTCACTCTGAACGTCGTGAGTACTTCCACGAAACAGACGAAGACATCAACAAGAAAGCGAAAGCAATCTTTGCAAACAACATGACACCAATCTTCTGTTGTGGTGAATCTTTAGAAACATACGAAGCAGGCAAAACTGCTGAATGGATCGAAGGCCAAATCACAAAAGGGTTAGTTGGTTTATCAAACGAGCAAGTATCTTCAATGGTTATTGCTTATGAACCAATCTGGGCCATCGGAACTGGTAAATCTGCTGATGCGAATATCGCTGATGAAATTTGTGGCGTTGTTCGTGCAACAGTTGAAAAATTATATGGCAAAGAAGTATCAGAAGCTGTACGTATCCAATACGGCGGTTCTGTAAAACCTGAAAACATTGCTGAATATATGGCAAAAGAAAACGTTGATGGTGCTTTAGTTGGCGGAGCGAGTCTCGAAGCTGACTCTTTCTTAGCTTTACTTGATGCTGTTAAATAATCACGTCTTATAACAATATACGCAATTAATCAAAGATTCATTGAATATTCTATGAATTATGCAAAAAATGTTTGCATAGCGCACGGTTATTCACTACAATCATAATTAAGGGAATCGAATCCCCTTAGTATAAAACAAACTCAAAGGAGAGACAAAACATGTCAATTATTACTGATGTTTATGCACGCGAAGTCTTAGACTCACGCGGTAACCCAACAATCGAAGTAGAAGTATACACTGAAAGCGGTGCTTTTGGTCGTGGAATGGTTCCATCTGGTGCTTCAACTGGTGAATACGAAGCGGTTGAATTACGTGATGGCGACAAAGCTCGTTACTTAGGTAAAGGGGTTGTTAAAGCAGTTGACAACGTAAATAACATCATCGCTGAAGCAATTATTGGCTACGATGTACGTGACCAAATGGCTATTGATAAAGCAATGATCGATTTAGATGGAACTCCTAACAAAGGTAAATTAGGCGCAAACGCTATTCTTGGTGTTTCAATCGCTGTAGCTCGTGCTGCTGCTGATTACCTAGAAGTACCTTTATACCACTACTTAGGCGGATTCAATACTAAAGTATTGCCAACTCCAATGATGAACATCATCAATGGTGGATCTCATGCTGATAACAGTATCGACTTCCAAGAATTCATGATCATGCCTGTAGGTGCTCCTACATTCAAAGAAGCTTTACGCTACGGTGCTGAAGTATTCCACGCATTAGCTGGAATCTTAAAAGCGCGCGGTTTAGCTACTTCTGTAGGTGACGAAGGTGGATTTGCTCCTAACCTTGGTTCAAACGAAGAAGGTTTTGAAGTAATCATCGAAGCAATCGAAAAAGCTGGCTATGTACCTGGTAAAGATATCGTTCTTGCGATGGATGCTGCTTCTTCTGAATTCTACGATAAAGAAAAAGGTGTTTACGTTTTAGCTGATTCAGGCGAAGGCGAAAAAACAACTGAAGAAATGATCGCATTCTACGAAGAATTATGTGCGAAATACCCAATCATCTCAATCGAAGATGGATTAGATGAAAATGACTGGGATGGTTTCAAAAAATTAACTGTTGCTTTAGGCGACAAAGTTCAATTAGTTGGTGACGATTTATTCGTTACAAACACAACTAAATTAGCTGAAGGAATTGAAAAAGGCATCGCGAACTCAATCCTTATCAAAGTGAACCAAATCGGTACTTTAACTGAAACATTCGAAGCAATCGAAATGGCTAAAGAAGCTGGCTACACTGCAGTTGTATCTCACCGTTCAGGTGAAACAGAAGATTCAACAATCTCTGATATCGCTGTTGCAACAAACGCCGGTCAAATCAAAACTGGTTCATTAAGCCGTACAGACCGTATTGCGAAATACAACCAATTATTAAGAATTGAAGACCAATTAGGCGAAGTTGCTGAATACAAAGGTTTGAAATCTTTCTACAACTTAAAAAACAAATAATTTTAGTTGATTATAAAGCAAAAAGGGACAACTGATCGTTTGATTTTTTCTCCTTATACTCATATGTAAAAGAGCTTGGTGCATAAGATCAAGCTCTTTTTTTGTAGGCATTTTTTTTGAAAATCAGTATAAATATAAAGTACTTCATTAAAAAAATACGGATGAGAGTCTTATGAAAGTTTTTTTTCTTAATAGTCATGTATAATCTTATATATCAGTTAGACAATTTATAGTATAAAAACTTACCTTGCTGAAAATTAAAGACAATGATACAATTAGAGACAGATACTAATTAAACTTGTCACTCTTTGAAGGGAGGAATTAAAATGGCCACAATTAGCTTTGAAAGAGAAATCGTGTTAACTGAAAAAGATGCAGAAATTATAGAAACTGCACAACCGACACAAAAATATTTTAATGCTGTAAAACAAAATAAGATCAAATTAACAGAAACTTTGAAGGAAACACCTGCATGGATGAAAAGAAAAGCTTAGATTGTAAGGTAGTATCACTTAGAACCTTGATTGACAAGTTAATAGATATAATAAAAGAGGAATTACCAGATGTTACTTGGGACAAAATTAGAGAAGAAGTGTCCGCAAGGTTTATTGGTGCAGTAGATTCCTCTTTTTTATGTGAGCAAAATTCTGATATCATTTCTTTCTTAAAGGATGATGCACTTATCAATGAATATAGACATTTAAGTAGAACATTTATAGTAATGGATTCTTCAGAAAAGAATTGGTTAGGAATGTTTACACTTGGTCAAAAAGTAATCGATATTTCTAATCTGAGTAATAGTCAAAGAAAAAAATACCTTGCTAGAGAAAAGAAAGTAAAAGAAATAAAAACGGCTCCCAGTATCCTTTTAGGTCAATTCGCTAAAAATGACCATTGTTCAGAATATAAACAGAATTTTTGTGGGGATATTTTAATGAAGATCTGTTTATCGTTTATTGAAGATGCTAGAAAGTTAATAGGTTGTAAATTAGTTTTCTTAGATAGTGTAAATTGCGATGGAGTAATTAATTTTTATGAGAGTTATGGATTTAAAAAATTTGGTGATGTCTTCATTAACCAAAAGGAAGAACAGTATCAACCGATGATGTTAAGTTATGAAGAGGATAATTATAAATGAAGAAGGCTGACAGTAATGTTAGTCTTTTTTTTATGCAAATATTAGAATCAAGCGGTGTATTTAAAATATCGAACCATTAAGTAAATATGCTCTCGCTATAACACTCATATTATTTGAATGTATCAATGAATTTGTTTCATTTACACTAAATCTAAGAACTGCATAAATTTCAAGACTATAAAGGAGAAAGGGATATAAGAAAAAATCTAGCAAGGTATAATCCTATTGTTTATTTCAATAATTTTAAGTTTCTTACACTGATAAAAAATGCACATTTAGCAGGTGACCTATCTTTTTGTGTATTATTCTAATTTGGAAAAGGACGAAGAGATGCAGCTTTCATTATCAAAAATAAAAAATCGGTGCTATACTAAAAAGAAAATAGAGGAGGGTGTATCATGAATCAATCTGATCTACAAGCTATCATGAAAAAACAACAAAATTTTTTTAACACAAATCAAACAAAATCGGTTTCTTTCAGAAAAGAAAAGCTGGAACAACTTCTGACGAACGTAAAAAAACATGAAGAAGATTTTTACTGGGCTTTTGAAAAAGATCTTAAAAAGCCTAAAGCTGAAGTATATGCAACAGAATTTGGATTGGTACTCTCAGCAATCAAAGATATGCTTAAAAATCTTGATAAATGGACGACCCCTGTAAATAAACCTAGAGCTATATCATCGTTACTAAATAAAAATACAGTTATACTAGAGCCGTATGGTACAGTGTATATAATTGGTCCCTTTAATTATCCCCTTCAATTGACGTTAGTACCCTTAATTGGCGCACTTGCAGCTGGTAATTGTGCACTTGTAAAACCATCTTCAAAAACACCGAATGTAGCCGCTGTAATTGGGGCTATTGTGGGTGAAACATTTGATGAAGAGTATGTGAAAGTTCTTTCGCCAAATTCAATTGATAATGCGACAGTTTTAAAAGAGCGGATGGATTTTATCTTTTTCACAGGGAGTACTAAAGTTGGAAAAATCGTGATGGAATCAGCAGCTAAACACTTGACTCCAGTTGTTTTAGAGCTTGGAGGGAAGAGTCCAGCAATCGTTACAGAGCAAGCGGATATCGAAATAGCAGCTGAACGTATTATTTGGAGTAAACTGCTGAATACTGGTCAAACATGTATTGCAACCGACTATGTTCTGGTAGATGAAAAAGTGAAACGTGAATTGATTCACGCGATGAAAGAAAAAATAATCGAATTTTACGGAAGAAACATTCAAGAAAATCCTGATTATGGTCGAATCGTTCAAGGGGATGCAATGGCTAAATTTAGTCAATTAATTAATGAAAATCAGCAATTTCTGATTTATGGAGGAGAGTATGATCAGCAAACAAGATATGTCGCACCAAGTCTTTTCGATATCGGTTTAAGCCGAGATAATAGCTTGATGGAAGCAGAATTGTTTGGTCCGCTATTACCGATTTGTACGTATCGAAACTTAGATGAAGCTATTACCTTTATTAAAGAAGGGGAAAAACCATTAGCTTTATACTTATTTTCCGATGATAGGGATATTCAGAAAAAGATCTTACAAGAAATCTCTTTTGGTGGGGGTGGTATCAATCAAACGATTCTTCATGTTGCCAATGATGAATTGCCTTTTGGTGGAGTAGGCGCTTCTGGGATGGGGAACTATCATGGTAAATACAGTATCGAAACCTTTTCTCATAAAAAAGCAATCGTTTATGGAAGAAAAGATTCTATGGCAAAATTGATTTATCCACCCTATGATCAAAAAAAATTCGACTGGTTAAAACGATTGTTATAACCTTTTCTACTAAAATAAACAAGCTAAAAAGCACAGTTTGAAAAATGACTGTGCTTTTTAGTTCTACGACGAATCTACCTATTTTCTGTGTGCAACGAAAGCGATAATAAATCTTATCCCAGTAAAGATGAATACCATCATTCCAGCAAAAATAAAAAGAAATCCTATCGGGATAAGATAAAAGTTTTCATGTAGAATTCCTATTGCATCAATATATTCTACTGAATTAGCTTTTATAAAAAAACATGCAAAGCCAAAAAACAATAAAAAGGCACCAATCAATGTTGTGACCATAGTTAATTTTGCTCGTCTTGTTTCACTACCATCCTTAATTAGCTTTTCTGTCATATTATTCACGTTCCTTCCTCCTAAAATCAATTCATCAAGTGAAATATGAAAAATACTAGAAATTAGGATCAACATTTCAAGGTCTGGAAGGTTTCGATTATTCTCCCAGTTTGATACGGCTTGTCTTGTTACATTTAAACGAATCGCAAATTTTTCCTGTGTCAGTTGATTTTTTGTTCGTAGCTCTTTTATTTTTTCTCCAAATTCCATCGTATAATGTCCTTTCATTAATGTATCTCAATCATAAAGAGATATCTTAGTTTATTCAAGAAAGCAATGCTTGCAGATGTACAAAATAAAGGAAAGCATGTCTTGCTTCGTCATTTTTCCTCTATAAATATTGTTTTTTCACAGTCAGAACATTTGTATAATTAAATTATAGCATTCATTATTTATATAGCGAACGATCACTCTCAGTTTTAAATTAGTAAACAAAAAAGTGATTGTTGCTTCATCCAGATGAAAATCTACCTAGTGTTAGATTATAAATGAATACTGTTCAACGCATATGCTTTTTTTTATGAAGAGTTATTTGATATACTAAATGTATTGAAACGAAAGGAGGAAAATTTTATGAAAACAAGAGCTGAATTAAAAAGTGAAGCTAAAGGCGTTTTGCGTGGACGTTGGAAAGACAGTGTATTGATGTGCTTAGTTCCAACATTGGTCTCAATTGCAATTGTACTATTGTTATTCTTTTTACTAATCATTCCTATAATTACATTTGCGCAAAACAATCCAGATTTTATGAGTGGTAATGCAAATTATGACGGAAATTCAGGTGGAGGTGGAGGTAGCTTTTTAGGTGGTATTATTGGTGCTATCTTTAGCGCTGGTATCTCTTGGACATTCCTTGATCTTTATAGAGGGAAAAGACAAGATATTCGCCCATTTTCAGATGCTTTCCGCGGCTTTGCTGGACCTGTAGTTTTAGGAGTAATCTGTCTATACGTTATTACAACGGTGTTTATTTCTCTTTGGACATTACTATTGATCGTTCCAGGAATTATCAAAGGCTATTCTTACTCACAAACGTATTTTGTTTACTATGATGCTTTTGAAGAAACAGGGGTACGCCCAGGATTTCTAAATTCTATTACGCGCAGTAGACAACTTATGAATGGGTACAAAGGTCAATTATTCTTATTAGACTTAAGCTTTATTGGTTGGCATATCCTAGCAATTTTAACATTAGGAATCGGCTACCTATGGCTAACACCTTATATCACTGCAACGAAAGCTGCTTTTTATGACAATTTACCGAAAACAGCAACAGTTTAAGACCATTAAAACTGAAAGTGAGGCATGACTCTTAGAGTTAGGCCTCCTTTTTTTGTATATATCGATTGTTTATAGTTTGTTTATTTTCTCGTTAGCACTTGTTTACACCTCCTCTTTATACTAAAGATAGCAGTAACCATTTATCCAAATACAGGGGGAGCAAATTACCATGAAAAATAAAAAAATTATCGTAGGAATCTCAAGTTTGGTACTATTATTAGCAGGTTGTAGTGTCGGAACACAAGAAACCTCAGGATCAAAAGATAGTAAGCAACAACAGACAGAACAATCCAAAGAAGGACAGAATAAAAATAAAGGGGATCAGTTAAACAAAATTTTAGGTGAAACCAATTGGCAAGGAACAAAGGTTTACGATAAAGACAATAATGATTTAACGAAAGAAAATGCTAATTTCATCGGATTAGCAAAATATGATAGTGAAACTGGCCGCTATGAATTTTTCGATGCGCAAACAGGTGAAAGCCGTGGAGATCGTGGCACCTTTTTCATTACAAACGATGGGACAAAACGAATCCTACTTTCAGAAACGATGAACTACCAAGCAGTTGTTGACCTTACGGAACTGACGAATAAACAATTTACCTATAAACGAAAAGGCAAAGACAAATCTGGGAATGAAGTAGATGTATTTGTAGAACATATCCCGTATAATGAAAATGAACTAGCTTTTACTGAAAAAGAAACAGCACTAAATACGACAACCGGTTCTATTAACGCAAAGAAAGACGGCGCTGAAATCTTAGGTCAAACGTTATGGAATGGGACAAAGGTTGTTGATGAATCCGGTAACGATGTAACAGAGTTCAACCAAAACTTTATTAGTTTGGCTAAATTCGCTGCAGATACAAATAAATACGAATTTTTCAACTTAGAAACAGGTGAAAGCCGTGGGGACTTCGGTTACTTTGATGTATTGAATCACAATAAAATCCGAGCGCATGTCTCGATCGGTCAAAATAAATATGGCGCAGCACTAGAATTGACGGAATTAAACAACAAAAAATTTACGTATAAACGAATGGGTAAAGATCAGACTGGCAATGACATCACCGTATTCGTTGAGCATCAACCTTATACGGGAGAATTTAAACCAGAATTTAGTTTTTAAAAGCTTCCAATAACGGTGCAGCTGGTTAAGTTGAAAACATCGATCGCTTTTTCGTAAATAACGCAAAGGAGAATAATATGACCATAAAAAAACGATTTCTCATTTCATATATTGGCGGGATCGCGATTGCTTGTTTATCGCTATTTTCAATCATCTGCATTGTTTTTTATGTTACAACTGGGAAAATACCTAGTCCTGGAACGGTGTACAAAACGTTTACACAGCAACGTTCCTTAAGTCCGGAAGAGGAACTAGCATATATCAAACTTCGTGGCATTGCCAAATCTAATCCAGAGCAGTTGCTTAAACCTAGTGGAGAATTAAAACAAACCATTCAACAATTTGAAGCTGAATCATTGGGTGTCGTTGTTCGTAAACAAGAAGCAATCGACTACTATTCAAAAGACTTAGTCGAAAAATCATTGATCGCCCATTTTCCTAAATTTGATGCCAATAACATTGAAACAAGGGGAACCATCGACAATGCAGGACGATTGTATCGCTATATGAAATTTGATTTTTATTTTAACGATCAAGTGCCTGGCAGTCTATTGGTTTTAATGAAAGAAAGTAGCTTTCTGGAATTTATGACGAAATGGGGAGTCCTGATTATTATTACGATTTTATTGGTGTCAATTGGCGGATTACTTTTTTTAAATCATTTATTGAAGAAAACGATTATTCGACCACTTGAAACACTTGGTTCTGGAATGACTGAAATCCGTAATGGACATTTAGAAACTTCCGTAACCGAACCAGTTAAACAGACAGCGTTGGAAGTCAAACAATTGACGGATGATTTTGAAAAAATGAGAGAAGCGTTGATTTCATCAACAGAAGAGCAAGTAAAGCTTGAAAACAACCGCAAAGAGCTTGTTGCTAGTATCTCACACGATTTAAAAACGCCGATCACCTCGATTATTGGTTATGTAGAAGGTTTGTTAGATGGCGTGGCGGATTCTCCTGAAAAGCAAGCCAACTATTTAAAGACGATCCATACAAAAGCCCTCTCATTGAATGAACTGATCGAAGAATTATTTCTTTATTCTAAATTAGATGCTTCAGCAGTACCATTTCATTTTGAGCGGATCGATATCAATGAATTTTTAAAGCATATTATTGAAGAATTCCAGTTACAAGATAATCAAGTTTCTCTTCAATTAACAAATCAAGAAATGACAAACAGTTATGTTTTAGCAGATCGGATGCAATTAAATCGAGTTTTTATCAATTTGATTGAAAACAGTTTGAAATTTAAACATCCAAACCGTTCGCTTTCCATTGCAATCGATGTGTCTAGAAAGGCCGAAAGGATAATGATTCAGTTATCAGACAATGGTCAAGGCATTTCAAAAGAACAATTACCTTATGTTTTTGATCACTTCTATCGAGGAGAAGAAGAACGTCCAACACATACTGGTGGTAGTGGTTTAGGTCTGGCTATTGTAAAACAAATCATTGAGATGCATGAAGGGAAAGTTACGATAGAAAGTGACTTACACCAAGGAACGACCGTTACAATCTACTTAAAAAAAGCCTGAGGAGGACAGCCAAATGTCAAACGAAGTATCACGTGTTTTATTGATTGAAGATGATGCAAGTATTGCAGAATTACAAAAAGATTATTTAGAAATCAACCAGATAAAAGCTGAGATTTCAAGGGATGGATTGGTTGGTCTGAACCGGGCATTGAATGAATCGTTTGATTTGATTGTGGTCGATATTATGTTGCCTTCAATGGATGGTTTTGAAATTTGCCGAAGAATCAGAGAAAAGAAAAATATTCCATTAATGATTGTTTCAGCTAAAAAAGAAGACATCGATAAAGTCAGAGGCTTCGGTTTAGGAGCAGATGACTACATGACGAAACCTTTTAGTCCTAGTGAATTAGTGGCTCGCGTTCAAGCCCATATCAAACGGTATCAATCTTTGACAAAAGCTGAGCCTGTCAATGAAATTATCGAAAGTGGTCAGATCAGGATTGATAAAAGTGCCCGCAGAGTTTTTGTTTTAGGAGAGGAAATCATTTTTCCCACAAAAGAATTTGACTTACTATTATTCTTTATAGAACATCCGAATCGGGTTTGGATGAAAGAGCAGCTGTTCCGTCAAGTGTGGGAGATGGACGAGTTGGATAGTGACATCTATACCGTAGTTGTGCATGTAGGACGCATTAGAGAGAAATTGAAAAAAGGCAAATTATCAGAAATCCCAATAGAAACAATTTGGGGAAGTGGCTATCGCTTCAACAGCTAACGAGTAAACAAAAGGAGAAAATTTATGAAAAAAAACCATCTGTTTGCTGTGTTTATTTTATGCAGTATTGTTGGATTGTCAGGTTGTAAACCAGATCAAAGAAGAGAGACTGAACAATCTAGTACCACGTCCAGACCCGCCATTTTTAATCCAGCTTCATCGGAGACACAAGCCAAAAATGAAGAAGTGGAAAAAACTGACGTGAATGATGTAACGTTTGAAAATACTTCGTATAACTATGATGTTGTTACGGGGGCGACTCAGACAACCTTTGGATCGAACCCAAAACCTCTATACACATATGAAGAAAAATTAAAGAAAATGTTTTGGTCAAATCAACCTCCGTTAGGGTTGATGGAGGGAAACTATTTTACAAATGAAGGGTATTTTGATGTGGGAAATAAAGGCATTGTTGAGATTGTTACCGATGAAACGAATAAAATCATCAATGTTGAATTTAATGAATACGGAGCGGAAAATTATTATGCCTCAAAATATGCAGGAGCGAATAAACGCCTTTCTGATTATGCTTTTTTCCAAGCACAAAACCCAAGAACAGATACGACCTTAGTCACGGTGGTCAATGGCATCACGTTTGTAGAAAAACAAATGCGAGAAGAAAATCGGGTTGATGGAAACTTTGAAACAGTCAAAGGCTCTTCAACGACTGCAAGACAAGGATTAATGGCAATTGCAGCTGAACTAAAAGACGAAATCAAACAACCGTCGAAAACGAAGTATATCGGATATGCGGAGGATTTTGGTAATGGATTGATTGGCAGACTTCAATTGACCGTCACGGATGGAAAGATTGATACTGCGCGTTATGATGAATATTTTGCTGATCAGCCAGAGAAAATTGCGGAAGATCAGTTAAAACAATATTATCGCCAATCGAAATACTTTTCGCTAGATTATAATGAAAAGACAAACAATGATTTCGTAACATTTGCTGACGGATTGACACATGCAATTGTTACACAACAGTCACTACTAGTTGAGAATAGTGAAGTGACAAAGCATCCGTCTTTTGCTTCCTATCAAAAATTGATTGAGCATGTTAAACTTTAGTCTATTTCCATTGCTGTTTCAAAGTACTTTTGTCACAAGTTCCATTCAGTAGACATCAAATATAAGCAGAAAAAAGTTGACGATTGTTTCATCGTTAACTTTTTTGTTACTTCAAATTATAGAGTTCAGATTAATTTTAATGCATTAAAATTAAAAATATTCTCATTTTATTCTTCATTTTAGGTGGAGAATAGATTATACTAAAGTAATAGTAGTAAGTATAATGAAGTAGTGGAGCAGATGAGAGTTGTCTTTGACTAGCCACAGGGTTAGTTTTACGCTACGCTTTTATATTAAGGAGGGCATATGGAAAAACGTAAAACAAAGAAAACGGGTTTATTGTTAGTAGCATTATTTTTAGGGTATACTATGGTATATATCGACAAACTTTCAGTAGGGTATTCGCTGATTCCCATCTCAGAGGAATTTGGATTAGACCCAGCAGCGAAGGGTATGATCATGAGTGCTTTTTTCCTTGGTTACGCAATTATGCAGATTCCGATGGGCTTAGTCATCAATAAAGTTGGCTCAAGAGTTGTGTTGATCGGTTCTGTTTTAGGAATGGGTTTATTTTCATTCCTATTTGGTTTTGGAACATCGTTGATCATGTTTATGTCGTTACGCTTCTTAACTGGATTTTTAGCGCATTCAGGTTATGCATCGTCAGCGAGTAAGGAAGTTACGATGAACTTTCCACCAGAGAAGCGAACCTTTGCACAAGGGATCTTATTATCATCCTCTGGTGTAGCAGGTTTTATTGGACCATTAGCGTTATCACCAATTATTACAAATGCGGGTTGGAAAAATGCCTATATGCTTTTAACTGCCATGGCGGTAGTCATTGCTATTTTTCTAATTATCGCTATTCCTAGAAATGAAAAAGCAAAAGAAAAAGAAGAGGCCATTGTGACCAAAACGGAAAAGATTTCGATTTTAGTTATTTGGTCAGATATTCGAGTATGGATTTTATTTTTAAGCTCATTCTTCATTAACTGCTTGTTATACGGACTCTCAAGTTGGGTACCAAGCTTTCTGACGGGGGAACGTGGTTTGGCACTAAATGGTGCGGCTGTAATCAGTAGTGTGGGTGGTTTGTTCATGCTGATTGGTTCGATTGGCGGTAGTTATGTTGTCGGAAGATTTTTCCAACACAAGGAAAAGGCAGTCGTTGCAATCACGGCTATTTTAGGCACACTTTCAGCATTTGGTTCTTATTATATCGGTAATCTTGTTTTATTATCGATTGTAATGGGCTTGGCAAACTTTTTCTTGATCATCTCATTTGTTACGATGATGAGCATCCCATTAAGAATCTTTGAAGGCGCTAAGTTTGCTCCAAGCTATGGCACACTAGCAACAGGAGGAATTCTCGGTGGATTTGTTTCACCGACTCTTATCGGAAAATTAGTGGAGCTGTCAAACGGTCAGTATATTTCAACATTTATTTTCTTTTTAGTGGTGGGCTTATTAACCGCCGTAACAATTATGTTTATTAAACAAAAATAATGCGATAGTTTCGTTCATTCTAATGAAAACTAAATTAAAGGGAGGAACCACCAATGACAAACATTCAAGAACAAATGCCTCAAGCAGATATGATCAAATGGAGAAGACATTTACATCGTCATCCAGAATTATCATTTCATGAAGTTGAAACGGCAAAATATATCCAAAAGGTCTTAGCCGATTTTCCTAACTTAGAAGTTACCTCTTTAACGGAAAATAGTGTGATTGCTACTTTGAAAGGGAGTAAACCTGGCAAAACGATTGCTTTGCGAGCAGATATTGATGCATTGCCGATCATGGAAGAAGCGGATGTTGATTTCCCGTCCGAAAATCCAGGTGTCATGCATGCTTGCGGACACGATACCCATACAGCAATGCTTTTGGGTGCTATTAAAGTTTTAAGCGGAATGCAAGACAAAATTGCAGGAACGGTGAAGTTTATTTTCCAACCGGCCGAAGAAGAACCACCGGGGGGAGCAAAATTACTAGTTGAAGCGGGTGTTATGGATGATGTGGATATGGTGTTCGGTCTACATATCGCGCCGAATATCCCTGTTGGTATGGTGGGGACTAGAAAAGGAGCAGCTAGCGCCGCTTCTGATGTCTTTACATTGAAAATCCAAGGAAAAGGCTCACATGGTTCAACCCCCGACTTATCTGTTGACCCTATCATGATTGGAGTCGAAATCATCAATAATTTAAATAATATCGTCTCAAGAAATATTAGTCCTTTTGACAATGCCGTTATTTCAATCGGTGAATTTAATGCTGGAAAAACAGCCAATGTTATTCCGGATACAGCACAAATCCAAGGAACGGTTCGTACGAATAATAAAGAAGTTCGTCAGTTTATCAAAACACGAATTGAAGGAATTATTGATGGAATTTGTAAGATGTATGGAGCTAGTTATGACTTAGATTATTTACTAGGCTATAGTGAGGTCAATAATGATAGTGATGCAACAGATCTTGTTTTGGCAGCAGCTGAAAAAGTGGTCGGTAAAGAGCGAATATTTGAAGCGCCAAAAATGATGGGCGGTGAAGATTTCTCAGCATACACAGATGTGAAGCCAGGATCATTCTTTATTTTAGGCGGTGGAACGGCGGCAGAAGGATGTGGCTATATGAACCATCATCCGAAATTCAAAATTATGGAGGAGTGCTTCCCAGTGGGTTCCGGGATGCATGCACAGCTTATTTTAGATATTTTGGGACAAGAATAAATTTGATAAAAAGAACTTTAACGTCAGTGTTAAGGTTCTTTTTATCTTCTAATTGTTAAAAGTAGGCATTAAATAAATACAAATAGTTGCGATTTTAATTACTTAAACGAAAAAATCGTATCTATTAAACAATGAAAGAATCATAACGGAAACGTTAAAATGTAATAAATAACAAAAGAACGATACAACAGTAGCAAATACTAAAAAAAGGGTAAAATAAAGCCGAAGTAGATGAAATCATCCGTTGGCTAACTGGCTATGACAAAATTTTATTGCAAAAGCAACTTGATGAAAAAGTCGATTTTGAAATTTTTTTTGAAGACGCACCAGAAATGAACCCGAATGTTTCGTTGATCAAAGGTGTTGGTTGTGGCTATCGCGTTGAATATATCGAAGACAAGTTAATGCAGAAAATTCGTTATATGGATAAACGGATTGATGAATTAGCTAAAGGAAAAACAATACAAAATAATAAAAATACAGTCTTATTGTTATCTAGATAGTCGTTCGTATCTAGATAGATGAGGCTGTTTTTTAGCAATTTAGTAGATGAGGCAATACAAGTGTGAATTTAGTGTAATAACCTCAAAACTATATGGGGATACGTTGGCTTTTGTTCGATTTATTCGTATGGTAATCTACTGATAACCCTTTAACTACAAAAAAGTATGAATATTCTATCAATAAAGAGCAACGTAACATCAAAATTGCTTTTTAAATCAGGCCTAGTATGTGATATTTAAGAGAACACAGACAGGAGGGACTAACATGAAGAAAAAATTTTTTTACGATGGTCGAAGAAATCGCTTCTTTGGTGAAGGAAATGTCTCGACAAACAAAGAAGTAAAGATAAAACTGAGTAGAATGGTCACATAGTTTTTTATGTGAAATCATAAGAACATTTCATACATAAAAAACGTTTTGAAGGTAGGATGACATTTTATGGAGATAGGAAAATTGTTGAAAATCCGCAGAGAGCAAAAAGAGTTAACACAGCAGCAAGTTGCTGCAAAATTTCATGTAACGAGACAAACAGTCTCACGTTGGGAAAATGAAAAATCGTATCCAAATATTGATACCTTGGTTGAACTAAGCTTGTTTTTTGATTTTTCTCTTGATGAAATTTTAAAAGGAACTGAGTAGAATGATTATAAGAAGATTATTTGATTTATAGGCGTGAAATTTATACCTGATCAAAATCCTGTTCAATCAAAAGATTAAGCCTAGATATGAGAGTAATGACTCTTGTGTGTAGGTTTTTTTTGTTTCAGGGGATGTCTTCATGTTAAGTTGCTTGCTATTGGGCTTATTAACGATAGTTTTTTGATAAAGAGAATGGTGTGATAATAAAAAGCAATAGATTGTTCTTTTTAAAAAACAGGGAATGATGAGACATAATAATCTCTTACAGAAGAAGTAATTTTGCTAGAAAGAAAAATTTAATGAAATTCTTTGATCTATTTGAATATGTCACTCAATTTAATAACATAAATAAAAAACATTTGTTCTATATTAAAAAAATAGTTTATATTATATAATAATAATTGCAATAAATAATATATAAGGAGAATAAATAAAAGGGGAAGTACGTAATGAAAAAGGAGAAGAGTATGATAAAAAAATTGTTGTTAGTAAGTTTTTTAGGAATAATGTTGGTTGGTGGTTTTAGTCAAGCACATGCTGAAGAGTTAAAAGGTAATGAGTACGATTTTATAGAATATGATGTAAAAACAAAAAAGGAAAAAGTAATCTCTTATAGTGATACCCTTTACGAGGGAATGCCTGAACAACTGGAAGCAAATTTTCCAACTAATTTGAGATCCAATAGAGAGTTAGGAATCATAGGTGAAGATGATCGAATAAAAGTTCAAAATACAAGTGAATCTCCGTATTCAGCTGTAGGGCAGTTTGAATATCCCGGTCATGTAGGCAGTGGGGCGTTGATCCAGAAGAACCTTGTATTGACTGCTGCCCATGTTGTTTGGAGTCAGCAATTTTTAACGGATGGTAAATTTGTTCCAGCACGTAATGGGTATGATGACAAAGCTTTTGGCGAAGCAAAAATTGAGAAAATCTATATTTTAAAAAAATATAAAGAAGCACCAACAAATGAAACAGACTTTGCTTTGGTGAAATTAGACAGAAATATTGGTGAGAAAACGGGTTGGTTTGGCTTGACTTATCAAGATAAAGTAGGGGATACCTTTGTGACTAGTGGTTACCCCGCATCAGTAAATAATCAGAGCGATTTCTGCATGTATACTGCTGCAAAAAGTATTGATGAGAAAATAACCTATCAAATGAATGGGAAAGAATATGAAATGAAATCTTGGGAAAAAGATCAAATTTTTACATTGTTTGATGGTACTAAAGGACAAAGTGGTTCTCCAATCTATGATTTAAATTCAAGAATAACTGGAGTACTCGCTGCATATGTGACAAGTCCTGTAGAAAAGAAAACCCTGTATTCAATGGGATCAAAAATTTCTAAAGAAAAGTTTGCAATGATTCATACTATTTCAAATCAAGAAAATGCTAATTATGTTCCTGTCGATACTATTGCAATAGAACCCAAAAAAGTTACGATGGGAATAGAAGATACGTATAAACTAGAGGCTGTTTTCTCGCCAACAAATGCTACCTATCAAGGTGTGGAATGGAAAAGTTCCAGCAAATATGTGAGTGTCAATGAATTTGGTGAAGTTTCGGTGTTGTTTGATATATTAGGAACAGTAACAATTACTGCAACATCTATCGATAATGGAAAAACTGCAACTGCTGAGGTTACGATTGTTCCCGAGCGAATTCCTGTAGACACAGTGAAAATTCAACCGGAGAACGTCTCTTTAAAAGTTGGTCAGAGTGAGCAGTTAACCGCAACGATTGTCCCTGAAAATGCGACAATCAATCAAATGAAATGGTCTTCTTCGGACCCTTCTGTAGTAAGCATTTCAAAAGATGGAATGATTAAAGGAATACAGGTGGGCGAAGCGACGATCACCGTTATAACTGAAGATAATAAAGAAGCTGTGAGTACAATCCGTGTGACAGAAGAAGATGGACGGTACGGAACTGTTCCGTGGTGGTGGGATGAGGAGTCAGAGACTTTGACTTTTGGCGGTGGAGAATTTCCTGATTCATTTCAGTCATATCTTTACGGTGTTGAAAATTCAGCACTATTGAATGGGAAAAAGATAAAACAAATTACATTTACTGAGCCAGTTAAAGCTGCCAAATATTCAAGGGGAGTATTTCAATATTTATCCTCTTTAAAATCAATTAATAATCTAGGGTTACTTGATACATCTGGTGTTATAGATATGCAGTGTATGTTTTCTGGAGCTAGTAGCTTAACCGAGTTGGATATATCTAATTGGGATGTTTCTAAGGTGAAAACTATGGCTGGAATGTTTTCTGAAGCGAAAAGTCTAGTAAGCTTAGATGTTTCTAAATGGGATACTTCCAATGTACAACACATGAATGATATGTTCTTTCAAGCTTATAATTTATTAAATTTAGATGTTTCCAACTGGGATACTTCTAATGTGGTTCATATGAGTAGAATGTTTTTCGATGTTTACAAAATAAAAAGTCTAAACGTTTCAAATTGGAATACATCTAATGTGACGAACATGGATTCAATATTTCAACGTGCACGTTCCTTATCAGATTTAAATGTAAGTAACTGGGATACCTCTAATGCGAAATACATGAATAGCATGTTTAGAGAAACAAATCATTTAAAGAATCTTGATTTAAGCAAATGGAATACCAGTAACGTAATAAATATGAATCGTATGTTCGCTTCTGCGCATAATTTAAAAAATTTAGATCTAAGTAACTGGAATATAAGTAATGTAAAAAATCTAGATTCTATGTTCAGTTACGCAAGAGGTTTAACAAGCTTAGATATAAGTAATTGGGATACTAGTAATGTCATAAATATGAATGCTATGTTTGATTATGCAACTGATTTAGCTAGCCTCACGTTAGGGGAGAAAAGTATCTTTAACTCATCTGTTAAATTATATGAACCTAGGAAATCAACATATACTAGTAATTGGACTGGTAACTGGATACAAGGAAACCAAAAATATCAATCAAGTGATGAATTTATGACAAAATATGATGGTACAGCACCAGGGACGTATAAAAGAGAAGTACAAAACTAAAACGGTTATCCGAAAATAGGAGCACGGCATTAGTGCTTCTATTTTTTGTAAGATTACGATTTTATAAACTAGGAACACTCAACGAAGTGAACCTAGTTTATTTTTTCCCAACATCACTTCGTCAAAAATTCACCCACAATTTTTCTCTCCCCATCCAACTTCCTAACCTTCTCCTCCTCAATCTCCATCAACCTAATAAACTCCTCAAAAAAAGCATGAAACAAATGCCCACAAGCATAATACTCCTTCACAACCTTTTTCTTATTAATCGGCCCTTTCCGAAACTGAAAAAAATGATCCAACACAGCAAGCGGCTCCTCCCAAGACTGCAACCGATCCAACGTATGCTGCAAATCCGTAATATCCTGATAAGGAATCACCTTTAAACTCTGACCTTCTTTTTTCATAATCCATTTCCTCCTTGTTTTACAAATATTCTTACAACCAGTAACACGAAGCGCTGAACAATAACATTCAACGCCTCATACACGCATTACATTTATCTGTACATTGACTTAGGCAACTATTTAAACAAACCAGTGATAGAAACGACTTATGTCTGATTTTTCCAAGTCTTGCTGATGTTTCCATCACTTTCTTCTCAAAGCAAAACAAAAAACGCTATTGTAGTAATCAGTGAGAAAAAGCCAGCTTTTCGACAACTTCCCAAAAATGCTTCAATACGAAAAGCGTATTGCTTCATTTTTAGTCCAGTTGCTCAAACCTTAACGACTTTTTATCATCCTAACTTAACCACCAATACCGTCATCAATCTCCTAGATAAAGCCCAAACCCTCCATAAAATCCAAATTCCCAACCAAAATTTTCCAGACAGACTAGAAAATCCCAGTAAAATTAGGTACAATAAAAAGAGCTAGTGCTTTTGTGCTAGCAATTGGCAACTTGTATAGATAGGTGGTACTGTCTATGCAAGGCTTCATCATGTGATTGCTGTCAGATGGTGAAGTGCCTTTTTATTTTGCATCATCCCGACTGACCAAAAGGCAGAATAGATGATGCAAAGTACAAGGTGAACGAAGTGAACGTTGTCTCCTTGTCTTATATCTATCATTGATCATTTGCTTTACTTTGAATGAAACCTCCTTTGACTAGATTTGTAGAATAGAAAAAACGATATCAGGTAACATCACCCAATATCGTTCACAATAGTCCCAAAGAATCATCTACTACTTTTTCAGAATAACCCAAGGAGAATCCAAGAAACCTATAGAAAAATAGGCAGACTTTAGGTACAATGAAAGAAGCTAGTATATGTTGCTAGCACTATTGGCAACTTGTTTGGGCAGGTGGTACTGTCTTTACAAGGCTTCAAATGCTTGGTTGCTGCCAGGCTTTGAAGTGCCAATTTATTTTTATATTCAGATTTGAACAGTTCATGTTGATATGAGCTGTTTTTTCTATTCTACCTCTTAAGTATATCTGAAAAGAATACGAACACGCAACATAATTTTTCTTACAAATACAATTAAATAACACAAAAAATCGCTCCCTTATATATAAGGAAAAATAACAAAAAAATTTTTGGAATTTTATTTTTAATCGTATCAAATATCGTTTATGATAGGAAATTTATTCATTCAAAAAGTTTTTCAGGTATGATATACTTTTCATTGTAGAGAAGTTATGACGGTGGCGACTTCTGAAAGTGAGTACTTAAATTTCGAAGGATGCAACGCTCCTGAAGTCGCCTTGTACTGTTCAACATCAGTTCATAAAAACATTCACTGTGTTTCTCAGCAAAAGAGAAAGCCTTTTGTCAGCATTGGATACAATTAAACTGATCCTAAGCTTTGGTATGTTTACCATCGCTTTAATTCGTTTAGTTGTAGAATTGCTTAAAAACGACAAAAAGAAATGACCGTTCATTAACTTTAGCCAGTTAAACGATCATTTCATAATGATATAAAATACTTGCTACCGTCTTAAACGGCTCTACATAGGAGAGGTATGTTAGCGCATATCTCTCTTATCACTTGCATTATAGCATACAACACACTTTTTTTCCATATCCACTTAAAAGAGTATTTTCTAATTCTTGCTTAGAATCCGTTTATAGATGATCGGTCTATCAAATCCAAAGACTCGTTTATCCCCATTAAACATTTCCTCTTTTATGACCAATGCTTCATCAGATAGTTCTTGCTTTAAAATAAACGCTGTTTTCTTCGTAAACATACTGTGTGATTCACCAGTAAACGTCCCCTCATGTTCCTTATAGTGCAATGGAACAAATTTATCAGATACTGAAAGAACCGTAAAATCAATTTCATTTAGTTCATTAAATTTAGTGTTCATTAATTCTTTTGGCACAGTGATCGATTTTAACACAACATCACCAGATTCATCTGTTGAAAATAGAAAAATATCTGATTTGAATTTCTCCTTATTTTTCAACGTATAGTAACTTTCTTCATGCAAAAATACACCATCGAATTCTTTTGGACGATTCACAATCAAGTCATCTAGAATAGTATTATTGTGTATGGCAAAGGGAAATGTCTCTTGTTCTTCTTCCGATAGAGAGTGAAACTGCTCACTATTATCGAAACGTCCACTTAACAGTTGAATAACTTTCTTCAAATTTTCCATACCGCTCACTCCGCTTTCTTTTTAATTGGCAATTAAAGTACAATGGCTTCTATTTTATTTTATCAAAAAAACGAAATAGAAAAAAGAGACTCAGAAATAATCATCAGTAAAATGATCAAGGTACAAGAGATCAATAGGGTGAACGATAATCTATTATTTCGTGATCCGAGTCGATTAAATGAAAAAAATATTTATTTTTTGTGAAAAACAAGATATAATAGATTGTATTTTAAAGAAAGAAGGATGAAAAAATGAAAAGAAAAGTACTCTCTCTATTACTTTTAAGTTTTACAGCCGTTTTAGCTGTTGGCTGTACATCAAACAAAAGTACTAGTGACGCATCTGATAAGAAAGATGCTAAAACGGAATCAACAACACATGCAAAAAAATCTGAACATATCGATTATGATGATCAGGAAGAGTGGGAATTCTCTGCTGGAAAGATGCAGTCACCCATTGATATTGTTACAAAAAAAGCAGAAGCGATGACGCCAGATACTGGAACAATTACAATTGATTACGGAAAAGATATTACGAAAGCAGAGAATAACGGTCATAGTATCCAAATCACAGATGGGGGTACATCCGTAATTAATGGACGAAACTTTACATTGAGTCAGTTTCATTTTCATGCGGAAAGTGAACATACTGTTGACGGTAAACATTATCCGATCGAAGCACATTTTGTTAATACTGCCCAAGATGGACGCATTGCAGTGATTGGAGTATTTTTCAAGGAAGGTACTGAAAATAAAGGCTTCCAAGAAGTTTTAGATGACGTAAACAATGATAAAAACGATCCAATAACTGATCTAAATGATATGATCCCATCTAATAGAAGCTATTATCATTATCTAGGTTCATTGACTACACCACCACTAAATGAAAATGTGGAATGGTATGTGATGAAAGAACCTGTGGAAGTATCTTCAGGTCAAATCGAAGAATTCAAAAAATTGTATTCACATAATAATAGAGAAGTTCAACCGTTGAATGATCGATCAATTATAGAGCATGATGAATAAGTAAAATGTTGTTTGCAGTAATTAAAAGTTGAATAACGAGCCATGATGGTGTTTATCATCATGGTTTTTATGTTAGAGTGAATAATCTAATGGAAATTTAACAGTTGTTCTTATTTTTTACAAAGAAGGGATGGCACCAAAATGAAAAAGAAGGGTTATCTAGTCAGTTTGTTACTACTGTTAATAATCAGTTGTGTAACAGTTACTGCCTGTAACAAAACAAAAGCTCAGACACAAAATAGCGGAGAAACGAAGCTTAAAAATCAGGCGTTAAGCAAAGAAACAATTGAATCATCCAATAAGAAATTAAGCAAAAGGAATGCAGATTCATTCTCGTTAGATCTGAAAAATGCGAGTGCAGAAAGACTTTATGAAACTTTTAATGGTCCGAATGCAGATGAGATTATCGCTCTTTTAGAAATGAATCATGATGATTCAGATAGAATTTTAGTAACGACGGATGGGACGATATTAACGGGGCAACTTGGAGATGAAAATGGTAGGAAAGTTGATTCTAATACGGATAAAAATAGTATAACGGTGAAAGAGCTTAAAGATTTAGTTTTAAAACACAAAGAAAAGATAGATGAATTAGCAGCAAAAGATAGTTCGTTAGAGTAGTTCACTAACGGGCAAATGGGCTCGTTTTTTGTTTACTAGATAAGACGGATGTTTAAGCTTATACAAAAAATGAGTTTTAGGTGTGAACACTAATACCTTGATAGGATGGTGACGAATACATATATGCAAAAGAAACGGTTAAAAAAAGAATTATTTAGTTGCTTACTCTACCTCTTGATTCCATTGATATTGGGTGCAGTAGCAAGCATCTGGATTAAAGTATCAATTCTAACTATCGTAGCGATCCTTTATGGCATCATGCTTGTTTTTATGATCCCGTCAGATGTTTTTTTTAGTAGTACATTGGATTACAACATAAAATCAGTTAATCCAAGTTACAAACATGAAAAACCAGATTATATCGGTGGTACTAAACAACAGTTACTTCATTTTACTTTAGTGGCTTTTGGATTAGTCGTTTGTTTGTTGCTTATGTTGCTCGATTGATTCTGTTCCAAAAAAGATGAGAAAGAAGGAAAAGCGATGATAGAAATTAAAAAAATTAGCCTAAATGACCTAGTAGCATTACAAACATTAAGCATCAAAACCTTCACAGATACCTTTGCTAAAGACAATACGCCAGAAGATTTAAAAGAGTATCTTGACCAAGCGTATACAGAAGAAAAATTAACGAGTGAGCTTCAAAATAAACAGTCAGAGTTTTATTTTATTTATTCAGATGATCAACTGGCTGGATATTTAAAAATCAATGTAAATGATGCACAGACTGAAACCATTGAGGAAGATGCGTTGGAGATTGAACGAATTTATATCGATTCAGATTTTAAAAGACTAGGACTTGGAAAATTGCTTTATACTAAAGCGATAGAGCGAGCAAAAGAGTTAAACAAGACCGCTATCTGGTTAGGCGTTTGGGAGCGTAATTTTTCTGCGATGAAATTTTATCGTAAGATGGGATTTACTCAGGTAGGAGCGCATTCTTTTTTCATGGGTGAGGATGAACAGACTGATTTAATCATGAAAAAGAATCTAAAATAATCTTTTCACTGTTGAGAATGATATTCTTTCAAGCAAAATCAACCTAAAAATACCCCAACAACCTGTATAATGATACCATCAGGATTGTAAGGGGGATGATCATGAAAGACGGTTTGTACTACGCAACACAATTTAGAGATAAAAAGCTAAGCGTGACGGAGTGGATCGATGAACGGGAACAGCAAGTTAAAAAGATAAATCCTGAACTCAATGCCTTTGTTGACTGGGATACGGAAGCTGCGAAACAACAATATGAAGCTAGAGGAGCAGAAACTGGTCCTTTTTTTGGCTTACCTATTCCGTTGAAAATGCTTGGACAAGATAAAGCAGGAATGAAATCAACATCTGGGTCTCGTTTATTTCAAGAAAACCGTGCAAATTCAACGGATAATTTTGTGAAAGGTTTAGAACGATTGGGCTTGATTCCATTAGGAAAAACCAATGCGCCAGAGTTCGGCTTTAAAAATATTTCTGATCCGACGATTTACGGACCAGCTAAAAATCCATGGAATCTTGCCTATTCACCTGGAGGTTCAAGTGGTGGCGCTGCGGCAGCCGTTGCCAGTGGGTTATTTCCAATTGCTGGAGCAAGTGATGGCGGTGGTTCGATTCGGATTCCAGCTTCTTTTAGTGGACTGATTGGATTGAAACCTACGCGTGGTAGTATGCCAGTTGGACCTAATGGCTGGCGTGGTTGGCAAGGAGCATCAATCAATTTTGCTTTAACGGTGTCGATGAGAGATACCGAAACGTTATTTTATCATTTACGTGGGACCGAAAAAGCAGCACCGTATCAAGCGCCGAAAGCTGAGTGGAGTCATCAAGAGGTAGCAGAGAAACAAGTTTTGAAAATTGCTTTTTTTACGGAATCACCTGTAGGAACGCCCGTTTCAGTGGAAGCGATAAAAGCAACACATAATGCAGCAACATTTTTAGAACAACAAGGGCATGAAGTCACCGAAATGTCGTATCCAATCAATGGACGTCAATTGATCGACAGCTATTATTTGATGAATGGCGCCGAAACAGCCGCTATGTTTGAAGGGATCCAAGAGGCAATTCAGCGACCGCTGACGAAAAAGGATATGGAGCTAATGACTTGGGGCATCTACCAATATGGAATACAGCTGCCAGCAAGTCAGTATACAAGATCACTTCACCTGTGGGATCAAGCGGCATATAAGATGGAGCAATTATTCGAGGAATACGATGTAGTATTAACGCCTACTACAGCGGATATCGCACCTAAAATCGATGCAGAATTACAGAGTGATCAGATTCGTAAAGACTTGGCTCAAGCGGAGTCTCTTTCCGGTATACAGTTAAAAGACTTAATCTATGATATGTTTGAAAAAAGTCTGACGATCACGCCATATACTCAACTTGCTAATTTAACGGGACAACCCGCAATCAGTTTACCTACTCATGTAGCAGAAACTGGTTTACCGCTAGGCATTCAATTTATGGCATCTAAAGGCCGCGAAGATGTATTATTCCAAGTTGGAAAGTTGTTTGAGCAAGAACAGAAATTCTTATTACCAAAATTTTATCGTGAATCATAGGAGGTTCAAATGAAGAAAGTATTCGCTAGTTTTAGTATTGTTGCATTAAGTTTAGTGTTCGTTGCGTGTGGTGGAACAAAAGAGCAGACTGCTGGAAAAGATAACAGCTGGCAAAAAGTAGAGGATGCAAAAAAAGCTAACAGTTGCCACATCAGGAACGTTATTCCCATCATCTTATTATAACGATGAGAACAAATTAACGGGTTATGATGTGGATGTCATCAAAGAAGTTGCCAAACGTTTAAATGTTGAGGTTAAATTTAAAGAATACAATGTAGATGGCCAAATTACGTCAGTGGATAAAGGGGAAGCTGATTTAGCGGCGAACGATTTTGGCTTATCAGGGGACCGAGGGAAAAAATTTATTTTATCTTCTCCAATCAAGTATTCATTTGACAGCATGATCGTTCGAAAAAGTGACGATTCTGGTATTGCTTCTCTTGAAGATTTAAAAGGCAAGAAAGCAGCTGGCGAGCCCAATACCAACTACATGAAGATAGCGGAAAAATACGGAGCAAAATTAGTAACCTATGATAATGCGACAAATGATCAATATTTGACTGATGTGGCGAATGGTCGCACAGATGTTATTTTAAACGATTATTATTTACAAAAAATGTCTGTAGGGGCGTTGCCAGATATTCCAGTGAAAATCTTAGAAGACGTCTACTTTAATGCCAACTTTACTGGCTTTTTGATGAAAAAAGACAGTGCCGCTTTAAGTAAAAAAATTGATGAAACACTAGACGCAATGCAAGAGGATGGAACCATGAAAAAAATCTCTGAAACGTATTTCCAAACAGATGTGTCAGTGGAGCCGAAAGAAAAAGTCGAAGAAAGTGTTTCAGTAGAGTAGATGTATATACCAAAAATCGATTTTCAGTTAATGATCGACTCAATTCCCTTTTTGTTGACTGGTTTGCCTTATACACTTGGCATCAGTATCGTGACGTTTTTGATGGGAAATGTCCTTGGTATTTTGTTGACTGTCTTGGGGATGTTGCCTTCGAAAGTGATTAAAGGGCTTGTCCGATTTTATATTTCGTTTTTACGGGGAGTGCCTGGTTTGGTCTTGTTGTTTCTGTTGTATTTTGGACTGCCCTATCAATTAAGTGCACTGACAGCAGCTTGTATTTGTTTTAGTTTGACGAGCAGTGCGTTTATTGCAGAAATCTATCGTGGTTCTATTGCCGGAGTGGAGGCAGGGCAGTGGGATGCGGCGTATGCGTTAGGGTTGCCGTTTGGGAAAGTGATGCGTAAAATTATCTTACCGCAAGCCTTTCGGATTTCGATTCCAGCTTTAGGGAATGTGGCGATGGATTTGTTAAAAGGCACGTCTTTAGCTGCAATGATCACGATCCCTGATATTTTCCAAAAGGCAAAAATTGTAGGTGGAAGAACATTTGATTATATGACAATGTATATTTTAGTGGCAGTAATGTATTGGCTACTTTGTGTGGCGATAGGCTGGGGGCAAAGTTGGTTGGAGAGACATTATGTCAATCGTTATAAAGGAACATCAGAAGTGAGCTCGTAAAATAAACTGTGTAAGGGGCTGTGTGAAAAACGGCTGCTTACATAGTTTTTTGTTTGTGGGATTTATTGTTCTATTCTTCTCAAAAAACGAGTATAATTAAGTCGGATGATAATGATGATTAGAAAGTAGGAATAACAATGGATATGAAAGAAATAAAAGAGACAAGTCAATTTTTAGTAACGGAATATCAGGACAGTCTTAAAAATGGATTTGTTGAAACACCTAGTCAGTTCATGATGCGCATGAACGTAGAGTCAAAAGTTGAAGAATATGTCCGTCCTTTGTTAAGTCAGGTAGAGCAAGAATTTAAAAATCGTGTTAAATAATCGAGTAATCCTATTTTGGGAGCAAAGAGAATGCTTGTTTTGATTGGCTATGTAAGTAAGATGACCTCTAGGATGTCTTGCCAAAAAATCGCGAAGATGATAAGAGAGAGTTTAGATTTTTAGCCAGAAGCTCAGCCTGTTAATGGTAGAATCGAAGGTGCAAATTTATTTAGCTTGCTACAGTGCAAGCTTTTTTTGCGTGATTTTCTACTCATTTTAAGTGATAGTAAATGCGAGGTGATCAAAATGACAATTGGTGAAATTTTAAAGGAAAAAAGAGAACAACTTGGCTATACTCAAAAAGAAGTCGCTCAAAAATTATATGTATCTAGACAAACAGTTTCTAATTGGGAAATCGGAAAAACATATCCTGATATAGAAAAATTACTAAATTTAAGTGATTTTTATGGTCTTTCCTTGGACGAGCTGATTAAAGAGGATTACAGAATGGCCGATAAGCTAAAAAGAGACAGCTATGAGCAAAAAATTCGAGTATATGGTTTTTTATCAGAACAACTATCGGCTATGATTTTAGGATCGATCCTAACTTGTGTCTTTTTCGGCGTTCATTTTTCAATGTTGGTTCAAATAATACTTATTATAGTGACGTTTAGCTGCCTTATTTTTCTTTTATGGCGGAATGGTCTAGTTGAAAAAATAATAAGGTAAGAAGTTGGCTTTTCTAAAATAGTAAAATTTCATGTTTAGCATTGACAAAAATAAAAAGATACTCTATATTTATGGTATCGATATCACAAGAGGAGAAAAAGATGGCTACAATCAAAGATGTTGCAAAAAAAGCTGGTTTATCGGTTTCAACCGTTTCACGTTTTTTGAATAATCATCCGTATATTTCAGATGATAAAAAAGAACGAATCCAAAAAGCAATGGATGAACTAAACTACGCACCAAGTGCGATTGCAACGCAACTTCGTTCCAAAAAATGTACGACGATCGGTGTGTTGATTTCAAGAATCACCAATCCATTTTTTTCTTATTTAGTAGATGCGATCGAAAAACAAGCAAAAGAACATGGCTATCAACTGTTGATCATGCAAACCTATGACGATCCAAAAGCAGAGTTGAAAATGCTAGAATATTTAAAACAACAAGTTGTTGCAGGTGTCATCATGACTTCTATTGAAAGCGATTCACACGTAATTGAAAGTTATTCAAAATATGGTCCCATTGTTTTATGTAATGAGAAACTAGAAGGAACAGGGATTCCAACTATTTCCACTAATCAAGAAGAAATCAGCTACGAGGCAACCAACTATCTTATTCAAAAAGGATATCGTAAAATCGCCTATTGTACTGGTGGGAATCTAACCATTGGTGGACATGGACACCGACGAACCAAAGGGGTTGAACGGGCGCTTGCTGAACATGACTTGTCGATCAAAAGGAATTGGATTTTTAAACAGGTCCATAACATGGAAGATGGTCAAAAAGTAGCGCGAGAAATTTTGGCTTTGCCTGAAAATGATCGTCCAGATGCTGTCTTTAGTGGAAGTGATGAGGTCGCTATTGGGATTATCCAAGAAGTACTTCAGCAAGGATTACGTGTACCAGAAAATTTGGCAGTATTGGGTTTTGATAATCAGCCAAGCACAGGTATTATTGCCGTTCCACTCACAACGATCGATCAGCCAACAACAGCATTGGGAATGGAAGCCACGAAATTAATGGTTGCATTGATTGAAGGGGCAACGTACGAAGTAAATAAAAAAGAACTTATTTTATCACTAATTGAGCGTAAATCCACGTAGGTGGATTTATTCTTGTGAAAATATGATATCGATACCACATGTAATGGAAGGATGAATGACTCGTGAACATAGAAATGAAAGACAAAAAATGGTGGGAAAAAGAAGTGATTTACCAGATTTATCCGAAAAGCTTTAAGGACTCGAATAATGATGGCATAGGAGATCTTCAAGGGATTCGAGAAAAGTTACCGTATTTAAAAGAGTTAGGAATCACTACGATTTGGATCTGTCCAATTTTTACGTCACCGATGGTAGATAATGGCTATGATATTTCTGATTTTGAAGGAATCAATCCTGAATTTGGGACTATGGCTGACTTTGATCAAGTGTTAGAAGATGCGAATAAGTTGGGAATCAAAGTGATTTTAGATTTAGTCATCAATCATACTTCTGATGAACATCCGTGGTTCCAGGCAGCATTGAAAGACAAAGAAAGTCCATATCGAGACTATTACATTTTTAAAGAAGGGAAAACAGAACCAAATAACTGGCGCTCGATTTTTGGCGGTTCAGTGTGGGAAAAGTTACCGGATGAAGAGGTCTATTATTTCCATGCCTTCGATAAAAAACAGCCTGATTTAAATTGGGAGAATCCAGTATTGCGTCAAGAATTATATGCAATGATCAATAGATGGTTAGAAAAAGGAATTGCTGGTTTTCGAATCGACTCGATTACCTTTATCAAGAAGGATCAAGATTTTGCTAGTTTACCTACGGATGGCGTGGATGGTTTAGCGTCTTGTAAAAGTAAAACACGAAACCGTCCAGGAATTGAAGTGTTTTTAAACGAATTAAAAAAAGAAACATTTGAAAAATATAATTGTGTTACCGTTGGGGAAGCACCTGGTGTTCCTTATGAAGACTACGGTGATTTTATTGGGGATGATGGGTATTTTTCCATGATTTTTGATTTTAATTATTCTGATATCGATGTTGAATCTGGTTCTGATTGGTTTAAACGGACGAATTGGACTACGAAGGAATTCAAAGAAAAATTAAAACGCTCACAAAAAGTGTTACAGAAAAATGGTTGGGGGGCGAATTTCGTTGAAAACCATGATCAGCCTCGTGCTGTTTCTAAATTTATCAAACCTGAGTACCAAACGGATGAAGCAGCGAAAGCCTTAGGTATGCTCTATTTCTTTTTACGAGGAACACCATTCATCTATCAAGCGCAAGAGTTAGGGATGCAAAATGCCAAACGGAACACCATTGATCAATTTAATGACATTTCAAGTATCGATAATTATCACCGTTCAATTCAAGAAGGCTATACGCTAGAAGCAGCGTTGGATTTCGTCAACAAACGAAGTCGAGATAATACACGTACACCTTTTCCTTGGGATGATCGTCAATATGGAGGATTTTCAGCTACTACGCCATGGCTTGCGATGACAGAAGAATACCCCAATCGTAATGCACAGCAGAATCCAGTATTCGCTCACTATAAAAAAATGATTGAGCTCAGACAACAAGGACAAGTAAGTGAAGTCTTGACGCATGGCACAATTGTTTTCTTAGAAAATGTACCAGATAATGTGATTGCCTATAAGCGTGTATTAAATGAGAACGAAGTTTATTCCTATACTAATTTAAGCGATACGGAGGAACTAATTTCCATAAAAGGGGAACCTTTGGATTTACTCTTAAATTCTCATGGGGATCTAGTAAACGAAGAAAATGAATTAAAGCTTTATCCTTATCAAAGTGTTTTGTTTAAAAAATAAATGAGGTGAGTGAAAATGGCAATTAACTACAAACAAATTGGCGAAGAGATCCTAAACGTCGTTGGGGAAGAAAATATTACAGGAATCACCCATTGTGCGACACGATTACGTTTAGAAGTAAAAGACCGCGAAGCAATCGACGATAAAAAGGTCGAAAAAATTGATCAAGTAAAAGGGGTTTTCTTTAATGCCGGTCAATACCAAATTATTTTAGGAACCGGCATCGTGAATAAAGTCTATGACTCTCTAGTTCAAAATAACCATGAACTATTAGAAAAAGAAACGACTCTTGAAGAAATGAAAAAGCCAAGCAATCCGATCAAACACGCAATTCGTACACTTTCTGATATTTTTGTTCCGATCATTCCAGGAATCGTGGCAACGGGATTATTTCTAGGGTTAAAAGGAGTCTTTTTAAATGAGAGTGTTTTAGCTTTTTTTGGAACATCAACTGATAACATTCCTGAGTTTGTACTAGTTCTTTTGGGTGTACTGACGGATACTGTTTTTGCTTTTTTACCTGCTCTGATTTGTTGGTCAGCGTTTAAAAAATTTGGCGGTACACCGATTATCGGTTTTGTGATCGGCTTAATGTTGGTATCCCCCATGTTGCCGAATGCTTATTCAGTGGCAGATATCAATAGTGGTATTGAACCGTTGATGGCCTTTGGCTTTATTCCAATCGTAGGCTATCAAGGAAGTGTCTTAACGGCGTTAGTGATTGGTCTTTTAGGAGCGAAACTTGAAAAAATCCTTCGTAGAAAAATGCCGAACTCTTTAGATTTGATGTTTACTCCTTTTGTCGTTATTTTGGTGATGATGTTAACAGGCTTGTTAGTGTTAGGACCAGTCTTGCACTTCGTAGAAAATGGCTTGGTCTACTTCATTACAGGGTTAATCAAATTGCCATTTGGAATCGGTGGTTTGTTGATAGGGTTCTTATATCCGTTGGCTGTTATGACGGGGATGCATCATCTGTTTATTATGATCGAAACAAGTTTGTTGGCGACAACTGGCTTTAATCCACTGATTACGCTTTGTGCAATGTACGGCTTTGCGAATGCGGCAGTAAGTTTTGCAGTGAGTGTCAAGGCCAAAGATAAGAATGTAAAAGTAATTGGAACCAGTGCGGGTGTGACGCAACTTTTAGGCGTAAGTGAGCCAGCATTGTTTGGGGTCACGATTCGTTACGGGATGAAACCACTAGGTATTATGTTAGGATGTTCTGCTCTAGGGGGAGCTATTTTGTCATTGTTAAACGTGCAAGCGAATTCATACGGGTTAGCTGTTATTTTATCGCCGTTGATGTACATTTATAGCTCGTATCAATTAGTAACCTATATCGTAGTTGGAATTTGTATCTTTATCTTGTCGTTTGTGTTGACGTATCTGTTTGGGGTACCAAAAGAAGTGATGATGTCAGAAGATGAGTATCTAGGAGAGGAACAATGAACTAGACAAATGAACAACGCTATCGAGCTGTCAAATTCAAAAGAAAAAAGGCCAAAAGGTATTTGACGGTAAAGCTATCCTATTCAACCTAATTATGATTTATTAAATGACCCCAACGGTTTTTGTTAGTACAATAAAAAGTATCAATCGGGTGTTTTCATTGGTGAAGTTGACGAGCGTATAGGTTAATTTGATACACACTTATTTCAAGAGTTAGATCAAGGAGTTGATTTTTTTGCGATGCAAACAACTTCGTGAACTAAAGACGAATCGCACGATTGAGTATGTTGGTTCTGTAAAAGTAATAAATAGTCGAAAGCGGTCGACCAGTAGGTTTTCTGAATTAGGAGAATACCAAATCAAGATACATTTAGAAGACACAGAACAGGCAGGGAACGCATTTTAGAGTTGGTAAAAATTTGAGACGCTGTGTTTGTTAGATCAAGAATCTAAGCATTTTAGTTTAGATTGCACGCATTTGCAGAAAAGGTACGGCGCAAATCGAGATAACACAACAGACGTTTAAATAAGAATAGAAACTGAATCCGTTTTGTATAATAAAAAACCTCATTAACAATGGTTCGACAAGCTGTACCTTTGTTAATGGGTTTTTTAACTAATCAACTGTTGCTAATTTGAAACTAAAACCAAAGAAGCGCTGCTATTTCCTTTGACGTCTTTATTGATTATGTGTAATATCGTACCTGTTTCTTGGCTGGGGATTGTTAAATTAAACAATCCGTTGCTATCTGTTGTAACTTCAAAGAGCACTTCGTTAGTAGTAGTAATAATTTGAATTGTTGATTCAGGTTCTCCTTGCCCTTTAATCAGGGTTTCACTTGATGTTGATGCGACTTCATTTAGTTTGACCCGCTCTGGTGCTGTTTTATCTGCATTTATTAATTTAACGTTGGATAGATACATAACAGTACTTTTACGACCAAGCCAGTGATAATGAGTCATTTCTGAACCTAGTATGATATTTTGCGCTCCTGTCACTTGGGGTGTAAAGGTCATATTTTTATGGACTGGATTTTTGGCCGTTTGCTTTTCTTGTTTTAGATTTTTACCAAATCCATATTTAAGGACTTGTTGACTATGCTCTTTTGGATTTGGGTTATAAGCGTCAAAACTTAGTTCGTATGTCTGGTTCTTTTGTAGGTTTACTTCTTGTGCAACATAAGCAGCAGAGTTTTTCAATTTTTTATAGAATTTTAAACCAGTTTGATCTGTTGAAAGAGCTGAAATGATTTCTCTCTTGTATTTTCTTAAAACCAATTCATAAGGAGTAGATTCAGTTGTTGATTGAAACGTTGTACCATTATGACTTAATTGCCAAGCGTCAAAACTTGTTTGGGCATCATTACGGTTGAATTCAGTATTGAGCAGTAAATTTTTATCTTCAGCGAGTTGAGGGCGTAATGAGTTCATTTCGTTTACGGTTGCTAAAAATGAACGTACTTTTTCTTTATAAAGAGTATCACCAACTTTTAAGTTTACGCCGTGCCCCGCTTCTGGAATTGCCAATTGTTCTTTGTAACCAAAAGCATTTGCATACAACTTGTCTTTAGCAACGGGTGGGATAAACCAATCTGCTGTTCCATGGATAAATAATTTTGGTACATTAGATTTAGCTACCGCATCTAGAGGCGAAATAGAGAATAAATCGATTTTTAAGATAGGTTTTACGTACTGATTGTTGAGAGTGTCGATTAATTCATTTTCGCAATTATACCAATCGATTTGATTAACTAAAGGGATATACTGCAATTTAGATGTAAGTAATCGCATCACATCACGGGCTTGTTGTTCGATTGAATAGTAGCCACAATCTTCAATAATTGCTTCCACATTAGGATGAGGTGTTTCTTGAGACATCATCACAGTTGCCGCGCCCATAGAAACACCAAACAATAAGAATTTTTGCTTTGGTTTTTCCTCTAGTTCTTGGTTGATCCATGCATTGATGTCATTTCGTTCATAGGCACCAAAAGTAATGTAGCGACCTTCGCTTTTTCCATGTGAGCGTGCATCAGGAATGAGCACATTATAACCTAGCTCATAAAGGAATTCAGCTTCAAGCATGATCTGCTTCGGATTAGAACGGTAACCATGTTGAACGACAGCCGTTTTGTCAGATTGATTGTCAACGTAGTAAGCATGTAATGTTAAATTTGATTGTGTTGGTTCATCAAAAACGGAGAGAGAGCGCTCGCTTTTACCTGAAACTGTATCAAACCAAGAGGTAGTTTCACTGATTCCAGCTAAACCGGTTAAGTTAGAGAAGAGTGTATTCTCTCTTTTAACCGTGATATCAAAAACTAAAGAAGCAATTAATTTGTTCAAGTTAGGACCGAAACTACGTGCATTTGGATTGGTATTTTCGGTTAGATATTGCTCTATCCGATCGATGATTTCTTGTTCTTTTTGTGGTAACTGTTCTCTTTCTTCTGGTGTTTTTGCTTCGAATTGTTCATTTTGTTGTTCTTGCACCATACTTCTACTAATGGTTGACAAAGGAGGATCGGTTTCCTTAGTCTCCCCAATCACTAGAATGTTTTCGTTAGCAACTGCTGTAGTCGGTGCTAGAAAACTAAGCAGCAGGAGCCCAACAATAACCTTTTCAATTTTTTTCATTTTTCATCTTAACCTTTCTGTAAATCTATAATAAGTAACCATGAAATAGTTTAATATACTTTACTAAAAAGTCAATAAGATATTCTAATAGAATAAATAATGATAAAGTGAATTGAATATAATTTAGGAGTTAGTTTTTATAAACTTGAAGAAAAGGCTACAGCTTTTGACGAAAATATGGTGAAAAATAGTTATCATTCGGGTATTTTTATTGGTGAAGTTGACGAGCGTGTGGTTACTTTGATAGGCACTCATTTCAAGAGTTAGATCAAAGAGTTGATTTTTTTTTGAAACGCAAACAACTTCGTGAACTAGGGAAGAATCACATGTTGGAAAGGGAAATTATGAAATAGGGATAAAGAACAGCTACATTTAAAGTACATCGTTAAGTTCTAAAAGAATTAAGATTTTGGAAGAAGTTAGAGTACATTTAAGTTCGATCACCTATTTACCTTTTTCAAATATAATGAGATAATAATGTTGAAAAAGTGTTATTTCGGAGGGGAAGAAATGGGAGATTCATTCGTTCAAAATCAGTGTTCATCGTGTGGTGGTGCAATCACTGATCCAAACGTAAAAAAATGTCCACATTGTGGAACATCACAAGATCATGTTCAAACAATACTGGATGAAAAAAACAAAAATATTGAACTTTGTCCTAATTGTGGTTCGCCAGTTATATTTAATATTGAAAAGCAGCAGTTTGTTTGTGATTTCTGTCATTCTACGTTTACAACAAAAATTGAAAAAGATTTTGATAACTTGATATATGAGGCAGATAATTTGATTCCATTTCAAATACCAGAAGGGCTGGCAAAAAAGCAGTTTTTCGAATGGTTGATTAAAGGGGAGAACCTTCCCTTAGACATCTTAGGGAGAATCAATAATATCCAGCTAGAACAAGTTTTTATCCCATATATGTGTGCAAATGTTGTTTATGATGGCGCGTGGGGAGCTGATATTGGGTACAATCGTTCTGAGAGCTATACAGAATATGTGACGAAAGAAGACAAGAATGGAAATAAATATTCTGAACCAATCGCGAAGACTCGAACTGTTGTTGATTGGAATCATTCAAGTGATATTTTTTCAGGTACAACATTTAAAAGTTATCTAGTCAATGATGAACTAACGGGTTTGATTGCATCATTTGCTCAACGTTTTAGTCATTTGGCTTTTTTAGAGAATACGAAGCCGTTTGATGAACATTACACAGCTGGGACTCGACAATTGAAAATTTCATCTTATAAAGTTTCTTCAGTTTTACGTTCTATTCGTGTTTTTGCTCAAGAAGAAGCAGAAAAAAAATGAATAGCATCTTACCAGGAGATGAAAATAACGAAATTCACCTATAATCTAACTTCAAAATATACGTATGTTCCGTTTTGGAAAGTAACATACAAATATGAAGACATGAATTATAGTGCAATTATGACTGCTGCAACTAAAAATAAAATAGAAATAGACGGAAACCGTCCAATCTGTCAAGAAGATTCAACAGTTGAAAAAAAAATGAGGACAAACGGTCGGTTTGGTCTTTTAGGAAGTTTACTCTTTTTCTTGATCAATATATTTAGTAATTTCCCTAGTGAAGTAGGATCAATCCTATCTATACTTTTTTTAGGTGGAATTGGTATCTGGATTTATTTTGCAATCAAGCGACATCTTTTCTTGGATCAAAATAAAAAATATCTTGAAGATAATTTAAATGAGTATCCAGAATATATAAAACTATTAAAACAATATCCAAAATAGTTTTTGAACCCTACTGTATTAATGAATAGAATAAAAAAATGGCTGAAATGTATGTTTCAGTCATTTTTAATGTATCAGTCGAAAATATGTCTACAATAATCAATTTGAAAAAACATAGACTTCAATACAGTTGTTCGATAGTATAACTATATATGCTATTTTATGTATAAAAAACATAATCTATATATGAAGAATTAAATGAAGGAGGCGTTAAAAAATGAAAAAGTCAGTAAAGTCATCAGTGATTGTGTTGGCGTTAGGATTAGGGTTGTCAATCGGAACATCTGAAGAAGCTGAAGCGATGTATGAATCGCCTTATTCATATTTCAATGATTATGGAATAAGAGAAAAGAGCTTTGCTAGTGTAGATAAACTATACACCGATCGTTATCAAATGGAGGTAGAACAGCTTCATAAAAAGTATAACTTGGGTGTGATCACGGATGAGGAATTTGATATATTCCTTCGGCAATTGGATGAGCGCGATGAGAAGAGTTTACTTGAACGAGAAACACTTTTTAATACGTATGGATTAGTAAAAAAAGACGATTTAAAGCAGATCACCCATTTTGATACAGCGTTTGACGATTATTCTTCTTTGGCGGGAGTTGAGCAAATGCCAGTATTAGAAACAATCCAAGGAGAAGGTGGAAGCTTCAACAGTTTTAGAGAGTTGGGAAAATTAAATAAATTGAAAACAGTGAATTTGGAAGCGAATAATCAACTAACATTAAACAGTTTTAAAAAGCTAACCGACTTGGAAACGCTCGTTTTGTCGTTTAATGGGTTCGAAAATAAGGACGAAAGTAGCGCTAGTGAATACACACAAGCGTTAACAACAGATATTTCAGCATTATCTCATCTGGATAAATTAAAGGAATTAAGAATCAATGCAAGAGGAAGAATGGCGACGATTACCTTAAAGAAAGGGACAACCTCTTATCAACTATTTGACCCAATCGTGTCATCAATACAATTCGAAGGTGCTGAAATGAACTACGTTTCAACTATTGAAAGCAGTGAAGTGTTGGAATGGAACAATTTATCGGGAAAGGAAAGATATTTAGCATTTAGTTGGAGGATAGAAAAGGGAACCGAACTTTCTTATACAGGAGAGGGGCAAATCCCAATTCGTTGGAAAGAATAAAAGGCAAGAGTGAAATTTTTCATTCCGAGGTCTAAAAGGATACTTCTCTTCACGAATAGTGTCGATTGGATTCACTAATTTGGGCAATGACCAAAGGAAGTGAGTACTTTTGATAGTAAATTAAGAGGCATATAAAAAAGTGATAAAATACAAAGTGACGACGATAGGAAATTTTCTAAAGGCGTTAAAAGGAGCGGAAAAATGATTCGAAGTGAAGTAAAAAAGAAAGCCCAAGCACATCTACATGGGCGATATGGAAACTGGAGTTTGATTGCAATTCTCCCTTGTGCGGCATTGTTTCTTTATTTTTTTTCTGTGATGTTCCTGTTTCAAGCAGCGACAAGTGTTGGAAATCAATCAAATCATTATCACTCTTGGCAAGAAGATTACGCTGAAAAAGCGAATCGTTCTATGGACGACTATGAAAGAGGCTACGAGGATGGCTATTCAGATGGGTATGACGACGGATTTTATCAAGATGATTCTGATGATGACAGCCAGAATGAAAAAAATCTTCATTCCTTAGCAACTATTCCAGGAACCTCGTTGACACATCAAGGGCGATCCGTTACTTATTCAGAAACAACGACTTTAGAAACAGGAATCGGTGGTCTAGTTGGCTTTTTGGTTTGGCTTGCGTTTTTACTTGTTATGATTTTGTATCGTGGCATGATTCAGTGGGCAGCCGTGGATAATGTAGAAAGGCGTAATTTTAGTCTTAAAACAGTCTTTATCTCTTTTATTAAAGAAAATGGTAAACGAACGGTGAGTGCTAACAGTTTAATGGCCTTGTACACTTTTTTATGGTCTTTGTTGTTTGTTATTCCTGGTGTTATCAAACAATTATCGTATGGTATGACAAATTATTTATTGAAAAAAGATCCCACTTTAACGGCAAAAGAAGCAATTGATCTTAGCCGAGTATTGATGAAAGGATATAAGTTAGAATATTTGATATTCTCTTATTCCTTTATTTTATGGCAGTTTGCTGCATTCTTTAGTTTTGGCTTAGTCAGCGTTTATGTTATTCCATATTATAGTGTATCGGAAGTGTTGTTCTTTGATCGAATCGTTGCGGATAAACATCATTTGTTTACTCAAGAAAAAGAAGCAGGATTTGCTGATTTTTAAATCAATCAACTAAAAAAGAAGTGTGAGAACCTTGTGACGGGGTTTCACGCTTCTTTGATTTTTATGAACCTGAACTAACAAAAGGGCTAATTAAACCAGCTAATCCTTCGATGTTTCTCGTTTGGATCATGATTGTACCTGTGCCATGAAATTCATTGACCACACCTTCACCGGTTGTGAAACCAAAGAGGCCAGAAGCTACCTTGATAGTGTAATCCAATGATTCAGACCAAGCGACAACATGCTGATTGTCTACGACAAATGGTTTTGTTCCATCCAAATGAATCTCGACAATGTCTCCGTAGCTGTTGATCAACAAGGAACCTGAACCAGCTGTTTCCATTACGAACAATCCACCCGTACCACCAAAAATAGCGCCACTAAGCTTTTGACGTTTCATATTATATGAGACAGTCTCATCACAAGCTAAAAATGCACCTGTATTTAAACGCCAATGTTCTGAGCCCACTTGAAGTTCTTTGATCGTACCCGGTGTTGCAGGCGCTAAAGCGACTGTTGCTGTATCGGTAAGTCCTGAAGCTTTGGTAATAAAAAAGCCCTCACCACTTGACATTGAACGACCCAAGGCACGGATTGCTCCGCCAAATCCTGCTTTCCCGTTGCTGTTCATTTTTCCTTCAAGATTGATCTCACCATTGTGATAAACCATTGCACCACTTTCTAACTGGATGCTTTCATCTGTTCGTAACGCGACTTCAACTAATGGGAAGACGGTATTCTCTGTCATTGTATACTCCATTAAAGTGACCTCCTCTATGATTTTATTTACTAGTATACCTTATAATTGAAAGACTTTCTTGTGAAGGGGTCGATTTTTTGTTTAAGATAGGCGAAAAACTTATTTTATGACAAAATATGTTGTAAATAAACCAAATTTTTATTAAGTAGAGAATAACAGAAACAGTCGGAGGCAGACAAAGAGTATACTTAAAACGACCAGAATCTGAAGAAACGAATCTTTTTAGAGCTTTTATCAATGATGGCATGACGATCGTTTATTCTCATTGGCACAAAGAAACCATATGCTCAATAAGAGGAACAGTCAATATTGGCGTAGGGGATGAAATCGTTTCTGTCTCTGAAGGAGAAATTTACTTTTTTTGCTAGTGGTGAACCGCACTATTTTCTAGCGTTACCGGACAGCGAAAGAATTGTCTATCAAGTTGATTTAAATGTGTTTGACGAGTTCAATTTAAAATCTGTTGATGATGGTTCATTGATTGAATTAGTTGAAAACCGGGGAAAAGCACAGTTTAAAATAGTCGAAATCTCTTGCTTTGGATACAAAAGTGATTTTTATTTTTGTCCCACACCCAGCTTATTATTTCAGCTCGTTGCAACATTTTACAGAAAATTACCTCAAACCAAAACAGACGTCAAAAAAGGTGCTAAACCTTCTATACTAAAGTACAAAGAAAACTTAGAACACTTGGATAAAATCTTCACTTATGTAGAAAATCATTATGAAGAACCGATTGCATTGGAAGAAATTGCAGAATACAGTGGCTTTAGCTCGTATTATTTTACACGTTTTTTAAGGCCAATACGGGTACCACCATTATGCGTTTTCTTATGGAAGATCGACTCAATCAAGCAAAATTTATTTTAGCGAATGAAAAAGTTCCTAAGACCGAAGTAGCTGAAAAATCTGGTTTTGCTAATGGTAAGACATGCCATGATGTATTCAAAGAACAAGTAGGAATATCCCTTTTGAACTATCAAAAGACCTTTATAGGAGAGTCCTAACAACATAAGCCTTTAATAAGTTTTTTTTATAAATAAAACTTGCATTTCTTTATCGATGATGGTATTCTTATCTCTGTTAAATAGTAATGATTACGATTTGTTAGGAGAGTGACAGAATAGATGGCTAAAAAATCAAAAATTGCTAAGGCAAAACGTCAACAAGCATTGATTGAAAAATACGCTGAACAACGCTTGGTCTTAAAAGCAAATAAAGACTACCAAGCTCTAGCAAAACTTCCTAAAGATTCAAACCCAAATCGATTGAAAAACCGCGATTTGATTGATGGACGACCAAGAGCCTATATGCGCAAATTTGGCATGTCTCGAATTAATTTTAGAACTTTGGCACATCAAGGGAAAATTCCTGGTGTCCACAAAGCAAGTTGGTAACCGACTAGTAGACGCAAAGAGGTGAGTAGATGGAGAAACAAGATCTTTCAAGTGCACGTAGACGATTGAAGTGTACAAACCGAAAAACAAGAAAGCGAGCATTAAAAATCATACAGCAACATAAAAGGGAGCAAAGACATCGCGTGATGGCTTCTGGGAATGTTGGGTGAGTGGATTATTAGTAAGAACCAAAAATAAAGTTCTTCCTTAAAGAACTAGCAATCAGCGCTTTGAAACCTGGAAAACACATAGTTTGTGAAAAAGCAGTCACGATGAATGTAGAAGAATTAGATGCCATCCTAAAACTGACCAAAGAAACTGGCAAGACCTTTAGGGTTCAACAAAATCGTCGCTGGACCCCAGATTTTCTAATCACGCGAGAACTTACAAAAATCAATAAATCGGAGAAATATTCCAAATCGAAACGCGCGTGCAAGGGACTAATGGAATTCATGGTGATTGGTGCCATGAATTAAAACATGGTGGTGCATGCTGTTAGACTGGGGTGTTCATTTACTCGATCAGTGATTATTTCTAGTTGATAGTCGCATCGAAACCGTGTCAGCTGGCGCAAGCTATATTCTCGGCGATGAAGTGGATAATAGATTTATCACCTATATCATTTTTGAAAATGGTATCCGAGCAATCATAGAAGTTGGAACGACGAATTACACGAAACTGCCACGTTGGTATTTAAAAGAAACACAAGGAACCGCTGTGAGTCATGACTGAGATCTATCTGGGGAGATGGTCATCGAATCTGGAAAGCAAAATATTCAAGCGCCAAAACCAATTCAAGCAGGTGTTGGTTTAACTAAAAAAATGGCGCTACCATCAGAAGAAGCAACTGAGACCTTACCATTACCAAACGCTTCTACTGAATACGATACATTCTATAAGAATTTCTACAAAGTTGTGCGAGAACAAGCAGAATCTGTGGTCCAAAATGAAGAAGTGCGGAAAGTGATGGTTCTGATCGAAGAAATTTTTAAAGCAGCTAAAAGATAATTAAAAAGATTTAATTCTAATGCGATGTAAGGCTTCTCGATGTAGGAGCTTTACTTTTTTTTCGTCTAAGCATAGAATATTAGGGGACGTATTAAGAAAGAGAAAAGGGAGAATGTTGTGAAGAAAAAATTACAGATATTCAAGAAAAAACCAGTCAATTATATACTGATCATGATTGGATTACTGTTGTTCGTTTTGATCAGCAATCTATATTTACAATGGTGCCAAAATGAATTATCGCTAGATCTAGTCTTTAAGTTTGCTTTTTCATGGCATACAGAAAAATTTATTTTAGGCAGTTTCGTCTTACTATTATTCTTACTATTTTTATGCAGTTTAGCAGGATCGTTCGCGTTAGGAAGCTTCCTTTATGCCATTACGATCGGCATCTTAGGATTTGCTAATTATCAAAAAATGTTTTACCGTTCGGAGCCCATTTATCCGGATGATTTAAAAATGATTACTGAATTTGGGTTACTAAGAGAAATGATTGGAACGGTTCCCTTCCTATTTATAATACTGGTTGCAGCAGTTGGGTTGTTTTTCTTTGGAAGAGCAATTTACAAAAGTCGATTGTTATCGAAGAAAATGCAAATTATCCGGATCACAGGTTTTGTTGTGACATTGCTTCTATTGGTATATGTTAGTAATTTTAATAGTCAAAATAATCTTTTAAGAAAAGCCTATGATCGAACGGCATTATGGATTCCCTATAGTCAAAAAATGAATTACTACAACACAGGATTTATGGGTGGATTTTTATATAATTTAAAGGTTGAAGCGATGGACAAGCCAGACAATTATTCTAAAAAAACAATCGAAGAAATCACCACCAAATACACCGATACTATACAAGAGTCAAACGCAGACACACAAGAAGAACAACCGAATATTATTTTTGTGATGAGTGAAAGTTTTTCTGATCCGCAGAACTTAACGGGCGTAACCGTGAATAAAGATCCTTTAGAAGACTATTATGACATTGCGAAAACGACCTATAGCGGTAAAATGTTATCACAAAATTATGGTGGTGGGACAGCCAATATTGAGTTTGAAGCACTAACGAGTTTTTCGATGGAGTTGTTCAATCCTCAAATGACAACACCCTATACCATGTTGATTCCAAAAATGACAGAAATTCCATCGATTGTGTCGCTTTTAAAAGGGCAAGACTATCAAGCAACGGCTATTCATCCATACAATACGACGATGTATAAGCGCAAAGATGTCTATAAAACATTTGGCTTTGATCGATTTATTAGTGAAGATACCATGACCTACAAAGAAAAGAAACAAAAAAATCCTTATATTTCAGATGAATCTGCCTATAAAGAAGTGCTGGATCTGTTAAAAGATGAAAATGAACCACAGTTTGTTCATTTAGTGACCATGCAGACTCATATGCCTTATAGTGATAAGTACCCAACGACTGAGTATTCTTCCCAAAGTCTAGGCAATAAAACGGCAATCGATCGTTATATGCAGGATGTTGCCTATAGTAGTGAAGCCTTGAAACAGTTTACGACTGACTTAAAAGACGTAAAACGCAGGACGCTTGTTGTTTTCTGGGGGGATCATTTACCAAGTATTTATTCAGATAAAATCAAAGCAGACAACGATGAAGTGCGCATGCATGAAACGGAATTTTTGATGTATGACAACCAAGAAAAACTAAGTGGAAGAAATACACATGATGCACTTATTAGCCCATTTTACTTTGCCCCAACATTATTCGAACAAAGTAATATCCAAATGACTGGATTCTACCAATTGTTGAGTGAACTAGAAAAACAAATTCCTGCATTTGAAAAAGGGTTTTATTATAAAGACAAACAATGGAGTAAAACACTATCACTGAATAAAACGCAACAAGATTTATATGACGACTATCGTTTGATCCAATATGACATTGTTTCTGGCGAGAACTATAGCTTGAACACCGATTTCTTTAAAGAAATCCAGTGACTAAAAGAGGAGTGCAGAATGAGTTTTAAAAAGAAAGATAATCAAACCTACTATAATCCGATTCGTCGCGCGATTTTGACTCATCAAATGATTCAGCCAGGTGATAAAGTAGCGATTGGGATGAGTGGTGGGAAAGATAGTACCAGTTTGTTGTATTTTCTAGATAAGATCAGTAAACAAAAGCGTTTAGGCTTTGAATTTGAAATCGTACCAATCACTCTAGCAATGGGCTTTGATATGACTATTACGCCGATGCAGAACTTTGTGGAAGAGTTAGGGTATGAATTAGATATTGTTCCGACAAATATTGCGCAAGTTGTATTTGATATTCGGGAAGAACGCTCTCCATGCTCATTATGTGCTAAGCTTCGTCGAGGAATTTTATATAAACGAGCAAAAGAAGTCGGTTGCACTAAAGTTGCCTTAGGTCATCATCTAGATGATGCAATCGAAACCTATTTTATGAATTTTTTATTTCATGGAAAAATGGCTAGTTTTGACCCAATCAGCTATTTATCAAAAACGGATATTTCATTGATTCGTCCATTACTTTATGTGGAAGAGAAACAAATTATTCAGTTTGTTCAAAGAGAAACGTTGCCAGTCATTTTTAACCCATGTCCTGTAGATAAGAAAACAAAACGAGAAGAAATCAAGCATCTTGTAGATGGATTAGCCCAAAGCTACCCCGACATGAGAGAGAAATTTATTATGGGCATGGAACAAGGAGTAGCGGACAATTTTTGGGCGAAATCAATAAAATCAATAGATAAGGAACAGAAGAAGTTAAATTGAAACGAAATAGAATGAACTAGTAGACTGCTGCTTAGGCTCCAACTATTTATTCAGATTCTGTGAAGGCGGGAAATAACTTGTAGAGTGATGTCCCGCCCCTTTTTTAGCTAAAGAAAACAAGAAACACCCTAAAGTACTGGTAAAAGAAAAGGGTAGAAAATCGCAGAAAGTGTCCTTCATAGTCACAACCAAGTAGACAGCGAGTGTTTTTTCATAGCAAACAGAAATTTTTCTGAAAATCAATACGATTTCATTTGAAAAACACTAAAAGAACAGGTATAATTAATTCAGCAATAATTATTGGTGAAGGGCTTGCCCACCACCATTTTATTATTTCATGAGGGAGTAACTGGCGGCGCTAGCTGCGACAACATCACCAACTCCGAAAGAAATTTCTGGTGTTGTCTTAAACGGTGAGACTTATGTATGTTCTATTTAGCATACAGAGGTCTATTTTTTTTCGTTTTTGCTGCGAACGTTAAGTTCAAAAAGGTGTTCGTTTCGCTATAATGAAGTAAAATAGATTTAAGTAGCTGTAAATTATAAGGAGGAAGAACATGTCAGAAGAGAAAAAGGTTCAACTATCTGAAGCATTTTACACGCAGTCAGATGAAGAGGTCTTACAAAAGTTTGATACGACAATCGAAGGACTATCAGATCAAGAAGCAAAAAAAAGGCTAGAAAGTTACGGTGCCAATGCGCTAGATGAAGGGAAGAAGAAATCGATCGTTGTTAAATTCTTTGAACAATTCAAAGATTTTATGATCATCGTCTTGCTCTTTGCTGCAGTGATTTCCGCAGTCTTCTCAGGTGATTTTGTTGATTCCATTATCATTTTGCTGGTTGTGATCTTAAATGCAATCTTTGGTGTCATTCAAGAAGCCAAAGCAGAGCAAGCAATTGAAGCGCTAAAAGAGATGTCTTCACCAAATGCGAATATCCGTCGTGACGGTCATGTGATTACAGTCAAAAGTGATGAATTAGTACCTGGCGATATCGTTTTATTAGAAGCAGGAGACGTTGTGCCAGCTGATTTACGTTTAATAGAAGCAGCGAGTCTTAAAATCGAAGAAGCCGCTTTGACAGGTGAATCTGTACCAGTTGAAAAAGAAGCTATTGTTTTAGAAGGTAAATCTGATGACATCGGAATCGGTGATCGGATCAATATGGCGTATTCTAACAGTAACGTGACTTACGGCCGTGGAATCGGTGTGGTTGTCGGCACAGGGATGAACACCGAAGTCGGTAAGATTGCAGGGATGTTAGCCAACGAAAAAGAAACTGAAACACCATTGAAACAAAACTTAAACCAATTAGGTAAAATGTTGACGATCGCTATTTTAGTGATTGCAGCAGTGATGTTTGTTGTTGGTATGATGAACGGCCGTACATGGATCGATATGTTATTAACATCAATTTCATTAGCCGTTGCAGCGATTCCAGAAGGATTGCCAGCTATCGTTACAATTATTTTAGCGTTAGGTACACAAAAAATGGCGAAGAAAAATGCCATCGTCCGCAAATTACCAGCGGTTGAAACATTAGGTAGCACAGACATTATCTGTTCAGATAAAACTGGGACGTTAACTTTAAATCAAATGACGGTTGAAGCTCTTTATACAGATAATGAAGTAAAACCAGCAACAGATGCAGTTGCAATGGACAATATGGCACTAAAAATCATGAACTATACAAACGATACAAAAATTGCACAAGACGGTTCATTGATCGGAGACCCAACGGAAACAGCACTTGTTCAATACGGTTTAGATCATGATTTCAACGTAACGGAAAAAGTGGCAGCGGAACCTCGTGTTGCTGAAATTCCATTTGATTCAGATCGTAAATTGATGACAACTGTTCACCAATTAGCAGATGGTAAATTCTTAGTTGCTGTAAAAGGTGCACCAGATGAATTGTTAAAACGTTGTAAGCAAGTTTTATTAAATGGTCAAACACCCGCTATGGATGACAAACAACGTCAAGAAATTTTAACGACCAATACAAAATTAGCCAAACAAGCTTTACGTGTTTTAGGAATGGCCTACAAAATCGTCGATACAGTTCCAGCGGAAATGGATTCTGATTTAGTTGAAAAAGACTTAGTATTTGCAGGGCTTGTTGGTATGATCGATCCAGAACGTAAAGAAGCGGCAGAAGCCGTGAAAGTTGCCAAAGAAGCGGGTATTCGTCCAATCATGATCACAGGTGACCACAGAGATACAGCTGAAGCAATCGCTGCTCGTCTTGGTATCATTAAAGAAGGCGACGATGATGCAGTGATCACAGGTGCTGAATTAAACGAATTATCTGACGAAGCCTTTGCTAAAGTAGTCGAACATTATTCTGTTTATGCTCGTGTTTCTCCAGAACATAAAGTTCGTATCGTGAAAGCGTGGCAACAAGAAGGTAAAGTCGTTGCTATGACAGGTGACGGTGTGAATGATGCACCAGCCTTGAAAGCAGCTGACATCGGTATTGGCATGGGGATTACTGGTACAGAAGTATCAAAAGGGGCCTCTGATATGGTCTTAGCGGATGATAACTTCTCTACTATTATCGTAGCCGTTGAAGAAGGACGTAAAGTCTTCTCAAATATCCAAAAAACGATTCAATACCTCCTTTCCGCTAACTTAGGGGAAGTATTGACACTCTTTATTGCAACAATGTTAGCGTGGGATACCTTACTACCAGTTCACTTATTGTGGATCAACTTAGTAACCGACACATTCCCAGCAATTGCTTTGGGCGTAGAACCTGCTGAACGTGACGTGATGAGCCATGCGCCTCGTGGGAAGAAATCAAACTTCTTCTCTGGCGGTGTCTTGAGTAGTGTAATTTATCAAGGGATCACACAAGGTGCGTTGACGCTGATCGTGTATAAAATGGCGATCGAATTCCCAGCGCACACAGCAGCGAATATGCCAAACTTATCAGCAGCAGCCTTATATGATTTACAACACGGTGATGCGTTGACAATGGCGTTTGCAACATTAGGATTGATTCAATTGTTCCACGCATTCAACGTGAAATCTATTTACCAATCTGTCTTTAAAGTTGGGTTGTTCAGAAACAAATCATTTAACTGGGCTGTTTTAATATCGTTCTTGTTACTAGCAGCAACGATTCTAATTCCAGGATTCAATGACTTGTTCAGCGTAACGTCATTAGATGCTTACCAATGGGCAATCGTTGCTGGAACGTCATTTGCGATTATCCCAATCGTTGAAATTGTAAAATTTGTTCAACGTAGAATGGGAAAAAGTTAACAACAAATCGAAAAAAATGAATAGACTTATAAATAAGTTTAAAGTCAACTAAATACGAAGACCAAAAATCATGAAAAAGATTTTTGGTCTTTGTATTTTTTTTAATTAAATCAATGCAAAAAGACTCTCAAACAATTTCGATTTAGTTTTACTGAAAAGAGAAAAGGGATTAAACTTATTTTAGAGACTTTTATTTTTTTTTCAAAAAAAAACAGCTCTTATTTTTGAATAATAAAAAAAAAGTGACTGCTTTTTTGCTGTATATTATCTACTATCAAAGAGTAAACAGGAAACTTTGATGAACAGTTGTCACTCGCTGAGGTAGGAAAGGAAGAAAAGAATTATGAGCATAAACGTATAAAGAAACGGTGAATTATCTTTTAGAGGGACGAAGATCGATAGAGTTCCAAACTTTTACAAAAAAGCAATCATAAGTATATGATTGTCTAAAAATCGATTTTCATGAGACAATCAATACATATTAAATTTAAGGAGTGATTGGATATGTCAGAAGAAAAAAAACTTGAACCTTACAGACACACCGATGGGAAAGGGTGGATTGATCATGGACCTAGAAATACTAGTCGTGATGAAGAAAATCCAGATATTCTAGTGCCACCTGCTACTGACCACGGAACGATGGCGAATTTAAGATTTAGTTATTCTGATTCACATCAACGCTTAGAAGAAGGCGGATGGACAAGAGAAATCACAAACCGTGATTTTCCCATTTCACAAGATGTTGCTGGCGTAGACATGAGCTTAGAACCCGGTGCTTATCGAGAAATGCATTGGCATAAGGAAGCTGAATGGGGCTTGATGCTCTATGGAAATGCTCGTGTGACGGGTATTGATGAATACGGACGCTCCTTCATTGATGACATTAAAGCCGGAGATTTATGGAACTTTGAAGCGGGAGTTCCTCACTCTATTCAAGCGTTAGACGAAGGCTGTGAATTTTTATTAGTTTTCAGTGAAGCTGATTTTTCTGAAAACAATACATTCTTATTATCGGATTGGTTGGCACATACGCCACCTGAAGTGGTTGCGGCAAACTTTAAAAAATCAACAGAGGAAATTGAAAGTTTCCCTGCTAAAGAAAAATATATTTTTAAAGCAAATATTCCTGGTTCTATTGAAGAAGTCGAACGCCCAAATGTGAACGGGAAAGTTCCATCGCCATTTACATTTCATATGGATACAATTAAACCGATTGAATCAGAAGCTGGTCGTGTACGAATCGTCGATCAAAACGTTTTTCCTGTAGCGAAAACTATTTCGGCTGCTTTTGTGGAAGTAGAGCCAGGTGGAATGCGCGAACTTCACTGGCATCCTAAAGCTGCCGAATGGCAATACTACATTCAAGGGAAAGCTCGCATGACAGTTTTTAACTCTGCTGGCGTTTCCAGAACGTTTGATTTCCAAGCAGGTGACGTAGGTGTCGTTCCAATCGTAGCTGGACACTACGTACAAAATATCGGTGATGAACCCTTGATTTTTGTGGAAGTCTTCAAGCATGGTGAGTATTCTGATATTTCATTAAATAAATGGTTAGGCTCTTCCCCATCGCAAATGGTAGCGGATCATTTAAACGTTACGAAACAATTTGCGGAGTCACTACCAAATCCAGAAAAGCCACAACCTGTTGTTTGGTTTAAAAAACCAGAATAGTTTTTGTTTCAATGCCTAGAAAATAAATAGGAAAATTTTCTAGGCTTTTTACTATCAAAAATTGGAGGAATAGAGAGTGAATAATCGTAAAGTACCGACTTATCCTGTAATGGAACTACCTTGGATTGCTTTTTTTCTAGCGATTGCGGCTGGCTCAATGGACGGGTATACCTACTTTGTAGGAAAAGCATTTAGCACAGTACAATCAGGAAATATCATTTTATTAGGACAAACAATTGCAACAAAAGACTGGCAGCATTTAGCTACAGTGGCACTAACCATCTTATGTTTTGGATTAGGTGCGATGACCACAGGAATTATTGAAGTATTGGGCATTAAAATGAAGAAAATCTGGGCATTTGAAATTTTACTTATAGAAGCAGTCGTTTTAGTTGGCTTAGGTTTTTCATCAATTAATAGTGTTTTTACCATCCTACAGATATGTATGCTTGTTTCTTTTCTAGCTGGAATGCAAGGGAATGCTTTTCATAAAATAGATGGCATGCTTTATGGAAATGTTGCCGTGACATTAGTGGTGCAATTAGCTTTCAATTATATTATTCAAGCTTTTACCGGAGCAAAAGATGCATGGAAAAATAGTTGGTTATATTTTTCTGTATTAATTGGTTTTGCAGGTGGCGGACTAATTGGGACTATTTTGACAAAAGCTTATGGTGAAAAATCTTTATGGTTTACAGCAATTGTTTTAGTGGGAATTGCCTTCTACTCAAAAATGATCAAAGTAGAGGAAAAAGCGATTAAAGTTGATCCTGTTTAGTAGTAAATAAATAGTGAAGTTGAATCAGTTTTCAAAGACTCGACAGTAACGAACTATAGAGAAAGATTCAGTCGCGCAGAAAGCGAAATAGTTCAATGAGTGTTTCTTTTCTGTGTCATTCGAGGATTGGTAAATGGGAAAATCGGTGTAATTATTTAAGGACGTGAATGGATGAATAAAAACAAAGAAACCTATGATGGGATAAGCTATAATCGAAGCGCTCTTATGGTTGTTATTCTACTGGGCGCATTTTGTATTATTATGAATCAAACGCTGTTGATCACAGCCTACCCAACGATTATGAAAGACCTGAATATAAGTCTAAGCACCGTTCAATGGTTAACAACATTGTTTCTCTTAGTTTCAGGTATTACTATTCCTTTGTCTGCTTATTTAATGAAGCAAATCCAGTCTAAATATTTATTTTTAACTGCCTTGAATTTATTTTTAATGGGCGTGCTTATTTGTTATTTCGGTCCAACATTCAAGTATTTGCTTTTTGGACGATTATTACAGGGAATTGCTTCTGGAATTATGCTTCCTTTGATTCAGACGATTGTATTAACGCTGTTCCAAAAAAACGAACGTGGAACTGCTATGGGGTTTGTTGGTTTAGTAGTTGCGTTAGCTCCCGCGATAGGGCCAACGCTATCTGGATATATTATTACCTATTTCAACTGGAAAACATTATTTCTTATTACAATACCGTTGATCCTTCTATCAGAAATAGGGGCTTTACTGTTTTTTAAAGTCAGCATACCCTTAAAACAGAGTAAGTTAGACATTCCTTCTGTGTTTTTATCGATCATTGGATTTGGTAGTTTGTTATATAGTATTAGTTTAGCCAGTACTAAAGGCTGGTTGTCTAAGGAAGTAATTGTTCTTTTGTTTATAGGATGTACTGTGATTATTTCTTTCATTGTACGAGAGTTGAAAATTTCAAATCCTCTATTGAACTTAAAAGTGTTTAGCTACTCAACTTTTTCAGTTTCTGTGTTTCTAAGTGCCATTTCTTATATAGCCTTGCTTGGGTTTGAATCTATTTTACCAGACTATATTCAAAAGGTTCATCTAGAAAGTCCAATTGATTCGGGGTTGATTTTATTACCTGGAAGCATCGTGATGGGATTAATGAATCCAGTTACAGGAAAATTATTTGATCGATTTGGTGGACGTTTTTTAATCCCGATTGGTTTGACGTTATTGTCTTTAGGGACATTTCCATTTCTATTTATCACTGAGACAACGCCAATTCTTTTCATAGCTATTTTCTATGCTATCCGTTTATTGGGGATATCTATGGTCTTGATGCCAGTGACAACAACAGGAATGAATGCTTTACCCAATGACATGATCAGTAACGGGACCGCAACGAATAATACATTAAGGCAAATTGCTAGCTCCTTTGGGACTGCTGTATTAGTTACGTTCCTATCTAGTCATGCCCAAGCTACTCCTACACAATCATTGGCAATTGGAAGTTCCGCACTTGCTATGAAAGAATCATTGGAGGTTGCCGATTATCGTCATGCGTTTGCGATGGCTTTTGTTTTTTGTATCGTTGCTTTAATTAGTTCCTTAATTATTTTTCGTAAAAAAGGATCGAATACTAAAAAGAGAGAAAAGAAAGAGTAATCATTTGAATTATTTATAGACGTTTATAAGGAAGTGATAATCCCCACTCTTTCAAAAATACATTACCGGTTAAACAGATATCTAGTGAAAAAATTAAGTTTTTTTATAGAAATACGTATTGCTTTTCTATCTACTCATTTGGGTGTATATTAAAAATTGAAAATAAAGTGTATTTATTGATAGTGCGATGACTTCTACTAGGCAATAATTAAGTTAGCTATGTTTATGAAATACCTATAACGATAGGCTACTTAATAAAGAAAGTTTAGTAGAGTAAGTCATCGTTTCTATTTTTTAAACTCGATTACTGATAAAACAATTGAGAAATCAACTATGCAAAGAGTGGGAATAGATGTTAGAAAAGTATTTAGAAAAAAATATTTATAGAAAAATTGTTCTTCTTGAAGCACTATACAAATATGAAAAAATTGACATTACGCATTACATAGAAATATTCGAAGCATTTCCAACAACAGTACAAAATGATTTGGAAGATTTGGTTCAGACCTTAGATATATACATATTAAGTTATGAGAAACAAAAAAAATACTTTTATGTAGAATTTAATAAAGATATTCCATTATTTGAAATTCGCAAAATCATCTATCAGCAATCATTATTTCTAAAAACGTGTACAAAATTTTTGGAGCAACAGTTTAATTACTTAGATTTAGTAGAAGAAGAATTTATTTCAGTTAGTAAAGCTTATAATTTGAAGAAAAAAGCAGAAGCTTTTTTTTCTGCTTGTCATCTGGATTTTGAAAATGAACGGTTGAATAGTTCAGAATTTGAAACGAGGTTCTTATACTTATACTATCTAACAAAAATTGACATCAATTATGAAACAAATCAGACGATTGAATTTGAAGAAGCGTGCGAGGACATGCTCGATTTGATTGAACACGAGTTTTCAACCAGAGTTTATACGGAAGAAAGTCGTTATTTTATTTTACAAGGAATGAATATTGCCTATTCACGTCAAGACAAAGAAAAGCTTGAATTAGAAGAAAAGGTCATCGTCGATTTAAAAAAACGGCCCATTTTCAAGTTAGTCGAGCAAGCATGGAAAAGTTTGAATATGGAGCGGTTTTTACCAGAACATGAAATTGTTTATGTGGTGTCTCTTTTTAATTCTTGTGAGTATTCTTTTAGTCAATTAGAGAATTTATTTGAAGATCATGAGAAATTACGCAGTACGTTTTTAGTTGGTCGTCCAGATATTATTCGGTTAATTCAATATTTTGAAGAAGAATTTGATCAAATTTTATTAGGGGATTTTAGTTTTGAAGAAGGGATTATCCGTTTAACAAGGAATGCTTGGTATAATCATCAAGTTTTAGTCCACGGTTCTTTTTATACGCTGCATCCTAAAAATGAAGAGCTGTTTCAACGAATCGTTAAAGTTTTATTTAAATGGGGACAAGGAATTAAAAATCTTCTTGTAATTGATACAAATTTAATCTATCGTTTTATTGACGAAGCGGGCCCTATTTTAATGCAAGAAAAACTGCTCTTCCGTTTGAAAATCGTGACCGATTCTGATTCAAAATTTTTACTGTATCAAAGTAAATTCTCTGAATTCAATGTTTTTGATATAGTGGTAGAGAATAAATTTTACCGTTCCATATACGAAGTTGAAGGATATGACCAATCGATTCGTAATGAATATATCTTTTGTGAAGAGGCCCTGATTCCATCGGTGTTAGAAGATCATCCTCATATCATTCCAATCTCTGTAGATATGTTATTAGATCATTCTTTCTTGTTAGTGTGTATGAAGCCGTATCAACACTTTATGGAAGTTCATAATACTTCCTATATTAATGGGGTAAAGTGATAATACATTTTTACGTGTTAGTTGGTAAAAGGACGAAGAATGTTAAGGCAAAGAATGCAGCATAAGTTTTATATGGTTTATGACAGATGAGAATCAAATAGATCCCGTGTGACGTCACCCTGTACCTGACTGGGTTTCTCAGCCATTCTAGCGAAGTTACTTCTGATTTTACTAGTAATTCGAATCCCTAGAGTAGGGGATGTGACTCGTAGTGTTATGTCTCAGATAAAAATAAACAATAGATTACTTTTAAGTATCGATGGATCCTTGATGTTTGAAAAATAGTTTTTAAGGTCAAAACAAGTCAAAAAAGTGGACAAATTTTCATATTGCGGTATTATTAATATAGAGATTTAGCTTTAAAATATGGAGGTTAGTCGTGATGAACTATTTAGATGAAAATGAAGAAACAGAAGAAAAACAACAACCAAATGCGTTTATGAAAAAATTGTTTGAAGAGCGAACAATTTTGATTTACGGAGAAATCAATCAAGATTTAGCACGAGAAGTAACATCTCAATTATTGTTGCTAGCTGCAATGGGTGATGAGCCTATCAAAATCTTTATCAATAGCCAAGGCGGACATGTTGAAGCGGGAGATACGATTCATGATATGATTAAATTTGTAAAACCAGAAGTGATCGTGATCGGAACTGGTTGGGTTGCAAGTGCTGGTATTACGATTTACTTAGCCGCTGAAGCGAAGAATCGTTATAGCTTACCAAATACTCGCTATATGATCCATCAACCTGCTGGCGGTGTGCAAGGACAAAGTACAGAGATTCAAATTGAAGCCAAAGAAATCATCCGTATGCGTGAACGTGTCAATCGCTTGATCGCTGAAGCGACAGGTCAAACTTACGAAAAAATCGCAAAAGATACAGACCGTAATTTCTGGATGTCAGCTGATGAAGCAAAAGACTATGGAATGATTTCTAAAATCATCCAAACAAGTGATGAAATCAACTAAACTGAAAAAGAGATTGGACAAACACTCATGATGGCTAGTGCTCTCATGGGTGTTTGTTTTAGACTCTTTTTTAAAAGCTTGAGAAAAATAGACTTTTTCAGATTCCTCTTGTCATCTACCTATGTTAAAGTGTAAAATTAAGTAATTACCAAAAGAAAGTAGGAAAGATTGTGAAACCAAATTTAGGCTATTATGTTCAAAACATCAATGATATTGTAAAAGAAACAGAAGAAGTCGGCGAAAAAATGAATGAATACTACGAAGAAGTACGCAAAGCGATCGACGAGGAAAAAACAACGGAGTTAGCGCCAGAAAGAATTGCCGAAATTCAACGTATTTTCCAAGATGGAACAAAAGAATATACACTTATGTTAGAAAAAGTTAGTCAATTACGTCCGCCAGCACGTGTAATGGGAATCCACAAAAAATTTGAACGCTCTTACATTGAATACTTAGCTGGATGTAACGAAATGATTTTATCTTTAGATCCTGAAAAAGGGATCGATATTGATTTATTTAATACCTCTGAAGAAAAGCAAGACAAAGCAACGGATGATATTTCATTCGCAATTACTCGAATGAGCAATCTTTTATTAAAAAAATAAAAATAAAAACTAGAAAAATGACCAAAAAAAGATGAAATTCATTTCTTTTTAATGTTATTTTTAGTAGACAATGAAAAAGATGTATTGTATTATATATTCATACCAACAACAACCTTTTTATTTTTCATTTTACTCTTATTGAGTAATACTCCTTTTCCATCGGCCTTTTCAGCCGATGGTTTTTTTATTATTTGTTTGAAAAAAACATCTTTTTGAGTGTAAATATTTATCATTTGTATTTTTAGTTATTTTATTTATTTGGTGGAATACGGATTAATCTGTTATTTTTAAACGATAAATAGTCAAAAGAATGGCACACATAGAAAAAGGACTAAAGCAAAACGTTTAAGTTCTGCTTTAGTCCTTTCTAATCTCACGACAATTAGTTTATTAATTTTCTACATTACGAACATAATCATCAAAATACTGAACAAGATCGGATTTGATCTTTTGGTATTCTGCTTCAGTGTATTCACGTTCTTCGATATTCCCATTAAAAAATGGGATTTCCAACTCTTCGCGCAAGCGATCCAATACTTCGCTTTGATCCATCTGGGCACCTTCTTTACCTGTTGTCTACTCTATTATAAAACATTAAAATCATTCGTCAACTGCTCAAAAGAATCTTTCATAGCTGTCAACTTATTATAAAGTAGGATGCTGTCATCATCTTCAAGTAAAAAGACCTGTTTTAACTCAAAATAAAAATCTTCAAACGCCTTAAAAAAAGGTTGAACTTCAGATGCAGTTAACTCATCATTACTGAAATAAAAGACACGTACACTATGGTAGTATGTGAAGACTTCATTGATATTCAAAAGAATACGTGTGTCTTCAGGACGTGGACGGCTTGTGACTAAATCGTATAAAGATGAGCTTTTTGTATGGATCTCAGATAAATAAGATAAGAGTAATTCCACTTTTTCATTACTTGCTGACATTAAATCGACCTCCAATTTCCTTAATTATAATAAAAAATAGTGAGAAAGAGAAATAGGACACTCAGTTGACAAGGGAAAATTAGAAAAAAAGAAGAAAAAAGAAAAAACATTGACAATGAAATGAGAATGCTCTAATATTAACGTCATAAATAAAACTCATTGAAAAGAAGAGTACACAAGCAGACATTGAAATTTAGCTGATTATGATGATTTTAGCTAGAATTAGAGAGCTTTCGTTTGGTGAAAGAAAGTAATGGACACTTGTCGAAAATGATCTTGGAGAGGAAAAGTCAGATTGATTTTTACGGCAGCTACCGTTAACAAGGCACCAAATCAAGAAGAAATTTGGCGTTTGGATCGAGATGGAGAATTTTTCCAATAAAGGTGGTACCGCGACAGTCGCCCTTTACTAGGTTACAACTAGTAGGGGCGACTTTTTTGGTTTCTTTTTAATGAGAATAAAAGAAAGAGGTGGTCATTATGCAAGAAGGTGACATGAGTATCAACGATGTAAAAAAACAAATCCAATAAAAATTGAAAAGGGATGAAGCATAATGACAAACACTAACTATCAATTCGAAACGATCAAAATCCATGGCGGCCACACGCCAGACAAAGAGACAAATGCTAGAGCGGTTCCTATTTACCAAACAACCTCTTATACGTTTGATGATACACAAGATGCAGCAGAAAAATTTGCGCTAGCTAAAGTTGGAAATATCTACACTCGTATTACGAATCCCACAACAGCAGTGTTGGAAGATCGTTTGAACGAATTAGAAGGAGGTGTCGGTGCAGTAGCAGTAGCTTCAGGGACTGCCGCTGTCACGTATGCGATTCAAAATCTTGCAAGTAGTGGTGATCATATTGTTTCAGCCTCCACATTGTATGGCGGAACGTTTAACTTATTTGCACATACATTACCAGAATTTGGCATCTCAACAACTTTTGTTGATCCAGACCAATTAACGAATTTTGAAGAAGCAATTCAAGAAAATACCAAAGCGATTTTTATCGAGACAATTGGGAATCCAAGGACGAATGTAGCAGATTTAGAAGCGATTGCAGAAATCGCACATAAACATAAGTTGCCATTAATCGTTGATAATACTTTTGCTACAGCGTATTTAAATCGTCCATTTGATTTCGGTGCTGACATAGTGGTTTATTCCGCCACAAAATTCATTGGCGGACATGGTGTTGCTTTAGGTGGAGTCATTATTGATTCAGGCAAGTTTAACTGGGCCAATGGAAAATTTCCCAAATTAGTTGACCCAGATCCGAGTTATCATGGACTATCCTATACAAAAGATATAGGAGCAGCTGCATATATCACTCGTCTGAGAGTTTCATTATTAAGAGATACAGGTGCAGCGATCTCCCCATTCAATAGTTTTTTATTGATTCTTGGGTTGGAAACTCTATCATTGCGATTAGACCGTCATGTTGAAAATGCGTTAGCGATTGCTGAATTTCTAGCTAAACATCCCAAAGTGGAATGGGTCAATTATCCAGGATTACCAAACAATAGCTATCATGAACTAGCAAAAAAATATTTACCTAAAGGCGCAGGATCAGTTTTTACTTTTGGCGTCAAAGGTGGCGCTGAGGCAGGGAAAAAGTTGATCAATCACGTACAATTATTTTCACTTTTAGCCAATGTCGGAGACGCAAAGTCATTGATCATTCATCCTGCTTCAACAACGCATTCGCAATTAAGTGAAGAAGAATTAAAAGCTTCTGGGACCTCTCCAGAATTGATTCGCTTATCGATTGGAATCGAAAATATTGACGATATTCTAACCGATTTAGAACAAGCGTTAAACCAATTATGATGGAGTGAATCAACGCTGAGAAGCTGCTTTTTCTTAGCTTTGTTAAAAAAATTCTCATAAAACCATTGACTTTGTTTTAAAAGTTCGGTATCTTTAACACTATAGTTTGAATTATTCAAAAATTCTGACAATAAAGGATGTTGAAGAAGATGAACAAGCAGACAACGACAATTACATTCTTATTATTACTGAAGGACTCATCACACTGATTTTTAGAAACCAGCTGCAGCACAGCTTTTTCTTATCAGACGTTGAGAGTCCTGTTTTCGCATTGCATGAACGGGATGACAAGCATCCCATATCGTGGGGTGCTTTTTTGTTGCAAAACACAGCGACTGCTTGCAGAGCTGATGTTGCGCAATACTTGGCGAGCGAAACGAGAGAAGTTTCATTCGTCTAAAACACAGCGACTGCTTGCAGAGCTGATGATGCACAATACTTGGCGAACGAAGCGAGAGAAGTTTCATTCGTTTCACCTAACCTAAAAAATGAAAAAAACCATTTACTCAATTCAGAAGGGATGTATGAAAAATGAAGACTATCCAATTTTTTGACACGACTCTAAGAGATGGCGAACAAACACCAGGTGTAAATTTCAACACCAAAGAAAAAGTTCAAATCGCCAAACAACTAGAAAAATGGGGCATCGATACGATCGAAGCAGGATTTCCAATCGCATCAGTTGGTGATTTTGAAGCAGTTAAAGCCATCGCAGAAAATGCTGAAAAAATGACCGTCGCAGGTTTGGCACGGTGCCAAAAAGCCGACATCGATCGCGCTCATGAAGCGTTACAAAATGCCAAGCACCCACAAATCCATGTGTTTCTAGCAACAAGTCCCGTTCATATGGAATTTAAACTAAAAATGTCACCAGACGAAGTAATTGCTTCTATTAAAGAACACGTTAGCTACGCCAAAACAAAATTCGAAAAAGTCCAATTTTCACCAGAAGATGCAACTAGAACAGACAAACAATTTCTACTAAAAGCCGTTCAAACAGCCATTGATGCAGGCGCGACAATCATTAATGTGCCTGATACAGTCGGTTATTCTAACCCAACAGAATACGGTGCACTATTTAAATTTTTGATTGAAAATATCCAAAGTGACGAAGAAATTATTTTCTCTTCTCATTGCCACGATGACCTAGGAATGGCAACGGCCAATGCCTTAGCAGCTATCGAAAATGGGGCTCGTCGAGTTGAAGGTACCCTCAACGGTATTGGCGAACGAGCTGGGAATACCGCACTTGAAGAAGTAGCGTTGGCTCTATATATCAGAAAAGATTTCTACGAAGCCCAAAGCAACATCACATTGAAGGAAACCAAAAGAACTAGCGATCTCGTCAGTCGTCTATCGGGTGTTGCAGTACCAAGAAATAAAGCAATCATCGGAGCGAATGCCTATGCACACGAATCAGGGATCCATCAAGATGGCGTACTGAAAAATCCTGATACCTACGAAATCATCACACCATCACTTGTTGGGGTAAACGAAAACTCATTGCCACTAGGCAAACTTTCTGGTCGACATGCATTTGCGACTAAGATGGAAGCGCTAGGCTACCAATTAACAGAAGACGAATTAAAAGACGCCTTCAAACGATTTAAATCATTAGCGGATAAAAAGAAACAAGTCACAGAAGACGATTTGATCGCGCTAATGGTTGGACAATCGCAAGAATGTAGCGAAGATTATCGCTTAGAACGAGTCCAATTACAATACGTTTCTGACGGCAGTCAAGGAGCGATCGTGTCCATCAATACAGGTGGAGACGAAAGTAAAACAGAATCAGCGATCGGTTCTGGTAGTATCCAAGCGATCTATAACTCAATCGATAAAATATTTGTTCAAAAACCAGAACTAAAAGAGTATTATATCAAAGCCATTACAGGCGGTGAAGATGCCCAAGCTGAAGTTCATGTAACCTTAGCAGATACTGAAAACAACAAACAATTCAACGGCATCGGCATCGATTTTGATGTCTTGCAAGCTTCAGCGAAAGCCTATGTCAAAGCCAGTGAACAATTTCAAAAAGAAGTGGGGAAAGCCAAATGAGCAAACGAATCGTAGCATTGCCAGGAGATGGCATCGGAGCCGAAATCATGGATAGCGCGCTAAACATTTTTGCCGAAGTCATGGTGCAAGATAATCTCGATTTTGACATTGAACGTTTTGCCTTTGGCGGCGCGGGTATTGATGCACAAGGTGATCCTTTACCAGATTCAACTTTAAAAGCCTGTGAAAAAGCTGATGCAATTTTACTAGGTGCCATCGGTGGTCCAAAATGGGACAATGCACCAAAACGACCTGAACAAGGTTTACTAGGTCTAAGAAAAGCTTTAGGACTTTTTGCCAATATTCGTCCAATTTCCGTACCTGATGCAGTGGTTCATTTATCTCCATTAAAAGAAGAAAACGTACGAGGTGTTGATTTTGTAGTCGTTCGTGAACTAACAGGTGGTATCTACTTTGGCGAAAAAGAACTAGGGGAAACCGAAGCCTCAGACCTATGTATCTATTCAAAAGCTGAGATCCAACGTATTATTAGAAAAGCCTTTGAAATCGCTCGTACTAGAAACAAAAAAGTCACCTCTGTCGATAAAGCCAATGTACTAGCAACCAGTAAATTATGGCGTCAAACAGCCGAAGAAGTGGCACAAGAATTCCCAGATTGTACTTTAGAGCATCAACTAGTTGATTCAGCGGCAATGGTCATGATTCAAAAACCAAAAGCCTTTGACGTAATCGTTACAGAAAATCTATTTGGCGATATCCTAAGTGATGAAGCATCAGTGATTCCAGGCTCACTAGGGATGATGCCAAGTGCCAGTCACAGCGAATCTGGTCCCTCATTATACGAGCCAATCCATGGTTCAGCACCAGACATCGCCAATCAAAATATTGCCAATCCAATGTCGATGATTTTGTCAGTAGCGATGATGTTACGCCAATCATTTGGCTTAGAAAGCTCAGCAAAGAAAATCGAAGAGGCTTGCGATCGTGTCATGAATCAAGGAATCCTAACCACAGACCTAGGTGGTAAAGCGACAACAACAGACTTTACAGAAGCTATAATAACAGAATTGAGAGGTGCTTAATATGGGAAAAACACTATTTGATAAACTTTGGGAACAACATGTGGTATCAGGCGTTGCAGGAGAACCGCAGCTACTTTACGTCAATCTTCATCTAATCCACGAAGTCACCTCGCCACAAGCCTTTGAAGGACTAAGAGAAGCAGGTCGAAAAGTCCGTCGACCAGATAGAACCTTTGGGACGATGGATCATAACGTACCAACACAAGATATTTTTAACATCACAGACTTGGTGGCAAAAAAACAAATCGAAGCCTTGCAGAAAAACTGTGAAGAATTCGGTGTAACGCTGTGTGATAACGGCAGTGACCGTCAGGGAATCGTGCATATGGTGGGCCCCGAAACAGGGTTGACACAACCAGGAAAAATCATTGTTTGCGGGGATTCGCATACGGCAACTCACGGCGCATTCGGAGCCTTGGCATTCGGTATTGGGACCAGTGAAGTGGAACATGTTTTTGCCACACAATGCATTTGGCAAAATAAGCCAAAATCAATGGGTGTTAAAATTACTGGAAAACTAGCCAAAGGCGTATATGCCAAAGATATTATTCTTGCCTTGATCGCAAAATATGGGGTTGATTTTGGTGTCGGACATGCGGTTGAATTTTACGGTGAAACGATTGAAAATCTAACGATGGAAGAACGCATGACCATCTGTAACATGGCCATCGAAGGCGGCGCAAAAATGGGGATGATGGCACCAGATGAAAAAACCTTTGAATACGTGCGTGGCAGAGAGTATGCACCAAAAGATATGGATGCGGCAATTGCTGATTGGAAAAAACTACCAAGCGATCCAGACGCAACTTATGATGTGGATCTAGAATTGAACGCAGATGAACTGGTTCCCTTCATCACATGGGGCACAAATCCAGAAATGGGCATCCCAATCACCGGAACATTCCCAGAAATCAAAGATATGAACGACGAACGTGCCTATAACTACATGGATCTAAAACCAGGACAACGCCCATCAGATATCGAAATCGGCTACGTTTTTATTGGCTCATGTACCAACGGACGACTATCCGATTTGGAAGAAGCGGCTCGTATCGTAAAAGGCAAAAAAGTCAAAGAAGGTATTACGGCAATCGTAGTCCCAGGCTCAAGGCCCGTTCGTAAAGCAGCCGAGAAAATCGGTTTGGATAAACTCTTCATTGAAGCAGGCTTTGAATGGCGTGAACCAGGCTGCTCTATGTGTCTAGGCATGAACCCAGACCAAGTACCAGCGGGTGTTCACTGCGCCTCAACCTCGAACCGAAACTTTGAAGGACGTCAAGGCAAAGGGGCAAGAACCCATCTTTGTAGCCCAGCAATGGCAGCAACAGCCGCAATCGAAGGAACATTTAGAGACATTAGAGAGGAGCTTGGTGCATAATGGAGGCATTTACACAACATACAGGAACTACGGTTCCACTAATGAACGACAATATCGATACCGATCAAATCATTCCAAAATCATTTCTAAAACGAATCGAAAAAACGGGCTTTGGCGAGTTTTTATTTGATGAATGGCGTTATTTGCCAGACCGTACACCAAATCCAGAATTTACCTTAAATGAACCACAATACAAAGACGCGACAATTCTGATTTCTGGTGATAACTTTGGTTCAGGTTCATCACGAGAGCATGCGGCTTGGGCATTGGATGATTATGGCTTTCGAGCAATTATTGCAGGAAGTTTCAGTGATATTTTTTATATGAATGCGACGAAAAATGGACTATTGCCAATTGTGTTGAAGCAAGAAGAATTGGATGCATTGGCTGGTCTTAAAGCAGATGAAATGATTACGATTGATTTACCTGCCCAACAAGTGGTGACACCTAATGGAACGTATTCTTTTGAAATTGATAGCACTTGGAAGCACAAATTGGTGAATGGGTTAGATGATATTGCTATTAGTTTGACACATGATGCTGAAATTGCGGCTTATGAAGCGAAGATTCCGGCTTATTGGCAATAGTAAAATAGTAAATAGTAAGAATGCCGCATCGATAACGGTTTTCGTTGCGGCTTTTTTCATTCGATCGTTAGGAGCGTGAACCCAATGGAATGGGATGCAAAAAAATATAATACGACACATGATTTTATTTTTAAATATGGCGCTGGATTGTTAGCGTTATTACCGAAAGAGCCTAAAAAAGTGTTGGATATTGGTTCTGGAACGGGAGCATTGACAAATCAAATTGCAGAACTCGGTCATAAAGTGACAGGGATCGATCAATCTGCAAATATGATCAATCAAGCAAAAGAAAGCTATCCTGATTTGAATTTTTTACAGGAAGATATCTTAAATCCCTCAGATCAAATTGGACTGTATGATATTGCTTTTTCAAATGCAGTGTTTCATTGGATCACTGATCAAGAGTTGTTAGTGAAAAATATCAGTGAGCATCTAAACGTAAATGGACAATTGATTTGTGAGTTTGGTGCAGTTGGGAATGTCCAGGCGATTAGAGAAGCATTTGGTCGTGAGTTAAAAACGTTTGGCCAACCTTTCGAAGAGCCATTTTGCTTTACGTCGATTACGGATTATCGGACTTTACTTAAAAAGCATTGTTTTGAGGTTGTAGAAATTTTAGAATATGATCGTCCAACACCGCTTAAAGGTGGGAGAGCTGGTTTGAGAGAGTGGATGGAACAGTTTTATACTGATGAATTAGGTGCATTATCTGGGGATCAGAAAGAGAAGCTGCTTGAGAATATGGAGCGGGATTTGGCGCCTAGATTGTGGAAAGAGGATCATTGGGAAGCCGACTATCGAAGGTTGAAAATAAAAGCTGTGAAAATCTAGAGATAACTACAATACTACTAAGTAGAAAAAGAAATTGCCATAAATAGTATATGCTAATTTGGATCAAGATTTCGATCAGAAATAGGATAATGTTGACTCAAGATAGCATAAAAACGCTGCAGTTTTGACCGTAGATGTGATGGATTTGATAGAAATACAGAAGGGAACAAACGCACATCAAAAATAGGAAGCTTGGAAATAGTTATTTTCCAAACTTCCTATTTTTTTGCGGTTCATGTTTCTACACTTCGGGTTTTATGTGTGATTTTTGAAATATCTTGAAAGAATTAAGTTCAAGATATTTTTATTCTTTATTATATGTATTCAAAAGAGCGGAATTCATTACTTGTATTAGTATATTCTATTATTTTTA
>NZ_MIKA01000048.1 GCF_001730295.1 Enterococcus plantarum
TCGCTAAAGTGTTCTAGACCAATTATAGCTAACTACGCATTAGGTAGGAGGTAGCTTTTTTTGCTTTTTTTACAAGTTTAGTTTTCGTATAAGAAGCGTTTAATCCCGAGAACTAAGAAGGAATTCACGAAAATTGTTTTTTCGAATTTTTGTGCCCAAGTAGGTACCGTGCAATATCAACTCGTTCTTTGTTGTGTTTTAGAACAATTTCAGATTATTTCCGAAAGGATTGCTTCTCCTCCCACCGTTTATTCGCATTTAGGGTGTGAAACAAAAGTGATGTTTACTTTTGTCCCACACCGCTCTTTTTTTGTAACACCTTGATACACCAATGTCACGATTTACATCTTCTTTTTTATGTAACCACTTTCTTTTTTTCTATATATTCTCTCACAGTAAAAGGCTATACTAGGGTCAGATAAAACGCTTAAGGAGCTGAACGAGATGTCAGAGGGAATTAAAATCGTTACCATCGGTGGAGGATCAAGTTATACACCAGAATTAGTGGAAGGGTTTATTAAACGATACGATGAACTGCCAGTACGCGAGTTATGGCTAGTCGACATTGAAGCTGGAAAAGAAAAACTAGAAATCGTTGGCGCAATGGCGCAACGTATGGTTAAAGCCGCAGGTGTTGACTGTGAAGTACATTTAACATTAGACCGTCGTGAAGCATTGAAAGATGCTGATTTCGTGACAACACAATTACGTGTGGGACTTTTAGATGCACGTATCTTAGATGAACGCATTCCATTAAGTCATGGCCTAATCGGTCAAGAAACCAATGGTGCTGGTGGTATTTTCAAAGCGTTGAGAACTGTTCCTGTGATTTTAGATATCGTAGAAGATATGAAAGAACTTTGTCCAAATGCTTGGTTAATTAACTTTACCAACCCAGCTGGTATGGTAACAGAAGCTGTTTTACGTTATGGTAATTGGGATAAAGTTGTTGGTTTATGCAACATTCCAGTTAATGCCGTATTTGAAGAAGCAGAATTATTAGGTGAAAACAATCGTGATCTATTCTTCCAGTTTGCAGGAATCAATCATTTACATTGGCATACAATTACAGATAAAAATGGAAAAGATCGTACGGATGAATTAATTAAGGTAATGTATGGTCAAGATGATGCTAAATCAATCGTAGCGAATATCAAAGACAACAACCTAATCTGGGAACAAGTTGAAAATCTACACATGGTTCCATGTCCCTACCACAATTATTATTACTATACAGATAAAATGTTAGCTGAAGAATTAGAAGACTTCAAAAACAATGGCACGCGTGCTGAAAAAGTGAAAGAAATCGAGCATGAATTATTTGAATTATACAAAGATCCTAATTTAGACTACAAGCCAAAACAATTAGCAGAACGTGGTGGCGCTCGTTACAGTGACGCAGCGTGTGAAATCATCAACTCGATTCACAATGACAAACGTACAACAATGACTGTCAGCACTAGAAATAACGGGACGATTACAGACTTACCGGCTGAAAGTGCCGTAGAAGTAACGTGTACGATTACTGGAAAAGGTCCAGTTCCCTATAACTTCGGCAGCTTTAAACCGCAAGAACGTGGGTTGTTACAAGTGATGAAATCAATGGAAGAATTAACGATCGAAGCGGCTGTTACAGGTGATTACGGTACATTATTACAAGCTTTTACAATGAATCCGTTGATTACAAGTGGTGATGTTGCTAAAGAAGTAATGGATGAATTATTAGAAGCGCACAAACAATATTTACCAGCTTTCTTTAAATAAGATAAAAAGCAAGGCAACTCGTTTTTATGAGTTGTCTTGCTTTTGTTTTTGTACTTCTTTTGCCAAATATTCTACCGTATAAAGTGCTGGCACCTGGGATGTAATATCGCTATCACCAATTCTTTCAGTTGAAATATAATAAGGGATATTTATATCTGAAAGAGCGGCTATTGTTGATTTTTCACTGTTAGTAATCGAAATAATGGAACAGTCATTCGTAATAAAATGATTCAAATAATCGATAATTGCATCGTTCTCACCACTTACAGACAAGGCAATCACACAAACATTTTTTGCCATACTTTTATTAAAAAAGTTTACCGGATGATTAATTGGGTCTTCTATATGGAAGGCCATACTGAAAATAGATGAAAAATATAAGGCACCATATTCAGCAATGATTTTTGATGAGCCGGTTCCAATAAAAACGACAAGCTCTCTTTTAGCTAACATTTTTGCTGCAGCCTGCATTCGTTCTTGATAAAAAGCTTCTGTGGAACGCTGGATGAAATTGGTAAAAGATGTTTCATCTACAGCATGTGTTGTAACGGGTTCAGCTAAAGATTTTCGATACAAATTTAATTTAACTTTAAATTCTGAGAACCCTTCACAGCCAAATTTTCGGCAAAATCGCAAAATACTGGCGGTACTACTATGGGTTTCTTTGGCTAATTCACGAATCCGCATATATACTACTTCATCGATATGAGAGGCAATATATTTATAGATTTCTAAATCAATGGGACTAAGATCAGGACTATAATCTAAAAATAACAAGATATTCCCTACTTTCTTTGTTCATATTCGTTCGTTAAATCAAGACTATACACAAAATGACGAACGGGCAGACCAGAATAATTTTTATCAAATTGTTTGACGATGGTCATACCATTTTTCTCAGCAACTTTTCGAGAGGAGAGATTCGTATCTCGAATGATAGAACAAATTTTTTTCGCTTTTAATTCATTTTTAGCATAGGCAATGCATAGTTGGCTAGCTGAAGTTGCATAACCTTGATTCCAATAGTGTTTATTGACTAGGAAGCCAATTTCTAATAAGGATTCATCTTCGACCTTTGAATAGACAATTCCACATTGACCGACAAAAACTTTACTTTTTTGATCGATGATCGCCCAGAGACCAAAACCATTTTCTTGATAGCTTTTTATATTCCAACGCAACCAATCGTTTACTTTTTCTTCTGTGAAGGCTGCTTCATACGCATACATCGTTTCTTCATCTTGTAGAATCAAACTTAGATCCTCAAAATCCTCGGATGTGAAATTTCTTAAATAGAGCTTTTCATTTTCAACTATTTTTTTATTCATACGAAACTTCCTTTAATTTAGACATAAATTCATGACGCACAAAGGACCATATTCCCCTTTAAACAGAAATTGTTCCTTATCTAACTGGTATTGCTGGATTATTTTTGAAAAGTCATTGGTGTATTTCTGTAAGATTATCTGTAGTATATCTTCTCTTACTCTTATTTCAGTTATAAGACAAAATGACTTTTCTTTATTTTACCATAGTAAATAGGCAAGGCTATAAAAAAAACGATTTAAAAATCCAAACAGTGAAAGAAAAGTAACAGAATCTTGGGATAATTTTAACAGAATTCTGGGAGTTTAGAATCACTATTTCTTTGTATACTAGGTTCATCAAGTACGAATGGCTGTGACTATTTGATAAAGAGTCGCCCGTGACTTTAAATGAGAGGGGATGCCAAGTAGGATTGAGTACTATTTTTGTGAGAGAAAGTCAGCATATAACTTTTGAGCAGCAAGATCAGGCAATCAAAAAACAATTGAAAGTGATCGGAAAGCTGCAAAAAAGGGTGAAAGCAGAACAACGACGAAAAAATCAGCTTGCTTCTCAACTAAAAGAACTAAAACAGCAACAAAACACTAAGGAGGAAATAAACAGATGACAGCATTAAGTGGAGTAGATGTGGTTTGGCGTTTTCGTTTAGCTGAAGACGAAGGAAACGAAAGTGCTTGGGGATTAGCCTATAGTACAGAAAATGGGTATTCAAAATCAAAAGAAAGTGAATCAACTGTAACCAAAGATGGCAGCGTAGTGACACCAGGCGCTACTGAAACAACAGTAACTGCCACAACATTGTACAAAATCGGTTCGACACAAATTGATAAATTAGAAACGGCGATGGATGAAAACAAACGTGTTCAAATTTGGCGTATCAATACGAAAGAAATCGGTACTGGCAACGACGAAGGGAAATTTAAAGCGAAATATTTTGAAGGCTATTTTACGTCATTTGAAGAAACTGATTCAGCAGAGAATAAAGTTGAATATTCTTTAGAATGGGCAATCGAAGGTGCTGGGAAGAATGGTTTTGCAGCATTAGAGTTAGATACATCAGAAGGCGGCGATTATGAATTTAAAGACACTGTAAAAGTGGAACCAAAAGCATAAGCACTTCATTCTATAAAATACTTGAAAGAGGTTAAATTTTAGCCTCTTTCACATAGTTTAGTGTAGCTAGACAATTTTTCATTAGGAGGAAAATAATATGGAATTAACGATGAACGAAAAAACATTCGATTGTAGATTTGGTTATGGATTCTTAAAAGAAATCAACAAACGGTACTCAATAGAACGCGGCGGTATGCAGTTGAAATTAGGTGTAGGCGCAATTGTTTCAAACCTGATTTTATCTGATGTGGATACTCTTTTTGAAGTCCTATTGATTGCAAATATGACAGAGAAACCTCGTATGACGGTTAAATTTTTAGAAGATTATGTTGAACAAAATGGTACAAAAAATTTGTTTGAAGAAGTGATTGATGAATTAAAAAAGTCGGAATATACCGGGACGATGACCAGCAAGATGTTGGAAGAAGCACAAGCGTAACCAACATACATTTTGATGAAGTCTATGAGCAAGTTCGCTTAAACTGTTTACGTTTTTTGCAGATTGAAGATTTTAATGAAATTGCAAGACTGACGATTCCAGATTACGAATTACGGATGAAGGCCTATCAATTAAAACAGTTAGATCGACAATATGAAATCCATCTGCAAGCTTGGGCAACGGTTATGGCAGGACAAACACGCAAGGGCAAACCGATTTTCAGAACCTTTGATAAGTTCTTCGATTATCGCAAGGCAGAAGAGAAAATACTTGGTAGACAAAAAAGAACTACTCCTGATAAAGAAAAACTTCAAAATTGGATCGCTAATTTTAATTCATAGGAAAGGAGGGGGAAAATGGAGAAAAAACAAAATGTAACGACAGTCTTATCAGCTATAGACAATAATTTTTTTAAAACATTAGCTAGTGCTGAGGGGGCGCTTAACAGTACTAAAGGAACATCAGATCGTTTATATGAATCTTTTACTAAATTAGCATCATATAATATCCCTACTCAGAGTTTCGAGGTATTCAAGCAAAGTGCACAAGATGCTTCAACTATGGTGGATAACCTTGGGGAAAAGCTAAAAAAAAGATTTACTCCAGTTATTGAAAAGCCAAATTTGACTGGAATGATAGATACTGTTGATAAAACAATTGATGATATCAACAGCAAGCTGGAACAATTTCATATGCCTAGTTTGGGAAAAATGATGAGTGGGGATGACTCTGTTTTTGGGAAAATCAACGGTAATATAGATAAAGTAACGCAGTCTTTTGGCGGAATGACTCAAAGCTTTGGTGATAAACAGAAACAAATGATTTCAGGTATGTCGAATTGGAAACAAAATCTTACTGGATTTACAGAAAATACTAAATACCAAATGAAGTTGTTTACGATGGCCATGAGAACTGAGGGGTCTCCTATCGATAAGTTAGGTACAGCGTTTGATGCAGTTTCTACTAAAGTTTCATCAGGTTTTTCAAAAATGTATCAAAGCTCTGGAATGATGGGCTCAGCATTTAGACAAGTTGGTGAAGGATTTAACGGTGTAAAAGATTATATGAGTGGACTACCTGAAAGTGCAAGATATCAAATGAAGCTTTTAGGGATGCATATAAGAAGTGAGCATCCAGCGTTGGTTGAATTAGGAACCAAGTTTTCAGATATGTCTTCTCAAGTAGGTGGAACGATTTCTACTGTTACTTCTAAATTTGGTGCTTTAGGAGGGAAATTTGCTGATACAATTACAAATTCTAAACTGTTAAAATCTACCTTCAGCGGAATAGGAACAACCTTACAAGGTTCTGCTAATGTGGGAACAACAGCTATGACTTCCATGGTTCAAGGATTATCTTCTGTTTTTGGTTTTGCACTAAAAGCTTTAGGACCAGCGGCTATTTTAGGTGTTGCATTAGCTGGTTTTGGTTTATTAGATAGTCAGTTTGATGGACAAATCGGTAAGATGATAGAAACAGCAACTACAAAAGGACCAGCTATTATTGCAGGTTTTGTTCAGGGAATCATAGATAAGCTTCCAGCATTGATGGAAACAGGCACACAATTAATAGCGGGCTTGGCACAAGCAATCACAGGAAATCTACCTGTTATCATGCAAAGTGCAGTTAACCTAATTAATGCTCTAGTTAGTGGGGTAATTGAAAGTTTACCAACGTTGATTCCAGCAGCTTTAATGTTAATTGAATCCTTGGCTACGAGTTTATTATCTGCAGCTCCTAAGTTGTTAATGACAGGATTAGATTTATTAATGGCTTTGGTTAGTGGAATTGTAGATAACAAAGATCAAATCGTTGCAACAGTCACAAGAATCATTGAATCATTTACTACTAATATTACAGGACAACTACCTGAAATCATTAAAAAAGGTATTGAAATATTAACAAAACTTGCAGAGGGAATTGCTTCGATATTGCCTGTTTTAATTCCAGTCGCAATTGAGGCTATTGCTACGTTAGTAAGAACTTTGTCTGAACAGTTGCCAACAATCATTTCTGCTGCAGTAAAAATTATCTCCACTCTTGTTGCTGGTTTACTCAAGGAGCTTCCAAGTATTTTAGTAGCAGCAGGAAAGTTGATATGGGAACTAGTCAAAGGAATTCTAGGTGCGTTACCATCCATCGCAACAGTTGGCTATCAGATTATTAATGAACTTTCTAAGGCTCTATTTGACATTGATCTATTTGAAATTGGAGGGAATATCATCCAAGGATTTATTGATGGTATTACAGAAAAGGCAAAAAAAATATGGAAAGTTCTTGAAAATATTGGGAACGGGATTAAAGACTTTTTTACAGGAAACTTTAAAATCCACTCACCATCCCGTTGGATGCGAGATGAAATCGGCGCAATGCTGCCAGCAGGGCTTGCCATTGGGATCGAAAGAAATGCTCATGTAGTAGATCAACCAATGGACAAACTAGCTTCACAAATCATGCTACCAAGCCTAGACAGTTTAGATCAGCATTTGGCAACAGTCCAAGATGTATCCGTCCAATCCAGTAGTAAACAAATGCAAGTTCAAACTAAACAACCAGCAACATTCAACATCAAACTCGGCAATCAACAATTCAAAGCCTTTGTTTCAGATATCTCAGAAGCAATGGGGCAAGATTCTGCTATTAACTTAGCATTTTAGAAGGAGGGAAAACATGTATTATTTTGAAGACACAACGAAAAAAGTCCACAAAGATGAGTTGATCCTTCCTTCTTCAGCCATGATGTATGACGGTGTGTATCTAGAAAAAAGGATTGATGGCTACCGTACGTTAGCTGTAACAGGCAGAGAAATGCTATCACTGAATATTGAAACACAAGAAACACAAGTAGGAAGCATCAAACTAAATCAAAAATTACCAGCTCGAACAATCAAAGTAAGCTATCAATTGATTGGGAAAGATGCAAACGATGTACAGAAGAAATACCATCAATTGATGCGTTTACTTTATAAAGAGTCAGATGTCGAGATTCGTTTCAAAGACGAATTGGACTACCATTATCATGGACAATATATAACGACAGATGATGTTCGGGGAGATACAAATAGTATTATTGCAAGTTTTGAAATACTTTGTACAGATCCAAAAAAATATTCTGTTTTGTTGAAAACAGACGGAATCATTACGACGTATTTACCTTATCAAACAACGCCTGAACAAATTAAAGTAACAGTTGCAGTATTTGGTTCTTTGATGATTACAAATGGAGCAAAGACGATTAAAATCACAAGTTATAATTTAAGTGCTGGTGACCAGGTTGTTTTTGATTTCTTAAAGGGAAAAGTCTTTGTCAATGAGCTAGATCAAACTTTTTTACTAGATTTAGAAAGTGATTTCGAAAATTTTATTATTAAAGAAGGCCAAATTATTCAATGCAACAATGGCAAAATGACTATTTCCTACCGGGAGGTACAATTATGAATAAGAATGTTTATTTCTTTGATGAACGTCAGCACTTACTCCGAATCGTTAAAGAAAATGAATTGATAGAAGCCATTCAAGAAAAAGAAATTACGTCAAGTAAAAATGAATTGATGAATGATACTTTAAATGTGTCCACCATATATGATGAAGAGTTGAAACAAGCGGCATACATGGCTGTAAAAGAAGAAGGATCTTTTTATAGTTTATACAGAATTGTTTTAGACAGTGAAGAGGAAAATAGTTTATCCTTTGTCGGCATTAGCTTTGCACCAGATGAGTTAGATTCTTACGTTATCAAAAATGTACAAGTAAAAAATGAATCAATCAAAAATACTCTAAAGAAATTGTTAGTTGAAACAGAATGGCGTGTAGGCGAAGTAAACGCAAATTTACCTGCAATAACAGACGATTTTAGTTTTCTATCTGTACGAGATGCATTAAAAAATATTCAAACACAAGGCTGTGAAATTCTTTTTAAATATAAGATAGATGGCATTGGAATCACAGATAAATGGATAGAAGTTTATCGTGAAATCGGTGAAAAAAGCAAACAGCGTTTTACTTATGGTGACAAAGCATTGAGCATTGTGAAAGAACAAGATCGTAATCAAGTATACACAAGCTTGATCGGTCGTGGTCGTGGCGAAGACGTTGGGGATGGAAAAGGCAAGCGAATCGAGTTCACAACTATAGAATGGAAAAAAGCAAAAGGGAAACCGTTGAATAAACCAAAGGGACAAAATTGGTTGGAATTTCCTGAAATGACCCAACAATATGGTATTCCACTAAAAAATGGTGGGATGAGAAGACGAGAAAAAGTCATTACATTTGATGAAGAAGAGAATCCAGAAAAATTACTACAAAAAACATACGATTCACTCATTGAATATTCTCGTCCACTCGTTCAATTTAAAACTGAAATTTTAGGTGGAGATGCGATTGGAAATACTGTAACAATTCATCGCCATGATCGAAATTATCACTATCAAACACGAATTTTTAAAGTCAAAATCGATCGTTTAACAGGAAAAGTCGAAGCGGGTTTAGGAGATAATATTACGAAAAGTATTTCAAAAGCAACCTCTGATTTAAAAGGAAATGTTGATACTTTGGAAGAAAAGAAGATGACTTTCTATGATTCAGAAGAGATTTCTAAGTGGCAGTCAGATATTATTCGTGGAGCTAAAGGTGGTTCTGTAATTGTAATGAATCCAGAAGATTTGGGGATCTCAGATAGTAGAGAACCATTTCAAACCGTTTGGATGAATGGAAAAACTATTGATAAGAGCAATCATTTCTTAGTAGCGAATAGTGAAGGAATTGGGTTTATAGATGGTAAGTTCAATATGGATAATTTTAAAACTGCTTGGACAATAGATGGTAAATTTAATGCAGATTTTATTAAAGCAGGAAAAATTATGTCGGAAATTTTTGAAACGTCATTTAATGGGGTTGGAGACACACTTAAGCTTGTAAGAGGAATGCTACAAATTTGGAATGAATCTGTAAAAATTATGGAACTGACAAAGCAAGGATTAGAATTTTGGGATGGGAAAGACCGTATTGGAACTATTGGTACAAGAGGAAATCCTTTTCCTAGATTGATGACCGCAGATGGGAATGTAGATCGCCCGGTAGTGACTGACGGAAAATCAATTTTAATTACTACGACTGGTGGTGACAGAATTATAGGATTATCTACTAAAAAAGAAACAGGAATTATACTTAATTCTGGACAAACAATGTTTTTAGGTACTAGATTTTCTTTTTTTAATGGAGAAGAAGGAGATGGAAGAAAGTCTACGGCAGTATTCCAGAACGTCGATGTAATTGGGGAGTTACGAGTGAATGGTAAGTTAATAACAGGTAACGGCAGCGGCGGCTCTGATGGAGGCGGCGAAATACCCCCAGAACTGACAACAGATCAAGAAAAAAATGCTTGGGGAATTTGGCAATTCTTTAAAAATAAAGGCTGGACGGAGCAATCTATCGCTGGAATGCTTGGAAATATCCAATCAGAATCGGGAATCATGCCTGATATTGACGAATTAAGTGGTGGAGGTGGTTATGGGTTAACCCAATGGACTCCTAAATCTAAGCTTGTTAGTTGGTGTAACGAACATGGATTAGATCACCGAACACTTGATACTCAATGCCAACGGATTCAATGGGAAATGGAAAATAATGTGCAATGGTTTTACAACCCTTCACGTCCAGATATTTCTTATATACCTTTTAGAGACTTTACGAAACTTACGGATCTGAAACATGCAGCCGAATGTTTTATCGCATTGTATGAGCATCCGGGAGATCCTTATCAACCAGCCAGAGCACAGCAAGCTCAGTATTGGTATGACAAATTAAGAAATTTAAAACCTGGAGCTGCTACTGGAGCAGCAGGCTTGGCTCATTTAGAAACATTGTACAAACAGCCTTTAGGAAATGAACAATGTTATGCAGTCTCAGCAGAGTATTCTGGATTTTTAGGAGGCTGTGGTTTAGGTGCAAATACGGGCTATCCATTAAGTCACGTTATTGGAAATACAGAAGCAGCAGCTGAAATTGGGAGTGGTTACGATTGGGCAGCGGTTGGTTGGAAAGTCATTTTTAATCCAACCTATGAACAGTTAGTACCAGGAGCTATTATCAACTGGAAACGCGGTGGCAATATTGGAGGCTTTAACGTGGACTATACTTATGGCCATACAGGCGTCATCCGAGGTTTAACAAACGGCGGCTTCCAAACCTATGAACAAAATATCGGTTTAGGACAAGTTGTCGGAAAATACGACAGAGCTTGGGTCGGATCAAACGAAATCAGCTCAATTGTCATCCCGCCAAAATAATCAATTTATAGAAAGGAGTGAGTAAATGTCAATCGTCTATCCAATTTTTTTATCAATCACACAACCAAACGATAACATTCCAACAATCATGATTCGTCAATATGATGAAGGAACCCAAGTCTTGGATGTGACAGTAACAGAACATGGAAAACCAAAAGACATTTCAAATGTAACCCCATTTTTCTGCGTCAAACAAGGACATCATGCTGGACTCGGTTTGTCTGAGCAAAAAGTTACTAAAATCATCGATGCAAAAAAAGGGAAACTGCAATACACATTAACAAATTACGATATGCAAAATATCGGAGAAAACACTGCTTATTTCAGTTTTAGAGAACTTCAAAAAGATTTAAGTTGGCGACAACAATTTTCCACACGAGATTTTACTTATCAAGTGAAAGAAAGTATGTACAGTGAGGGGATTAAAGACAGCAACTATATCTGGACGTTTGAAGAAATTTTACGATATTTTACTGAATGGGTGAAAACGTGTCAGGAGATTTATGATGACTGGTATATAGTGGCACAAGAAGAGTTGCAGCGGATTATTGCAGAGTTTCAGGGTTGGATCACAACAAATCAAGAACGATATGATCAATGGACGACAGTTAAAAGAGCAGAATTCGATAAATGGTTTGCTACGATCAAAGAAATTTTAGATGAAAATGTTGCTGGTAATCTTTTAAATCTAATCGAAGAATTAAAGCAAGCTCATTTTACTTTGAAGAGTGGCGAAACAGGGATTCTTAGAACGATTCGAGACGATAAATTCAGCTTGAATCATAGTGTGACTAAGGTAGGAACAATCACACACCAAAAAGAAGCTGCAGCTTTAGTTGTCGCTGAAATCGATAGTGAAAAACAAAATACTTTCTTCATAAGAAAGGTAGGTTCAGTTTAATGGCGAATGAAGTAGAAATCAAAAAAGTAATGGAAACAGATGAATCAGGTGTACAACGTCAAGTTTTTCCTGAAACCCATGTTAGTGCAGTTCTTGGTTTAGATCAAATCGCAACAGTAGGAATTGGTGTTAGATCGATCAACGGAAAAACAGGCGACATCACCTTAACAGCTAAAGATTTAGGTGTTGAGGGAACAGGAATAAAAATAGAGAAGGTGGGAACAGTATGACGGATATCGTTGAATTAAAAAGTGATGGATTCGTTGTTTATCCTAAAACCCATGTCAGTGCGATTGAAGGAATGACAACGATCAAAGGTGAAAAAGGGGATACAGGGCCTCAAGGTGTACCTGGATTACAAGGACCAGCAGGAATAAACGCAACAACGACAGCTGATGCAACGCAAACAGTTAAAGGATTGATGAGTGCAGCTGATAAGAAAAAATTAGATACATTACCAACAATAACATTCAGTAAGGTGGGAGCAGTATAATGGCAGATATTGTACAATTAGAAGAAAAAGGAAATTTACTTTATCCTAAAACACACGTAAGTGCGATTGATAATTTTGATGAAACAGTTGTCAAGAAAAGTGGAGATGAAGAAATTGCTGGGGTTAAGAATTTTAAGGACGGATTACAAATTTCTGGTAAAGAAGTAATTAAGGGATATGAAAAATATACGCTCAAAAACACGATGATCAATACGGAAGCGAAAAAGAACGTCTCTGAGTTAGCGGGAGTTTTCGTTAAAACAGGAAACGTAGTTACTTTTAACGGAAGAGTTAATATTTCTATAGCAAATGAAACCAGCAGTTTTTTGGAAATATTATCCATACCTTCTAATTTTCTACCTAACTCTACAGGTTATTGGAACGTAGCGGTCACAATCAACCAATTAAGTAACGCTGAAGCGACTAGAATTTCTATCATTGATGGTGCAAAGAAGAGTTTGCTTGTTTATACCAATAAAACTGGAAATCACTATTTATCAGCTTCTTGGCACACTTAATAATAAAAATAGAATTCGATTTTTTAGGTGATAATTACTAAAAAGTGAATATTTAGTCTGTAGAAAAACTATTCGGGTAGTTTTCTACAGACTTTTTTGTGTGTTCTGAAAACCACCTGCTATGCGGGTGGTTCCATAGAGCTTCCAGCGAGGTAATAAAAAAGCCCCCTAAAATGTTAAACTGATATAGGTTTCCCGACCGTATCATCAACATTAAAGGAGGTTCCTTTATGAAAAAGGACAATCAAAGTTTATCACACACCGTATGGAAATGTAAGTATCACATCGTCTTTGCGCCAAAATACCGTCGCCAAATCATTTATGGCAAATACAAGAAAAGTATCGGAGAAATCATTCGACTTTTATGTGAAAGAAAAGGCGTCGACATCATCGAGGCAAATGCATGTCGAGATCACATTCATTTGTTGGTCAGTATTCCCCCGAAAGTAAGTGTCTCGGGTTTTATCGGTTGCCTAAAAGGAAAAAGTAGTTTAATGATCTTCGATAGACATGCGAATTTAAAGTATCGATATGGCAACCGTAAGTTTTGGTGTCGTGGCTATTATGTCGATATCATTGGCCGAAACAAAAAACAAATAGAAGAATATATTCGCAATCAAGTTTAGGAAGATTATATAGCAGATCAGCTGACATTGTTTGAGGAGTATGATCCGTTCACAGGTAATAAAAATAGCAAAAAATAAAAAATGAAATTCTTTAAGAATCAGCGAGAAGAAGTGGTGCGTGAGGGAGATCCGCTCAGAAGGCCTTTCAGGCCGTGTCCGGTAAAAGAGGCTTTCAGCCGAAGAGCAAACCTCCAGTGAGAACTGGAGGTTTTGATTGCATTAGGTCATTGTTTTTGAGATTATTTTCTTGACCTTATTACAATTCTTATCGTAATATAGTTAGGAACCGAACTATTGAAAGAGGAGGTAAATAATGGACAGAAAAATCGGTCTAAAAATCAGAATTTTAGCGAATGAAATCAATCGAAAGTCAGCAGAAATTCTAAAAGAAGATGACGGCGAAGCCTCTTCAAGTATCCAAATGCGTATTTTAAACTTCATTCACCGCCGTAATAGCCAACAAGTACCAGTCTATCAAAAAGACATCGAACAAGAATTTGACATTCGACGTTCTACTGCGACGGGCGTTTTGCAAACAATGGAGAAACGCTTGTTTATCGAAAGACGATGTTTGGAAAAAGATAATCGTTACAAAACGATAATGTTAACTGAATTAGGCGAACAGAAAGTCAAAGAAAACATCGTAAAGCTACATAAATTCGATGAGTTACTTGTGCGAGGAATTCCAGAAGAAGAACTAGCAATCTTTTTCAAATTATTGGAAAAATTATCTGAGAACAGCAAAAAAATAAATAAGGAAGGTGAACTAGTTACATGATAAAAAAACTAATCGCCAACATAGGTGTCTATAAAAAAGAAAGTATCATCACGCCAATTTATGTAACTGGAGAAGTAATTTTAGATATTATCATCCCCTTGGTTATGGCAATGATGATCGATAATGGCATCGAAAAGGGAAATACAAACGCTATTTTAATGTATGGGGCTATTTTATTTATTTGTGCAATTATTGCGTTATTTTTTGGAGCGATGTCAGGTCGTTATGCTGCAGTTGCTTCAGCTGGATTTGCGAAAAATTTACGCGATCAATTATTTGTTCGTACTCAAGGATTTTCATTCTCAAACATTGATCGTTTTTCTACATCCAGTTTGATCACACGGATGACAACAGACGTGACCAATGTTCAAAATGCGTACCAAATGATTATTCGGCTGTTAGTTCGAAGTCCACTGATCATGATTTTTTCATTAGCCATGGCTTATAGTATCAACAAGGATCTGTCCTTGATTTATTTAGGCGTCGTGCCATTTTTGATGATTGGTTTAGCAGCAGTTATTTATTTTGCTCACCCTAATTTTAATAAAGTTTTTCGTATTTATGACAAATTAAATAACGTCGTTCAAGAAAATTTACAAGGGATTCGTGTCGTTAAATCTTATGTAAGAGAAGAACATGAAGACGAGAAATTCAAAACGGTTTCTAAAGATATCTACAAAACATTCTCGAAAGCACAAAGCATTGTTGCCTTCAATAATCCGATTTTACAGTTTGCTGTCTATACGTGTATGTTGTTGATTTCATGGTTAGGGGCAAAATTTGTAGTAGGGAGCACGTTGACTACTGGGGAACTGGTCAGTATGTTTACATATACAATGCAGATTTTAATGAGTTTAAATATGCTGTCAATGGTTTTTGTCATCGTACTGATTGCACGGACATCTGCTGAACGGATTACTGAAGTTTTATCAGAGGAAAGTGATTTAAAAAATAATCCAGATCCACTCTATGACATTCCAAATGGTTCTGTTCGTTTTAACGATGTATGTTTCAGTTATGCGAATAATCTTGAAAAATTGGCGCTGATGCATGCGAATATGGAAATCAAGTCAGGTGAAGTGATTGGGATTGTTGGTGGGACTGGTAGTTCAAAATCAACATTGGTTCAATTGATCCCGAGATTGTATGATGTAACACAGGGGTCAGTAGAAGTTGGTGGACATGATGTTCGGCACTATGATTTGAAATCATTGCGTGACCAAGTCAGCGTAGTTCTACAAAACAATGTATTATTTACTGGAACAATTAAAGAAAACCTTCGTTGGGGAAATGAAGAGGCGACGGATGAAGATTTGATCCGAGTGTGCAAGATTGCTCAGGCAGATGGTTTTATTGAAGAATTCCCTGATAAGTATGATACGATGCTTTCTCAAGGCGGAAATAATGTTTCAGGTGGGCAAAAACAACGGTTGTGTATTGCACGTGCATTATTGAAAAAACCTAAAATTTTGATTTTAGATGATTCGACTAGTGCTGTGGATACAAAAACAGATCGTTTGATCCGTGAAGGAATGCGACAAGAAATTCCAGGGACTACAACATTCATTATCGGACAACGGGTTTCCTCTGTTCAAGATTCTGATCGTATCATCGTGATGGATAAAGGGGCAATCAATGCTATTGGAACCCATGACGAATTATTAGCGACTAATCAGATTTATCAAGAAGTTTATGAGTCTCAACAGAAAGGATTTGGTGAAGAAGATGCGTGATGAACAAGCAAAAGGGATTCGCAAAAGTCAAGATCCTTTGAAAACGTTGAAACGACTATTCTCATATATGTTTAAAAACTACAAGTTCCAGCTTCTATTTGTTCTTATTCTCATTTTATTAAGCACCTTTGCGAATGTTCGGGGCTCGTTATTTTTACAAGTGGTGATCGATGATTACATTACACCGTTACTTGGTCAAAGTGACCCTGATTTTTCTGGGTTATTAAAGGCAATTACAACGATGGCACTGATTTATGGCGTTGGAATCATTTCAAACTTAGGGTTTAACTTGATCATGGTACGTATCAGTGAAGGAACGCAAAAAACAATTCGAGATGAAATGTTTACTCATCTTGAAACATTGCCGATTCGCTATTTTGATTCAAATTCTGATGGGGATATTATGAGCCATTTTACGAATGATACGGATACATTACGTCAGATGATCTCTCAAAGTATCCCTAATCTGGTTGCTGCTGTGGTCAGTTTTATTAGTGTATTTATCGCGATGTTTACGATCAGTGTTCCATTGACCTTAGTTGTGTTAGTTTCTGTTTCGATAATGATTGTGACGATTCGGATGATTGCAGGACGCAGTAGTCGCCATTTTGGTAAGCAGCAACGTGATTTAGGAAGCGTAAACGGTTATATTGAAGAAATCATGCATGGCCAAAAAGTGGTGAAAATTTTTAACCATGAGCCGCAAACGATCAAACAATTTAAAAAAATCAATGAAGAATTACGACAAAGTGCTACTCAAGCGAATAAATACGCAAATAGCTTAATGCCGATCATGATGAATTTGTTAAATATTCAATATGTACTCTTGGCAGTCATTGGAGGAATCTTTTCAGTGTATGGTGTTTCTGGTTTGACGATTGGGATGATTGCTTCGTTTCTACAATTGAGCCGTTCGTTGAACATGCCAATCAGTCAAGTGTCACAACAAATCAATTTTGTGATTATGGCTTTAGCGGGCGCTGACCGTATTTTTATGTTGATTGATGAAAAATCAGAAATAGATGATGGCTATGTAACGTTAGTTAATGTAAATCGTGCGTCAGGTGCTCTTGTCGAAAGTGAAGCTAGAACAGGAATTTGGGCCTGGAAACACCCACATGCGGATGGAACTGTTACGTATACTGAATTGACTGGAGATGTTCGTTTTGAAGATGTATCCTTTGGGTATACAGATAAAAATCGCGTATTAAAAGATATCAATCTTTATGCGGAACCAGGTCAAAAAGTGGCCTTCGTTGGGGCAACAGGTGCAGGTAAAACGACCATCACAAATTTGATCAATCGTTTCTATGATATTCAAGAGGGAAAAATTCGTTATGATGGAATCAACGTAAAAAAAATCAAAAAAAGTTCCCTAAGAAGATCATTAGGGATTGTTTTGCAAGATACTCATTTATTTACAGGGACGATTCGTGAGAATATTCGATATGGGAAATTGAATGCTTCTGATGAAGATGTACTCAAAGCCGCACAGTTAGCAAATGCAGAGGATTTTATCAATAATTTACCCGATAAATATGATACAGTGATCACTGGTGACGGCGAAGGATTATCGCAAGGACAACGCCAATTGTTATCGATCGCTCGAGCAGCGATTGCGGATCCTCCTGTAATGATTTTGGACGAAGCAACATCTAGTATCGATACTAGAACAGAAAAGCATGTACAAGCTGGTATGGATCGCCTCATGAAAGGCAGAACAGTATTTGTCATCGCACATCGATTATCAACGATTCAAAATTCAGATGCAATCATGGTCATGGATCATGGTCGAATTATTGAACGAGGCAGTCATGAAGATTTACTTGAAGAAAAAGGAATCTACCATCAGTTATATACAGGGAAAGTGGAACTTTCATGAGAACAATAAAAAACACCAATCACTTAGTGATTGGTGTTTTTTGATATGAACGTTTAAAATAATACGCCAAGAGAGATTCGAACTCCCGACCGCTCGCTTAGAAGGCGAGTGCTCTATCCAGCTGAGCTATTGGCGCAAAATGTTAACGCAACAAAATTTATTATAATGAAGATACATAACAAAGTCAATCATAAATTAGAAATAACAACGAAAAAAATTGAAAAAGAGTTTGTAGGAGAGAAAAGTGAAGTTTTCATTGACTCAGTATTCTTATTTTGATACAATGTTAATGTTGTAATTGTGGACTCCACAGCTACAACCGCACAGAACAAGTTTTTAAGCATGACACTAGTCATCACTTGGGATGGCGAGTCTAAGTCTAGAAGAAGGAGGTGCTGTATAGCATGTACGCAATTATCAAAACTGGTGGTAAACAAGTAAAAGTTGAGGTAGGTCAAGCGATTTACGTTGAAAAATTAGACGTAGAAGCTGGCGAAAAAGTTGTTTTTGACGAAGTTATCTTAGTGGGTGGCGAGTCTACGAAAGTAGGAGCTCCAACCGTAGCAGGTGCAACTGTCGAAGGAACTGTAGAAAAACACGGCAAACAAAAGAAAGTCGTGACTTTCAAATACAAACCTAAAAAACACACTCACCGTAAACAAGGTCACCGTCAACCATATACAAAAGTTGTAATCAACGCAATCAACGCATAATTCTTTTAAGTTGCATAGGAAAGAAGGCCTATCAATGATTAAAAGTTCTTTTAAACGAAATGGCGCTGGCCAAATCGTTTCTTTTGAAGTCTCAGGGCATGCTGAGTCTGGTCCATATGGTAGTGATATCGTTTGTGCAGCTGTGTCTGCTTTAACGATTAGTACGGTCAATGGTATCGATGCTTTAGCTGGGTTTGAACCGATTGTTGAAACCAACGAAGATGAAGGTGGTTACCTTTATGTCGAGATGATTTCAAATGCAAATCAGGAACAAACAAACATTGCCCAGATTCTCTTGGAAAATCTTTTACTAGGTTTACAAGCAATTGAGCAAGAAAGTCTTGAATTTATTCAAGTCAAAACCATAAACGAAAAATAGGAGGTGCAGACTATGTTATTAAATATGAATTTACAATTATTCGCCCACAAAAAAGGTGGAGGTTCTACTTCCAACGGACGTGATTCAGAATCTAAACGCCTAGGCGCTAAAAGTGCTGATGGACAAACTGTTACTGGTGGATCAATTTTATACCGTCAACGCGGAACTAAAATTTACCCAGGAGCAAACGTAGGTATCGGCGGAGACGACACTTTATTTGCTAAAGTTGACGGCGTAGTACGTTTCGAACGTAAAGGCCGCGACAAAAAACAAGTGTCTGTTTACCCAGTAGCTCAATAATAGTTGAACTAAACGGCTCTATCCTTTTATCAAGTAAAGGGATAGGGCTTTTTTGTTTAGGGTCAAAAGACTCTTGGATACTGAATAGAATAATTGTTTAACCGACTCCGACCTGTCGGTTTTTAATACCTAAATTCGCTTCTATTCACATGTATAATGATATTGACCAAACACCCTATAACAAAACGTTTTCGTTTTACCTTGCGTAACAACTTCTTAAACTTCTACTTATTATAAAAAAACTTATTGACAAAAATATATTCTATAAAGTATTATTATTCCACTTAAAAGAAAACGGAGTGTTATGTATGAAAAAGGTTTTGATTCATGTTCTGAGTTGTAGTTTTTTGATAGGATCAGCGGTAATTCCAATTGCAAATGTAGCGCTCGCCAACGAAAAAGAAGTAATACAAGAGATACGTCCGGATTCTGATGCATCAATCTTATCCGATGAAGGAGCAGGCTATTTAGATGTTCCAGAAATAAATTTAGATGACGACTTCAAAGAATATGAAACAGATGTTTCGTCTCCTCAAGCTAGAGCAGCTTTCCTCATAACTTGGAAGATAGAATCGAAAAAATCATCTGGAACATCGTATGGTCCGTGGAGAAAAGGTCCGTCTGGAAAAGGAAAAGCGACGCTATCTGCTAATAATTCAAATACAAGTAGCAGGTCAGTTTCATCGAGTATATCGGGAGACTATCCTATCGGCAAAGGGAAAATAGGTGCATCGTTAGGAATAACGATAGGGCAATCAAAGACATATGGTGTATCATACTCTAGATTGATACCAGCTGGGAAAAGAGAGCAAATTATTTTTAGACCAGTCTATAAGCTAACCAAGATTAAACAAAGAAAATATCTAGCAGGTACTAAAACAAACACTACTCAAACGGCTATGGTGAAATCGTTTAGTCATTGGGATTATTCATTCAAATCTATCTAAGGAGTACAATAAGTGATTAAAACAAAGTATCTAGTAAGTCTTGTTATAGGCTTAATTATGGTGTTCATCTTACAGACTATGAGTTATTTAAACTGGATATTAGTTGATCAAGATGTGATTAATGGGGTACGTGATCAATATTTATTTTTAAAAACACCGTTAATGATAATTCCGGTTTTGTTTATCTCTTACTTTGTTTATGGGGTGAACAGCAAGGGAACTAAAGAGTAAATAACTATACTTAAAGCTGTAGCGTAGAAATGCTTGCTATATTGCTAGCTAGTCTATTATGTTTAATATGTATTTTATGTTATTATGTAATTATTTGATGCAAATATTAAATGGAGGAGATAAAATGCCGAAGCTTTCAAGAACTATGACTGAACGAATGATTTTTCAAAAAAAACAGATTTTTCAAGCTTTTTTTATTATAGCTATGCTGTCTTTTTTTATGGTTTCACCTCAACTATATAAACATGCTTTAATTATTTCAAATGATTTTTTATTTCATATGAATCGTTTCTATGATTTAAATCAGCAAATGACTACAGGAAATTTTAATTATTTTCAGTCATTATATGGTTTTGCTCAGTCAGGAAGAATAGTAAATGCGATGTATGGAATGGATTTTGCTATAGTTCAAGCTGTTATATTAACTTTATTAGGAACTTGGTTTAAATTTCAAATCGTTTCGTCTTTCTTATGTTTTTTTGTCAGTGGCTTTTCAATGTATATATTGTGTAAATATGCAATGGTCAAAAATTCATATTCCATAGTGGCATCTGCTTTTTATATGTCCACTTCAACTATTGCGTATTATGCATTAGTCACAAATTATTCTGGTTGGGGAGCAGCCTTTTTACCGCTAGCATTTCTTCCGGCAATTCGCATGTTACAAAATGAAGAGAGACCAATTAAACCACTATTACTGGGTGTTCCGATTGCTTTGATAATATCTGTTCACATGTTTTCAACAGTGCTGGCCGTCTTAGGATTGCTTCCTTTCTACATCTATGCCTTCATAAATTGTAATAAAAAATCCATTATGATAAAGGATACTATTTGGGCAATATTAATAGCTGTAGCTCTTTCAGCTAATACATTTGGGAGTATAATAGATTTGTCTGGCGATACTTTAATTGGACCTTATCCTGTACAAGATATGATGTCGAATAGTACCTCTTTTTCAATTGGTGCACCAGGATGGGCAACATTTGGCTTGATTTTTTCATTTCTATTTATTTTTCAATCAGTAACTACGTTTGTGTCTTGGAGATATCTCTCAAATATGGAAAAGATGATTAACTCTGTGGGGCTTTTCTTTTTACTTGTTTCATCAAAATTACTTCCTTGGAATGCTATCGCAGCAAGATTTACTTTTATTCAAGGTATGCAATTTCCCCAAAGATTTGCTTGTGTTGCATGCATCTTATTATTATTAGGTTGGGCTATCAGAATACAACGATTATTTGACGTCAATTCTGATAAAAGTCAAATTATTAGACAACCAATTTTAATTTTCTTTGCTACTATGGCAATTCTTAGCTGTAATAATATCAATCTGCAGATGGCTTCCAGTTCGGATGCTTGGAAATCGAATCAACCGATAAAAGATAAGGGAGCATCTGAGATATTTGAAACTGATCCAGAAAAGATTAGGCAAGCTTTTGGAGGGCGTAACGAGCTTGGGAAAGGATTTTCTATTGTCGTGAAACCAACTTCGGATTATTTACCTAACCACAGTAAGGAGAAATTTGATACTTATGGAACATACTCAGCGGAAATCATCCATAATGAAAACAACGTAATTAAAAAGATTACGTCTGATAATCAGATTGAATTAAATTGGGAAAATAAACAAGATAAGAATAGTTCTTTACTTCCGATAATAATTTATAATCATAGTACGGTAGAATTGAATGGGAAAAAATTATTAAAATCTGAATATAAACTTTCAAAGATAGGTAGTTTGATTATAGATGCACCGATTGGTCAAAATAGACTTGTAGTGGGGTATCAACCGAGTTTATTCTTTAAGTTATCAATAGTTGTTAAAATAGTTTCTATGGTTGCGTTACTAATTTATGGGATAAGGTATCTTTGGATTAATAAATCTAATAAAAATGTATAGTATAAAAAAATGATATTATGAGCTTGATATAATAAGAGGAATAATTTTTAAAATATGCCGCATAGACATACTTTTTTAGAAAAAAGCAACATTTCAAATTATTTTTGTAATTTTAACTTACGAGAAAATTTTTTTTATGGTAGCATAAACTCTGTTATTAAAAAAGAGGAGTGTATGTATGCCACAAAACAAAAAAGAAGGAATATTCTTCACAACAATTGTCTGTTTTTCGATGGTGCTTTCAATGAGTGCTTACAATCTTTTATTACACGGACAATTTTCATTAAGCAATTTATTGGGTGGATTAGTGCCAGGATTTATTGTAGCGTTTATATTTGACGTCTTGATTGTCTCATTACCAGCTAAGAAAATTGCATTTGCTCTGCCTATCAATAAAGAGAAAAAAATCCAGATGATCATTGCTGTTTCAAGCTGTATGGTTTTAGGAATGGTCTTTTTTATGTCGATGTATGGAGTTATTGTGCAATTTGGCTTTACAGAGAATTTTTTGAGCTATTATATCGGCGCGTTTTTTAAAAACCTGATTATGGCATTGCCGTTGCAATTATTGATTGTAGGACCGATTTGTAGAAGGATTTTGAGCATGAGTCGTCAAAGTAGCTGGCTAAAAGAAACAAATAATTAAACGAATCAAAACGAGTAAAGTAAGCCGATTAACAGGAGTTTACTTTATTCGTTTTTTTGGTGAAGTAAAAGGAGTGGGCTAAAAAGAGGGTCGAGCTTTCCAAAATCGATAAAAAGTTGTTATAATTAATAGAAACTTGATAAATAGGGGGCCTTCAACAATGGAGATACATGAGCGAATTGTCAGGTTATTAAATTCAAGTACCGTATTTTTAATTTCAACCATTGATAAACGAGATTTTCCAACCGTTATTGCTGTTTCTAAACCGTTGTGGAGAGAAGGGTTGTTAAAGTTACAATTTTATTTGGATGGAAATGGAGAAACGGTTAAGAATATTGAAAGTAATCCGAATGGATCTGTTTGTTGTTATGAGGAAATTCAACATGAAAGCTTGCTTTTAAAAGGGAAGTTGACAATCGAACACATTGAGTCTGTTCAATCGATCGAGCCTAAATTGTCAAGCTACCAAAAAGAATTAAATCACTCGGACCCTGTATTGGTTACTTTTGAAACGTGGACCGCTAGGATACATATGGATAAAAAAACAAAAGATATCATTGTTTAGAATAGATAGAAAGCTGATATTTTTTTTAAAATAGGAGTATGAAGAGTTGAGATGATGAACGATCTCTGCTCTTTTTATTTTTTGTAGTATAATTTAGCGTTCTTAATAAAACGTGATCGATCTTCATTTTTTCTTAAGAAGTGTTCATCATTTATTCGAAGATTTTTATGTTTGAGTTAAGTTTTTGGGGTTATAATGAATTATCAACAAATAATGGTAATGGATTTTAAAGCTATTAACCATATGAAAGAAAGGGGGAATGACGATGTACGCTGTAAAAGTATTACATGGGTATATTGGTAAAGACGGACACCGTACAAGAGATAAAAACCATGTTCGAATCTTTCAAACAAAAAATTACGCAGAAAAATTCGCTGACAAAATTGGCGGACGTGTTAAAGTACTAGGATAACGTTATATATACAGGAAACGAGCAGCCTAAACGATAATTAGTTTGGGCTGCTCGTTTGTAAAAATATATTAAATGTAAAGATCAAAAACAGCAATTTCTGGTGGAACTCTAAAGCGAGCAGGAATTTTTGTGGTACCTAAACCGGTATTAACGTATAAAGTGGTGTCGTTCGCTAACGTATAAAAACCTTCAAAGTATTTTTCTGCCAATACATTTTTGATTGTAACAAAGGGCAACTTTACTTGCCCGCCATGACTATGACCTGATACAATCAGCTGAATATCGTGATCAATTAGTTCATCTGCCTTATCGGGTTCGTGGCTTAATAAAATAGTATAGTCACTCTGACGAGCGGCTAAGGTCTCATCAATCGATGAATTTCCCAACAAAGAGTCATCTAAACCACCAATGTAGACTGATTTTCCATCAGGAAGTGAAACATTAGCACCGGAGTTTTCCAGTAGTTGGAAGTCTGCTGCTGCTAAAATGTCAGGATAAACACGAGTAGCGCCGCCACCATAATCATGATTTCCCCAAACTGCATATTTTCCTAAAGGGGCAGACAAACGACTCAGTGCAGCAATCACTTCATCAATTGGTCCATATTTTGCATAATGATCAAATAAATCGCCTGTAAATAAAATAATATCTGGTTGTTCGTTATTGACTTTCGTGACGATTTTTTCTAGTTGTGCAACTGGATATTTTTCTTGAATATGAATATCTGAAAGTTGCACTACTTTGACTGGTTTTTGGCCATCATTATTCCCTAGTGTGTAGTGATGAGTGACAATTCTTTTTGGTTCTATAAAGAAGGCGTAAAGAGCTATGCCGATAAAAACGAATATAACGCAATAGAAAACGTATCTTTTTTTCATGAGTAACCTCACTTTCACTATTTACTATAACGAAAAGAAATTAAAAAATGGTAAAATGAGACTTGTAGCATAGAAACTTTAGAATAATTTAGAGGTTGTAGGTCTTCGGTGTTTTTCAAAATCATTATTTGCTATAATAGAGAAGAACTTATTAGAAAGAAGGATGAAACAATGATGGTAAGAGTAAATAAATTAAGAGCGTTAATGAAACAAAATGATCTTTCAGGTTTTTTAATTACAAGTCCGTACAATTTACGTTATCTAACCAATTTTACAGGAACAACTGGACTTGCGCTGATTACGTTAGATAAGGCTTTTTTTGTAACGGATTTTCGTTATACAGAACAAGCAGCGGAGCAAGCACAAGGTTTTGAGATCATTCAAAATGCTGGTCCAATCTATGATGAAGTGGTAGCTATCGCAGAAAGAGAAGAGTTGACTAATTTAGCTTTTGAAGAAACTTTTGTTAGTTTTGCAGAATATAGTTTGTTAGAAGAAATCACGCCATGTGATCTAATTCCGGTAGCGGGGTTAATTGAAGAATTGCGTGAAGTTAAAGATGAAGAAGAAATTGCGATCATCGAAAAAGCTTGCAGTATTGCCGACCTTGGATTTAAACATATTTTAACTGTGATCAAACCTGGTATGACGGAAATTGAAATCGCCAATCAATTAGATTTTTATATGCGTTCTTTAGGTGCTTCTGGTGTCTCTTTTGAAACAATCGTAGCCAGTGGTTTGCGTTCCGCGATGCCGCATGGTGTTGCCAGCGAAAAAGTTATCGAAAAAGGGGATCTAATCACATTAGATTTTGGTTGTTACTATCAAGGCTACGTTTCGGATATGACGAGAACTTTTGCAATTGGTGAGCCAGATAGTCAATTGAAAGATATTTACCAAATCGTTTTAGAAGCACAGTTAAAAGTCTTAGATGAAGCAAAACCAGGACTGACTGGCATTCAATTAGATGCGATTGCTCGAGATCACATTGCATCTTACGGCTACGGTGAGGCGTTTGGGCATAGCACGGGGCATGGTATCGGCTTGGAAATACATGAAGGTCCAAATGTTTCCTTTAGAGCAGACAAACAATTTGTTGCTGGAAATGTGATCACAGATGAGCCGGGAATTTATATTCCTGGTCTTGGCGGTGTTCGGATCGAAGATGACTTATTGATTACTAATGAGGGGAATCGTGTTTTAACACACTCACCTAAAGAATTGATCATTTTATAAAAGTGAGTAGACCATCGATGAGGAAAGAACTAGTAGATAGTCTAATAGACGCTATTTTATTTAAATAAACCCTTTTCAACTCATTTTCTCATAGTTTTTTTGGTAGCGAAACGAGCGGATTAATGATAAACTATGAGGGAATAGAAACATAGATAGGTAATTGAATTTAAACGAAAAAACGTTATTCTCTTATTTTCTTGTCAGGGCTGTACGTTATGACCGTTCTATTATCTAGCTTCGCAGGCTGTCTCTTGAAATGTTACAACCAAAGAGACATTCGTGAGCCTGTTGCGCTTTTATTATAAGGAGGATTAAAATGACTGAAGAAACAAATCTAGTGATCAATACAAAAGATTCTTTAGGTGAAATTGTTATCGCACCAGAAGTAATTGAAGTCATTATTGGTATTGCTGCATCTAAAGTGGATGGCGTTTATGGCATGCGTGGAACATTTGCTAATAATGTAACGGAATTTCTTGGCCGTGCTGCTCACGGTAAAGGTGTTTATTTAAGAGCGGAAGAAGAAGGGCTGAAGGTGGATATTTACTGTTACTTGAATTATGGTATTTCTGTACCTAAAGTAGCATTAGAAATGCAAGATCGTGTCAAACAGCAAGTGTTGTTCATGACAGATATCGATTTAGTGGAAGTCAATATCCATGTTGTAGCAGTAGTTCCAGAAAAACTACCTGAACCAGATTTCGATGAATTATTCCCGGAAGATGAGGGAGAAAATGAGTAAGCCAAGTTTCACTCGTCATGAGATTCGTGAAAAAGCGCTCCAAGCGTTGTTTCCTTTAGATTTTAATGTTGACTTAACAAAGCAAGATGCGATTTCATATGCATTAGAGTTAGACAATCAAGAAATCATTAGTGAAGATGGGGAAGAATTTGTCCCAACTTATTTAGATTTATTGGTAGGCGGCGTTTGTGATCGAAAAGCAGAACTTGATGAGATTATCAAAAAACACTTAGGGAATAACTGGTCGATCACTCGTATTGCTAAGATGGATTTAATCATTTTGCGTATGGCGATTTTTGAAATGCTGTATGTTGGAGATGTTCCCAACACGGTTGCTTTAGATGAGGCAATTGAGCTTGCTAAAAAATATAGCGATGATCGTTCTAGAAAATTCGTTAACGGTGTTTTAGCGAATGTAATGAAAGAAATTGATTCAAAGTAGAGATGCTTTGAATCTTTTTTCATTTAGAAATCATAGAGTGTTAAGACTAGCCGAATTATGCTAAAATAAAAGAATATCGACAAAACGAGGAGTGTGCATATGGGAGAGTTAATCAATGGCCGCGAATTAGCAGATAAGATGCAAGCGCAAATCAAAGAAGAAGTGCAAGAACTTGAAAAAAAAGACATTCGTCCAGGGTTAGTTGTATTGTTAGTTGGTGAAAATTCAGCCAGTCAGACCTATGTGAAAAATAAAGACATTGCAGCAGCTAAAATCGGAATCCATTCAAAAATTGAACGTTTACCTGAAACAATTTCTGAAACTGAACTACTTTCTGTTATCGAACATTATAATCAAGACCCAGAATACCATGGAATCTTAGTTCAGTTACCGTTACCAAAGCATATCAATGAAGAAAAAGTCTTATTAGCTGTGGATCCTAAAAAAGATGTCGATGGGTTCCATCCGATGAACATGGGACACTTATTTATTGGGGAGCCCACGATGATACCTTGTACACCCTACGGCATCATGAAAATGTTTGAAGCTTATAATATTGATTTAGAGGGCAAGCGAGCAGTTGTGATCGGACGAAGCAATATTGTTGGAAAACCAATGGCGCAACTTATGATGATGAAAAATGCTACGGTTACGATTGCACACTCAAGAACCGTTGATTTGCCAGCTATAGCTAGAGAAGCAGATATTTTAGTTGTTGCGATTGGCCGTGGTCATTTCGTGACAAAAGAATTTGTAAAACCTGGTGCAGTCGTGATCGATGTCGGGATGAATCGAGACGAGAATGGAAAATTGATCGGCGATGTAAAATTTGATGAAGTGTCACCTGTTGCAAGCTTTATCACGCCAGTTCCAAAAGGTGTTGGACCTATGACGATCACAATGTTGATGTATCAAACGGTCGAAGCCGCGAAAAAACAAAAGTAAGGTGAGAAGATGGAGCAGCAATATTTAACAGTTACAGCCTTAACAAAATATTTAAAACGTAAATTTGATGCTGATCCATACTTGGAACGGGTTTATTTGACGGGAGAAATATCCAATTTCCGTCTTCGCCCCAATGCTCATCAGTATTTTAGCCTAAAAGATGATGGTGCGAAGATTTCCGCGATCATGTTTAAGTCGGCCTTTCAAAAGTTGAAATTTCAACCAAAAGAAGGGATGAAGGTTCTTCTAGTTGGTCGTATTTCATTATATGAGAGTGGCGGCTCTTATCAAATTTATGTAGAGCATATGGAACCAGATGGCGTTGGTGCTTTATATCAAGCTTTGGCAGAATTGCGTGAGAAGTTAGGCAAAGAAGGCTTATTTGAAGGACCCAAAAAAATATTGCCGAGATATCCTAAACGAATTGCGGTCGTTACAAGTCCAAGTGGTGCGGTCATCCGAGATATTATTACGACAGTCAAACGAAGATATCCGATTGCACAGCTGGTGTTATTTCCCACATTAGTTCAAGGCAATCAAGCAGCTGATGATATTGTTCGCAATATTCAGCGCATTGAAGAATTAGGTACTTTTGACACGATGATCATTGGTCGTGGTGGTGGCTCGATCGAGGATTTGTGGCCGTTTAATGAAGAACGAGTAGCTAGAGCAATTTATCAGGCAAACACACCTGTTATTTCATCAGTAGGTCATGAGACAGATGTAACGATTGCCGACATGGTAGCGGATGTCAGAGCTGCAACACCGACCGCTGCAGCAGAATTAGCCGTTCCGGTACTGAATGAAGAATTACTAAGAATCAAAGACCGACAAACTCGTTTAGAGCAAAGTTTCCTCTATCAATTACAACAAAAAAATGAACGGTATCAACGGTTAAGAAATTCATATGTATTCAAACAACCAGATCGTTTGTATGAAGGTCAAACAATCAAATTAGATCGAATCACACAACGGTTAATTCAATCAATGGAAACTGTTTACCATCAGAAACAACGGACAGCACAAGAGATTATTGGACAATTTAGACAGCAAACGCCTCTTGGGCAAATTAGAGAAGGGCAACAGCAACTAAAGTTTTTGAACCAATCACTTCATGATCGGATGGCGCAATACATGAAGGATAGGGAAAAACAATTTACTTCTGCTGTTCAGCAATTGGATTTGTTGAGTCCATTAAAAATCATGGGTCGAGGCTATAGTTATACAACGAAAGAACAGCAAGTAATCAAATCAGTTAACGAACTGAAACCAAAAGAAAAAATTCAAATCCATTATATGGATGGCATAGTAGATACGGTGATTGAAAAAATAACACCCGCTGAAGAGGAGTAAAAAAATGGCCAAAGAAAAAGCAGTTGAAAAAACATTTGAAGAATCATTAACTGAATTAGAAGGAATCGTCCAACGTTTAGAACGTGGAGATGTACCTTTAGAAGAAGCATTAGCCGCTTTTCAAGAAGGTATGATTTTGAGTAAACAGTGCCAAGATACGTTGCAAAAAGCCGAAAAGACATTGACAAAAGTCATGACCGAAAATAATGAAGAAATTTCGTTTGAAGAGAGTGAGGGTAATTGATGGAAGCTTTCAGTGATTTTCGTAAGCAAAGTTTACCGCTTATTGAAAAGGAAATGGAAAATTTTATCAATGAATACACTGCAAATGACCAGTTGAAAGAAGCTATGCTGTATTCGATTCATGCTGGAGGTAAAAGATTTCGCCCGCTTTTAGTGTTAGCAACCATTCGTTCGTTTAATAAAAAAGCGCAAACGCATGATTATCAAGTTGCAGCAGCTCTGGAAATGATTCATACGTACTCATTGATTCACGACGACCTGCCAGCGATGGATGATGACGATTTGCGTCGCGGAAAACCAACAAATCATAAAGTGTTTGGTGAAGCCCAGGCAATTTTAGCCGGCGATGGCTTACTTACTGCGGCTTTTCAACTCGTAGCCCTCAGTCAAATAGAGTCAAATCAAAAAATATTGTTGATTCAGATACTAAGTAAGGCTGCTGGAACTCAAGGAATGGTCGCAGGGCAAGCAGGTGATCTACAAGGAGAAAAACGCTCGTTGTCATTATCCGAGTTAGCGAATGTTCATGAAAAGAAAACGGGTGCTTTGATTGAATTTGCTCTCTTAGCTGGTGGGATTTTGGCGGAGCAGCCAGAAGAAATAGTTGATTTACTGGGTATTTTTGCTCAACATTTAGGGTTAGCTTTTCAGATCAAAGACGACTTGCTGGATGCGACAAGTACAGAAGAAGAATTAGGTAAGCAAGTTGGGCGAGATGAAGCACTAAACAAAAGTACTTATCCAAATTTACTTGGATTAGAAGGTGCTAAAGAAGCCTTGAACGAACAATTAACTAAGGGCAGTAATACGTTAAAAGCAATAAAAGAAACAAGCTCGGAGTTTCATTCAGAATTATTACAAGAATTATTAGAACAATTGCAGTTATAATAGAAAGAAGGCACTTATGAAAAAAGAGCGCGTCGATACTTTAGCGTTTACTCAAGGATTATTTGAAACAAGAGAAAAGGCCAAACGTGCAGTGATGGCTGGGCTCGTGTACAATGATAAAAACGAACGATTAGATAAACCGGGGGAGAAGATTTTGAGTGAAACCCCCTTGCAAGTAAAAGGTCAAACTCTGCCATATGTATCCCGCGGGGGATTGAAACTAGAAAAAGCGTTGGACGTATTTGAATTAGATGTGACAGATAAGACCATGTTGGACATTGGTGCTTCGACTGGAGGGTTCACGGATGTAGCGTTGCAAAATGGTGCTTGCTTGAGTTACGCCTTGGATGTCGGATATAATCAATTAGCATGGAAAATTCGTCAAGATGAACGAGTTGTTGTGATGGAACGGACCAATTTTCGTTATAGTACACCAGAAGATTTTCATGAAGGTGTTCCTGATATTGCTACGATCGACGTATCCTTTATTTCGCTGAAGTTGATCTTACCTCCATTGCATAAAATTTTGAAACCAGGTGGTAAAGTAGTCGCTTTGATTAAACCTCAATTTGAGGCTGGCAAAGAGCTTGTAGGTAAAAAAGGGATTGTTCGTGAACCAGAAACACACACACTTGTTTTAAATGATATTCTTTCATTTGCGCAAGAACATGGATACTCTGTTAGCGGATTAGATTACTCACCAATCACTGGTGGAGAAGGAAATATCGAATTTTTAGCCTATTTAACCTCTAAAGAAACATCAGAGCCTAAAGATCTTTCGGCAGAAACTACGGCAGTTGTTGAAGCTGCGCATAAAAAGTTGAAAGGCTAGGTTATAAAATTAGACGAAAGAACGATTAGTTGCTCGTTAAACACAAGATCTTATTGATAAGACTGAGATAAAGCCTTCAGTGTTTTATTTTCAGCCTTATTTTTTATCCTTTCAAAATGAATAAAAATACGCTATTATAAAATGGAAATGAATCGAAAAAGAAGTGTGCCTATTTAGTACGTTATAATGGTAGAAAAAAATAACACTAGCTTTTATTTCTAAGTGCTGAAAAGCGATGTTTGGAAAGACGAATCATTAGGAAAGGGAGCATATTAGTATGAGAAAAAAAGATCGGCATCGTTTGATTACTCGCTTATTAGCTGAAAAAAATATTCAAAAACAAGAAGACTTTGTGACATATCTAGAAGAAAAAGGGATCGAGGTGACACAAGCAACCATTTCTCGTGACATCAAAGAAATGAAATTAATCAAAGTACCTTCTGTAGATGGCGGCTATCGATACAGTATTCCGGCAGAAACAAAGGAAGATACGTCGGTCAAACTAGAAAAATTGATGAAAGATGCATTTGTTTCAGTCGATCAAATGGAAAAGCAAGTTATTTTGCGTACTATACCAGGGAACGCTGCAGCAGCATCTAAATTAATAGAAAAGCATTACAAAGACATTGTTTTTGCAACACTTAATGATGATGCCAGTGTCTTGATCATTGCACGAACTGAAAAAGATGCTGAATTTTTAAAGAATGAGTTTTTCCGATATTTATAAAATCGAGGTGAATAAACATGCTGCAAGAGCTTTCTGTAAAGAATTTTGCGATCATATCCTCCTTACAATTAGAATTTCAAATGGGAATGACCGTTTTGACTGGGGAAACAGGTGCGGGAAAATCAATCATTATTGATGCGATGGGATTGTTGACAGGTGGTCGAGGATCAAGTGATTATATACGCCAAGGCGCTACTAAATGTACGCTTGAAGGCCTATTTACAATGCCAAAAAATCAAGAATTAGTGACCCTTTTAGAAGAATTGGGGATTGAGACCGATGAAGAATCAATCGTAATCCAAAGAGATATTTCAACTTCGGGGAAAAATGTTTGTCGTGTGAATGGCCGAATCATCAATATTTCAAATCTACGAAAAATTGGTGAATTTTTAGTCGATATTCATGGTCAGAATGAACACCAAGAATTGATGCAAAGTGAAAAACATTTAGGCATGTTGGATGACTTTGGCGGCAAAGAATTATTCAAGATAAAAGAGCAATATCAAGAAATTTACTCAGAGTACCGCATGATCGAAAAAAAAGTCAGAAACAGACAAAAGAACGAAAAAGAATTTGCACAACGGATGGATATGTTACAATTTCAAAGTGATGAAATAGCTGCAGCACAACTTGTTTTAGGTGAAGAAGAACAATTGATCGAAGAACGAAATAAGCTAGGGAATTTCCAAAAAATAGCAGACGCTTTAGCTGCCAGTTATGAAGCAGTCAATGGGGATGGGGATAGCAGTTTAGATAAGATCGGCTATGCGATGAATGAATTACTCTCGATCGAGATGCTGGATCCAGAGTATAAAGCTATTTCTGAAGCAGTTCAAAACAGTTATTATCTTTTACAAGAAGCTAGCGGCGATTTGTCTCGCCATATCGATAGCTTAGAATTAGATGAAAACCGATTGAACGAAGTAGAAACGAGGCTTGAACTTATTCGTCAGATGAAAAGAAAATATGGCGAATCAATTGAATCGATCCTTGCTTATTATCAAGAGATCACACAAGAATTGGCAGATGCTGATTTTCTAGAAGGACGGACTGGCGAGTTGGAAACACTTCTGGTCGAAAAGAAAAATCAGGTAATCTCAAATGGGTTGAAATTGCGGGATATTCGAAAAAAAATTGCGAAAAAACTTGAAAAAAATATCCTGAGGGAACTAAAAGAATTGTATATGGAACGAACGGTTTTTGATATTCGTTTTACTGAATTATCGGAAGAGCAGTTTACGGAAGAAGGACTGGATCAAGTGGAGTTTTATATCACTACGAATCCGGGAGAGCCATTAAAACCTTTAGTAAGAGTTGCTTCTGGTGGTGAATTGTCCCGTGTGATGTTAGCATTAAAAACAATTTTTTCTAAATCTCAAGGAATTACGAGTATTGTCTTTGACGAGGTCGATACAGGTGTCAGTGGTCGTGTCGCACAAGCAATTGCGGATAAAATTTATCAGATATCTGAAAATTCTCAAGTATTGTGTATCACGCATTTGCCGCAAGTGGCTGCCGTAGCAGATTACCAATATTTCATCGAAAAAGAAATCATTGGGGAACGGACTGAAACAAAAGTTAGGAAATTGAAGCAATCTGAACGAGTAGCTGAAATTGCTCGCATGCTTTCAGGAAGTGAAATCACTAAGTTGACAACAGAACACGCCAAAGAATTATTGAATATGGCTGGTAAAGAACGCAAAGGCTAAAAGGGGTTTGCTTTTTGGGTAAGAAGGCTTTAATTTAAAAGCGAAAGAAATCAAGAAAACTTATAGGCTAGCTATCTGCGTTTAATCAGATTTAGAGTATGGAGCAAAACTATTTTTGGATTTTGCCTCATGCTCGTTTTTATATAAGTTTAACGTTACTCAAAAAAATAGAGAAGAAAAACGATGCAAGGCATCTATCTTCTTCTCTGTTAATGTCTATTTAGTTGATTATCGTAAACTCATTATTGCAGTCAATATTGTTGAGCCAGCAATGGCAATTAGCATCAACCAAACAACGACTTTAGTGACTTTAGAAAATGTACTAGTCTTTTTATCGTTCATTGATTCTACACATCCTTATTCTTTACTTTCTTTAGTTTACATCGTTTTACAAAAATCAGCAACTAAAATTTTACAAAAGGTTTCGTTTTTTAAGCCGTCGAATGACAAAAATACATGTTACTGTTGTGACAACTGTAATCCAAAAAAAGGCATCTGCTCGGTTGGCGAAGGGTAATTTCACATTCATACCGAAGATTCCACCGATAATTGTGGGGATTGTCAAGACGATCGTTAAAGAAGTCAAAATCTTCATTACGTTATTGAGATTGTTTGAAACAATTGCTGAGAATGTATCGCTAACTTTATCTACAAGTTTAAGTTGAATACTAGTAGTTGTTGCAGCTTGCTTTGTTTCCACTAGAATATCATGGAGCCGCGGTAAGTGAGCTCTAGGATCAGTAAATATTCTAGCATTATAGAGCATATTCAAAACCTCTAAATTGGAATTTATAGCAGATTCAAAATAAACTAAACTTTTTTGAATGTCCATCATTTGATATAGTTGACTATTTTCGGTTGACACTTTTAATTCACCTTCAAGCATGTTTGTTTGTCGGATCAATTCTTTTAAAAAGCGGTTATAACAAGTCGATATTTGCCATGATAAGTGTAGAATCAAGGTTTCATGAATAGGCAATTCACTACTAGGGACTGGGGTAGAAAATGTTTGTTTTAAAAAATCAGCTGAATTATTGATCACGGTGATTACTTTTCCTTCAGTCGTCAAAATAATTGCGAAAGGGAAAGTATCTAATTGCGTGTACCCACTAGGACTGATTGTTTCATGGGGATATTGAAGCAACATCAAAGCAGGCTCTTCTAAAGTATTTTGATGTAACCCTTCAAACCGAGAATTTTCGTTATCATCTAGCACACCTGTGATATAATCTTTAGGGAGTTTATAAGTTGTGACTAATTGGTCGATTTCTTCTTCCGTAGGTTTTTCAACAGCAAGCCAAATGGTTTCATCTGTATCGGAATGAGAAGGAATCAGTTGACCATCTTCTATCTTTAAATAATTAATCAAAATGCCACCTCTTTTTTTATGAAACTACTATAGCTCCATTATAATAGAAGTAGTGTATTTTTGGGAAACAAAGCTCTCTTAATTTAGTATTATTTAGGCATGAACTTTTAAACGAAATGAAACATCTGTGTAAAGAAAATAAAGTATAGTTAATAAAGCGTGTTACGAAAGGAATTGTTAGTAAATGGTGTCTTTTTCAATCATTATGCTTTTTTGGTATGTTTTCCCAGTAATTGTCTTATTTGCGAGTAATTTTATTATTTCAACGTTCTCATTGACAGAGCGTTTTAAAGTAAAAGCGCCAGATATTTCAATTCCATTTTTATTCATAGGATTAAACGAATTATCAAAAGATAGTTACGGACAAACAATTGTGCCTTATATGATCATTTCAGTTTTGCTATTGGGGATTTGCGTGGCTGTTTTCCAAGCATACTACTATGGAGAGATTCTTTATGGCAGATATTTTAAAATGTTTTGGCGCTTAGTCTTTCTTTTAAGCTTAGTCTTATATGCAGTGCTTATTTTGCTGAACATCGTTCATTATTTTTCATAAATTTAAAAGGGTGGCAGACATCTCACCACTTGTCCCCACCCTTTTTATTTGAAATATTTTTATGAGAAATCTCACTTGAAAATTGGAAGTTAAAATCCTTATAAAATCCGTTGTATAGGAATTGGTACCGCTTTTTCATATAGTTGTTCTACACACTTGAATATTACAAATTTTTTAAATAACCATTAAAAGGTGGAAGATTTATTGTTTTTGGTGGTAGAAAGTGGTGGGATGTGGTAGACTGTTTCTATCAAGTGGAAAAGTGGGGGAAATTGGCTATGTTTATGGGTGAATTTCAACATAATATAGATGCCAAAGGCCGACTCATCGTACCAGCTAAATTTCGAGACCAATTAGGTGAGAAATTTGTGGTAACTAGGGGAATGGATGGCTGTTTATTTGGTTATCCAATGTCCGAATGGGAGCAATTAGAGGAGAAGTTGAAAGAAATGCCTCTAGCCAAGAAGGATGCCCGTACATTTGTCCGCTTTTTTTACTCGGCTGCTACAGAATGTGAAATCGATAAGCAAGGCAGGATTAATATCCCAGCTACTTTGAGAACGCATGGTAGTTTGGAAAAAGCTTGCGTGATTATCGGTGTTTCAAATCGAATTGAGATTTGGGATGAAGCACGTTGGCAAGAATTTTCTACAGAAGCTGAAGAGAATTTTGATGAAATTGCAGAATCGATGATTGATTTTGGCTTTTAGAAAGAGGAGCATTATGACAGAAGATTTTCAGCATTATACTGTTTTATTAAAAGAGACAGTTGATGGCTTACATGTGAAAGAAGATGGCATCTATGTCGATTGCACATTGGGCGGCGCAGGTCATAGTGAGTACTTACTCTCACAACTAAGCGAGCAAGGGCATTTATATGCGTTTGATCAAGATCAAAAAGCATTGGATTTTGCAGCACAACGATTAAAAAAATATGTTGATCTAGGGATGGTAACCTTTATCAAGTCGAATTTTCGATATTTAAAAGAAGAGTTAGCGAATCAGGAGATTTATCATGTCGATGGTATTTTATACGATTTAGGTGTTTCTTCTCCTCAGTTGGATGAAGCTGAGCGTGGATTTAGCTATCACCAAGATGCACCGTTAGATATGCGGATGGATCAAGAAGCAGAGTTATCTGCTTACCAAGTCGTTAATGACTATACTTATCATGAATTAGTGAAGATTTTTTTCCGTTACGGCGAAGAAAAATTTTCTAAACAAGTTGCTCGAGAGATCGAAAGAGTACGTGCGAAAGCACCGATTGAAACGACTGGCGAACTAGTAGAAATTATAAAATCTGCCATTCCAGCACCTGCTAGACGCAAAGGTGGACATCCAGCAAAACGAATCTTTCAAGCAATTCGAATTGCGGTCAACGATGAACTGGGAGTCGTAGAAGAGTCTTTGGAACAAGCGATTGCTTTATTAAACAAAAACGGTCGGATCAGCGTGATTACATTTCACTCCTTAGAAGACCGGATTGTAAAAAGCATGTTTAAAGAATATAGTACAATGCAGGATTTACCACCTGGGCTACCAGTAGTTCCAGAAGAATTTCAACCAGAATTAAATGTAATAACTAGAAAGCCGATTTTACCAGGTGAGACTGAATTGGCTGAAAATAATCGCTCACGAAGTGCTAAATTAAGAATTGCCGAAAAAGTTAAATTAAACTTATAAAGAAAGGGGTACTGACATGGCTGAGTTAAAAAAAATGGAAGATTTTCAATATGATATTCCAGTGATGGATGAACCAGTCAAAGGTCCAAATAATGAACCTAAAGTTCAAAAAAATGTAGACCTACCCCAATCACCGAAAAGGAAGTTGAGAAATATCTCACTTTTAGAAAAGGCAATCGGCTTTTTATTGTTAGTAGCGATTATTGGAATAGCAATTCTCACCATTCAAGTACGTACATCTATTACACAAATGACGAACCAAATCACTGAAACACAAGCAACGATCCAAGAAAAAGAAGAATCAGCTTTGAAATTAGAGCAACAAAAAAATGAATTATCAAAAGCAGATCGTATTAAGGAAGTTGCAAAAAGCAAAGGTCTTTCTGATAATATTGAGAATATTAAGAAAGTAAAATAAGGAAATATAAGGAAAGTGAAATAGATGAGCACAAAAAATAAAATAAAGAATTTTGTCAAAAAGAAGAACTTAAATCCAATGAACAATCGTAAAAAAGTAGGCATTATTTTATTTGCTACGAGTATTGGATTGTTCTTTTTATTTGCCTTTAGATTAACGTATATTGTGGCTGTTGGTAAAGTCGCTGGTGTTTCTTTGCCAGAAAAAACAGCGGACCTTTATCAAGGTAGTAAAGTTGTTAAAGCCAAAAGAGGTGCGATATTAGATCGTAACGGCGAAGTAATCGCAGAAGATGCTACTTCATATTCCGTCTACGCTATTTTGTCAGAAACCTATCTTGGCGAAGATAATAAAAAACTTTATGCACAGAAAAAAGATTTTGATGCTTTAGCTGAAATCTTAGATAGAAACACAGAATTATCTAAAGATGAAGCACTAAATTACTTAAATAAAGGTGTCAACGAAGATGGTACCGTGAAGTTTCAAGTTGAATTTGGAAGCAAAGGGAAAAACATCACGTTAGAAACTAGACAAAAAATTGAAGATGAATTAAAACAGAAAAAACTTGCAGGACTTTATTTTGAAGGACATCCAGCTAGAATTTATCCTAATGGTGTCTTTGCTTCTCACTTTATCGGGTATACAGATTCTGTCGATGCTGAAGACGATTCAAAAGGGTTAGTTGGGAAAATGGGCTTAGAAGAGTCTTACAATGATATTTTAAAAGGGCAAGATGGCAAAATCGAATATGAAAAAGATGTATATGGAAATCCTTTACCTGGTACAGTTGCTAGTAAAAAAGAAGCTGTAGATGGCAAAGATATCTATACAACGATCGACAGTCGTATACAGAGCCAATTGGAATCATTATTAGATCCAGTTGTTGAAGAATACAAACCAGAAGATATGACAGCAATGCTGATGAAAGCAAAAACTGGTGAAATACTTGCCATGTCACAACGACCTTCATTCAATCCTGAAACAAAAGAAGGAATAAAAGAATGGCGTAACTTGTTAGTAGAAGACAGGTTCGAACCAGGTTCCACTATGAAACTTTTCACTACAGCCGCAGCAATGCAAGAAGGGAAGTTTAACCCCAATACAACATTTGCTTATCCAGCTGGCGGTTATAAATTAGATGACAGAACTGTAAACGATCATGATTTTGGTGCAGTGGGGCCTTTGACGTTCCGTCAGGCTATTTCTTGGTCTAGTAACGTAGGAATGCTTACTTTAGAGCAAATGATTGGTGGCGACAAGTGGAAAGAGTATCTGGAAAAATTTGGATTTGGTAAATCAACGAATTCAGATCTAGCAGGGGAGTCAGCAGGGGAACTTCCAGGAGATAACTGGGTCGATCAAGCGATGTCTTCATTTGGTCAAGCAATCTCTGTTACAAACTTCCAAATGATGCAAGCTTATACAGCAATTGCCAATGACGGTTCAATGTTGAAGCCGCAGTATATCAGTAAAATTGTAGATAAAAATACTGGAGAAGAAAAAGTTACTCAACCAGAAAAAGTAGGGCAACCGGTCATTACACCACAAGCTGCAAGTGATATTCGAACATATATGATCGATACAGTAGAAGATCCTAATTATGGTATTGCTTATGACGTTTACAAAGTTCCAGGATATCATGTAGCGGCTAAAACAGGTACAGCTCAAATCACTGGAAAAAATGGATACATGGCTGGTTTAACAGATTATACCTATTCTGTTGTAGAAATGGTACCAGCAGATAATCCAGAATATATTTTGTATCTTACAATGAAAAAACCTCAAACCTACACTAGAGATGCACTTGCTAAAATTGCTAATCCGTTGATGAAAGTTGTAATGGATTCGATGGATAGTGACTCAGCTGCAACTGAAGATGTGGCGAAATAAATGAAAAAGTAAACCAATACGAGTTGAATAATTAGGAGAGATATCATGGAGTGGACACAAATTTTTATTCCCATAGTATGTAGTTTTGCGATAACAGTGGCGGTGATGCCGATGTTTATCGGTTACTTCCAAATGAAGAAACAAGGACAAACAACACGTGAAGACGGTCCGACTTGGCATAACGTAAAAACAGGCACGCCAACGATGGGTGGTTTAGTATTCTTAGTTGCAAGTTTTATCACGTCATTATTAGTGGGATTATGGAAACAAGAACTCACTCCTTCTTTACTGATTATTTTATTCATCTTAGTTCTTTATGGTTTATTGGGATTTTTAGATGATTTTATTAAAGTATTTAAAAAAAGAAACATGGGGTTAAATTCCCGTCAAAAATTGATTGGTCAAATCATTGGCGGGTTAGTATTTTATTTTGTTTACCGTTCAGAAGGATTACCTGATACGTTAGATTTATTTGGTGTTATGACGTTGCCTTTAGGTATTTTTTATGGCGTATTCGTCATTTTTTGGTTGGTTGGTTTTTCCAACGCTGTGAACTTAACTGATGGGATCGATGGATTGGTCGCAGGTTTAGGGACGATTTCCTTTGGTACATATGCCATCATTGCTTGGAAGCAGCAACAATTTGATGTTGTGATCATATGTCTAAGTGTGATCGGTGGGCTATTAGGTTTCTTCCCGTATAATAGAAAACCAGCTAAAATTTTTATGGGTGATGTTGGTTCACTTGCCTTAGGCGGCTTGTTGGCGGCGATTTCAATTATATTGCGTCAAGAGTGGACATTATTGTTGATCGGATTGGTTTATGTATGTGAAACAGCGAGTGTTATTTTACAAGTTGCTTCATTTAAGCTGTTTGGTAGACGAATCTTTAAAATGTCGCCGATTCATCATCATTTTGAAATGTGTGGTTGGTCTGAATGGAAAATTGATATTGTCTTCTGGTTAACCGGTGCTATTTGTTCAGCTATCACATTATGGATTATTTTTTAGAGAGTCCTAGATAAAAAAAGTCTAGCATCAAGAAGCAACACTTCATTCAGCTTTTCTAAGATAAGGGGAAATTATAATGAAAAAAATTACAGAGTATGAAAATAAAAAAGTCCTTGTTCTTGGACTTGCTAAAAGTGGTGTTAGTGCGGCTAAGTTGTTGCATGAGCTAGGTGCATTAGTAACGGTAAATGACTTTAAACAATTTGATCAAAACCCTGAAGCCCAAGATTTATTAACCTTGGGTATTCGTGTTGTTACAGGAGGGCATCCAATTGAACTTTTAGATGAAGATTTTTCTTTGATCGTAAAGAATCCAGGGATTCCTTATTCAAATCCTTTGGTAGCAAAAGCAATAAGCATACAATTACCTGTGCTTACAGAAGTAGAGCTTGCTTATCAAATCGCAGAATGTCCTATTATTGGGATTACGGGAACAAATGGGAAAACAACAACCACTACAATGATTGGGTTGCTGCTGAATGCTGAGCGTAAAAATGGCACTGCTCGTTTAGCTGGGAATATTGGCTATCCAGCAAGCGAAGTTGCTGAAAAAGCTAGTGCAGCAGATGATATTGTTATGGAATTATCAAGTTTTCAATTGATGGGAATCCAAACTTTTCGTCCACAAATAGCTGTAATCACAAATATTTACGAAGCACATTTAGATTATCATGGGTCAAGAGAAGAGTATGTAAAAGCCAAATGGGCAATACAAGAAAATATGCAAGAAAATGATTTTCTTGTTTTAAATTGGAACCAGCAAGAATTACAAGAGTTAAGCAAGCAAACAAAAGCTGAAATTATTCCATTTTCAACGAAAGAAAAAGTTGCCGGTGCTTATCTTGTAGACGGGAAAATTTACTTCAAAGAAGAATATATCATGCTGGCAGCAGAACTTGGTGTACCAGGCAGTCATAATATTGAGAATGCATTGGCTGCGATTTCTGTTGCTAAATTAAAAGATACTCCAACAGAGGTGATCAGAAAAACTTTAATGGTGTTTACTGGAGTACCTCATCGCACGCAATATGTTGGAGAAATCTCAGGACGAAAATTTTACAATGATTCAAAAGCGACTAATATCTTGGCTACGGAGATGGCTTTAAGCGGGTTTGATCACTCTTCGCTTGTCTTATTAGCCGGTGGCCTAGATCGAGGAAATAGCTTTGATGAGTTGGTTCCCTCACTAAAAGGAATCAAGGCAATTATTCTTTTCGGTGAAACAAAAGATAAACTGCACAAAGCAGCAGTCGAAGCCGGAATCAAAACAATCTATTTGACAGAAAACGTTCAAACGGCTGTACAAGAAGCCTATGATTTTTCTGAAAAAAATGATACTATTCTATTATCGCCTGCGTGCGCAAGTTGGGATCAGTATCCTAATTTTGAACTGCGCGGAGAGGCGTTTATCCAAGCGATGCACCAGCTAAAAGACATAGAAAAGTGAGATAATTATGAAGATATTAATAACCGGCGGCGGAACAGGTGGACACATTTATCCAGCTTTAGCCTTTGTGAACTATATGAAACAAATAAATCCTGATACTGAGTTCATGTACGTTGGAACACAAATAGGCCTAGAAAGCAAAATTGTGCCAAAATACAATATTCCGTTTGAAACGATCAGAATCCAAGGGTTTCGTCGTTCGCTCAGTCCTCAGAATATTAAAACAGTCTATCTTTTCCTAAACAGTATCGGAAAAGCTAAAAAAATTATTAAAGAGTTTCAACCTGATGTTGTCATTGGAACAGGTGGCTATGTCTCAGGTTCGGTGGTCTATGCTGCAAAGCAGTTAAACATCCCAACCATCATACATGAGCAAAATAGTATACCTGGAATGACAAACAAGTTTTTAAGTAAATATGCGACTAAAGTAGCCATTTGTTTTCCTGATGTTGCTGAATATTTTCCTAAAGATAAGGTCGTTTTGACAGGGAATCCAAGAGCTCAAGAAGTCGTGATGATCGAGAAAACGGATGTTTTAAAAGAATATGGACTAGACCCTAACAAAAAAACAGTCGTAATTTTTGGTGGAAGCCGTGGTGCATTGAAAATAAATCAAGCGTTCATTGAAGCCTTCTCTCTATTTGAACAGCGTGAGTATCAAGTTCTATACGCATCAGGCGAGCGATATTATAAAGAATTACAAGAAACATTAAAACTTTCAGAAAAAAAATTGACAAACATCAGTATTCAGCCTTATATTGATAAAATGGCTGAGGTTTTAGCCGCAGCAGATTTAATGGTTGGACGGGCTGGAGCGACCTCTATCGCAGAATTTACAGCGTTAGGATTACCTGCGATTTTAGTACCAAGTCCATACGTCACAAATGATCATCAAACAAAGAATGCCCAAAGTTTAGTCAAATCTGGAGCAGTTGAGATGATCGCGGACAAAGAACTTACTGGTTCTAATCTAGCAACAACAATCGATGAAATTTTGTTAAATGAATCCCGCCATCAATCTATGGCTAAGGCTTCTAAAAAAGAAGGAATTCCAGATGCCGGTGAAAGACTGTACAAAGTGGTGAAAGAGATAACTTGATAGGAGGTGTAAAAGATTAGTAAGAAAAAAGACAATTCAGGGGGTCAAGAAGACCAAAAATTAGATAATTCTGAACAAATAGATGAGCAAAATCTGACCCCATGGCAAAAAGAAAATCTAGAATATTTAAAAAAGCAAGGCGACAAGCCAGTATGGAACCCTTCTGTGGTTTCAGATGAAAAAGAAGAAGAGCCTGTTGAAGATGAAAACACTGAAACAGACGACGAAACGCCTTCAGAGGAGTCGGAAGTAAAACAAAAGAAAACTTACGAATCTTTTGCAGACCGCTTACCAAAAATAAAAAAAGTACGAAATACACGATTGTTTCGTAGATTGACATTGATCGTTTCAGTCTTTTTGATAGCAATTCTCATTGTACTTTATTTTGTTTCGCCACTTAGTAAGTTAGGTAAGATTAGTGTGACAGGAACTAAAGATGTTAATAGTCAAGAGATCATTGCTCAGTCTAAATTAGAGAAGGACCAAAGTTTGTGGGAACAGTTTGGGGATAGAAAAATTTATGAAGATAAGATCAAGCGTCAAATCCCTCGTGTAAAAAAAGCAACGATTTCATTAAGTGGGATCAATTCATTCAATATAAAAATTGAAGAATATAAAGTAGTTGCTTTAGAATCTGTTCATCCTAATTATCATCCGATTTTAGAAAATGGGAAAATTTTACCTGAAGAGATGAAAGCACCTATAAGTGGTATGCCCATTTTTCTAAACTTCAAAGATCAGTCGATCATAAAAAATTTAATGAATTCTTATAACAAACTGCCTGAGGAATTGAAACAAAATATCTCGGAAATTCGTTATGCTCCATCAAAAGCAAACAAAGAGTTGATTAATATTAATATGAAAGATGCCAATGAAGTAATCGTAAATATCTCTCAATTAGATGAGAAAATGGCGTATTATAGCAAGGTAGCGAGCCAAATGGAGAAACCAGGAATCATCGATATGGAAGTGGGAATCTTCTCATATCCATTTAAGAATGAGGAGACAGAAGAAAGTGTGGAAGAATCTTCACAGGTCTTAGAATAATATAAAAAAAAATAAAACAACAAATTAGTAGAATCTACTTTCTAAAAAGCCTATGTTTATGGTAAAATTGAAAGAAGTGAGTATTCATAAAAAATATATATGTAAACAGGTGTTTTTTGCCCGCTTACATATTGGAATTAATAGGAGGAGGAACCCCATTCATGGCAAAGACAGGAATGTATGTAGGCCTTGATATCGGTACAACATCAGTGAAAGTTGTAGTTGCTGAGTTTATCGAAGGTCAAATGAATATCATCGGCGTAGGAAACGCAAAATCTGATGGATTAAATCGAGGGATCATTGTCGATATAGATAAAACAGTTAATGCGATTCAAAGAGCAGTAAAACAAGCAGAAGAAAAAGCGGGAATTCAAATTAAAAGTGTGAATGTGGGGTTACCAGCAAACTTACTTGAAGTTGAAAATTGCCAAGGAATGATCGCTGTAAGTAGTGAGTCAAAAGAAATCACTGATGAAGATGTAAGAAACGTAGCATCTGCAGCTCTGGTTCGTTCAACTCCTCCTGAACGTCAAATCGTAGCAATCTTGCCTCAAGAATTCACGGTGGATGGATTCGAAGGGATTAAAGATCCACGGGGAATGATTGGCGTTCGCTTAGAAATGTTCGGAGTGGTCTTTACAGGTCCGAAAACAATTATTCACAATACTAGAAAATGCGTTGAAAAAGCAGGCTTAATAGTTAATGAATTAGTGATAATGCCATTAGCCCTAACTGAAACAGTTCTTTCTGATGGTGAAAAAGATTTTGGTACTATCGTGATTGACATGGGTGGCGGACAAACAACAACATCTGTGATGCATGATAAACAATTGAAATTTACTCATGTAAACCAAGAAGGTGGAGAGTTTGTCACTAAAGATGTTTCGATCGTATTGAATACATCATTTAATAACGCGGAAGCACTAAAAATCAATTATGGTGATGCTTATCCTGAACGAACATCAGTAAGTGAAGAATTTCCAGTAGATGTGATTGGTAAGTCTGAACCTGTAAAAGTTGATGAACGTTATCTTTCCGAAGTGATTGAAGCGAGAGTTGAACAAATCTTTAAGAAATCTAAAGAAGTATTAGACGAAATCGATGCTTTAGAACTTCCTGGTGGAGTAATTTTAACTGGCGGTGGCGCAAGCCTTCCGGGTGTCGTTGATTTAGCACAAGAAATTTTTGATGCAAGTGTGAAACTATATGTACCGAACCATATGGGATTACGTAACCCAGTCTTTACAAATGTGATCAGTATTGTAGAATATTCTGCTCAGCTGAATGACATTTATCATATTGCCAAGGGTGCGATTCCAGGCGAAAAGATCAAGTCATCACAGCCAATTGCAGTTCAACAAGAAGTACAATATGATACTTATACAGATACAACTCAAGATGATTACGACGATTCTGAAATTCACGAATCTGGTGAAAAAGTTACAGGTAAAATAAAAGACTTCTTCTCAAACATTTTTGACTAACAATTCAAACAGGAGGAAACGATACTATGGAATTTTCTTTAGACAATAACATTAACAATGGCGCTGTCATTAAAGTTATCGGTGTAGGCGGCGGTGGCGGCAATGCTGTTAATCGCATGATCGATGAAAACGTCAAAGGCGTTGAATTTATCGCTGCAAATACAGATGTACAAGCTCTCAAAAACTCAAAAGCAGAAACAGTGATCCAACTTGGACCTAAGTATACACGTGGTTTAGGTGCAGGATCTCAACCCGAAGTTGGCCAAAAATCAGCAGAAGAAAGTGAACAAGTAATCTCAGATGCCTTACAAGGTGCTGACATGATCTTTATCACTGCTGGAATGGGCGGCGGAACAGGAACAGGAGCTGCTCCTGTTGTTGCTAAAATCGCAAAAGAATTAGGTGCATTAACAGTTGGTGTTGTCACAAGACCATTTAGCTTTGAAGGACCAAAACGCGGACGCTACGCAGCTGAAGGAATTGCTCTTTTAAAAGAAAATGTCGATACATTATTGATTATCTCAAACAATCGTCTATTAGAAGTTGTAGATAAAAAGACACCAATGCTTGAAGCATTCCGTGAAGCAGATAATGTATTACGCCAAGGCGTACAAGGTATTTCAGATTTAATTACAGCTCCAGGCTATGTTAACTTGGACTTTGCCGATGTGAAGACTGTAATGGAAAACCAAGGCACTGCTTTAATGGGGATCGGTGTTGCTAGCGGTGAAGACCGTGTTATCGAAGCAACTAAAAAAGCTATTTCTTCTCCATTATTAGAAACATCTATTGATGGCGCTGAACAAGTATTGCTAAATATCACGGGTGGTTTAGATATGACATTGTTTGAAGCACAAGATGCTTCTGATATCGTGACAAGTGCCGCAACTGGTGATGTAAATATTATTCTAGGTACGTCAATCAATGAAGATCTAGGCGACGAAATTCGTGTTACTGTTATTGCGACAGGAATCGATCCTTCAAAAAAAGATCGTAAATCACAACGTCAAAGCAGACCTACACAAATCCAAACAGTGCAACAAGCACCCGTTTTGGATATGGAACAATCAAAACCGTCACAACCGCAACCTCAAGAAGAGACAAGTGCTTTTGGTGATTGGGATATCCGACGTGAGCAAAACGTACGACCAAAAGTTGAAGATACAACATTTGAAAATGTTGAGAAAAAAGATTTTGAAACATTTCATCGTGAAGAGCCATCACAAAATAATGACGATGAATTAAATACACCACCATTTTTCCGCAGAAAAAGATAGGAGCGATTTTTAAGCATGCTTGTTGATAACATAGAAAAAATAAATCAAGACATTCAGCTTGCATGCCAAAAAGCAGCTCGTTCAGACAATGATATAACAATGATTGCCGTAACCAAATCAGTGGAAAAAGACATTGCCAAGGAGCTTGCTGAACTTGGTATTGAGAATATGGCTGAGAACCGAGTCGATAAGTTACTAGAGAAAAAAATAGCACTTAAAAACTTTCCATCTATTAAGTGGCATTTGATTGGTAATTTACAGCGTAGGAAGGTAAAATCAATAATAAATGAGATAGATTATTTTCACGCTTTGGACAGTTTGAAATTAGCCGAAGAAATCCAAAAACGAGCTGAGAAGCAACTTGCCTGTTTCGTTGAGGTGAATGTTACTGGCGAAGAAAGTAAGCACGGATTAAATTCAGATGATGTTATCGCGTTTATTCAGCAATTAGCAGCATTTGATAAAATCAAAGTCGTAGGGTTAATGACTATGGCGCCGTTGAATGCTTCAGAGCAAGTTCTTCACGAAGTGTTTTCTAAGTTGAAAAAATTGCAACTAGCAGTAAATAATCAGCATCTGTCATATGCACCATGTACAGAGCTTAGCATGGGAATGAGTAATGATTTCTCAATTGCTATTGAAGAAGGTGCAACTTTTGTACGAATCGGAACAGCAATTTTCAGAGGTGCGTAAAGGAGGGGAATCTATGTCAATTTTTAGTAAAAATGCGTTATCGAGCTTTTTTGGATTATCTGGTGAAGATGAATATGATAATTATGATGAATACGAAGAGCAAAAGGTTGTGAATGAACAGCCCAGACAGGCGGTTCGACAATCACAAGCACAGGTACAAAGACCGACTGTAACTGAGCCTTTAACCGAAAAACCATCTGCTCGTTATCGTTCAACAGAAACACAACAAGATAAGAAAGAAAGCCGTCAGGAAACAGCATTTAATGAGCAAAAGGTTGTCTCCATGCGTAGTTCTAATAACTCAAATTCTAAACGTTCGCAAGAAACACATAGTTCAGTTAAACCAGGAAAAATCACGATTATTGAACCAAGAGTTTATTCTGAAGCAATGAATATCGCTAAACATATTATTGCAAGTGACGCTGTGTTGATTAATTTTCATTTAGTGGAAGAAAATCAAGCAAGAAGAATTGTGGACTTTCTTACAGGAACTGTTTATGCATTAGATGGAGACATTCAACGAGTAGGCGATGAAATTTTTCTTTGTACGCCGTCAAACATAGAAATCGATAGTGCTACAGCACAATCGTTAGCTAAGAAACAAATGTTTGATTTCTAGTTAGGAGGTAATGAGTATCGCTCTATTTATATTTCTATTATACAAAGGTGTTCAAATCTATTCAGGCGTTTTAATCATATATGCACTATTATCTTGGTTTCCAGGAGCTTATGATTCTACGTTTGGTCGTTTGATTTCAAGAATTTCCGAACCTTACTTAAGCTTATTTGATCGATTAAATTTGAGAATAGGTATGGTTGGTTTTAATGTAATGATTGCAATCATTGTGTTGAATTTAGCCGCGAGTGGACTGGGACGAATTTTACAACTAATCTTGTATTAATAAAAGAAAGGATGATTTATCTATGAACGCAAATGTGTATCAACATTTTCGCAAAGATGAGCATCCTTTTATTGATTCCGTTGGTGATTGGTTGGAGCAAGTTGAAAGTCAGTACGCTCCTTACTTATCGGATTTCTTAGATCCGAGGCAAGCATACATCTTAGAGACGTTGATTCGTCAAAATAGTGAACTTGAATTTCAGTTTTATGGTGGATATGGACAAGCTGAACGAAGACGCTGTTTGATTTTTCCTGATTATTACGAACCAAAGGAAGAAGATTTCGAAGTAGAATTATTAGAAATCGTTTATCCTGTAAAGTTTTCCACATTATCCCACGGTAAGGTATTGGGTACCTTAGTCAACACTGGGATCAAACGGGATTATTTTGGCGATATTATTTCTGATGGCAATCAATGGCAAGTTTTTATTGCTAAAGAAATAGCAAATTTCGTTGAAAATCAGGTAGAAAAAATCGGGAAAATATCAGTAAGAGTAGAAAAAAGAAAATATACAGAGATGATTCTTCCTAAAGATGATTGGATGCATGAGCGGACAACAATAAGTTCGTTACGTCTGGATAATTTGATCTCTAGCGTATATAATATATCTAGACAGAGATCAAAACAATTGATCGAATCTGGAAAAGTCAAAGTGAATTGGACAGAAAATACAAGACCAGATTTTTTAGTAGATTTATTAGATATTGTATCTATTAGAGGGTTTGGGCGAATCCAAATTCAAGAGTTAGAGGGGAAGACGAAAAAGGACAAGTTTCGTTTGTTACTGGGAGTTCTACGAAAATAATCCAAAGAGGTGAAGGAATATGGCATTAACTCCATTAGATATTCAAAATAAGAACTTCTCTACAAAAATGAGAGGGTACAACCAAGATGATGTCGATGATTTCTTAGATCAAGTAACGAAAGATTATGAAGATTCTCTTCAAAAAACACGTGAGCTTGAAAAATCATTAAAACACGCAGAAGAAAAATTACAATATTTCAATGAATTAAAAGATGCATTGAATCAATCTATTATTGTAGCACAAGACACTGCTGATAAAGTAAAAACGAGTGCGAACAAAGAGTCAGAAGTAATCGTTACTTCTGCTGAAAATACAGCAAATGAAATGATTTCTTCTGCTGAAAAACGTTCAAGCAATCTTATTACGTCTGCAGAAGAAAAAGCAAAAGAAATTCTAACTGACGCAACGGACCGTGCACGTCAATTAGCTGCTGAAACCGATGATTTGAAGAAGAAAACACGTGTCTTCCATCAACGTTTAAGCTTAATGTTAGAAGCACAACTGGAACAGGTGAAGAGTGAAGAATGGAATGAACTATTAAAACCCTTCTCAAGTTACGTAAGTGACTCACATACTGTTATTAAAGAAGTTTTAGCACAAGAACTTGATAAAAGCGATGATGTTGCTACAGAACCGATTGTAACAGAAGAACAACCTACACTTGAAAAAGCTGCAATTGATCCAAAAGCAATGCTTGATTTATTAAATCAAGATCCTAAATAATTCTGTAGATAAATAGAACAGAAAAGTCAATAACCATTCTTTTAGCGAGTCAATGATAGTGAAAGTTTGACAGACCCTGGTATTGAAAAGATCCTCTATTTTACTTCAAGTTTGAATAAAGTAAAACTTGACGAGTGATTTCGTTACCAATTAACAGAGGAAATAATTGAGTTGATCGATTATTTTAAATTTGGGTGGTAACGCGAGTACTTTCGTCCCTTGGGATGAAGGTGCTTTTTATTTTGCTAAGAATCACTACACTTCGTTTCGATCTCATCAATTTCTAAGCGCTAAAGCACTAAGAATTGAAAGACTACGATTGGTTCTGCCAGAGTAGATGATTTGGACTACACAATAATTAATTTATCCACAATCAATATTTTATAAATAATAGCAATAAACGAAAGTGAGGAAATAAAAATGAAAATGAAAGAAACATTACAGTTGGGAAAAACAGCTTTTCCAATGCGTGGGAATTTGCCAAATCGTGAAGTAGAATGGCAAAAAGAGTGGGAAGAAAAAAAAATCTACGAAAAACGTCAAGAATTAAACGAAGGCAAACCAACATTTGTTTTACATGATGGACCGCCATATGCCAATGGAAATATCCATCTAGGTCATTCGTTAAATAAAATTAGTAAAGATATCATTATCCGTTCAAAATCTATGTCAGGATTCCGCTCACCTTACGTTCCTGGTTGGGATACACATGGATTGCCGATCGAACAAGTATTGACAAATAAAGGGATTAAAAGAAAAGAAATGACCTTAGCTGAATATCGCGAAAAATGTGAAGAGTATGCTCGTTCGCAAGTTGATACTCAACGTGCTGATTTTAAACGTTTGGGGGTTGCGGGAGATTGGGAAAATCCTTATATCACACTGGATCCAACTTATGAGGCAGCTGAAATTCGTGTGTTTGGTAAAATGGCGGAAAAAGGCTATATCTATAAAGGATTGAAACCAATTTACTGGTCTCCATCAAGTGAGTCGTCACTAGCGGAAGCAGAAATCGAATATAAAGATGTTAAATCAGCTTCTATTTATGTTGCTTTTAAAGTAGTAGATGGCAAAGGAATTTTAGATACAGATACGTCATTTGTAATCTGGACGACAACACCTTGGACACTTCCAGCAAACTTAGGAATTTCCGTGAATCCAGCGTATCAATATGTTGTTGTGAAAGCCTATGGTAAAAAATACGTTGTTGCTAAAGATCTTTTAGAGACAGTCAAAGAAGCAATCGGTTGGGATGACGTTGAGGTTCTTGAAACAATTGCTGGTAAAGACATGGAATATATGACAGCACAGCATCCATTTTATGATCGGACATCATTAGTTATGTTAGGGGATCATGTAACATTAGATGCAGGTACTGGGTTAGTTCATACGGCTCCAGGACATGGTGAAGATGATTATATCGTAGGGAAAAAATACAATTTAGACGTTCTTTCACCTGTGGATAATCGTGGGGTGTATACAGATGAAGCACCAGGCTTTGAAGGAGTTTTCTACGATAAAGCAAACCCCATGATCACGGCCTTACTGGATGAAAAAGATGCGCTGTTGAAATTGGATTTCTTTACACATAGTTATCCACATGACTGGCGTACAAAGAAACCTGTCATTTATCGTGCAACACCACAATGGTTTGCATCAATCGATAAATTCCGCCAAAATATCTTAGATGAAGTTGAGAAAGTGGATTGGATTCTTCCTTGGGGAAAAACGCGTCTTTACAACATGATTCGTGATCGTGGTGACTGGGTAATTTCTCGTCAACGTGCGTGGGGCGTACCATTACCAATTTTCTACGCTGAAAACGGTGAAGCAATCATTACACCAGAAACAATCGAACATGTGGCAACTTTATTTGCTGAACATGGATCAAATATCTGGTTCAAACGTGAGGCAAAAGAATTATTGCCAGAAGGATATACACATCCAGGTTCTCCAAATGGTGAATTTACAAAAGAAAATGATATCATGGATGTTTGGTTTGACTCAGGTTCTTCTCATGAAGCCGTATTACGTCAACGTCCAGAACTAACTTTCCCAGCTGATATGTATTTAGAAGGCTCTGATCAATACCGTGGTTGGTTTAATTCGAGTATTACAACAAGTGTTGCTATCAATGGTGTAGCGCCTTATAAAGCTGTTTTATCACAAGGGTTTACGCTGGATGGCGAAGGCCGTAAAATGAGTAAATCATTGGGAAATACAATTTTACCAGATAAAGTAATCAAACAAATGGGTGCGGATATTTTGCGCCTGTGGGTAAGTAGTGTAGATTATGAAGCTGATGTACGCGTTTCTATGGATATCTTAAACCAAGTGTCTGAAGTGTACCGTAAAATCCGTAATACAATGCGCTTCTTATTAGCAAACACAAGTGATTTTGAACCCAAAGAACATACTGTTGCGTATGAAGAGTTACGTTCTGTGGATAAATATATGATGGTTCGTTTAAATCAAGTAATCCAAGAAATTCGTGAAAAAGGGTATGAGAAATATAATTTCATGCAAATTTATCGTTCAGTGATGAATTTCTTAACGGTAGACTTATCTTCTTTCTATTTAGACTTTGCTAAAGATGTAGTGTATATTGAAGCAGAAGATAACTACCAAAGACGTTGTATGCAAACAGTCTTTTATCAAATAGCTGTTTCATTAACAAAATTGTTAACACCAATTATTCCGCATACATCCGAGGAAATCTGGAGCTTCTTGAAAGAAGACGAAGAGTATGTTCAATTGGCTGAATTCCCAGGTTATGAAGAGTTTACAAATCAACAAGAATTATTAGATACTTGGGCTGCGTTCATGGACTTTAGAGATAATGTCTTAAAAGCGTTGGAAGAAGCGCGTAATTCTAAATTGATCGGTAAATCGTTAGAAGCGAAAGTAACGGTTTATCCGAATGAACAAATCAAAGAATTGTTAACAGCTGTGGATGCAGATGTCGCACAATTATTGATTGTTTCTGATTTTGAGGTAGCGGCTTTAACAGCTGAAATTCCTGAAAATGTTGAAAAATTTGAGGATATGTCGATTCTTGTGGAAAAAGCAGCAGGGGAAACGTGTGAACGCTGTCGTGCCGTGCGCACAGACGTTGGTGAAAATGAAAAACTTCCGCATTTATGTGGGCGTTGTGCCACTATCGTTGAAGAAAATTATCCTGAGGCTGTTGCTGAAGGATTTGAAGCGTAAAAATCGTTAAAACAATAAAAAGAGTATTAAACAATTTTTGTTTAATACTCTTTTGTTTTAGAGACTGAAAACTTTTTCGCAATGTATGAGAGTTATTTAGTAGCATTTGAATTTAAGTAACCTATCCAAGTACCATTTTTATCATAAATTGAATAGTAGGCAGCACCGGAAAAGTGATTGTACATTCCTTGCACCTGATAGTTTTTTTTATAAAGGTCAGTCGTGTTGCCTTTCTTTTTAGAAAAGGTATTGATATCTGCCCAGACGGTATATTTTTTTCTTTCGATAGTTACCTGCTTATTCGTTTTTATCCAAGCTCCTTGAGCGCTAGTAGCACTTGTTGCTCCAGCAGCATTTAAATACCCTTTCCATTTTCCTTTATTATCATAGAGCGAGTAATAGACGGCGCCAGAAACGTGGTTATATTTCCCTTTGACTTGAAATGTTTGTTGATAAAGAGGAGTGGTATTGCCTTTCTTACTAGAGAATTTATCAATATTTCCCCACAGTGTTTGTCCTTTTTTAGTAAGTGTGACATACTTGTTCTCTTTTAACCAAGCCCCTTGTGGTCCTGTAGCGCTTGTAGCCAATGCAGAATTTAGATACCCTTTCCATTTGCCTTTATTATCGTAGAGAGAGTAATAAACGGCGCCAGAAAAATGTTTATACTTGCCTTTCACTTGGAACGTTTGCTGATAAAGAGCCGTAGTGTTGCCTTTTTTACTAGAGAATTTATCGATATTTCCCCACAACGTTTGTCCTTTTTTAGTAAGCGTGACGTACTTGTTCTCTTTTAACCAAGCTCCTTGAGCCCCAGTAGCGCTTGTAGCCAATGCAGAATTTAGATAGCCTCTCCATGTTCCTTTATTGTCGTAAAGTGAGTAATAGACAGCACCTGAAACATGATTGTATTTCCCTTTAGCTTGGAATGTTTGTTGATAAAGGTTAGTTGAGTTGCCTTTTTTGCTAGAGAATTTATTGATATCTCCCCAAAGGGTTTGTCCTTTTTTGGTAAGGGTAATATATTTATTTTCGCTTAACCAAATTCCTTGAGGACCAGAGGCGTTAGTCGTTGCTTCTGCGTTCAAGTAACCTTTCCAGTTGCCGTTATTATCATAAAGTGAGTAATATGTAGCACCATTCATATGTTTATACTTACCGTTGACTTTAAACGTTTTATTGTAAACTTTTGTTGTAGAGTTCGTCGTTGAGTTAAAATTAAAGTTTGACCAAATTGAATAGTTCTTTTTAGTGATCGTTACATATTGATTAGCACTGAGCCATCTTCCTTGAGCTCCGCTTTCAAGGTAGCCAGAATAGTCCATGGATATATCAAAAGGATGAGCAATTCCAGGAATGTAATATTGAGAAGACCACTGCCAGGCAGAGAATTCATTATTCCATTTCATAGCAGCCGTTGGTGTATATGGATATTGAGCAACCCACATATTTTTAGCCCCAAACTTACTCACAGAAAAATAACCGCTTGTTGCGTATGATCTATTCATGTAATACATGGGGTTAGAGTACCCTTTAGATTTTAGTGTATTGACAAAAGTCGTAGTATTAGGCGTTAAAGAAGAGTTCAGCATTTTTCCTTCTTCAATATCAATAACCATAATAGTAGATTTTGGCAATTTGAAGCGGTCAGCAAGTGAAGCAAAGTAATTCGCTTCTTTTGCAGCACTGCTGCTTGTTGTGTAATGTGCATAATGATAGGCTGATACTTTTAATCCAGCAGCTGTAGCATTATTTATTTGTTCTTGCGCAAAAGGATTAGTATAATAATCCGCTTCAGTAAGTTTTACAACCACACCTTTAATGCCGTATGTTTTCATTTTTTTAAAATTAGCAACAGATATTGAACTATTGTGAGAGGATATATCAATAAAATGTGATTTAGGTCTATTTGCTTCACCAGCATAGACAATATCCATAGAGTTGCGAAGTAGATTGCTACTTCGCGCTACAGGAGTTGAATCTGATCGACCTGATGGAAGATAATAATCTTCAAAATAGAGCGTTTCATCAGGTTCAGTTACAGAACTTTGAGTTGTCTCCTCTTCAGAATCAACTTCAACAGAGTCAGTAGAAGAATTCACTTCAGAACTACTTTCAGTTGATTCAACTACACTAGAACTTGTTTCTGTTGTACTTTGAGTCGACTCGAGTGTACTTGAAATTGAACTGTCTACATTTGAAGTTTCCTCTGCGTAAGCTGGTAAGTTCATGCTGATGGTCAATGCGGTAAAGGCGCAAAGGATCGTGCTTTTAAATTTTATTATTTTCATTAGTTCCCCCATTATTTTAAAGTTTTCCCCGTTCACGATACCAAATATCAGGCTGCCAATCCCAAGTGAAATCATCTTGTTCTAACAATTTAAATGCAGCATCAGGTCCCATTGAACCTGCTTCATAATTTGGGAAATCTACAGATGTTTTATCCCAAGCATGACGAATGATATCGACAATACGCCAAGATTGAGCCACTTCATCCCAGTGAGAGAAGTTTGTGCCATCCCCGTTCAAGCTATCCAATAATAGTTTTTCATAAGCTTCTGGGCTATTGCCAGTTGTTTCTGCACTGTGACGGTAATCTAATTTTACTGGTGTCGTTGTAAAGCCTTGACCAATTTCTTTGCCATTTAGTGTCATAGAGAAACCTTCAGTTGGTTGAATATAAATCGTTAGGACATTTGGTGGTAGATCGGTCTTTTCACCGCATTTGTCAACATCATCTTTGAAGACATTCACTGGGACCTGTTTGAAAACGATGTTGATCCGTGTCCCTTTTTCTGTTAAACGCTTGCCAGTACGGATATAAAAAGGAACGCCAGACCAACGGAAATTATCGATCAGGAATTTACCAGCGACAAAGGTTTCAGTTTGAGAGTGTTCGTCAACATTAGGTTCTTCACGATACCCAACAAATACTTGGTCATCTAGTTTGCCTTGACCATATTGACCGCGAACAAAATGTTGTAATGCTTCTTTTTCTGAATAAAGACGAATAGCTTGCAATGCCTTGACTTTTTCTGCACGAATTTCAGCTTCTGAAAAAGCAACGGGTGGCTCCATTGCTAATAAGGCAACAACTTGCAAGATATGATTTTGAACCATATCTTTTAGGGCACCACTGTGTTCATAATAGCCACCACGGTCTTCAACACCAAGACTTTCAGCAAAGGTAATCTGTACATTATCGATATAGCGATTATTCCACTGTGATTCAAAGATGTTATTCGCAAAACGAATCGCTGATATATTTTGGATCATTTCTTTTCCTAAGTAATGATCGATTCTAAAAATATCTTTTTCTGGGAAAACGGCACGAATTTCTTCATTTAATTTATAAGCAGAGTCATAATCTGAGCCAAATGGTTTCTCTATGACTAAACGATCAAAACCGTTGTCCGTTAGAATTTCTTGTGATTTCAAGTGTTGTACGATAGTGCCAAAAAATTGTGGCGCCATTGCTAAGTAATAAATATGGTTGCCACCTAGTTGGTATTTATCGTTTAGAGTATCAGATAATTTTTTTAAGGTATCGTAGTGTTCAGAATCATTGACATTGTGGGACTGATAGTAGAAGTGACTTGAAAATGCCTCTGCTTCTTCAGCTGTTGGAGCCAAGTCTTTGATTGTGTCACGAACGATCTCACGATAGTGCTCGTCAGACCATTCTCTTCTTGCAGTACCGATCACTGCGAAGTGTTCAGCTAAATTTCCTTTACGATATAGATGGAATAAAGATGGATAAAGTTTTCTTTTGGCTAAATCACCAGTACCGCCAAATATAGTAAATAGAGCGATCTTTTCATTCATTTCATTTCCCCGCTTTCTTGATGGAGGCTAGGTCCTATGGAATTTTGTACCTGCCGCGTCGTTGTTATTTTTTTATAATTTATCAACAAAAATTGTACTTGCTGCCTTATAACTGATTGCTAATGTTTTGTTGCCGTTGCTGATACTGATTGGACCTTCATAAGCTGCGATTTCATTGATCATATATTCTTCGTGGATTTTTAGATCGATCGATACTAGATAATCAAGTAATTCTTTTTCATCTAGTACACGCGCAATGCGTATCTTAGTGCCAATTGGATAATCTATTAAAGTTTGTCGTTTTTCTTCATGGACAGGTTGATCATCTCCTGGGATAACACCACCATGAGGACAAAAATTAGGCTGATTCAAGTAGTCAGACAATCGATTTGCTAAGGTTTGAGAGGTAACATGTTCTAAGACTTCAGCTTCATCATGAACTTCATTCCACGAGTAGTTCAAATGTTCCACTAAAAATACTTCCCATAATCGATGTTTGCGAATAAGCGTACTTGCTTTTTTTAGCCCTATCTCTGTTAGTTGAACCCCTTGATAAGGAGAATGTTCCACTAGTTTTTCTTTGACTAACTTTGAAATCATCTCACTGACAGATGCAGCGGAGACATCTAAGCCAGAAACGATTTGTTTGTTATTGATTTTATTTTCATCGCCACCTAATTCAAAAATAAGCTTTAGGTAGTCTTCACGATTCGGGGTCATATAGTTCATCCTTTCAAAGAAGCCATCAAGATAAGTTTATCAGAAAATTGTTTTTTTGACCATTTAATAATATGTTAATCTAAAAAAAAATGGTCAGTATTTTTTTAATACAAAAAGAGGGTAAAAAACCGTAGAGTTGATAACGTTTTCTAAGATAGAAATAAATCAAAACGATGGATAACGTGGAAATCAGAAATTATCTAAAAATCTATTATTAAAGAAAGATTAGAAAATATCGCTAGCTTGGACAAGATAAATTGCGCTTTGGTAGATAAAAGGACTATTGATTATTTCCTTGAGAATCTTTAAAATAAACAAGCAACTGTATAATAAAGGAGAGGTAAAATGAAAGTACCATGGATTTGGAAGGGATTGGGTTGGTTTTTAGTAGTTGTTCCATTGCTTGGTTTAGTTGGTCTGTTCAGAGTAGCTATGGAATTTGGTATTCATTTTATTTTTTCTATGTTTGGAATGCTAATGTGGATAAGTTTGATGAGTGTCATTTTTTCCGTTGTTGTGGGTGTGCTTTTAATCAGAGGAAGTATTTTGGGCTATCATTTAACAAAAGTGTTAATGGTTATTGCAATCATTAATCTTATCTATTTGATAGTTGATTTTGAGTGGAAAACTGTACTGTCTCAATTTGTTAGAATCGTCATATTGGGAAAAGTTATTTATGCTAATACAACGAATTTATACGTATCAGAGTTAAGATATAGGGCAAAAGAAGTGAAAATATAGTTCAGGAATGAAGGAAAAGAACGGAGGTTAGTAGTATGAAATTAGATATGGTTGGGATTATTGTAGAATCAATGGAACAAGCGATTTTATTTTACGAACATTTAGGTTTTGAGGTTGTAGGCGAAAAAGATGCAGATTACGTAGAATTGAACAATGATGGCATGCGAATATCCTTAAATACTAAAAACATGATTGAAGGGATCTATGGATACCTACCAAAAAGTGAAGGGGATAAAATAGAATTGGCTTTTCTTTGTGATTCTCCTAGCGAGATCGATCAGCTATGTGGAAAAATGAAACGTTCTGGTTATGAAATTTTTAAGGAACCATGGCAAGCATTTTGGGGTCAGTATTACGCGATTATCAAAGATCCAGATGGAAACCTGTTGAGCTTATTTTGTAATAATCAATTGGGAGAAACTAATGAAAAATAAAATTCAGTACTTAAAAGAGATCGCTAAAACATGGCCGGGTACTTCAGTTGATTACCGGAAAGATTGGAATTGTGATTACTTTGGGATCGAGAAGAAATGTTTTTGTATGCTCGGAACCAATAAAGCAGGTGATTGGGTGATGACGGTCAAAGGTTATCCAAAAGAAAATGAAGTGTTACGAGAGCAATACCCAGATGTAGTTTCAGGATATTATGCGAATAAAACACACTGGAATTCTTATCTATTAGAAAATTCATCTTTTACAGAAGATCAGTTAGTTGTGTTCTCATAAAAATCATACGCATTAGTATTAAAAAAATACCAAAAAAGTACAAATAAAGTATTTATGAATGGATGTAAAAACGTCGCTTTAAGATGAAAGTCTTAAAACGACGTTTTTGAATCACCCTTGATGTAGATAAAAGTTAACCAATGTGATAATCCACAAATGTACTGGATAAAAGATATAAAATAAATATTTAAAAGCTGGATTGCTGTTCCCTTTCTTCCCATTATATAGATGAATAAAAGGAATCACTAAAATAAATAAAAAGTCAGGGTTACCTCCAATCTGCTCTTTAATCATCTCAAAAGAATAGTTGGACAATCCAAGAAGAGGCATTATGAATAAAGGAATAGCAAAAATCATATAGGAAGTGTCTCTTTTTTTTGCATTATTCCTGAAGAAATAACTAAGCAACATAAAAGGAATGATGACAAATCCGCCTTCTGCTGGAATCAAGCCTAGACAAACAGCTAATGTTAAAATGATTGTTAGGATAGTAGTTATGATTTTAAAGACAGTTTTTTTTTCATGTTTTGCGAAATCAATCAAGGATAAAATAGTGACACCTACAGCTAATGTCAGAAAAATATTATTGTAAGAAAAATACATTGGGTCTTTGATAATCAGTGAGTTGATCAACGTATTTCCTGTAAACATGATTGCAGCCCAACCATAAAGACGAAGTAGGTAATTTTTTCGGCTTCTCGTATAATGAAACCCTTCGACTGCCATAAAGGCGAAGAATACAGCAACACAGCGCGTGACCATATGAATTGGTGTAGCAAATTGTGGTGGTAATAGTGGGATAAGATGATCTAATAACATCAAGCTCATCATAAATAGTTTTAATTGATTTCCGTTCATTTCATTCTCCTAAGTAAATGTTATTTTTAACTTTTAAAGTATATAAAAAATAACTTGTCAAGTCCTATGAATCAACGAACAAAAGCCTTACAAAATTGAGAGTATGAGGTAAGATAATTATTTAATTGAGAAATTCACTTTGGCTACGGTAAAAATCAAAAATCGATTTTGCGTAAATGTAAGGGATGAATTCATTTTGAGCAAGCATGGTTAGATAGTCTTCTTCCGTTCCCTATTTCATTTCGCGAACTTTTTCAAATGAGACAGTCAAACGGCTTGGAATAGTACTCAAATCAACACGAATCTCAGTTTCTTCTAGCAATTCACGTTCAGCATCTTGATAGAAAGATTCATCAGCAGGATAATCACATCAGTTTGCCCATGCATTTTTTGAAGATTGTCGTTTTTTTTCTATATAATAATACTTTTACAAAAGAGAAGAAGGTAAAGGAATTTATTTTTAAGTCATCCCCTCCTTTTCACTATTTTCTTTACTTTAAAGTTATGATAAGCTTGAGTATGGTTGGTTAATATTAAATAAAGGAGAGTAAAATGAAAAAGATACTATTACTTTGTGGGGTATTTATCGTATTAATGGGCGGATGTGCTACGAAAAAAGAGGCTAATTCCAAAGCAACTAATACATCAAAAGAGACAAGCACTTCTATTGCTCTCACTGAAAGTACGACAAAAGAAACAAAGACTTCTACAAGTTCAACTGAAGGCAGTAAGACAAAAGCAACAGAGAAAAAAGCAGTAAAGAAAACAGAGGTAAATGAGCAGTTTTTTACACCAAATCCAGAAGATGATGATGAAGAAGTAAGTTATCAGTCATCAGGTGATGGTAATATCTCTGCTTTTGTTCCAGACTATTCACAATACAATAAAGAGCAAGTAATCAGTAAGTTAGGCGAACCGAGTCAGATCATTACGGATTCTGCCGCAATTCGTGACAGACTTGAAGAGGGCGAGTGGCAATTGATCAAAGAACAATTTGATCTTGGTAAATTAAGTGAAGAACAAGCAAAGGCGTTTATGTTTGCGACAAAAGATTTATCGCTAGCAGTTTCTATGAATATGGAACTAGAAGTATTAGTCTACGAAGACCAAGGCAAACCTAATGTTTACTTATCAGAAAATAGCGTTCAGTTTATTACACCGATGACCGACTATATTGATTTTAACGGTAAAATTGACACTCTTTAAATTGATTCGTTGAGTAGTTGAAATAAGAGCTATTTTTGTTTTCGCTATTTATTCGGATTCCATAAGGCTGGGATGTAACTCGTAGAGTTATGTCTCAGTCTTTTTTGAATTGCTTACACCGAAAATAGAGGCTACTAGTAGAGGAAAAGAAAGAGAGGATTATAAAGTGCGTCTGTCGTGATAACTTTAGTCAGAGAACAAAAATAAAATAGAGAGCAATCAATTTTTTCAAAAACTATTGACTAAATTTCATTTTCGTGATAAATTGTTTAGAAATAAATGATAATTAAATGAAAAAACGATGATCAGAATAGTAGGTGAAGTGATTTGTTTTAGAGAGTTTCCGTTCGCTGTAAGGAAATAACAAATCATCATCGAACACGCCTGTAAGTTGTTTTTCTGAAATAATAGATTTATGGATGACAGTATTTGTTACCTAAATCAGTAGGAAAAATCGGAGAGTCCGTTATCACTCCTTAGTTTATCGAACTAACAGAGGCTTTTATTGTGAAGTAAAAGTAAATCTGAGGTGGGACCACGTGAAAATTTTCTCGTCCTCTTGGCTTATTTGCCAAGGGGGCGTTTTTGTATTTACTTTTATAGGCTTGTTCGATGAAAAAATATGAAATTGGATTGTATGTAAAATGTTAGGCTAATAGTGATTATCTAAAAACAAGGAGGGAACTAAATGAAATGGAATCGTAGTTTACCATCAGGAACAAGAGATAAATTATTTCGGGAAGCTAATGGCGCGTATCAACTAGAAAAACAAGTCAACGATATCGTAAAAAAAAGAGGCTATCAACGAATCGATACACCCGTAATCGAGTTTGAAGATGTATTTTACAGTGAAGAAAAAAATGAAAAAGAGTTTTACCGTTTTTTTGACAAGCAGGGCCGGCTACTAGTATTAAGACCTGATATGACGATGCCAATCGGTCGAGTGATTGCCACAACGGGCATTCAACCACCGCTAAAATTATCATATAGTGGAAAAATTTTTCGCTCAAATGATGCTATGCTGGGAGAACAAAATGAAGTAACACAAGTTGGAATTGAATTGATTGGCTACACCTCTTTAAAAGCCGACGTTGAATGTATTACTTGTGCGGTTGAAATTTTGGAAGAGTTGAAAATTCCTAATTTTCATTTTGAATTGGGACATGCTCAAATTTTTCGTTTAATTGTACGATTCCTCAAGTTGGATGACCAAGCAAAAACAAATCTTCAACTTTATTTTAATAATAAAAGTTTAACTGATCTCAACCAATTTGTTGCGCTCTATCCAAGTGAATTGGATGCGTTTATTTGTGCGATTCCTAAACTCTTTGGTGAACCTCACGAGGTATTATCAATCGCAAGAGAACTATTGCCAAAATCATCAAAAATCATACAAGTCATCGATGAACTAGATAGAGTTGTGCAAATTATCAAATCACTACACTCGAAAATCTCATTAACGGTAGATTTAGGCTTAGTAGCACTAATGGATTATTACACAGGTGTTTTATTTAGTGGATATGCTGATTTGGTGCCAGATATTTTTCTTAGAGGTGGACGGTATGATCATTTGGCAGAACAATTCGGTCATTCGATCATTCCAGCTGTTGGGTTGGGAATTAATTTAGATACGTTGGTTACTTTACAATATCAACTCAATAATCTTGCTTCTTTGGAACAGCCAACAACATTAGTCCACAGCTCTTTGGCCCTCTTGTCAAAAGCCGAAGCGTTAGTGAAGGAGAATCCAGATTATCAATTATCTTTATTTGAAACAGTCGAAGAAGCGATAAGCTATGGAAAAAAATGGCGATACCACCAGGTGATAGAAGTAACCCAAGACACTATACGTAAGATAAAGGTTGGTGATTGAAATTGACACAATTGACTATTGCATTGACAAAAGGGCGGTTGGAAAAAAAGACACTTTCTCTATTTGAACAGGCAGGAATCGATGTCTCCTTTATGCAAGACAAGCAACGTAAATTGATTTTCACCAGCCCAGATCAACGGTTTAAGTTTCTATTAGTGAAAGCAGCTGACGTAACGACTTACGTACGGCATGGTGTGGCTGATATTGGAATTGTGGGCAAAGATGTCCTTATGGAACATCCCTTTGGTTATTATGAGATGCTGGATTTAAAAATCGGTGTCTGTAAATTTTCAGTTGCTTCCACAAAAAACTACCAACCAGATGATTATAAAAGAAAACGGATTGCAACGAAATATCCCACAGTTGCCTCGGAACATTTTCGTAAAAAAGGGGAAGATGTTGAAATAATCAAGATCGAAGGATCTGTTGAAATTGCGCCCGTTTTAGGATTGGCCGATGCAATTGTTGATATCGTTGAAACAGGTACGACATTAAAAGAAAATGGGTTAGAAATTTTTGAAGATATCTGTTCAGTCTCTGCTCGCTTGATTGTCAATAAAGCAATGTTGAAAAGAAAACGCCAAGCAATATTTCAATTGTTTGATGAATTAGAAACAGTGATTGGAGGAGATAGAAATGAAATGGCTGAAGGGAGAAACAACAGAAATTTTAAGGGCACTAAATGAAGATGTCCAGATGATACAAAAAGACAATCAGCAAATAGAAGAACAAGTTCGTCAAATCGTTCAACAAGTGATTCAAAACGGAGACCAGGCTTTAAAAGCGTATTCTAAGAAGTTTGATCAAGTGGAACTGCAGGAGTTATCTCTATCAAAAGAAACTATAGAGTTAGGCTATCAGAATGTAGAAAAAGAGGTGATTGCCGCTTTAGAAGTAGCCAAAGAGAATATTATCAGTTACCATCAAAAACAAAAACAATATGATTTTATGGATACAGAAAAATCAGGAGTGTTACGTGGACAATTAGTATTGCCACTAGCTCGTGTAGGCGTCTATGTTCCAGGTGGAACGGCGGCATACCCATCCTCAGTCTTAATGAATGTACTGCCAGCAAAAATTGCTGGGGTTAAAGAAATCATTATGGTCACACCGCCGTCGAAAGAAGGAATTCCAGATGTTATTTTAGCAGCGGCAAAAATTGCAGGAGTAGACAAAATTTTTCAAATCGGCGGAGCACAAAGTATAGCCGCCCTTGCTTATGGAACAGAAACAATTCCCAAAGTGGACAAAATAGTTGGACCAGGAAACATCTATGTAGCAACTGCAAAAAAACAAGTTTTTGGTACGGTAGGAATCGATATGATCGCAGGACCTTCAGAGATTGGGATAGTAGCAGATGAAACAGCAAATCCCATTTATATTGCGGCCGATTTGTTGTCTCAGGCAGAACATGATACGCTTGCCCGAGCGATACTAGTGACAGATTCAGTCAAACTTGCAGAACAAGTCGAAATAGAAATTGATCGACAGTTAGAAACACTACCGCGAAAAGAAATCGCCGAACAATCCATTAAAAATAATGGTCTGATTATTGTAGTATCAACTGTATCGGCGATGTTTACGATTATGAATGAAATAGCACCAGAGCATTTAGAAGTCCAGCTGGCGGACCCAATCAGTTATTTACATGAAATTAAAAATGCTGGATCGATTTTTTTAGGAGCGTATGCATCAGAACCAGTAGGAGATTATTTTTCAGGAACCAATCATGTATTGCCAACAAGTGGTACAGCAAAATTTTATTCCCCTTTAGGTGTGTATGATTTTGTGAAGTATAGTCAAGTCACTTATTATACAAAAGATGCTTTAGCAAAGGCTAAGGATGCCATTGCACTTTTAGCGAGAAAAGAAGGTCTAGAAGCACATGCTAGAGCAGTCGAATGTCGCTTTGAGTGATTTTATAAAATAGATTTTATAACTGGGGGAGAAAAGGAATGAGAACAGCCGCTTTAACAAGAAAAACTGCAGAAACAAAAATTGAATTGAGACTTGATTTAGACAGTCAAGAACCAGTTATGATCGAAACAGGCGTTGGATTTTTTGATCATATGCTGATTTTATTTGCTCGTCACAGTCGAATATCTTTGGAAGTGAAAGTAGAAGGAGATTTAGATGTAGATAGTCACCATACGGTAGAAGATGTTGGGATCGTTTTAGGCCAATGTATTCGAGAGGCGCTAGGAGATAAAGCTGGAATCAATCGCTATGGGACTAGCTTTGTACCGATGGATGAATCTTTAGGTATGGCTTCTTTAGATTTAAGTGGGCGTTCATATTTAGTATTTGATGCATCGTTTGCTAATCCTAAACTTGGTGATTTTGATACAGAATTAGCAGAAGAATTCTTCCAAGCATTGGCTTTTAACACTAAAATGACACTTCATTTAAAAATTTTACATGGTAAAAATACCCATCATAAAATAGAAGCATTATTTAAAGCAACTGGTCGAGCTTTGAGGGAAGCAATCACGGAAAATCCGTCGATTCAAGGAATCAACTCCACGAAAGGAATTCTGTAGATGATTATTATCATTGATTACGACACTGGAAATACACGGAATGTTCAAAAAGCGTTAGAGTACGTTGGCTTGGAAAGTAAAATCTCTGCAGAACCTTATGAGATCCTAAAAGCAGATGGGCTGATTTTACCTGGGGTAGGCGCTTTTTCATTGGCAATGGAGGAATTAAAACAGCGCGAGTTAATCAGCGTGATTCAAGATGTTGCTCAAAAAGGTATGCCTATTTTAGGTGTTTGCTTGGGTATGCAGTTGCTTTTAGAAGGAAGTATGGAAAATGGTTTTACTGAAGGATTAGGCTTGATTGAAGGACTTTGCGAAAAACTTCCAGAGGATCCCAATTCACCTGTTCCTCACATGGGGTGGAATCAATTGATTACTACAAAGGAAAACTTGCTAACAAAAGAGGTGGATGAGCAGTATGTCTATTTTGTTCATTCTTATTATGCAGATTGTGAACCAGATAAAATCGATGCTCTTGTACAGTATTCCATTAAAATACCTGCAATGATCTCAAGTGGCAATATTTATGGGACTCAGTTTCATCCAGAAAAAAGTAGTGATGTTGGTTTGAGGATTTTAAGAGGATTTAAGGAGGTGGTAGATCATGTTCGTTTTACCAGCGATTGATATTAGAGAAGGAAAAGCTGTTCGATTGATACAAGGTGACTTTTTACAAAAAACAGTTGTTCATCCCAATCCAGTAGCACAGGCAAAAGAATTTAAAGCAGCAGGGATTGAGATGATGCATATTGTTGATTTAGATGGCGCTTTAATGGGGAAAGCAACGAATGCCCCGTTAATTGAGGAAATGAAAAAAGAAACGGGGCTAAAGATAGAAGTTGGCGGGGGAATCCGTACACTGGAACAAGTTGATGCCTATGTTTCACTTGGAATTGATCGAATTATTATTGGTTCAGCAGCCTTACAAAATCCAGAATTAGTTAAAAAAGCTGTTATAAAATATGGGGATAAAATCGCTGTCGGTATTGATGCTAAGAATGGGAAAGTTGCGATTAGTGGTTGGCTTGATGTTAGTGAAACGGATTATCTACAACTGGCTGAAGAAATGGCAAGAATCGGAGTGCAGACGATTATCTACACAGATATTGCGAAAGACGGAACGCTTGCTGGACCAACGTTTGAAGATTACGCCAAGTTGACTCAAGCTGTACCTGATGTACAAATCATTGCTTCAGGTGGTGTTAGTAAAAAAGCAGACCTGTTAAAATTGGCCGAATTGGGCGTTTATGGAACCATTGTCGGCAAGGCCTTTTACAATGGCACTATCTCGCTAGCGGATATGTTGGAGGTAGAAAAAAATGCTGACTAAACGTATTATTCCATGCTTAGACGTAACTAATGGTCGAGTAGTCAAAGGAGTCAATTTTATTGATCTTCAAGATGTGGGAGATCCAGTAGCTATTGCCAAGGCGTATAATGAACAGGGAGCAGATGAGTTGGTTTTTCTAGATATTACTGCCACTAGCGACGATCGTGATACGATGATTGACGTAGTAGAACGAACGGCAGCAGAAGTGTTTATCCCTTTAACAGTTGGCGGGGGAATCCGAACCGTTTCAGATATGAAAAAAATGCTACAAGCAGGAGCTGACAAAATTTCTCTTAATTCAGCAGCGATTCAACAGCCGGAATTGATTCAGGCTGGAGCTGAAAAATTTGGTTCTCAGTGTATCGTTGTCGCAATTGATGCCAAACGAGAAGGTGATTCCTGGCATGTTTTTGCTAAAGGCGGTCGAGAAGATACGGGATTAGATGCGATACAATGGGCTAAGCGAGCGGTGACTTTAGGTGCAGGTGAAATTTTATTAACAAGCATGGATGCAGATGGGACAAAAAACGGGTATGATCTTGCCTTGAATCAAGCGATTTGCCAAGCTGTCACTGTTCCAGTGATTGCATCAGGTGGTTGTGGTAGTGCAGAAGATATTATAGACGTATTTGAGCAAACCAAAGCAAGTGGAGCGTTAGCTGCGAGTATTTTTCACTATGGGGAAGTAAAGATTCCGGAATTGAAAGAAGTCTTGAAACAAGTTGGGATGGTGGTGCGAAGATGAAACCTGATTTTCACAAAGGTCTATTACCTGCAATTATTATAGAAGAAAAAACGAATGAGGTCTTGATGTTGGCTTATATGAACGAAGAGAGCTATAAAAAAACACTTGAAACTAGAACCACATGGTTTTATTCACGCTCACGTCAACAATTATGGAATAAAGGTGCAACGAGTGGCCATACACAACACGTAAAAAGTCTGGTTATGGATTGCGACAAAGATACACTGCTTATCACTGTGGAACAAAAGGGTCCCGCTTGTCACACTGGTGAACATAGCTGTTTTTTCAATGTCATTATCTAACTATAAAAGTTAGTCTTTCATATAAAAGTAAGGAGGTAAATAGTATGATCAAGACACTCTATGAAGAAATACAAGCGCGTAAAAAAGAACCAAAAGAAGGCTCCTATACAAATTACTTGTTCGATCAAGGATTGGATAAAATTCTAAAGAAAGTCGGAGAAGAAACGACAGAAGTGATCATTGCAGCTAAAAATAATCAAGAAGAACTGATTACTGAAACATCGGATTTGATTTATCATATGTTAGTCTTGCTTGCTGAAAAAGATGTCTCTTTAGAAGCAATTAAAAATGAACTACAGAAACGAGAAGGAAAATTGAGCAAGACGAAGGAACGCAAACAAATCGATGAACTTTAAACGATCAGAGTATTAAAAAAGACCAGGCCGGGACATAACTCTATGAGTTACGTCCCAACCTCGTCTTTTTTATGGACGTTCTAAAGAATCAGTAGATTCTAAAACATAAGTAGCATCATCCGCTTCATCATATAATGATGCAGGCTTATCTTTTAAACACTGAACGATCAAATGATAGCCGTATTCATCTTGCGCAACTAAGCGTTTATTAGTCAATTCAACTAACATGTAGCTTAATTTTTTTCCATCAATCGTGATCTGTAAATCATCTTCGATCGTCAAGGTATGTTGGGTGGCTTTTTGTTTATTGACAAACCACCAACTGCCTAAATAACTTTTATATAAATTAGGAATATCTGAATCAGATCGCTGTCTTTCTTGTTTCTTTTTTAAGAACAATGAACCTGCAATCCCTGTAATAAGTGATGCGCCTAAAAATAATGACCAATTTTTTTTCATACTATCATTCTCCTCCAAAACAATCATAGCACGAAATTAAAAAACAAACTATTCGAAAATCTTCTCCTAAAAGAAAATTTAATGAAGTCGCAATGATTAAAAAAAAGGTAATTGTTCATGAATATTTTCGTTATACATTCAAAAAAATGGATGAAAAGTTTGACGATGCTTTTTCATTCAAAATATGGTATTGTTTTGATGAAAGGGTGTTACAATGATTGCATATCCGAACGTACATTTAGCACATTTTATGAATAGACCAAATCGTTTTATAGCAGAATGTCGATTGCAGGAAAATGGCGAAATGGTAACGGTTCACGTAAAAAATACCGGCCGTTGCAAAGAACTATTTCATCCAGAAGTAGAGGTTGCTCTGTCGTACCAACCTTCGCCTAAGAGAAAAACAGCGTATGATCTGATTGCTGTCAAAAAAGACAAAGCTTGGTTTAATATCGATAGCCAAGTTCCTAACGCGTTAGCAGCGGATGGTATCCAAGACGGTACGATTATTTTGCCTGGATTAAAAGGCGATATTGTTTCCATAAAAAGAGAAAAACGATTTGCTCAGTCAAAATTTGATTTATTAGTTGAGACAGATACTGGAAATCAAGCATTTGTTGAGGTGAAAGGCATGACCTTAGAAAATCATGGAGTTGGTGCGTTTCCTGATGCACCAACACTTCGAGGCTTAAAGCATGTGACCGAGTTGATCGAAGCCATGAAAGAAGGGTATCAAAGCTATGTATTGTTTATAGTCCAATTTGAACAGGTTGAAGCTGCGACAATCCATACAAATATGCAACCAGCTTTAACAGAAATGATTTTATCAGGGCAAACACAAGGATTAAGCGTCATTGCTTACAATTGCAGTGTCACACCTGATACAATAGCAATAGAACATCCAGTACCATTCGATGTTAAAACAACGTTTGAAGATCCAAATTCAGAAAGGTGAGGGTAAAGATGATTCACTTAGGTATTATTGGAACAAACTGGATTAGCCATCAATTTGTCAACGCAGCATTGGAAACGAATCGCTATGATTTGACAGCGGTTTATTCACGCAAATTAGAAACCGCTCAAAAATTTGGTAAAGAGTACGGCGATGTTGAATACGCAACAGATTTAAAAACATTTTTTGGTATTGCGCATATGGATACGATTTATATCGCTTCCCCTAATTCTCTTCATTTTGAACAAGCGAAACAAGGGATTCTGGCAGGGAAAAATATCATTGTCGAAAAGCCAGCCTTCTCAACACCTGAAGAGATGGCAGAAATCATTGAGTTAGCAAACCAAGAGAACGTCTTCTTTTTTGAAGCAGCTCGTAATATCCATGAGAAAAGCTTCAAAAAAATTCGCGACTTATTACCATTGAAAAATCAAATTATCGGTGCAAACTTTACTTATATGAAATATTCATCTCGTTATGATCAAGTACTTAACGGGCAAGAGCCAAATATCTTTTCACCCCATTTTTCTGGAGGCGCAATGGCGGATCTTGGAGTCTATTTGGTTTATGCCGCTGTTGGTTGGTTTGGTATGCCGAATGAAAGCCATTATTTTGCAAGAAAAATCCCGACAGATGTAGATGGACTAGGTACAGCAATCTTAAGATATGATTTGTTTGATGTAACGTTACAGACTGGTAAAAATGCAGATTCTTTCCTAGATTCTGAAATTTATTTTGAAGGCGGTACATTGATTTTAGACAGTGTAAATGCCATCTCTAAAGCAGAATTTCATGATCGAAACCATCAAGAACGCGAGATCATTTCTTTAACAACCGAAGAAAATCCAATGATCGAAGAAGCCAATGATTTCGCGGATGTTCTTGAGAATCCCAATGATCCAACTATAGGAGCACGTTATGAAGAATGGGTGGAATTATCACGTAATGTGAACAAAGTAGTAACAACCTTAAGAAAAAGTGCGGGTATCGTTTTTGATGCAGACACAAAATAACTAGCGTTAACGAAGAAAGGACTATTATGACATTTAACAAAAATTTACCAGAAGCTTGGCAAGAACATTGGCGAGCTTCTGGTTTTAGCGAGCCATCAATGATTCAACAAAAAAGTTTTCAGCCTTTGAAGGAAAAAGAGAATGTCTTGGGCATTTCCCCAACAGGGTCGGGTAAAACCTTAGCGTATGTTTTACCATTGCTTTTAAATGTAGAAAAAGAACAAGGCAATCAGTTATTGATTTTGGCACCATCACAAGAGTTAGCGGTTCAAATCAGTCAAGTTGTTCGTGATTGGGCAAGCTTGCTTCAATTAAAGACACAAAGCTTGATTGGTGGAGCCAATGTCGGCCGCCAAATTGAAAAATTAAAAAAGAAGCCTGAGATTTTAGTTGGGACACCAGGACGTGTGCTAGAGTTGATCAAAACGAAAAAAATCAAAAGTCATTTGCTAAAGACTGTTGTAATGGATGAAGTGGATCAGCTATTTCACGAAAAAGAACTAAATTTAACAAAGCAAATTCTAGCAAGTGCACCGACAGAATTTCAATTAGTCTTTTATTCAGCCACTGCCGATCGAGTCATAGAAGAAGCTCAGAAATTAACGGATCAGTTAATGATTATTGATGTAACAGATGAAGATCAATCTGGTGGCACAGTGAAACATTATTTTATGGCATTGTCTCCAAGAAAGAAAAGCGAATATTTAAGAAGTTTAGCTTATACACCTAATTTTCGAGCAATGGTTTTCTTTAATCAAGTGGCTGATTTAGGTTCAGTAGAAGAAAAATTGATTTATGAAGGACTAACAGTAGCAGGTCTTGCTTCTGATCAAAATAAAACCTTGCGTAAATTGGCAATCGATCAATTCGCTAAAGAGCGGGCAATCATGCTTTTAACAACAGATCTTGCGGCTAGAGGGTTAGACTTTAATGCGATTCCATTTGTTGTGAACGCTGAAGTTCCACTATCCGAGGAGAGCTATATACACCGAGCAGGGCGCGTAGGAAGAATGGGTGCAGATGGTGCTGTTATTACCTTTGTCAATGATGCAACTAAGAGAGATTATCAACGATTGATGAAAAAAATAGAACGCCCTTTCCAAGAAATCTTTCTTTACGACGGCGCAATCCACCTGACTAGAAAAGAAAAAAGTTCAACAGAAGAAAAAACGAGTTCTGCGAATGTGACCGTAAAAAAAGAACAAACGTCAAAATCACTTCCAACGAAAAAAATACCAAAACCTAAAAACCGTCCCAAAAATACCAAAAACAAAGGGGCTAGACGAAAATCGTCTAAACCTGAACAATAAAGGATAAGTGAAGACGTCATGATTTAAGGAGGCTATCCATGAAATCTAGAAAAGACGAGATTTTAGCAGTCTTAGAATTAAAAAAACAAGGCATGACAGCAGCAGATGTCGCTAGTGAGCTAGCAATTGATCGTAGCAATGCTAGCCGCTATTTAAGTGAATTGTTCAAAGAGAACAAAATCATTAAAAGTGATGGTCGCCCCGTCATCTATTCAGTTGTTACGGAAGAAGCCAAAGTGCACGTGGATAGTTCCAGTGAGGTAACATTCGATAACTTAGTAGGAGCGCAAGATTCTTTAAAGGTCAGCATCCAACAAGCAAAAGCCGCGATTTTATATCCTCCACGTGGCTTACACACAATTATTTTTGGTGAAACAGGAACGGGTAAATCCCTATTTGCCGAATGTATGTATCGTTTTGCAGTTGATTCAAAAACCTTGGCAGCTGATGCGCCTTTTGTTTCATTTAACTGTGCGGATTACGCTCAGAATCCACAATTACTTTTTGGTCATATTTTTGGGGTCAAAAAAGGAGCATATACCGGTGCAAATGAAGATAGTCCTGGGTTGATGTCGAAAGCCGATGGAGGAATACTTTTCCTTGATGAAATTCATCGCTTACCGCCAGAAGGTCAGGAAATGCTGTTCACCTTTATTGACAAAGGTATTTACCGTCCGCTTGGTGAAAGTGGTAAAACCTATGAAGCCTCGGTTCAAATTATTGGTGCAACAACTGAATCGTCTGAAAGCTTTTTAACAACGTTTAATCGCAGAATTCCAATGGCAATCACATTACCGTCTCTAGACGCGCGCTCACTTGATGAACGGTATGATATTATTTCATTATTTATTAAACAAGAAGCGAATCGTTTGAACCAACGAATCGACATTAAAAGAGAAGCAATCCTAGCCTTTATGCTCTATGACGCTGAAGGGAATATCGGTCAAGTGAAACGGGATTTAAAACTCGTCTGTGCCAAGTCGTTTCTTCATTATCGAACGCATGATGAATCCAGTTTGGTGATTCAAAAACGAGATTTACCGCTGCAAGTTCAAAAAGGACTATTAAAAATCAAAGAAGTTTCTGATCGCTTAGACCGTTTTGTCGATAGTAAAAGCAATTATTTGAGTTTTGAGCCAGGAACAAATGAAGTGGTTTGGCCTCAAGATCCGGCTCGTGATATGCAAGTCTATAATGAAATTGAAGAGAAAGTAGCAACACTGTCAGCGAATGAATTAGAAAATGTGGATTTAGAACAGCTGATATCACGCGACATGGATGCTTATTTTCAAACATATGTAGATGAATTGACACAAAATCCTGTGCATAAGGAATTATTACCAGAACCGATTTGGAGATTGACGGATCAGTTATATGATATCGCTGAAAAGAGATTAGAACGTACCTATAACGAAAAAGCCCGTTTTGCTTTTGCTTTACATTTACAAAGTACGATCGATCGAGTGAGAGAAGGACACGTAATCGTTCATCCTAATTTAAACAATGTTCGCAAGAAAATGAAGAAAGAATTTCAGGTAGCGATGGATCTATCTGCTATCATAGAAGAAGAAAACAATATCGAAATTCCTTTTGATGAAATTGGCTTTATCAGTATGTTTTTGTCGATCAATGTTGGAAGTAAAGAAAAAGTTCATGCCAATAACGTTGGTGTGGTAGTTTTGATGCATGGGGATTCAACAGCTTCCAGTATGTTGAAAACGGCTCAGGAATTACTAGGAACAGAAACCGGTGTTGCGATGAACATGCCGCTTACGATGGAAGTTCAAACAATGTACGAACAACTAAAAAGCTTTGTCTTAAATTATCGTGATAAATTAGTAAATGGGATGCTTCTTTTAACAGATATGGGCTCATTGAATTCATTTGGAAATCTGATTTTTGAAGAAACCGGTATTCGGACAAAAGCAATCACAATGACGAGTACAATGATTGTTTTAGAAGCGATTCGTATGGCGAGTGTGGGACGCAGTTTAGAAGATATTTATCAAAACATCCAAATGTCATTTGAAAGTATCATCAGAGAGCAGTTTCGTACCAGTCCACAAAATCGTGAGGACGTAAAAAAAGCTGTAGTTGTGACTTGTTTCACTGGTGAAGGCGTTGCAGCAAAACTATATCAACGGATTTTACCAGTGATCGATGAAAATAAAGTAGAAATTATACAGATGCAGTTTTTAGAACGAGAAGCCTTTAAAAAACATATCGACAGTTTAATGGAAGAGTATGAAATCAAAGCAATCGCAGGAACAGTCGATGTAGAATATCAAAATATTCCTTTCTTTTCAGCCTACGACATTTTCGATGACGAGAAATTAAATGTTCTTAAACGAATTGCTGGTGATGACGTTCCAACAGAGAAGATCGTGAAATCATTAGGTGGAACAATTACTGCAGTCGATTCATTACAGAAATTGATTGTTATGTTGCAAAAAACGGTTCATCAAATTCAAACGGATATGCATATTATAGTAGAACCTGGTGTGGATGCTGGTATTGTGATCCACTTAGCATTTTTAGTAGATGCTATCTTGAAAGGTGAAAAATCAAAAGAATTCGAGAATCTAGCAGACTTCATGAAAAGGAACCGACTAGAAACTGATGTCACTAGGACTAATTTAATGACTATTGAAAAAGCCTATCGTGTAGCATTTACCGAGTCGGATATCGCACATCTGACACAACTGTTTTTAGAAAATAGAATTGAAATGATCACAGAAAATAAGCAACATTGATTAGTGTGTAGATTGAAAATAAATAGTGTGTACACAAATTGTATAGACCAAAAACCTATTATGACTAGGTTTGGTCTATATTTTTTTTGGCACGCTTCTTGCTTTATATAAAAGTGTAAATATAACAATTTTAGAAGGAGTGACTAATAATGGCTAAAAAAACAATTATGTTAGTATGTTCAGCAGGGATGAGTACAAGTTTATTAGTAACAAAAATGCAAAAAGCAGCAGAAGATCGTGGAATGGAAGCAGACATTTTTGCAGTATCCGCATCAGATGCAGATAATAACTTAGAAGCCAAAGATGTAAACGTATTACTTTTAGGTCCACAAGTTCGTTTCATGAAAGCTCAATTTGAACAAAAATTAGCACCTAAAGGAATTCCTTTTGACGTAATCAATATGTCAGATTATGGCATGATGAACGGCGAAAAAGTGTTAGATCAAGCAATTGCTTTAATGGGTGAATAATCAACAAAATAAAAAATGAATGGAGTTTTTGAATATGGAAGAGCAACAAAATTTAGAAGCAGTAATGGGATTGATTATGTATGGAGGAAATGCTAAAAGCGATGCAATGGAAGCGATTGCTGCAGCGAAAGCAGGAGACTTCGAATTAGCAGATCAAAAAATTGTAGATGCAGAGGAATCTTTAGTTCAAGCACATCATTCTCAGACAGGAATGTTAACACAAGAAGCACAAGGAAATCATATCCAAGTCACATTACTGACAGTTCATAGTCAAGATCATTTGATGACTGCAATTGCGTTTACAGATTTAGCAAAAGAGATCATCGAGTTGTATCGTCGTATGGATAACTAGTAATAGAAAACGGAACAGTAGTTACAATAGATTTGAAGAGTGTACAGGCTTTTTAGATAAATATTATTTAGGGGGATTTACAAGAAATGGACGGATTTGTACAATGGATGGAAAAACATTTTATGCCGAAAGCTTCAGTAATTGCGGCTCAACGCCACTTAGTAGCAATTCGTGATGCATTTGTCGTTACGATGCCATTAATGATTTTAGGAGCATTAGCGGTACTTATCAACAATTTACCAATACCTGGATTTCCAGAATTAATGGATAAATTATTCCCAATGATTGTCAACGATGCACCGATTTGGAAAAGTTTCGGTGGCAATATTTGGAATGGAACATTTGCTATTTTTTCAATTTTAGTTGCCTTTTTAGTAGCATATAACTTAGTAAAATCTTACGGTAAAGACGGAATTGCGGCAGGGACAGTTTCAGTTGCTTCGTTCTTTGCAGTTGGTGGATTAAGTGGAACAGATGCTACAGGATTATTCATTGCTCTAGTTATTGCACTTATTTCAGGAGAAATTTTCCAAAGATTAGTTGGAAATGATAAATTAGTAATCAAAATGCCCGATGGTGTTCCGCCAGCGGTAGCCAAATCATTTGCGGCTTTATTACCTGCAATGATCACAATCAGCTTTTTTAGTTTGATCACATCAATTTTATTAGGCTTTGGTGTTGAAAATATCGTAGTGTCATTCTATGAAGCAGTTCAAAAACCATTTATGGGATTAGCAAACAGCTATCCATCAGCATTACTATTAGCGTTTATTACACCTTTCTTATGGTTCTTTGGGTTACATGGCGCCAATATGGTTGATCCATTGATGCAAACAATCAATGTACCAGCGATCGATGCCAATATCAAAGCGTTAGAAGCAGGGGAAAAAATTCCTTATATCGTAAATAAACCTTTCTTTGATTCATTTGTAAACCTAGGTGGAACAGGTGCTACATTAGGATTGCTGATTGCAATCTTCTTAGTAGGACGTAAAAATAAACCATTTAAAGTAATCACAAACTTAAGTTTAGCACCAGGTATTTTTAATATTAATGAGCCAGTAATGTTTGGACTTCCGATCGTATTGAATCCAATCATGTTTATTCCATTTATCATTACGCCAATGGTTCTTGTAACAACGGCGTATATTGCAACTTCAACAGGACTTGTACCAGCTGCGACATTTATGCCACCATGGGTAACTCCGCCGATCATTGGTGGATTCTTAGCAACTAAGAGTATTGCGGGTGGTGTATTAGCTGCCGTGAACTTAGTGATTTCTATATTGATTTATATTCCGTTTGTCAAAGTCGCAACGGATCAATTTGTAAAACAGGAAGCAGCAACCTTAGCTCAAGAAGAGCAAACACAAGCTTAATGATATAACCAACAGATAAAATCTCTTCAAGAGCAGCGAGACAAAACAAAGTCATTGTTTTATCTTGCATTTTGAGGGATTTTATCTCTTTTTAAATAAATTTAATATAGGAGATGACGAGCATGAATTATCAGTTCCCAAAAGGTTTTTGGTGGGGTTCAGCAGCTAGTGGCCCTCAAACAGAAGGTGTTTTTAAAGGGGATGGAAAAGCACAAAATATATGGGATTTTTGGTATGAAGAGAAACCTGAAAAGTTTTTCAATGAAGTAGGTCCAGATAAGACTTCTCAGTTTTATAAGAACTATCATGAAGATGTCCAACTAATGAAAGCAACTGGGCATAACTCTTTTCGGACGTCGATTCAGTGGAGCAGATTGATTCCTGATCCAGAGACAGGCGAAGTAAATCCAAAAGCTGTTGAATTTTATAATGATGTAATCAATTGTTTGCTGGATCAAGGTATCGAACCGTTCATGAATTTATACCATTTTGACATGCCGATGGTGTTACAAGAAAAAGGCGGCTGGTTGAATCGAAAAGTAGTGGATTACTATGTTGTTTATGCTAAGACTTGTTTTGAATTATTTGGCGACCGTGTGAAAAAATGGTTTACGCACAATGAACCAATCGTGCCTGTCGAAGGTGGATACTTATATGGCTGGCATTATCCAGAAGAAGTAAACTTAAAGCATGGTGTTCAAGTTGCCTATCACGAAGCTTTAGCAAGTGCAAAAGCGATAGAAGTCTACCATAGTCTGGCTTTAACAGGTGAAATCGGAATCGTTCTTAATTTGACACCAAGTTATCCTAGAGATCCTGGAAATGAGGCAGATGTTAAAGCTGCCCGTTTGGTAGATGGATTGTTCAATCGTTCGTTTTTAGATCCAGCTGTAAAAGGTCATTTTCCAGAAGATATAGTAGCATGGCTCAAAGAACAGGACTTGATGCCTGAAACAACACTAGAGGATTTAGCGACGATTGCTGAAAATACGATTGATCTTTTAGGCGTGAATTACTACCAACCACGTAGAGTAAAAGCCAAAGAATCACCAATTGAAATATCAAGCAATGGTATTTTACCAGAAGATTTTTATGATGTGTATGATATGCCAGGGAAAAAAATGAACCCTTATCGCGGTTGGGAAATTTACGAAAAAGGGATTTATGATACCTTAATGAATTTGAAAGAAAACTATCACAATATTCGTTGCTACATTTCTGAAAACGGTATGGGGGTAGAAGGTGAAGAACGTTTTATAAATGCAGAGGGAATGATCGAAGATGATTATCGGATCGAATTTGTAAAAGATCATCTAAAATGGGTCTATCAAGCAATTCAAGAAGGAAGTCAAGTTCAGGGATATCATATGTGGACATGTATGGACAATTGGTCGTGGTTAAATGCCTATAAAAACCGGTACGGATTCATTGCAGTAGATTTAGATCAAGAGGCTAAAAGAACGATTAAGAAAAGTGGCTATTGGTTTAAAGAGCTCACAAAAAATAATGGTTTTAACTAAAAATATAGGATCTCTAATGAAACGATAAATCATTTTAAATATTAATATATCAACAAAGAAAGCGCACACAAATATTAGCGTGCAGTAGTTAAGTAAATAGTGTGTACACAATCTGTATAGACCAAAACCCTGTCGTTGTGAGGTTTGGTCTATATGTTTCTTTGGCACACTTCTTGCTTTATATAAAAGTGTAAGTACAACAAATTTTGAAGGAGTGTAAAAAATGGCTAAAAAAACAATTATGTTAGTTTGTTCAGCAGGAATGAGTACAAGTTTATTGGTAACAAAAATGCAAAAAGCAGCAGAAGAGCGCGGAATGGAAGCAGATATTTTTGCAGTATCCGCATCAGATGCAGATAATAATTTAGAAGCTAAAGATGTAAGCGTATTACTTTTAGGTCCACAAGTACGTTTCATGAAATCACAGTTCGAACAAAAGTTAGCACCTAAAGGTATTCCATTTGATGTGATCAATATGTCAGATTATGGTATGATGAACGGCGAAAAAGTGTTAGATCAAGCAATCGCTTTAATAGGTGAGTAAAAAATAATATGAATGAACGGAGCTACAAACGTGGAGGAGCAACAACATTTAGAAGCAATAATAGGGTTGATCATGTACGGAGGAAATGCAAAAAAACGATGCAATGGAAACGGTTGCATATGCTGAAACAGGAAACTTCGAATTAGCGGATCAAAAAATTGCCGATGCAGAAGAATCTTTAGTTCAAGCACATCATTCTCAAACGGGAATGTTAACGCAAGAAGCTCAAGGAAATCACAGTCAAGTCACATTATTGACAGATCATAGTCAAGACCACTTGATGACGTCGATTGCTTTTACAGATTTAGCAAAAGAGATCGTCGATTTGTATCGTCGTATGGATAATGAGTAAGAGAAGATATTTTCTTTTTTGAACGGAAGAAGATGGATGTTAAAGTTTTTTGAACGGGACTTTAACGATGACATTGTTTTAAGGAGTTTAACCGCTCTTTAAATAAATATTATTTATAGGAGGAATTAAAAAATGGATGGATTAACAGCCTGGATGGAGAAATATATTCTACCTGTGGCCGGCAAAATTGGTGCGCAAAAGCACTTAGTTGCATTACGTGATGCTTTTATTGGGACAATGCCAGCAACAATGGCAGGTTCGATTGCAGTAATGATCAACGCGATAATTCGTGACTTGCCACAACAATTTTTCTCAGACTATGCAACAAACCTTGCAGCAGACAAGGGAATCTTTGCAGTTATTAATGTTATTATTGGAATCAACGGATTTGTTTGGAATGGAACTTTGGCGATTGCCGGTTTGATTTTTGCCTTTTCTTGGGGGTACAATCTAGCAAGAGCATACAAAGTAAATGATTTAGCTGGGGGTATCGTTGGGTTAGCGACATTGATCCAAGGAATTGCATTTGCTTATTCTAATACATTAGAAACAGCAGTACCTAAAGAATTGATGAACACAATCAATGCTGGCTCTGCAGATTCTGGTTGGTCAGCAACAGCTGAAGGTTTAACAGCAGGCGGTTGGGGTTGGTTAAAACTAGATCACTTAAATGGTAACGCATACTTTACTGTAATGATCATGGGCGCGATTTCAGTTATCATTTTTTGTAAATTAATGTTGGCGAATATCACAATCAAAATGCCTGATTCAGTTCCGCCAGCAGTTTCAAAAGCGTTCGCAGCTATTTTACCAGCGACGATTGCGTTATATGTTATTGCAATTATTAACTATGTTGTAGGGAAAGTAACGAATGGACAATTGATCATCGATCTTGTTCAAAAGTATATTGCAGAACCATTCTTGGGCTTATCTCAAGGGCTAGGTGCTGTATTGATCGTAACGATTTTTGTTCAAATTTTCTGGTTCTTTGGTATCCATGGTCCAAACGTATTGGCACCAGTTTTAGAAGGGATCTGGGGACAAGCACAATTAATCAATATTGATATTTTCCAAAAAGGCTACAAAGGCTTGACTGGTACCCCAGCTGTCTTGAAAGCCATTGATGAAGGGAAAGCTTACATGTGGGTTCGTGGCTCATTTGATGCATTCGCATGGTTTGGTGGTTCAGGTGGTACGCTGGTCTTGATCATCGCTATCTTGTTATTCTCTAAACGTGCAGATTACCTAACGGTTGGTAAATTATCATTAGGACCTGGTATCTTCAATATTAACGAACCAATCATGTTTGGTTTACCAATTGTATTAAATGCTATCATGTTTGTGCCATTCTTAGTCGCTCCAGTTGTTGCAACAACAATCGGCTGGTTAGCAACGTACTTTGGTTTAGTAGCACCAGTGTCACAACAAGTAACATGGGTAGTACCTCCAATCTTGCTTTCATTCTTAGCAACAGGAGCTGACTGGAGAGCACCAATTGTAACAATTGTATGTATGGTTGTAACATTCCTAATCTGGACACCGTTCGTTATTGCGGCTAACAGAATGGAACCAACTGATTTTGAATAAAAAACTAAATAGTTTGTTGCTTTCACTTTTAACCAAGTGAGAGCAACTGCTTTATGATTAAGGAGAGGTTAAAATGATCACAATTGCGAGTGCAATGCAACAAGAAGAAATCAAGAACTTATTAGAAAGCTATGATGGTGGCGACTTTACATACACTTTCAAAGAAAAAAAAGGCATCAAACTAGCATTCGACGTAACAGGAGATAAAGAAGAAGCAGCTAAGAAAGCAAAAGAACTAATTAAAGCACAACCTTGGGGCGGTGTCTTGTTCTTCCAAGCAGTTGCAGTTTAAAAAGATTGGATGGATGTAAAATGGTAAGAAATGGTTTATTCGTATGCAGTATCGGTTTAATTATAATCTTATATGCGCTTAATCCTGCATCAATGACGTATGATTTGTTAAGTATGACTACAGGTATATTCTTAGTAGTCGTTGGAGGATATTTTTTCTTCAAAGGCAGGAAGAAAGAAGAACAAAATAAGAAAAATAGTAACGAGGTGAAAAGATAATGGAAATTATAAAAAAAATGAATATTCCTGCATCTGTTTTTTATGACCAAGTCATGGATTCTGTTTTGTTTGATATACGGAAGCATACAGGCAAAAGTTTAACAAGAAAACAATTAAACAACTTTGAATATGTGAAGGAATTTTCCAAAAATAGCCGGGCTCGTATCAAAGTGGAAAAACTTGTTGAGAATACATCTTACCATTTTCGCACCTCTACAACAAAAAACGACTTTTTAGTGCAGTATGATATCAAGCCGTTGGATGAAAAGTCTTGTGAGATTCGTTATAATGAGAAGATGGAATCATATGGATTTTTACAGAAAATGAATGATGCAGTACTTGGGACTATTCTTATGTTTTTCAAAAAGCGTCAATTTACTAAAATGTTAAAAATGATGGAAGAGTCATTTTGAGGAGAGTGTCATAGAGGCACTCTTTTTTTTATGCATTTTTACACACAAAACGCACAGTGCAACCACTGTGTATTCATCTGTGTAAAGAAAGCGCTTCATACCGCTTGGTTTTGGTCTAGATCAATTTGGCATAGTTTTTGCTTATTATAAGAATGTAAGATTATATTGATGCTATGTTTAGAGAGGCTATTTATTGTATTTAGATATATAAATCTGTTTTAGAAAGTAAAAACTTTTTAAATAAATAAATTATTAGGAGGATAAAAAATGAATGGATTAACAGCTTGGATGGAAAGGTACATCTTGCCTGTAGCTGCGAAGATCGGAGCACAAAAACATTTAGTTGCACTTAGAGATGCGTTTATCGGCATGATGCCAGTTACGATGGCAGGTGCTATTGCGGTTTTGTTAAATGCGTTTATGCGTGACTTTCCTAACACATATTTAGGCGAAGGTAATGGAATCACCAGTTTCTTTGAACCTGTTATTGCAATCAATGGGTTGGTTTGGACAGGTACCTTAGCGATCATGGCCGTTGTTTTTGCAGCATCGCTAGGATACAATGTTGCAAGAGCATATGATGTCGATGCTTTATCTGGTATGTTGGTGTCATTAGCGGCTTTTTTCATTGGATTACCGCAAAGTGCAACAGCAACAGTGACATTGGCTGAAAAGTTACCAAAGAATATCGCTCAACTTTTTACGGATGCCGGTGCGACTGTCAACACAGTTGATGGTGTTTCTGCTGTTGACGCAGGTGCTTGGGGGTTTTTCCCGTTTAGTAAGTACATGGGTGGAACAGGTTTGTTTACAGCAATGATTTTTGGGTTTATTTCTGTTATTATATTTGCTAAATTAATTAAGAAAAATATTGTAATTAAAATGCCTGATTCAGTACCACCAGCAGTTTCAAAAGCATTTGCTGCTATTATTCCCGGTGTAACAGCTTTATATGTTTCAGGATTGATTTATCATGTATTTGAAAAATTAACTGGGAAATTATTGATCGATTGGATTTCTGAATCGATTCAAACGCCATTGCTTGGATTATCTCAGGGCTATGGTGCTGTGCTGTTGATTGTGTTATTAGTGCATGTCTTATGGTTCTTTGGACTTCACGGAACGAATATTATGTCACCAGTTTTACAGTCAATTTATGGAGTAGCAATGGTTGATAATACAAATGCATATCAACAAGGACAAGAAATCCCTTATAAATGGGTTGCTGGTTCCTTTGAAGCATTTGTTTGGCCTGGCGGGGCTGGTGTGACATTAGTCTTGATTATTTCAATCCTACTCTTATCTAAACGTGCAGATTATAAAACAGTCGGAAAATTGGGCATAGGACCAGGTTTATTCAATATCAATGAACCAGTCATGTTTGGGATGCCAGTTGTATTGAATCCTATTATGTTGATTCCATTTATTGTGGCGCCATTAGTAACAGCTACGATCGCTTATTTTGCTACAATGGCTGGATTAGTCAATCCTGTTGTTGTAAATGTCATTTGGGTAATGCCGACGATCATCAGCGGTTTCTTAGCCACAGCAGGTGATTGGCGAGCAATTGTTTTAACAATCGTTAATTTGGCTGTTGCATTTGTAATTTGGGCTCCGTTTGTTATTGCTGCGAATAAAATGGATCCAAATCTTGGTGAGCCAGAAGAATAGAGTGGAATTAATCTTTTGTGAATTAAATAGAAAGGCTGGGATATGATCTTTAAGGTCATGTTTTGGCCTTTTTTTGTGTAGAAAGGTTAGCTATTTTTCTGCACATCATTTTATATTAGCGTAAAATGAACAATAAATAATTTGTTGTAGATGAGGTGGAGCACCATGGAAAAAGAAGTATGTCTTATGGGCGAAGAAAGATTGGATGAAATGTTTGATTTAGCTGTCTATGCTTTTAATGCTGAGACAACAGATAAACGCAAAGAGCATTTTAAGAAAATTGTTGCACACTCATCGAATTGTGGGTGCTTTTTAGAAGATACATTAAAGAGTCAAATTATTTATACTCCATGTATATGATGGGTAGAATTATTGATTTAGAGGGGGTTTTTACTTAAGTATCCCTTCTAAGCAGGAAATTGAGAAGTTTATTATCTTAAAGTTGCGGACGAGTAAGCTTCATGGACTGAAGGAATCTGGGAATTAGCAATAGATGAAAAAGGACAGGGAATTGTGAAGAAAATTGATTCCAGTTCACTTACAGTGAGTGAAGAAGAACTTATTGTAAGTACGATTCAAACCACAACGCAACTTTTCATGGAGTATCGAACAGCTAGTGAGTTGAATTTCTATGGAAAAATCGGTGGAAAAGAGAAGTGGATTCAGTTGTTAGATCGACGCTTAGCGAAAGGCAAACCAATTTTAGTAGATTACTTTTAAAAATAGGCTAAGTGAGTTCATTGGTTTAATACTCACTTAGCCTATCAGTGGTTATACGTTTTGTTTGTCATTATCGTTTTTTTCCTCATGTTCTTCTAAAGCTTCTTTGATAATGTCCTCTTTTTTCTGTTGATAATCATCTTGACGCTCTGCAATAACTTTTTCTTTTGAATCGTCTGTCATACATATTACCTCCATACGTTCATTTACCCTTAAAGATTTAAGGTAAGCATAACATCCATACACTGACTTTACGAGCGTTTTGATTTCAAGCAGATGATTCGCAAAACGATCTTTAACTCCTTATAATACAAGTATAGGGAAACAGACAAAAGTTAAAACTGAAAGGTCGTGAGAAACATGAGCAAAACAAAAGAAGAAAAAGTAGCAAGAAATGGTAAAATCGGTAAAACATTAGCTGTTGTGGTAGGTGGACTTTATTTAGTCAAAATGCTGAAAGGTAAAAAGGCAATCAAAAAATAAAAAAGAAAAACAAAGAATGAGGCAGAAGTGTTTACTTCTAAAGGAGTAGCTTTTGCTCACATTGTTTATTCGAATTTTTAAGGCAGGCATATGACTCGCAGAGTGATATGCCTGTCTCTTTTTTTATTTTTATTGACACTGAATGAAAAGACTTCTAAAATAAATAAGGAATGTTCTCGTAGCTCAGTAGGATAGAGCGATCGCCTCCTAAGCGATAGGTCGCTGGTTCGATTCCAGTCGGGAACGTAAAAAACACCTGTCAAACGTTGATTTGATAGGTGTTTCAATTTATTTGTGCCAACTTTGTGCCAAATCGCTTATAAGTATTTCATAATATCGCTAATTTTTTCTAGGTCTTGGTCTTCCAATTCTTTTACTATATGAGCGTATGTTTCTTGAGTTGTAGTTGTATCCCTATGTCCTAACAATTTGGATACTGTGAGGATGTTTATTTGTTTGTACAATAAAACTGATGCATATGTATGCCTTAATCCATGTAAAGTTAAGTTTGTATCAATGTTCAAACGATTAAGCATCTTCTTTAAAAATTTGTTAGCTGCATTATTTGAGACGATTCCGTTTTTTAAATTATAAAAGACTAAGTTATCGGGATTTATGATACCAAATTTCTTAAATATCTCAGACTGATTAATCTTTAATTCAGCCAGCATTTCTGTTGTTCTGTCATCTAGCACTACTTTGCGGATAGATGACTCGTTTTTTGTTGGACCGAATTCTTTGATCTTATAATTCCATGTCTTGTTGACGTCAACGAGTCGCTTATCAAAATCGATATCATCCCAAGTTAAACCTAACAACTCGGAAAATCTCAAACCCGTTTTAGCTGCAGTGATAACTAAAAACGGAGAAGCGTATTCAGGATTTAAGTGTTTTTCAGTTTCTTTAAGTAAAAGTTTTAGCTCGGAATAGTCAAGGTACTTGTCTTCTTTAGGTTTAGACGGCTTATTACCTTTAATTACAGCTTTTCTTGTAGGATCTCTATTGATAACACCATCATCGATAGAATCCTTTAAGCAGGCCCTCACATGATTGTTAAACTTGATTACAGTTTCTTTGGCATGATTCTTTGCATACTTATTTAAAAGCTTCTGGTAGCTGTCTCTGTCCATTTCAGAGAGTTTTAAAAATGGAGCCAGTTTCTGCAAGCTCTTTAGTGTGTCTTCATATTTTTTGTAAGTCACTGGGGAGATACTGTCTTTTTTGTAAAGTATCATCCAGTCTTCAAAATAATCAGCCAGAAACATGTTTTTCTTTTCAGCAGAAAGACCTTTTTGAATTTCGTATTCCAACTCAACAGCTGCAGCTTTCGCTTCACTTTTTGTTTTAAAGCCGGATTTTCTAAGCTTAGTAAATTTACCGTCTTCTTTTCTATATGAGATTTCATACTGCCATGAATTACCTCGTTTAACGAGTCTTGCCATAAACTGAACTCCTTTCATTGCAGCGTAAAAAGGTAACCCCTAAGGTTAATCTTATAAGTTTAATAACTCTTTTTTCTTTATTTCAAATTCAGCTGGAGTGATTATGCCATCATCTAATAGTTGCTTCATCTTTCTGAGAGTATCAAAGTTACCTGAAGAAGCATTTAATGATAAGATGCCGTCTAACGCTGACATACAGCTTTCTAAATCTCTAGCGTAAGCTTTAAATAATTGAGAACTTATATCTGTTTTCGACATAACGATGAAAGGAATCATGGCTTTCTTGCTCTCTGTATTCTTACCGTCTAATTCTAAAACAAGCCATAGATTTTTTACGTAGCTTTTAGTTGTTTCAGAACCTGTGAGCGCGCCGACAACTGCTCCTGTACCACCAAACAATAAGCCGCCAACCGCTGCTCTGCCTAATCCTGATTTTTTTGTCACTTCTTTGTCATCTTGATAAACGGCGTATCCAATAATGTTATCAAATCTCAAAAGGTATTTAGGTTTCATCATATTTTTTGTAGAAATCATTAATAATTTATTTTTATTGTCAATCCAAATATATTTACCAATTTTTTTATAAGGATCGAATAATTTCAAATCTGAGTTTAACGCTTTTTTATTTTTCCCCCAAAAAGACATGTTAATTACCTCTTTCGAATGCTATATTTTTTTTCAAATTGATTATACCATGAATTAGTTTAGGAAAACTACGGAAGAACTAATCTTGTTTAAACAAACCAACTTCATAGCTATCAAGCATTTTTTTGCTGTCCTTATCATGGGTAAGTATTTTCACTTCTTTTTTCACTTGTTCAGCGTGTAAATCATCACCTATATCTTCCAGGATATGGATAAAATCATGAACTCTCTCTATATAGACCATTTCACCTGTCATTAAGTATTGAAGTAAGTTATTCAAATACTGCAAGTTGAGTTTGAAATTGTAGTCCGTCTCTAGCTTATTTTGTTTTTTAGCTAATTTTATATATTTTTCTGCGCCTGAGTGATCCATCGCATAAAGTTTGAGCGATATTATATTAATCAAAGTATTATGCGCAAACTTTTTTGTCTCAATATTTCTATTTTTATCAAACGGGATCGGGATAATTCTAGGAACGATTAAGTCAGTTTGCTTTGCGGAAAATAATCTGACTATATTCGAAATTAGTACATAGTCGTGATGTAAATAGAATTTTTTATTTATTAGAATGCTGAAGATATGATCTACTTCTTGTTGAGTTATTTCTTCAACTTCATCCCAATGAGGACCGAAAAAATTCTTTATCGCTATATAATTTGAAAGTTCTGTTGAGTTTTTATGATTATTTGATTTTAGTTTATAATAATAATCTATTAATTTATTCTTCTTACTCTTATTTTCTAAATGGGTAGCGCAATAAATATATAGCTCTTTAAATTTTGTTTGTCTGTAATCTAAATCATAAAAACGAAAAAACTCACTTGAGTGTATGCCAGTTTTTTCAAAAATATTTTGAAGTTCATCTAGTTTTATGCTCCTAACATTACCTTCTATTCTAGAATAAGCTGATGCATCCATATATTCTGGAGTCATGTCCTTTTGAGATATTTTTAACTTAGTTCTAAAAAAACGTAAAGTATCCCCAATATTCATAAGCTTCACCCTCTCTTAATGTGATTTTAGCATGAGAAAAACATAAAAAAACTAAAATAAGACAAAATTAATAAAAAACTGTTGTTTTTGATGTTAAATTCACAATTCGTCAAATTGTTCTTTATTTAACGGATGTTGTTTGCTAAACTTTACCTACAGAGACATATTAGTTTGCAAGCGTACGTTTCTTAATAAATGTAAAGGGGTGGATACAATGATTACTTTGATAGCTGCGGTTAGTGGATTTATTTCAGTCTACGTTATTACATCAGGAGTTTAAAATAAAAAACAGTCATAATTGTTATTAAATAAAAAGCGCGTAATAAAAAAAGAGCTGATCCTAACATCCACGGGCTACCAACCCATGTCGATTGTTAGGACCAGACACTAAAGGTACGAACTTTAGTGTGCTACTCTCATCTTGTAGCTATCGCTACAACATATTAAGTATAACAAACTATTGTCCTAATATCATCATTTTTTTCAATTAGTGGTGATTTATAGTCTATTTGTTGTATAGTGTTGTTGATTGCTACGAGTAAAGAGCTAATGCATACTACAAATGCATTAGCTCTTTTTGTACATAAGGATAGTAGGGTACTCTAAACAAAATGACGAGGTGAAAAGTATGGAAAACAGAAAACGTATTAAACAAATTGAACTCAATTCAATTAAACAAAAAATTATTTTTGACTTGGATGAGATTACTAACTTGAAATTTCTAAAAAAATTGTATGTAGTTTTGGAAATAATTAAAAACAAGCAGATTAACCCCTAATCTGCTTGTTTATTTTACAAAAGAATCTAGTAGATATTCTACTGCTTTTAATTGTTCAGGAGATAGTTTAGTTATTTTGTTTATAACGGAAGTATATTCGTTTTCATCATCTAGCAAAAGATTTGCTAATACCACATTATCGATATTCGATATCTCTTCTTGAAAGGCTTTGATCTTTTCTTCTCGATCTTTTGAAGTGTCATACCCCATTAGCCATGCTTCGTTTACCCCTAAAGTTTCAGCAAGTAGATACAACTTGTACTGGTCAGGTGATGACTTTCCATTTACATATTGAGACAAATGGCTTTTAGATAGTTTAATACCTAGTTTTTCTTGATAAGGTTTAGACATATTTAAAATATCCACTTGCTTTAAATTGCGTTCCGACATAATTTGTTTTAATCTTGCTGCTGTGTTTGTTTTCATAGTCACGCTCCTTGATAATATTAGTATAAAGCACGATGAACCTAAATTCAATATAAAAGTTCAAATTTTTTAACCATTTCTGTTGACAGCGTTTATTCACTTTGCTATTATCTAGTTATAAAGTTCAAATATTTGAACTAAGAAAGGAGGCGCAAGCAATGACATTCGATTATTCTAGACTGTCAGGTAAGATCGTAGAGAAGTACGGAACTCAATATAACTTTGCTATTGCTATAGGTTTATCAGAAAGAAGTTTATCTTTAAAACTAAATAACAAGACGAGCTGGAAAGATACTGAAATAATGAAAGCAGTTAGATTATTAAAGATTGCCGAAAAGGATATTCCCAAGTTTTTTTTTAATACAAAAGTTCAAAAATTTGAACATTTGAATAGTAAACAACAAACAGCATAGAAAGGAGATAGCCAATGAATAATTCGGTTACCCAAAAAATTAAGGTCGAAACCGTAATCGAAGTACCTCAAGAATATGTAATGATCCTTCGGACTGATTACGAAGAGTTACAGAAAGCAGACGATCGAGGCAGATGGATGTCTTTAAAAGAGGTAGTCTCTAGGATCAACCGATCAAGTAAATGGTTTTGTGAGCAGGTTCTAGAAAAACCTCAATATCGTAAAAAGTTGGATGTGTTAAATGATGGTGGATTTGTCCACTATCCAAGAGGTGGTGGTGATGCGTATTCATTTTTGAGGTCAGAGATGATTGATTTTTTGGAAACGAATTTTAAGGAGATTATGAAATGATCACCACAGCCAACCTAATCCTACTAGCAGTATCGATCATCTGTTTTACCGCAGGCGAGACTACGCAAGGCTATGCGTTTTTAGCGGTGATATATACATCTTGGGTAGTAGACAGAATACAGAAAACAGGAGGAGAAGAAGAATGGAAATAACAATCAAAGGAGCTCAGGAAGAGATACAAAAAATGCTCCAAGCTATTGTGAGTAGCAAGGAACAAAAAGTCAGATTGGAGATTGATTCTAAAGTGGTTACTGATTCTGTTGTTGAAGCCATTCATGATAAGCTTCGACCATACTAAGACTATTTAAAATCGATATAGCATTGATGGTTTTTACTAAGTCCGTTGAATCATTAGAAATCGAGATAGACCCTTTATCATTTCCATAGTTAACTGCCCGATCGGAAATTTCAGACATTTTTTCTGACGTTAACGTTTTCACAAAATCATCAAAATTATTCATATATTTCACCACCTTAATTTATTTCAGCAGACCACTTGCTGATAGATAAAGTATACCAAGGTGAACGATTTCTAACAATACAGAAAGGAGCAACCGAAATGAATGGATTAACAGCTAGCGAAAAGAAACTATTCCTAGAATTTTTAGACGTTGAACTTGAAAAAGGCGGAAACCGTTACACTGATGTCTTGCTTAAGGTCGAAGCAGAAACCAGAAAGGAGATAGAAAATGAAACACAAATTAGTTAACGCACTACTAGACACGCCGTTTGCAATCTTACTAGCCGTTGTCTCATGGTTATCCATTTGGGCAGGGCTACTCATGATCGTGGTGTATGTCATCAATAAAGTTTTTGAGTTACCAGAGATTATTTGGGTAAATAAGCGCCCGAGAAAAAATGTAAATTAGGAGGGAATAACAATGGCAGAAGATGTTAAAGAAACAGCTAAGAAAGAGTCGAAATTTGAAAGCTCAATTCACGTATACAGAGCAATGGAACGTATGACCCAACAGTAATTGGCAGACAAGGTAGGTAAATCTAGACAAACGATCATTCAGCTAGAAAGAAATAGATACAACCCATCATTATTACTGGCTCATGATATCGCAGATGTTTTCGGTGTGCCGATTGAACAAATTTTTACATTTAAGAAAGGAGAATAAGTATGGAAGCATTGGAACAAACATTAGATAGTCGTGAAGTAGCAAAAATGGTTGGTCGAAACCACAAAGAAGTACTACGAGATGTACGAAATTTGATTGACCAAATGACAAGCGCAAAATCACAACCCGTTAACATTTCAAATTATTTTATTGAGTCTAGTTATAAAGATTCTAAAGGCGAGTATCGTCCTTGTTTCCAAACAACTAAAAAAGGTTGTGAGTTATATAGCTCGAGAATGACAGGAGTAAAAGGCACACATTTCGCTATAGCATACATTGAGCGTTTCAACGATATGGAAACTCAGATTAAACAACATGCTGAAATTCCAAAGTCAAAACGTGAGTTAGCTTTACTTGCTTTATCAGCTAACGAAGAAACAAACCAACGGGTTGATGAAGTAGCCAATCGAGTAACAGAAATTGAAGAAAACACCAAGATTGATGCCAGTGATTACGGATATATCGGACGCAGAGTAAATCAAAGAGTAAAAGAAATTGCTAGAGGGTATAACGCAAATAGCAAAGATCAATTAGCGATGCTCTATAAGGATATCAACACAGGAGTAAAACAGATTACAGGAGTATCTACACGTAGCCAGTTACGCCAAAAAGATTTTGACAAAGTAAACGAGTATATCAATAATTGGCAACCATCTACCGCAACTATCACGATCATTAATGATTTACGTGATTCAGCGTGATTGCACAAAAAAGACCGATAGGATGGCAGTCCTGTCAGTCGCTAACGAAATTAAACTTAAAAAAATTATACCACGGAAAGGTGGGTTTTGACAATGACACCAAAAGAAGCAGAAGCATTGGACCATTATTTGACTACTCCGCCAGAGGAGTTTTACAAAGAAGTAAATGATGTAGATGAAGTAGATGAGACGGAGAACTGGAATAAAGATGATTTCGGATACATTGTATCTGAAAACGACTGGGTATTTGTTGCTTACTTCAAAAAGTATGCGGTCGAAACAGACAAACTGTTTGCAGAAGTGTACGAGAAATATGTAGTGGGACAAAACGGATTTTTAGACCTATTAGAAGACAAAGGTTCAGATAGATTAGCAAAAGAAAAGCTAGAAATTATAAGCGGGAAAGAGTGGTTGAAAAATAAATGACTGATAGTAAAGATGATGGATTCTATCAAAAATTAATGAAGTTGATAGCACAGTTTAGTGTACCGAAAGATAAGAAGAACGAGTTCGGCGATTTTAATTTTAGAGATGCTGAAGCGATCATGCGTGCTGTTAAGCCATCAGCAATAGAATTAGGACTATATATAAAAACAACGAAAAAAATTGTGAAAATTGATGATCGTTTCTATACAGAAGCGACTGCTTCAATAACTGATGGGGAACATACAGAAGAATCAGTAGCTTATGCAAGAGAACCCAACATACTACCAAAAATGAGCGAACCCCAAGTATCTGGTTCAGCAGGCTCGTATGCGAAGAAATATGCATTACAGGATTTGTTAATGATAGACGACGGCAAGATTGATCCAGATAGGCACGACAATACTAATTACGTTCAATTAATCGATGGTAAGCAACTTTCACTATTAAGAAAAAAAGCCAGTGAGATAACCGACATTACTGGGATCCAACCAGACGACTTTTTAAATAAATTATGTGAGCTTTTCGAAATCCAATCAATAGATCAGCTAGCATACAAAAGTTTTAGTCAAGCTATGGCTAAGTTAGTCAATTGGGAACGTAGCTATGAAAAAAATAGTCACAAAAACGATAATGAACAAGCGAAGCAGCCAGACATACCGAATAACAGCGCTGGTCAAAATAATAAAGACATTCCATGGGGGCAAAAACAATGAACGAATTAACGAAAGATATAAAATTTAACGTAGATTTCAAACCGTCAGAAATTACTATTCAAAATGAAGAACAACTTAATAAGTTAGTAGCAGCAACGGTCGAACATTATTCTTCATTAGTTTTTACAGATGAAAATATTCCAGAAGCTAAGGAAGCAAAAACAAAACTGAACGGCATTTCTAAGCTGTTGGATGACCAACGAAAAGAAGTGAAGAAAAGTTATAGCGAACCACTAAAAGCCTTTGAAACGAAAATTAACGCATTAAGAGACCAAATCAAAGGTGTTTCAGATAATATCAACGTGGGTATTTCTGACTATGAAGAGAAACAAAAAGAATTAAGAGAAGAAAAACTGATTGAGACACTATCTGAAATGGCACCGAACTACGGGATAGATATCGCTGCAGTTGAAATCAAAACAACGTGGCTTAATAAAGGATCGTTTACCGCAAAAGGTGAACTAACTAAAAAAGTACTGGAAGAAATTGCTGGAATCATGACATTAATCGCTAAAGAAAACCAACGTATCAAAGACGATAAAGCAATCATCTTTAATTATGCCAAAGCAGTTGGATTAGATGCCGATGGTTGGTCTTCTTGGATCGACAAAGGGCATACATCAGCAGAAGTCATGAAACAAATCGATCAAGCTGTCAAAGATAAAAAAGCTCGTGAAGAACAGAAAAGAATCGCAGAAGAACAACGTATAGCGCAAGAAGAAGCTGACCGAAAAGCAAAAGAAGAATATGACCAAGAAATGAGAAAACTACGTGAACGTACAGTTGATGACAAAGTGATCGATACTGAAACTGGCGAAATCATCCAGGAAGACACAGAACTCACTAGACAAGAAATTGAGGATACTCAAACATACACTCTTAAAGTAACGGGAACACACGAACAGTTATCAGCATTAAACAAATTTATGGGAAATGAAGGAATCAAAGTGGAAGTGATTTAAATGCTTAAACCTTTGCTAGACACATACTCTGCAGTGCTTCATTTTTTTAAAGGTAACGAAATAAAAGCAGAGATTAACGAGCAAGTGAACATCGATCGACTAAGAACCATGTACGAGGGTTATGAAGGCGACAGGATCATTGAAATTCGCTTTATCGACCCTCGGAGGTTCACAGTTCAACAACGTAATTTTATCTATGCTCTGATAGGTGATATTTTTCTCTACTACGGGCAATCAACAGAAGACTTGAAGGAATACTTCTACTTTTTGTTTGAAGGCATCAGCGGACGGAATATAAGCCTTGCTGATGATTCGAAATCTACAGTAAGTGATGCTAATTTGTTAGCAGATATCATCCTTGATTTTATATTTGAAAATAACATTCCGTTTAAAAAAGGCTATGAGATTCTACCAGCTAACCAAGAGTATTATTTTTACAAATGTATCACAAAAAGAGTGTGTTGTATTTGCGGTAAAACAGGAGCCGAGATTGATCACTTCGACAAAGCGCTAGGGCGTAGAAATAGGAAAAAAGTGGATCATACTGAATACACTTTTGCTGGTTTGTGCCATGGTCACCATGCGGAGAAACACACAATTGGGTTAACAGCGTTTAAAGCTAAATATCATGTTAAAGGTATCAAATTAAATAACGAAATAATTAAGAAATTAAGGATAGGAGGGTGACGATTGCAAAATCAAAAAAGTTACTTTGCTATCATCCCTGCAATAGTAAGGTATGACAATGATTTAAACGGTAACGCAAAGTTATTATATGGAGAATTAACAGCACTAGCTAATGAAAAAGGCTACTGCTGGGCTACAAACCTCTATTTTGCAAATCTATATGGAGTAAGCAAACGAACAATCATCTCGTGGATGAAGCAGCTTGAAAAAAAGAAATATATTAATATCCGTGTTTTCTATAAGCCGAATAGCAAGCAAGTAGAACGCAGACATATCTATATATTACCGTTTCCGACTGAATCAGATTTTTATGAACCTAGTGAAGAAAATTTCATCACCTATGGAAAAAATCAACACGAGGGTAGTGAAGAAAATTTCACCACCCCTAGTGAAGAAAACTTCACAGATAATAATACAGTTATTAATAATACAGTTAATAATACATTAGATAAAAAGAATAGTGTTGAACAGAGTTCAACCGTGTCTGATTCGTTTGAAGAGATTTGGAAAAAGTTTCCGAAGAAAACGAACAAGAAAAAAGCGAAAGAACAATTCATTAAAAAAATAAAGACTGAAGATGATTTGGAACAGTTTAATAAAGGATATGCGGATTACCTAAAATATATTGAACTTAACGAGTGGTATCATCCGCAAGAACTATTCAGATGGATACGTGACGATCGATTTAACGATGAGTATGACCTAAAGCCACCAAAACCGACAGGCACTTATCAACGCCAACCAATTAGAGAAGAGACTATGCCAGAATCGGTAACCAATCCAACACCAGAAGCTAAGTTATCACCAGAGGAACAAGCAGCACTAGACGCTCAAATTGCAGCGTGGGAAGCGAGTAAAAAATGAAAGAATTAGATATTCAAAAATCAATCAAGAACTCATTAGTCACAATTGGTCACCGCTGTTGGCAAGTAGACAGCGGGAAGAAAGTCACCTATAAAACTCGTGGCTTTGGATTAGAAAAAGGATTCCCTGATTTATTCGGGTCTCGTAAAGGCGATAACAAACTGTTTTTCGTTGAGGTTAAAAAATCAGACGGAGTTTTGAGTGATGATCAAAAAGCGTTTTTACTTGCTGCACAGAAAAATGGAATTCTAAACGGAGTAGCCAGAAATGTGACTGAAGCAATTGAGATTATACAAGGCAAGAGAACTATTTTAGACGAAATTGAAGTGGAGGAAATATAGATGGGGGACATGGGCGAATACTGGCGTGATGTAAAGCCGATGCTAAAAGCACGAAGAGAAAAGCATGTCGAAAGAATGGGAACTTCAGCGAATAGAAATATTGAAAAATTGGGTTACCCTTACACACATTACGAGAGCAACCATCAATTTGCGATCGAGACGAAGGAAGGAATTATTGATTACTGGGGAACTACAGGCACTTGGATTGCTCGTAAAACCAAGAAGCGAGGTAAAGGGCTTCACGGATTAAGAAAACATTTGGAGGGAATGTAGATGGCTAAAAATTGGCAACGAGTGCCAGCACCTAACACGGTTGGTTCTAAAGTTCATGGCTGGGTTAGAGAAATGAACGAAGCCTATAGAGACAAGAATGGTGAATATGCTGTTCTAGTCCGACTTATCGAGACTAAGGAATTAGGAGTAGTTAAGCATGCAGCTATCAGGAATGTTACATCTACCGATATCCCTTGGAGCGAAAAGCAGAGAATTAAAAATGAACTTTTTGGCGAGGAAAAACAAGCAATCGAATTTTTCCCCAAACAGTCAGAGCTAATTGACGAAGCGAATATGTATCACATTTGGATTCTTGAAGAAGTAGAACTGTCTTTTGGGATTGATTAGAAAATGGAGGGAATTAAATGATCGATATGAAAGTAAAGGATTATCGAATTACAAGTGATAATTCGCAAATAGTGGTAAACAAGCTGAGACGAGATGAAGAAGGAAACGTTAGAAAAACGAAAGAGGAAGAAGATTCACTGGCTTTCGTTGGGTACTACGGAACGCTAGAACATGCTTTGAACGGCATAGTGCGTGACTACACGCTTTCAGATGAAGTTACGATAAAAACTATACAGGAATACAGAAAAGCGTGTGACGACATCGTGACAGCCTTCAAAAACGAAATCAAGTTAGGAGTAGGTATTGATGATTAACAATGTTGTACTACAAGGAAAATTAGGTCAGGACTTTGATCTCAGATATACCCAATCGGGGAAAGCAGTAGCGACAACAAGTATTGCTGTTAAAAAGAACTTTCCAGATAGTCAAGGAAACTATGGTGTTGACTGGATCAATATTGTTTTCTGGGGTAAGCAAGCAGAAACCGTTGCGAATCATTTTAGGAAAGGTAATGAGATTCTGATTGTTGGGTCAATTCAAACACGAAACTACGAAAACCAACAAGGTGAAAAGAAGTACATTACAGAAATCAATTGTCAATCGTTTAGTTTTCCTGGTGGAAATAGCCAGAATGTCGTTCAGAGTGAACAGAATCAAAATACAGGCGTTTCAAACCAGTTCGAGGGTAATTATTCATCAAATCAAAACAACACGTTTAAATCGCAAAATAATAGTCGAAATGATTTACCTGATTTGGAATATAAGAATGATCCGTTTAGCGGCACAGGATCGACAATTGACATTTCAGATGGCGACTTACCGTTTTAAGGAGTAGATGATTAGCGTTGAAAAATATCAAGCGATGCTATGCAAGCTAGAAAATACGGATTATTCAAACGAACAACTTTATAACTTGAGTAAAATGTTGCTTAGAATTTTGATCAATAAAGAAAAAGCGAATGATGAAATATTTGACTTGCTTAGTAGCATTTACCAGAAGGAGGACACAACACATGGGAAAGATTGAGGAATTGATAGACGAAAAAATTAAATATTGGGAACGTCAAGACGAAAAAAGTAGTTGCTACCCAAACCAATCTGGGCTATTTATCAATATTGCTTTATCGGATATGCAACAACTCAAATCATCACTACCAACCCAAGCGACCGAAGAAGAGTGCGAAAAATTGTCAAAATCTCTTAAGGATTACAGTGAATTATCAGACAAAGTCGGCACATTGGGAAATTTAACTGGTAAAACAATTGATGCGTTAATCGATCACGTCAAAGTTAACGGACTACCGACACAACAGGACAAGGTAGTGGTCAGACAATATATAGCCGATTGGTACGAGAAACACAAGTATGACACTTTAGAGGCTAAATTTAGCAGAGCTCAGGTAGATAAGGACGAGAGGGTGCGCAAATGGTATGACAATTGCCAAGGTCGCCACGCTAACGAAAGAGCTAACGCTCAAGAAGTGATAGCAAAAATGGACTTGATCGGCTACACCGTGGAAAAAGAGCAGTTGTATTATGTCCAGTTGCCGTTTAACGAGGGGAATCATATAAAAACATATTATTTAAGGAAAGGCAAAGTAAGTGGGGACACTTGGTTTGGATCGTCAAATGCGGAATACTCAGGTAATACGGCGAGATTGACTGAACAAGAGATAAAAAATCATGACAAGCGGTATTGGGCGTTTGCTGTACCAGCAGAGGAGGACAAAATATGAAAACTCACTACCTAAAAATCGCACCAGTATTTTATCGAGATGTGGTATCTGGTAAAAAGAAATTTGAAATCCGTGTCAATGATCGAAATTTTTTAGAAGGTGATCACTTAATACTGAAAGAATTCGAGGATGGAGAATACACAGGCAATGAGGCAGAGGTTTTAGTCACTTACATTCCCGATTTTCCGTTGCCAGATAATTATGTAGTGATGGGGATTGAGTTGTATAAGGAGGAATCACAATGACAGAGAAAACAACAATAGACGATTTGATTTTTGAAATTGAATGCATGGCGCCTGCTGGTGAAACTAATGGAATACCTTATTTGAGATTAGGCAAAGCTGATTTACTGCATAAGCTTAATGCTATAAAAGGTCAGTCAGACCACCAACCAACATTTGAGGTTGGGGAGTATTACGCAGAGGAAGAGGCGAACTTTATCTTTAAAGCGCTTGAAATTAATGATGGGACTATCAAAGTTTTAGAATTGGACACATGGTTTTATAAATTAAAAGAGGGTGCATTTAATTTAGATTCAACTTTTGCGAAAGAAGCTAAACCAGCCACCGCCGAACAGATAGCAACGTTTAAGCGTGCTGAGCAGTTTGCTGCTAAAGGGCGTAAGTTGGATGAGTTTCGGGTGGGGGATAAAGTTTTTCACTCTGACGGATCAAAAGGGAAAATTGTTGAAATCAGAGGGAAAGAGCTGATTATTATTTTCAAATATCAAAAATACAGTTTTAGAGAATTCCAGTATAAAGATTTTGAATTAATCCAAACAGCCGAAGAACTGCAAGGTTGCAATCATGAAATATAAAGTTACTTTAAAAAGTGAAACAGTTATTGAAATAGATGCTTATGATGAAGATGAAGCAATAAAAACCGCTATTTACTATCCAATGTATGGCAGAACAGAAAACATGGTAACGATCAGTGATAAAAATACGGCATTTGCCGAAGAACTTCAGGAGGTAGAGGATGGCGAATCAAATAAAAGTAGTTAAAGATGCCGAAGTCAAGATATTTAAAAATCAACAACAAGTTGCGGACTTTTTAGGAGCGACTAAGCAAGCAGTTAGTAAAGCGATGCGTAAAGGTCATGAGTGCCAAGGCGCAAAGTTGTCTGTACTCTATTATAAATGTGCTTATACTGACAAATCAAAGAGTCTAATTATTGATGGCAAGCTCATTGGAACATATGAAAAAATACAACGTAAAAATGGCAATGTGTTTTTAACTGGATTTAACGAAAGGAATGAGTAGGAATGCAAGCAAATTTATCAAGAGTAAATATTTATCTAGTAGATGATTGCGACTTAGTAGCTGCAGTCAGCGAAGAACAAGCTATGCAATGGTCAAAAAATGAATATGGTGATGAGGAATGTGGAGTCACTGCATTTGTAATTGATGGAACAAAAAAATATGTAGCAGAACAAGATAGTGATGTTAGTGATCAAGAGAAATTAGACTATTTAAGATTGAATTTTGGGCGTACTCATAAATTGCATGAGCCGTTAAAAGCAGGAGACAAAGAAGTAATGATTACTAAGACTTTTGAATTCTACTACAGATACTCAATGCAACAAGAACTCGAAAATCGTTTTAAGGATAAAACGTTAGCAGAAGTACCATTTTTATTAGCATCAACTGAATATTAATTCAAGAAAGGAGTGGAGATTTGTCGGCCGACACTAAAAAGCTTTTTACTCCTTTGTGATTAAAGATGTACGAACTCATTGAATTATACAATACAGATAAAACTCATGTCGAAATAGATGCAGTAAACCAAAAAGAAAACGGTTCTACTACAGACGGTAATTTGTATTCTTACACGATTTACTTAATAGATAATAGTTCAGGTGATCCAATCAATATGGTGTCAGTCGAAAAATTTAACTCATATGAGATTGGCTTTGTGATCGATTATTTCGATAAACATTTGAAAAAACGAGACAAAGGCAAGAGGACGGTTGCTGTTAGATTGGATGGTGATAGCTGATGAAAAAAATACTAGATGCCTGTTGTGGCAGTCGTATGTTTTGGTATGACAAACAAAATAAAGATGTCCTGTACATGGATAACCGACAACTAGATGATACTCTCTGCGATGGTCGATCATTAAAGGTTGAGCCTGATGTGGTAGCAGACTTTAGGTTCATGCCGTTTGATGATAATAGCTTTTATCATGTGGTATTTGATCCACCACATTTAATCAAAGCGGGTGAAAGTAGTTGGTTGGCCAAGAAATATGGAAAGCTTGACGAATCGAATTGGAAAAGCGATATCAAACAAGGTTTTGACGAGTGTATGAGAGTACTTAAGACTAACGGTACACTTGTTTTTAAGTGGAACGAGGACCAGATAAAACTAGCTGAGATTTTAAAGGTGATTGATTACGAACCACTTTACGGCAACAAAAGAGCGAAAACTCATTGGATTGTATTTATGAAAGCAGGTGATAGCTGATGTACGCAATTCGAAACAAAAAAACAAAGAAACGGGTTTGTGGCACAGACTATAGATGTGATCCAAGAAAACAACGAACAAGTTTTGATCGTGCGCTAACCTATGAACATATAGAAAGCGCAGAGATTGATTTTATGGTCAGAGGATGCGGGAAAGATTATAAAATTGTACCTGTGAAGTTAGAGGTGATAGCTGATGTGTGAGTATTGTAGAGGTAACAGTTTTATAGACAACGAGCCATTGATTAAGTTTGATGAAAGCGAAGATTTAAAGGACACAGTAAAAGTTTATGCAACAAGTGATGGTAAATTATTTCTCCATAACGATTATGGGGCAATCATGACGAATATCGAATTCTGCCCAATGTGCGGCAGAAAGCTAGAGGAGGTAAGCGATGATTAAAAAAGGCGAAAAAGTAAAATATATCGGAACAGGGGTACGTAAATATACTGGTCAACTACTAGAAGTAAAGTCTGTCGGTAAGAATTGTGTGATCCTGTATTTCCCCAAAGCCGACAGACATCAAGTGGCGATTGAGAATGGCGGGATTTGGAAACAAGACTCTTTGCTGTGTAGACATAGCGAGGTGGTAGAGGTATGAAAACTTACAAACTAATTTGCAAATCACACAAGGGTGACTTTGGGACACTGACACTTGAACAGTCAACTAGAAAGGCAGCTATCAAGTGGGCTATGGAGTGCAAAGCGGTTCAGAAAGTTGTTAAAGTACAGGAGGGATAACGATGTACGGACCATATCCAGATAGATACCCAACGGTAATGAGTGATCTAATATATACAGGTATGACAGCAACACAAGCGAGTGAAAAGGTAGCCCGTCTTTTAAGCAGCGGGACAGTAGATCAAGTCCAGTGGCATGAATTACCTAAACAACCAGACTTTAAAACAAAAGGCGACAAACGCAACGGCACCATGAGCAGGCAGCAAGCGTTTGGTGGACTATTTAAATAATGCAGGAGGGAAATAGATGACGACTTATTTTGTGATGGTAGTGTTAGTGGTTGTGTCGTTTGCTGCAGGAGTTAATATTGCTTTTAATATAGAGCGGAAACTAATGACTAAAATTTTTGAAATGTTAGAACTGCATTTAGATGATTGTTCAGACGCTATTACTGAGTTGCAAAAAGCATATAAAGACAATGAATATATCAAAGGTAATCGAAGTGCTGTAATTGCTATAAAAGATTATGTGTTAGATATTAAGAAAATCTATTTAGATAGAAAGGGGTAGCGAATTGAATCAAATTACAGAATTATCAGAAGAGCAATTAAAAACACTTGCAAAAGAAATTAATAACCTCGCTAGACAGGATAGGGAAGATGAGAAGCGAAGATTAGTGAGTAACGCTTATCACAACACAAGAATGCTTCTTCGGAACTACAATAAATTAAAGAAACACTGTGAGATCGTAGACGAACAAGTTTCATCAGAATTAGGTACTTTATGGAGCGATTGGAGATTTGATCTTGATTCGCTACTAGAACATAAAGCCAAAACTGTAAAATTGATGAATCATGTCGATAGAGCTTTAGAGGCATACAAAATCTTAGACCCAATAAAATATGATGTACTGGCAAATAAATATTTTAGATTTAACTCAATGTCCGACGAGCTTATAGGCAGTAAATACGATGTAGACCGCCGCACAATAAAAAGATGGGAAGATAAAGGTGTAGAAGACTTATCTATAATGGTGTTTGGGGTCGATGTTATATTTAATAAATTGTAAATGTCCAAATGATGCCCCACAATGGTACATTGATAATGGTATATTGATATTATGAAATATTAAGATAAACCACCTATAGCAAAGAATTACACACATCTTTCCCAAATTATGACAAGAGCTGATTACTGCTGTAGGTAGTTTATAATCACTCACAGGCTAACAACAAAAAACTAAAAATAAGGATGGTGAATACTCTCCCTCATAGAGTTTATTTCATTCTTGCCTGTGGGTGTTTTAACATTAATTGAATAAGATTATATAAATCTGATATAATGCTTTCGAGGTGATTATTTGAAAGGCGAAAAACAGAAAAGAATTTTAAAAATAGTTTTTGGGTTAATAGCTTTGTTAATAATTTGGTTACTTTTTGAAAATCCGCGAAGTAATTCTCCTGTGAAGATAAGCGAGTCAGTTACTCTGGATGGTATAAGCTATACTATTGATAGCTACAAAATTAAAGAAAGAGATTACGGTGAGAGATCAGATATTATTTTAAAGGTGAGATTTAAAAATATTTCTAATCATCCCCAAACTACAACTGGTTACCCTTTTAATCTTAAGATAGGTGATCAAACTTTCAAACCATCAAGTGAAAGGTCTAGGGTAGCAAACGGTAACAATGTTTATTTTAGTTCAGAACTAAATCCGGAACAAGAACAAAGTTTAAATGTAGTTTTTGATGTAACAAATAATCAAGCAGCAGAAACACCTATTAAAGCTGTTCACAAGAATCAAGAATTTTTATTGACTGATTGAATTATAAAACAAACAAGGAGACAGCTTGACGGCTATCTCCTTTTCTTGTGCTTTGGTTTATACTGCTTATCCTTATGACGGTGATAGATATCATGCAGTATATTAATCATGGATAAAGTTTTAAACAGTATATCTAATATGATGATGCCTCCTACGGCATGCAAACAAAGTATTCCAGTAGTAAGTATATCATAATCAACTATAAAGAAAGGTGGTGATGGAAAATGAGTGGATTAAATCCAAGACAACAGGCTTTTGCTGATGAGTACATCATCACGGGGAATGCTTATCAATCAGCTTTGAAAGCTGGTTACAAAGAAAACTATGCAAAGAATGCTCAAGAGAAATTGGTGGAAAAAGGTGGAAAGGTATCTGAGTACATCAAAAACAAATTAAAAGAGGTTCAGATTGAGCGTCATTTAACGATGGAAGAAGCGTTGGCAATCACAGCATCAATCGCAAAAGGTGAGCCTCAGTCGTTCGTTGTTAGACAAAGAGATCCTGATACTAAAGAAATAATCGCTGAAGAAATAAACGAGTATTCAGCAGGATTTAAAGAACGGAACCAGGCACTAGAACACTTCTATAAAATCAATGCTGCATTTATTGACAAGCAGCAAGTTGAAATTTCCGAAGCTCCGACCTTCGTCGATGATATAAGTGGTGATGACGATGGTTAAAAAGCTATCCGAGTTGCTACCTAAACGATTTCATTCAGTCTGGAGAGCAACTCTCAATTCGGATATTTTAAACGTTATCTGCAAAGGCGGTCGTGGTTCAGGGAAGTCATCTGACATCGCACACATTATCACGCAGTTATTAATGCGCTACGCCATAAATGCAGTTGGTATTCGTTACGTTGACAATACGCTTGAACAATCACTCTACGAGCAAATGAAGTGGGCTATTGAGCAACAAGGAGTTACTCATCTATTTAAGTTTAATAAGTCACCATTGAGGATAACTTATATACCTCGCGGTAATTACATGATTTTCAGAGGAGCGCAGAATCCTGAACGAATTAAATCGTTAAAAGATGCTAGGTTTCCATTTGCCATAGGCTGGATTGAGGAATTAGCGGAATTTAAGAATGAAGATGAAGTAACGACGATCACTAACTCTCTGCTACGTGGAGAATTAGAAGATGGTCTTTTTTATAAGTTTTTCTACAGCTATAACCCGCCGAAAAGAAAACAATCATGGGTTAATAAAAAGTACGAGACAAGCTTTCAACCTAAAAATACATTCGTACATCATTCTACTTATAGAGACAATCCTTATATATCTAAAGAGTTTCTCAATGAGGTAGAAGCGACTAGGGAACGCAATCATAGACGTGCTGAATGGGAATATGATGGTAAAGCGATTGGCTCTGGTGTAGTACCGTTTGATAACTTACAAGTCAAAGCTGGATCAATCACAGATGATATGGTGGCTAACTTTGATAACATCCGAAATGCTGTCGATTTCGGTTATGCTACCGATCCACTGGCTTTTGTGCGCTGGCATTATGACAAGAAGAAAAATGGCATCTATGCAATTGATGAAATATATGGTGTTAAAATCAGCAATCGTGAGTTTTCTAAGAAATTAAGCGATAAAGGTTACCAGTCAGATAGGATGTTTGCTGATTCTGCTGAGCCTAAATCTATTGCTGAGTTAGTAAATGAACATGGTATTAAAAAGATAACTGGTGTTAAGAAAGGTCCCGACTCAGTGGAATACGGGGAGGAATGGTTAGATGATTTAGATTTCATATGCATCGATCCACTAAGAACACCAAACATTGCCCGAGAGTTTGAAAACATTGATTATCAAACAGATAAAGATGGGAATCCTAAGCCGAGACTTGAGGATAAAGACAATCATACGATTGATGCAACACGTTATGCGTTTAGCGAGGATATGAAAAAACAACCAGAACCAATAAACGTCAAGAAAACGATAGATACATTCAAGAAATTAGGATTAGGTAGGTGATTAAATGGAAAAGAAACTTTTGAACGGTTCAAGGTTTGATGAAGAAGCAAATAAAGTCTACCGTTTACCAGTAAATAAATTACCAAAAAGATTGATGGGCTCAACTGACGGTTATGCAGAAGAAGTAATCGACTTCGAAAACGAAGATATGCTGAAGATGATCGTTAAATTTATCCGTCATCACAAAGAAAAGCAAGTTCCAAGGTTACAGGAGTTAAAGCGGTATTCGTTAGCACAAAATAATATTAAATTTACAGAAGATAAAAGTGCTGACAGGGCAGATAATAAGATTGCTAACGATTGGGCAAGTTTTATTGTAAATTTTAAAAAAGGTGTACTACTGGGAAATCCTTTAAAGTATAGCGGAGAAAAAACAATTGCTAATAAAATTAATGAGTTTGCTAGTCAATCAAACGAAGACTATCACAACCAACTAATGGCAGACGATTTACTCGCTTTAGGAAGAGCCTATGAGTATGTAGGTCGTGATGAATATGGAAAAGAAACATTAATTAAGTTCAATCCGGAATGTACGTTTGTTATCTATGATACAACTAAAAATGCTAATTCTATTTGTGGTGTAAATTATTATGATGTTGAGTTTAATGATGAGACAACAAGTTATGTAGATATATACGCAAATGACGGTTTTCTATATCAGTTTGGGTCAAGAGAACAGGATTACGATAACTTAACTCTTTATGATCACGATCAAACCTATTTTAATACCGTTCAAATTAACGAATGGGTAAATAATGAGGAACGATTGGGAGACTTTGAAAAAGTTTTGGATAATATTGATGCTTATGATTTGTCTCAATCATCTATGGCCAACTTTCAACAGGATTCATCAGAGGCTTATTTGGTAATTAAAGGTAATCCAGAAACGGCAGCGGATGAAGAGGGAAAAAATACTAAGTTAGAAGTCCTAAACGCAATGATTAAAGCAAGAGTATTAGTTTTAGGGGATAAAAAGCATTATGGCGAGGGACAAACAGGAAGTGAACCTGATGCTTACTATCTCAAAAAAGAATACGATACAGCAGGAACAGAAGCTTATAACGATCGGTTAGTGTCTGACATGTTACGTTTTACATCATTAATTGACTTTACGGATGAAAATATGGGTGGTAATCAATCTGGTATTGGATTTAGGTTTAAAGGCTGGGGAAATGATAACGATCGCAAGAACAAAGAACGCATGATTAAAAAAGCTATTATGCGACGTCTGAGATTGCTTACCCACTCCTGGTCACTAAAAGACAATTTGAATAAACCGCAAGGCTTTGCTGACAAAGTAAAGTCTATTTTTATGTCTGCAGATAAGAAACAAGAGTCACTGTATGACAAAGTTAATGAAATTGAAATCCTATTTACTCCTAATGTTCCACAATCTGATGAGGAGATCATGAAAGTTATTGCTGGCATGGTCGGGATTGTATCAGATGAAACATTGTGTGAAATGGCTGCTAAATTGACTGGAGTTCCAGCAGAAACAGAAATTAAACGAATCAAGAAAGAAACTGATGATAGTGTTAATCGGGTCTATGATGGAGAACCTGAAAAAGAGGTTGATGTGAACGATGACGAAGAACAACCAGATTAATTATTGGAAAGATCGAGAAGAAAAAAATATTAATGCTCGTAAAAAAACTGATAAACAAATTGCGAAAGAGATTGAAAACCTGTATGTTGATACACTTACAGAAATCCAAAAGGAAATCGATGGTTTTTTAGGAAGGTATGCGAGCAAAGAAGGCATATCAATACAAGATGCTAGAAAAAGAGTTTCTGAAATGGATGTCAAAGCATTTGAAACAAAGGCTAAGAAGTATGTCAAGGAAAAAGACTTCTCCCCTCAAGCGAATCGAGAATTGAAAATCTATAACCTTAAAATGAAACTGAATCGCTTAGAGCTCTTGCGCTCTAACTTATTACTGGAATTAACAGCCTCTAGTGATACGTTGCAGAAAATATTTGAAGAATACCTATCATCGGAAGCAAGAAGCGAATTTGACAGACAATCAGGGATTCTAGGAAATGTCACTGGAGACTACAAAAGCAAAATTGATTCCATAGTTAATGGGTCATACAAAAATGCTTACTTTAGTGATCGTATTTGGGGAATTATTCAAGTAGATTTAAGAACAGCTTTAGAAAAACTTTTGTTAAAAGCAATTGTTCAAGGTTCAAACCCTCGTGAAATAGCTAGGCAATTGAGGAAACCTTTTGATGTTGCTAAAAATCAAGCAGAGCGTTTGGCTCGAACTGAATTAGCAAGAGTCCAATCCGAAGTGCAGAAACAATCCTATACGTCTAACAAGATAGATAAGTTCGTTTTTATTAGGGAAGCAACAGCTTGTCCAATTTGTAAAGCTGTATCAACAGAACCGATATCTATTGATAAGTTTGAAGTTGGAGTGAACGTGGCACCAATACATCCTAATTGCCGATGTAGCACAGCGCCGTATTTTAATCGGGATGAATTCGAGAAGTATTTGGAGGGTAAAGGATTATGATGAACCTTTCAGCTGCAAGACAAGAAAAAGAACGAGGTGTGTCAGTAGAAGCTATCGTTGAAGATTTACAAACAGTTGAACTTGAGCAGATAGCTGTTGTAGGAATTAATAAAAACGATGAACTGGTGATTGGTTACTCTCTAGACAATAGATTAGAACTAATAGGTATTCTCGACGCACTAAAATCTAAGTTAATTGATGGAATACATTATGAACAAGATTAAGTCTGCCTGATCAGTAGGTTTTTTATTGTAAGAAAAGAAAGAAGGAAATTTAAATGAAATTCGAACAGATTTTGCCATTCTTAAAAGAAGGAAAAAAAGTATTCCGCACAGGTTGGAACGGAAGAGGAATGTTTATAGTTCGCCAAAAAGGGTATCCAGAAGGTATCTCTTGTAACAAGCAGACTGCTGAAGCTTGGGATTTATCAGAAGGTGATTTATTTAAAGTCAATCCGTATTTACAAATCAAAAATGCCGATGGAACTCATGCGATGTGGGTGCCAAGTATTGGAGATATATTTGCAGAAGATTGGGAAATCAAATCTTAGTAATTTAACTTTTGTTATGTCCAAGCATTGATGACATTAAAAGCTATGGAAGTGCAAGCATTTATCCACGTTAAAAGATATGGGAAAGGAACGATTATCATGAAAAGAAAGAAATTAGGAATGAACTTGCAGTTTTTTGCGGAAGATACAGGATCTAACGGTGGTGGTGATAATCCGGATAACACCACTAACGGCGAAATTGTTGAAAAAGCAAAAGATGAGCAAGAGACGAACGAATCTGATAAAAAATATTCGGATGAGGACGTCAACAAAATCATTGATGCTAAATTTGCTAAATGGAAGGCAGAACAGCAAAAAGAACAGGATGAGGCAAAGAAATTAGCTGAAATGGACGACAAAGAAAAAACGGATTACGAGAAACAGAAATTGCAAGAAGAAGTCGATAATCTAAGAAGAGAGAAGACTCTAGCAAAAATGGCAAAAAGAGCTACTTCTATGCTTGCTGACAAAGGTGTTCAAGCTAGCGAGGGTATTCTTTCGTTTGTTGTCAAAGAAAGCGCAGAAGCCACATCAGAGAGCGTAAAAGCGTTTATTGAATTAATCGATGCAGAACGAGAAGTCATCAAAGCGGATTTTGAAAAACGTTTAGGGTCTAAATTGCCGATGGATGGCACAACATCAACTACTCTTTCTCGTGGTGCTCAAATGGCAAAAGCAATAAACAATCAAAGTAAAAAGCCTGAGTTTGATCCTTGGGCAACAAAATAGGAGGAATTTAAATGGTCTATGTAAAGAAAACTCAAACGTACAAAGATATTAATATTTTAAAAAGTGCTACTTTCTTATCTTTCACAAAACAAGTGGATGATACACATGCAGGAGTGGTGGATGGCGTATTGCCAGCTGGTTCTGTTTACCCTAAAAATGATGCAACAGCAGAAGGTATTACGATAAACGATGTAGATGTTTCTAGTGGTCCGCAACCTGTTGGAGTGATTGTAGAAGGGCATATCTTGATTGAGCGTTTACCAGTTAAACCAACGGATGCAGCACAAACAGCAATGCGTGAAATTAAGTTATATGATGCTACAGGGAAAATGTTAGCACTACCTACTGCACCAAGTGGCGGACAATAAGGATAAAATAGGAGGAATAAACAAATGGCAAATATTGCAGAATTATTTTCACAAAAAAATGTATTAGATTATGTAAACGGACGACAAGCACCAATTTTACTTGGGGAGTCATTATTCCCAGCTCGTAAAGTGCAAGGGTTAGAGTTTGATGTTTTAAAAGCAGGCTCAAAAATCCCTACAATTGCTAGTGTGCATGCATTTGACACAGAGGCGCAAATCGCATCTCGTGTAGGGTCAAAAAGTGCGCAAGAATTAGCATTTATTAAGCGTAAAATCCAATTAAAAGAAAAGGATCTTATTGCTTTACGCAACCCTCGTACCGCAGAAGAACAAAGTTATCTAGAAAAAGAAGTATACAACGATATAGATTCAATGGTTGGCTCTGTAAATGCTCGTGTTGAAAAGATGCGTATGGAAGTATTGGCAAATGGTACTGTAACACTTGATGAAAACGAACTTGATTTAATCGTAGATTATGGAGTGCCAGAAGATCATCAAGCAACAGCTGATTTTACTAAAGCTGATACAGATATCATTGGATTGTTAACAGATTGGGCATCAGCGTTAGATACTATGCCTACAAGAATGCTGACATCAACTAAAGTTCGAAATGCTATTCTACAAAATACAGGCGTAAAAGCATATTTCAAAGATGCAGGTCTATTACCAACTCCTGGATCATTAAATCAAATGCTACAACAGTTTGGATTACCAACTATTGCTACGTATGACGCGAAATACAACAAAGAAAATGCAGCAGGTATTTTAGTTAAAGAACGCTATTTCCCAGAAGATAAATTGGTTATGTTTGGATCTGAAAACCCAGGAGAATCTATCTTTGGCGTCACACCTGAAGAATCTCGTTTACTTTCTGGTGGTTCTAACGATTATACAGTCGGAAACATCATTGCAATGGTGTATGAAGAAACACTTGATCCAGTTGGCACATGGACAAAAGCAGCGGGAACAGCTTTACCAAGTTTCCCGGAAGCTGACAATGTATTCCAAGCTACTGTATTACCAGCATCAGCAGGAAAAACAAAGAAAGGTTAGTCAATGACTAGCCTTTTTATTTTTGAAAGGAGGCAGTCATGAGTGATCAAAATATTTTAGAAGAAGTCAAACGAACTCTTGAAATTGAAGACGCTGATTTAGATAGTCAGCTGACAGATTTTATAAAGCGAACAACTCAGCAATTGAATGTCCGTTTAGGCTTCTTAGAATCTGTTCCTGACGTTTTATCTTATATCGTAGTTGAATGTACTATTAAACGATTCAACCGCAAAGGGAATGAAGGAATGAACTCCTACGGCCAAGAAGGAGAAACGATTAACTACGGAAAACTTTTGGATGAATTTCAAGATGATATTGATGCTTGGAAAGCTAAAGAAGAAGCAGAGCAGAATGTTTCTCCTCGAAAAGGAGTTGCTCGTTTCATATGAGATATAACACTAAAGTCACATTTGTTACTGAAAAAAATGGTTATTATGACCCTGAAATTGGCGAACATATAGAACCAAGTAAAACAGAAAAAACAAAACGTGTAAATATGACTGATTTAGGAACAGATCGTTCAGTTAAAATATTTGGCGAAATAGATGAAAGTGCCAAGGTTATCAGATTACTAAGACCTTACAATAAAAAATGGGATTATGTAATGATAGATAATCGGAGATTTGAACTGGTAACGAAACGTAGTCTACCTCAAAAGAATACGTTTATTTTGAAAGAAGTGATTAAAGATGGCTAAAAGAGCATCATTTAAAGTAAATGGACTTACTGCTTTGTCTAAAAAGCTAAAGGAAAACGCAACAATGGATGATGTAAAAACCATTGTAAAAACCAATACTGCTGAATTGACAACACGAATGCAGAATGAGGCTCAACTAGTATTAATTGGTCACTGGGAGGGTAAGAAGTTTGTCAAACCAACAGGAGCAACCAAGCGTAGTATTACTATGCACATATCCAACAATGGATTAGCCGGGCATACAGGGCCGAAAACAGAATACTCACCTTATTTGATTCGTGGAACCAGATACATGGTTAAACGAGATTTTTTCTTTTCACCGCTTCGAAAGCAAAAGCAGAAGTTTAAATCAGATTTAGAAAGGTTGATGCAATAGTGTTTAAAACTAGGGATCAATCGATCTTTGATGCAATGTTTAAGTGTTCCGAGAAATTGGGTTTCAAAACCTATGACTTTAAACCGATGGATGATGTTCCTTATCCGTTCGTTGAATTTGAAGACACTCAGACCATTCATCAACCTAATAAAACTGATATTAAAGGATCGGTGATACTGGTTTTGTCGGTTTGGGGCTTACAGAGGAAAAGAAAGCAGGTGTCCGATATGGCAGCTGCTCTTTTTGATGGAGCTTTGCAGATTGACAAGACTATCGACTATTCTTGGTCGCTAAATGTACAATCGAGTGACATTAAAATCATAGATGATTTATCTACTAACACGCCGCTTAAACGGGCGGTAGTAACGCTTGAATTTAGAATTTTATAAATGGAGGTAATAGAATGTTAAAAAAAGGAATTGACGTGATTCTTTTATACAGAGTATTGAAAGATCAAGCCAACGAAAATGCAAAAACAGTCACCTATCAAACAGAACATAGTTTCACTATGTCTCGTAGTTCTGATAGTACACCCACAAAAGATGGAAATGTCCAATCTACAGGAGCAATTGAATATGATTTTAGTTCTACGGCTTTGTATGAACGTGGCAGCGAAACAATCAAAATGTTATACGATGCATTTATGAACAATGAAACTATTGAAGTTTGGATCGTTGACAAATTAGATAAAGACGAAAGTGGAAAGTTTGCTGCAAAATATTTACATGCAGATATTACTAGTTATGAAGAAACTGCAAACTCTGAGGATAATGTCGAAGTATCCCTAGAATATGGAGTTCAATTAGTTCATCAAGATGGTTATGCAACGTTAAGCCAAGAGCAAGAAAAAGCTGTACAATATGCGTTTGAAGACACAGTGAAAAAAACACCTGAAGGATAAGCTTTTTTGCTTGTCCTTTTAATTTTAAGGAGGATGTCATATGGAATTAGAAATTAATGGAGAAGTATATCAATTTGTATTTGGGTTTGGTTTTGTAAAAGAAATGAATAAACGGTTTGCTATAGATGGTCGAGGAATGAAAATGAATGCTGGCATCGATACTGTCGTAACAAATCTGTATATGGGAGACATCGAAATATTGGTTGAAGTCTTGAAAGTCGCGAATTTAACAGAGAAGCCTCGTGTTTCGGAGAAGGACATAATCGAGCATATTGGTCAATGTGATGTTGATACGGTTTTTGACAAAGTGATGGACGGGTTAAAAGAGTCGGGGTTTACAAAACGAAAGACCTTAAAGCTGGTCGAGGAAATCGAAAAAGGTCAGAAATAATTTGCCAAAGCTTTGAAGAGTTATATAGAGATATTCAAATTAACGCACTTACTTACTTAGGTTTTTCAGAGTTTAAAGAAATAGATAGAATGAACCTCGCTGAATACGAGCTTCGAATGATTTCTTATCGTTTAAAACGATTAAACAAATCACGAGAAATACATGAACAAGCATGGGCAAATAATCAAATAAAAGCAAAGAAAAAATTAGGCAAAAAAGAAGTTCCGTATTTTAAAAAATTCAACGAATTCTTTGATATGGAAAAGCAAGAAAAGGCAATTTTAGGTAAAGAAGAAGAAGTTCCTAAGTTTGTCAATCCGTAAGAAAGGAGGCAAATAATGGAAAGTTATTCTGTTGAAGCGATTTTATCTGCTGTCGATAAGAATTTTACCTCTACTATGGACAGCGCAGGCAAATCAATGGGTGGGCTGGAAAAAGATACTCAAAAAACTAATACTTCAATCCTCGACATCGCAAAAGGTGTCGGGGTTTTTAAATTGGTAGATGCTGGGGTAGGTATGGTTAAAGAATCGCTCGGCGGTGCAATTAGTCGATTTGATACATTAAATAAATATCCAACAGTTATGCAAGCTTTAGGTTATTCCGCTCAAGATGTTGATAAATCGATGCAAAAACTATCTGATGGTATTGATGGATTACCCACGTCACTTGATGAAATTGTAGCCAGTACCCAGCAATTTGCTATTTCTACAGGTAGTTTGGAGAAAGGGACTGATACAGCAGTTGCTTTAAATAATGCATTTCTTGCTAGTGGTGCTAGTTCTGCTGATGCGGCACGAGGTGCAGAGCAATACAGACAAATGCTGGCTCGTGGCGAAGTAGATATGCAATCGTGGCGTTCTGTATTAGATACAATGCCAATCGGAATGGATAAAGTGGCTAAGTCATTCAGAGATCAAGGAGTGAATTCAACCAACGAGTTGTATGATGCGCTTAAGAACGGGAATATCACCTTTGATGAGTTTAACAATCGTTTGATTGAATTGAATGATGGGGTTGGCGGTTTTGCTGATTTAGCTCAGAAAAATAGTAAAGGGATTGCGACCTCATTTGCAAACATCAGAACTGCTGTTGTAAAAAACGTAGAGAAAGTGATTCGTGCGTTTGACGAAGGTTTACAAGGAGCTGGATTCGGCTCTATCGCAGACAACCTAGATAAAGTAAAAGGATTAGTAAATGATATGTTTGGTGCGATTATTGCAGCTGTACCGCCTGCATTAAAAATGATTTCTGATCTAATCAATACGATTAAACCTTTTACTCCGGTAATTCTAGGGTTAATAGCAGCTTACACCACTTATCAAAGTGTGATGAGTGTCGCGCGGACGGCACAAGCAGCATATAATGGCGCATTAGCGATAACTAATGCATTACTCAACGCGAATCCAATTGGGTTAATCATCACTGCTGTAATCTTACTTGTTGGAACGATTGTTTATTTGTGGAATACAAATGAAGATTTTAGAAATGCAGTGATAAATATTTGGAAAAGTATCACGGCTACTATTAGCAATGCGGCTGATGCAGTTGTAAAAGCCTGGGATGCTACTGTCCAATGGTTTTCTGATATGTGGAAAGGACTGCAAGATACCGCAAAAAATGCAGCAGAAGGCATAAAAGAAGTTTGGAGCAATATTATGGGTTGGTTTTCTAATCAATTTAAAGGGATTCAAGATGCTGCCGTCGGTTTGTGGAATGGTACTAAAGAAACTGCTAGTGCTGCAGTTGAAGGAATAAAAAATGCATGGGCCGTTGTTAAGCAGTGGTTTGCTGATTTATGGGCTGGCGCAATCTCTACAGCGAGTGGATTAATAGACGGTATAATGCAGTACGTTAGTCCGCTTGTCTATGGAGTTAAGAACGCTTTTATTCATATGAGTCTGTTTCTTAAAAACCTATGGAAAAATATTATTAATATGGCTAAAAACTCTTTTAACATTATAAAAAATGTAATTATGGCTCCTATGTTATTTGTTACTTCTTTTATCTCAGGTGGTTGGGAAGAAGCTAAAAATAATATGATTAATGTTTGGAACAATATAAAAGAGTCAGCTAATAACATTTGGAAGTCCATTACTGATATTATTTCTAATTTCTTCTTGAACATCAAAATGTCAGGATTGAATGTTTGGTATGGATTGAAGAATACGTTTATTAATATCTGGACAGAGATATTAAGTCATGCTAATGATATATGGGAAAGTGTTAAAGCTTATTTTAGTAATCTGTGGCTAACAATCAAAGAAAATGCTATACAAGGATGGATCGATACTAAGAATGGTATCGCTGAAACGTGGGCTAATTTGAAACAAGGAGCTGCCGATACAATTGAATCAGTAAAAAACTTTTTCGTTAATGGTTGGCAATCTCTTAAGGATGGGACTAAACAAACGTGGGATAACATAAAAAACGGCACTATAAATGCATGGGAGGCAATCAAGAAATTCTTCTTTGACACTGTAAATAACATTGTTGATGGTGCTAAAAACGCTTGGGAAAACTTAAAAAACAGTGTTAGCAATGCTGTAAAAAGAGTTGGAGAAATTTTTAATACGTTGAAAAGCATTGATTTGCTACAGATAGGAAAAGATATCATAGACGGACTAGTCAATGGAATTAGGCAAAAGATTGAAGATGTTAGAAAAGCAGTAACAGACGTAGCGAATTCTATAACTGGTAAAATCAAAAAGATTCTCGATATAAATTCACCATCTAGGGAAATGTTTAAACTGGGCGGATTCACATCACAAGGTTTGGCTGGCGGCATTTTAGATGGAGCTGATGAAGTAGAAAAAGCTTCTGAAATCCTAGCTGAAAAAGCAACCCCTAATTTGGACATTGGAAGCAGTATTTCGGAAATTAACAGTGACATCAACGGAAAAATAAATCATGACGTCAGTTACGGAAATAATAAACAGTCAGCAACTTTTAACATTAAACTAGGAAACCAGCAGTTTAAAGCTTTTGTTTCCGATATCTCTGACGTGATGGGTGGAGAATCAGATATCAATCTTAGTTTTTAGAAGGGAGAATATAAATGTACGCATTTGAAGATACGATCAAACGAAAACGTAAATCGGATATACCATTGCCGACTTCAGCAATGAACTATGATGGTGTCTGGTTGGAAGATGCAATTGAAGGATACAGAACACTTAATGTGACAGGCAGAGAAATGATTTCACCCGAAATACAATCTGAAAATGTAAATGTTGGATCTATCATATCTAGTCAGAGGCTCCCTTCTAGAACACTGAAAATTACCTATCAAATAAAAAATGATGATCCAGAAATGATATTAGTCAATTTTAGACGATTAGTGGAATATTTATTTAGAGAGCAGGACGTCCCTATTTATTTTAACGATGAACAGGACGTCCTTTATTATGGTCGTTTTTCAGGAAGTGATGACATCCCAGGAGATAGGTATATAGTAACCGCTAATTTAGACATTTTTTGTGCTGATCCGAGGAAATACAGTACGAAAATTTATCAACCGAAAAAAGTAATTCGCGGTCGTTTTTTTTATCAAACTAGGCCAACAAAGATTGTCGTAAAAATTGAAAAGGATGCCAGTTTAACCGTGACGAATGGCGCACAAAGCGTGAAAGTCGTGAGCGGGAAACTATCTCCTAATGATGAAGTAATCATCGATTTCAAAGAAGGAAAGGTATTGGTTAATGGAATCAATCGAACAAATTGGCTGGATTTGAGCAGCGATTTTGAAAATTTTGAATTGAAAAATAATCAGGTTCTTAGCTGTGATAATGGAGTTATGGATGTATATTATCGAGAGGTGAGTTTATGAGTGAACATATTTACTTTTTTGACGATTGCCAGCAATTAATAAAAATCGTGAATGAAGATAAGATTTTGGAATCTATACAAGATAAAGAAATTACCACAAGCAAAGAAGAGCTACTAAATAGCACACTGTCTGTAACAATTACATTTGACGCAGAGTTAAAAGAAGCGGCATTTATGGCTGTTAAAGAAAAAGACAATTTCTATGCGCTTTATAGAATCGTGAAAATCAATGATCCTGAAAATCAACTGATGTTTGTCGGCGTTGACTTTGCGCCAGATGAACTAGAGGGCTATATTGTAAAAGATATACGACCGAAGAATGAATCTATAAGAAGCATTACTAAACGCTTGTTAGAAGGTACTGAATGGGCTTTAGGGAATGTTGATAGTGCTATCAAAAACATGAGTGGAACTTTTTACTATATCTCTGTAAAGGACGCTTTAAAGCAATTACAAGCTCTGGGATGCGAAATTCTATTCAGCTGTAATTTGAATGCAAATGGTATATCAGAAAAGCGGGTAAACATTTATCAAAGGATTGGAACAGATAGTACTACTCGTTACACATACGGTGATAAAGCATTAACTGTTGTGAAAGAATTAGATAGAAATCAGCTTTTTACATCAATTATTGGTCGTGGTAAAGGTGAAGAAGTGGGAGACGGATACGGTAGGCGTTTAGAATTTTCCGACCTTGAGTGGAAGAAATCAAAGGGAGATCCTCTAGACAAGCCAAAAGGGCAAAACTGGCTGGAATATCCTGAAATGACAAAACTATACGGCATTCCCACGAAAGATGGGAAAATGCGGAAGAGAGAAAAAGTTGTTGTTTTCGATGATGAAGAAGACAAAAAATCATTATTAATTAATACCTACTCTGAGTTGATTGAGTGTTCTCGTCCGCTGGTTCAATTCAAGGCTACAATTACTGAAGGTGATGTTATCGGAAATACAGTAACGATCCATAGATACGATCGAGGCTATCACTACAAAACTCGTATATTCAAAACAAAACTCGATCGATTGACCGGAGTGACAGAGGCTAGTATTGGTGATAATTTAACCTCAAATATTTCGAGAAAAACTTCACAAATGGTTAGTGGGTTACAAAGTTTAGAGTCTAATAAGATGAACTTTTATAGTTCAGAAGAGATTTCCAAATGGCAATCAGATATTATTCGTGGTGCTAAAGGTGGATCTATTCTTCTTATGTCTCCTTCGGATTTAGGAGTTTCACAAAGTCGCGAACCCTATCAAATGGTTTGGATGAATGGCGATTCGCTAGATACAAGTGATCATTTTCTTGTGGCTAACAGTGAAGGCATCGGTTTTATTGACGGGGACTTCAATCTTGATAATTTTAAAACCGCTTGGACAATTGATGGAGTGTTCAATGCTGATTTTATTAAAGCGGGTACTCTAGAAGGCATTCTATTCAGAACCACGTTTGAAAAAAGTGCAACAGGAATCGAAATTGAAAAAGGGAGAATTAGTTTCATTGGATTTGACAGTAAAAGCAGAATTGGCCGTTTAACGCCATCTAGTGCCAAAGAGGGAGAAGGAATCAGTATTACACTTGAAAAAGGAAAATACTTATCTTTTCACGACGGTGAGGGAACGATGATTTTTGAAATCCCTGTGAATTCAACTCAAAAATCTCCTGCGCTAAATACCTTTGGTAAACACACTCACAAAGGCGAACTCCATGTCGATAGATTATTTGTGGGCGGAAAAGAAGTCGTGCCTGGACAAGGAAGCGGTGGTGGCGGTGGAACTCCACCAGGATTAACGACCGAACAAGAAAAAAATGCATGGGCTATATGGTCTTACTTCAAAGCTCGTGGATGGACGGAAGAAGCAATCGCTGGAATGCTCGGCAACATGCAATCAGAGTCAGGGATTGTGGCAGATATAGACGAGTTAAGCGGTGGAGGTGGATATGGTCTTGTACAGTGGACACCAAAATCAAAACTTGTTGATTGGTGTAATGCTCGAGGGCTTAATTACCGTACAATCGATGCACAGTGTCAACGAATTCAATGGGAGATGGAGAATGAACAACAGTGGATCGCTACGAACTCTTACCCCTACAGCTTCAAAGCATTCACAAGCAAAAAAAATATATCTGAATGTGCCTATGCATTTATCACGAATTATGAGCGCCCACTTAATCCCAATCAGCCGATTAGAGCGACACAAGCTCAACATTGGTATGATAAATTACACGGTTTAACTGGTGATGGTAGCTGGAAGAATCCAGTAAGATCCAGTTATGTTGTGACCCAAGAATGGGATGCTCCAGATTACTGGAGTGGAGGGAGTGCAGGAATCCACGGCGGTATTGATTTGGCTTCTGTACCGGCGGGTAGCACACCGGATATATACGCTGCTAAATCTGGAACTATCCTGATTACAGGAGTCGGAAGTGTGGAAGGGAATTATATTATGATTGATCATGGGGAAGGCTTCTATACTTACTATGGTCATTTAAGTAGTGTCAAAGTGAAGCAAGGTGACAAAGTAACTAACAATACAGTCATAGGAACGATGGGGACAACTGGAGGTTCTACAGGAGTACACCTTCACTTTGAGGTTCGAAAAGGCGGACAGAGTTCAAACTTCCGCATAAATCCACGAGATGTTATTAATTTTTAATAAGGAGTGATTAATTTTGCCAATAAAGCATACAATGACCCTGTCTACCACAGAACCTAATAACAATGTAGGTGTGATTAAAGTTAGACAAGAAGACACCAATAGTCAAATCTTTGACGTCGAAGTAGAAGCAAATGGGGAGCCTGTTAATTTTACAGGTTTAACCCCGTTTTTCATTAATAAGACAAAAATAGCTGATGGAAAGCCGGTTGAACAAGCTGACCGTATGAAAATTTATCCAAAAGAAGGGTGTTTGGAATATACGCTAAACAATCGAGATTGGCAATGGATTGGGAAAAATACTGCCTACATTAGTTTTAGAAAATTAAACAATGATGATACATGGAGTGAAATGTACAGCACTCGTGATTTTACTTATCAAGTTACGGAAGGTATCACGCAAGGTACTGTATATGATTCTGGATATGTTTGGACGTTCGAGGATTTGCTGAGGATGTTTGCCAATTTTGTCAATGATAGCGAAAATACCATGTTAAGTCTACAAGATCAGTGGGATAAGTTTATCCAAGATAATAAAGAGATATTAGAATCGATTGATCCAGGTGGCAAATTATTAAACCAATTAAATGAAATGAAAAAGAAACAAGAAGAGTTAGACGGGACAGTGACAATAAACGCAGAACTACAGATAGGGGGCGAGACACCACGTCCAGCATTTGAGCAAGCCTTAAAAACGTTACGCTCAAAGATCGATAAAACAAAATTTAACGTATTACACATGACAGATTTACACACCGATTACGGTTATGGTGCGACATCGTGGAAATATGCGCAGTATTTCTTTTCACACATAACAAATATGCAGTCTTTGGAAGATGTGGCTGATGTGGCTATACACAACGGAGATAACGCAGATTGCTATATCAAAGATAAAGAACAATCAGAGATTCAGCAGCGTAAATTTGGTATCAAGGCATTACGCAAAGCTAAGATACCTACGTTTGTCAATATTGGTAATCACGATAATGGTTCACCGCCATTTAAACGAGACATCGGTAAAGTTATGCCGGGTGATATCATAACAAATGAGGAGTTTAAAGATTTTTATGGCGCACGATCAAAACTATTTGATGAAGTTCGAAATGGCGATAGTTTATATTTTTATAAAGATTTTCCGGAGAAGAAAGTGCGAGTTATCGGATTAAATACCAATGATAATAATCAAACTGTCTTTAGCGCAGACGGCACTTATAAATACGGATCACATGATCATTTCGCGATGCAGCAAGAACAGCTCAAATGGTTGGCTGACGTAGCACTTAAAGTGCCGACTGATTACCATGTCATCGTATTTGGTCATTGCCCGCTACAAGAGACAATATTTGATAATCGAGAATGCTTGATCAAAATCTTGGAAGCATTTAAGCTTGGCACGTCTGTGCCGATAAAAAGTGTTTATCCGGATCACTTAGTCAATTTTACTGCAAACTTCACGAAACAAGGACCAGCAACTTTAATTGGTTACATTTGCGGTCACTGGCACGATGAGGGGTTTAACCAAATAGGTAATAGTATTAAATTCACACAAATGCGTTGCTTGAATGGAGGCTTCAGCGATCCGACATTAATTGATACACCTCAAGAGGATTGCTGGTCTGTCTTATCTGTCGATACTGTAGGAAAAAAAGTAAATGTATATGGATTTGGTCGGGCAACTGATCGATCATTTACTTATTAAGGGGGCTAGAAAATGCTATTTGATTGGAAAAACTTAAATTTGAAAAAGACAGTAGATCGATTAGTTGATTTGGTGGAAAATCATATCGGGTCCAATGAAAAAGAAGCTCATAAGGCTGCAAATGAATTTACGCACGGATTTGCTACACCTGGTATGTATAAGGGGGCAAATAACATACGTCTCAGAGGTGCTCTTAAACAATACAAATCAGTTTTCGATATTCCGTCGGGTCTCTATGAGACGTATGCTGATTTTGGTGATTTACCTAACGGATTGAGTAACACGAGTTCTATTATCCAGTTGAGAATTGAACGTGGTCTAGGAAACAGAAAACAAATTTGGCTAACAGAAGGCTATAATGGAACATTGTGGTATTACACAATGCATACTGATAGCAATTCCTACAATCCGGAAGGATGGACAAGACTTCCCCGAATTGAAGAAGTCTGGCGTGGCACTGCGAAAGACAAAGGTACTGTCATAGCTTTAAATCAACACATGACTCACTTTAGGTCAATTCGCGTGTGGTATGAACTAGCTGATGGGGATTCGTGGATATGCAAAGAATTTGAAGCAAATAAGTCTTTTAATTTGAGAGAGTTTGACGTATTCAACGGATCGGCAGGTGCAATACTCTTTGAAATTCGCATCACTAGGAACTCAAATAATCAATTGACAGTGGAGCAGAACAAAGGTCTTGACCTCGGAACGATGAAAGACACTGCAAGTAATTTAAGAATTAGAATGATAGAGGGAGTGGCTTAAATGGGTAGTAATTATCTAAAACAGGAATTTGTCACTCCAGATGCACAGATTACACTTGGTGCTCACAAGAGACAAAATCTTGAGAGCGTCATCTATTCTTATGATGAAAATATATCTAAATTAATCATTCCCGTATTTGTTCCAGATGGAAAGGAATTAGACTTTGAAAACGTGGAGACAATAAAGGTACTACTGACCGTAGAACAAGACGGAGAAATCAAGAAGATACAAGATACTGCAACCAAAGAAAAAAGCCACAGAAAGCAAATATCCTATATCATCACTAATCGATTAAAAGGGTATCAAGGTAAAGTAATCATGAATGTTTATCTTGATCTTAATAATGGGCAGCGAGTCGATTTAGCGGAGTATGGTTTCACTATGGTACGTTCCGCGATCGATAAAGCCGTTCCGGAAATAGAGCGGTTTTACTTTAAATCTTTAGACGATGTGATTGTTGAATTACAAATTAAAGCAGATGCGGAATTTGATAAAATAAAAACGGAGTTAGAATCAGCAAAACAAAAAATCGGTGTTTTAGAAAAGCAAATTACTAAACAAGACATTGTTAAAAATAGCGATCTTAATAAATACCAAAATACAATAGCAGCAACTGCACAATTACAAAAAATTACTGCAGATAACGGAGAATCTTATTTAAAGGTAAGTGATACGGAAAAAATACTAGACCGAGTCATTAGCACTGGTGCTGGTTTTAGGAACGGGGAAGCGACCGGTAAAACATCAGACTCGCCAACTGGATCAAACGTCCGTTTGATTATAAACATGGTTGTAACTACAGCTGGTAGTGTAATTGCACAAGATACATCAGGTAACGTATACTCTCGCATTATCAGCGGTAGTGTTTGGCGCGGTGATTGGCAACAGCTAGTATCTAAAAGCAGTTTTGACGAATTGGCAAGCAGAGTCACTGCCCTGGAAGGTAAAGTCAAATAAATGAATTTTATAAAAGGATTAAGGAATGGCTGTTTGATGGTCATTCCTTTTTGGTTTGTTATTATATTGTTTTTTATTAAGATTTTTAGAGAGTAGGTGAACAAATGAATGATGTGAAACTCGAAGAATTACAGGACATTTTCGATGATCGCTATATAAAAAAAGAAGATTTAGAAAAGCAGGTAAATGAAGTTGCTAGTAAAAAGTACGCAAGTAAACAAGATTTATTAGAAGCAATTGGAAAAATTGAAGCAATGCAAGTTGAACAGACAAGGAACACTGAAATGTTAAACAAAATCTATGAAATTGTTATCTCGATACAAGAAGACCAAAGCCAACAAAAAGCAAAGCTTGCTCTTTTAGCAACGGACGTAGAGATTGCAAAGAAGGTTTTGTTTAGACAAGTTTGGGAATCCTTACCTCGTATTGTGAGGGTCTTTGTGATAACGATTAGCATTTTCTTACTGTTGATTATCTTTTCGGCGCTAATAGGCGAGACTGCTAATCAATTTATGCAAACGAACGGTTTGTATGTGGCGGTAGCTACTGCAACAATAAGTTATCTATTTTCTAGAAAGGAGTGAACAATATGAGCTATTGCCAATGGTGGAATCCCTGGTGTAAAGGAAAACGAGCAGTAAAAAATGTTTTAAACGATCAAGTATTACGAATTCTCGAAGAACAGAAAAAAGAAGAACAGAATATCAAAAAAACGAAAGAGGAAGCTTAGCGGCTTTCTCTTTTTTAGGAGGAAAAAGAATGGACAGTATATTAGCATCAGCTACAACGATTGTTGCATTTGTATTAGCGGCAACGCAACTAGTAAAGAAGTACACGGGAACTGATAATAAGTGGTTACCATTAATCAATTTGGGCTTAGGAGTAGCACTTGGCATTGGTTGGAGCCTTTCGTATGACCCGGAAAATTTAATTAACTTCATGTGGGGTGGCGCTATAGCTGGTTTAGCAGCAGGTGGGTTTTATGATTTAGGAGCAAGCAACTTAAAGAAGGGCAGTGAAGAGGATGGAGATTAAACGCCAGATTAGGTCTACTCCACAAGTAGGCTATGCACCTTATAGGCAAATCCATCCCCACAGCACTGGAAATCCTAATTCCACCGCACAGAATGAAGCGGACTTTATGAGTCGAAAAGATTTGAATAGCGGGTTCTACACTCACGTAGTTGGGAATGGACAAGTCATCCAAACAGCTGAAGTAGGACGTGGGGCTTATGATGTTGGTGGTGGGTGGAATTACGAAACGTATGCTGCAGTTGAGTTAATCCAAAGTCATGCCACGAGAGCAGAATTTGAACGAGATTATCGTTTATATGTGGAGTTGCTTCGACAATTAGCTAAAGAAGCAGGCATACCACTAACTTTAGATACTAAGGATTTAGCGGGGATTAAAACTCACATGTATTGTACTTACAACCAACCCAATAATGGAAGTGACCACATTGACCCGTATCCTTATTTAAACCAGTGGGGAGTTACTGTCAATCAGTTTGAACGTGATTTAGCGAATGGATTCAGCAGCAATTCAGCGGATAGCACTAGACCAACACAAAAAATAGAAGAGGATGATATTATGTATATTTATGAAGTGACACGCAGACAAGGAAATACGGAAATTTGGTTCATGAACGGAGCAACTCGATGGTACTTACCAACAGATGAAGCAGTAGCGACTGCAGAAGCACAATTGAAAAAATATGGTCGTTCTACCGCTCGTATGCGCTTTAACTATGATAATTTCCAATTGAAACAGTTAGAGAAAGCTTCAAAAGAAGTTAAATAATTCTTTTTCTTTGCAAAATATGACAAGAGTTAATATACTTAACTTACCCTAATAACGAGACTTTTTTATAATCTCCCTTTTCCCATCTCTTTTGAGGTGGGATTTTTTTGTTTATGTGGGAGTGATTTGGGTAGAATTTGAAAGGTATAATTTTGTTTTATAGTTATAATAGCATATAAGCAAGGTCTAAATTGTATAAAAAGAAAGGAGTGAACAGTTCGTTGTTAATAGTCATTGTTCTTTTTTCTATTGTCGCTTCAAATAATGTGATACAATTGAACATAATGTGAAATATTGTTTGGAATGCGAGTGATCGAATGAAAAGATTAGAACAACTTTTTAAGAAGAATCCTAAAAGTGGAAGTGTTGTAACTATTGACAAACATGGCGGTGTGCATTATATCAACTACACTAAAGTTTTCAATGGTACAATTTTGCAAGACATTATTCATTTTGTAAATAGTGTATTGCGAAAATATAAGACACAAAAGATACCATTCTATTTTGAATTTCCAACAAGAAGAATAGAAGTACAAGATAAATTAGTATATATTCTTTTTGAGTGTGTATGTTATCAGTTAAAAAAAGATCATAGACGAGTATATGTATACTGGGACCCGATAGATATAATAATTACACAAGGAATTTTCTCTTCACCACTTAAGTTACTGAATAACTCTGACCAAAAAAGTAATAACAAGTATGCTACAAAATTCAAAGCAGAAATGTATAATCAACATTACAGAAGTCTCATTGCTTTTGATAAGGAGCGGGATTTAAAAACTAATTATTTAGGTAAGTTTCAACAAGAGTTAGAACTTTTTTTAAAAATATTTAATTTATCAAAGGTTCATATAGATAAAATTTCGAATGTTATGACTGAACTAGTTGGAAACGCTGGCGAACACGGAGATTCGGATTGTTTGATTGACATAGATATAACTGATAATCATACTAAACTAGTTGATGATGTTGAACAAAAAGGTCAGTACTACGGAATTAATATAGCTATTGTTAGTTTTTCCGATAAGTTAGTTGGAGATGATATTAAGAGTAAGATATTAGAAAATAAGTTCAAGGAAGGTAGATATAAATATTTATCTGAAGTATACTTGAATCATCTAAGAATGATGAAAGAGGATACCAATTATAAAGAGGAGTATTTTTGGAATATTGCGGCACTACAGGATAAAATATCAGGTCGAAAAAATCTACTTTCCAGTGGAGGTACAGGACTTACAGTATTAATAAATAGTTTACAGCAAGAAGCTGAAAACGATACTTGTTATATGCTAAGCGGAAACGAAGTAATTTTTTTTAAAAAGGAATTCATAGAATTCGATTCAGAAGGTTGGTTAGGATTTAATACACAGAAAAATTTTTACAATTATGCACCAGATAGTGAGATTTTAGCAGAATCTGTTGTATTTATGCCAGGAACAGCGTATAATTTAAACTTTGTGATGAAAAAGGAGGAAAATAAATGAAAATTGTAAAATTGAAATTTGATAATACTATTTCTGGATTAGCTGGTTTTCCTTATGGGCAAAAAATATATGAGGATCAAGTGAAAGGGGTTTATACAAATCACTCTGAGAAAATAGAAATTGAATTTCCAAATAACATACAAAAAGTAGCTTCATCTTTTGTTCAAGGATTTTTTTCGGAACTTGTTTTGGAAGTAGGATATGAAGGAATAGAAAAAAACGTAGAAATTAAGTCGAGTTCAGATGAACTTTCAAAGGCAATAAAAAAACGTTTGTACTAAAAGTGAGTATGTTCCTAAAATTTTTTATAAAAGAGGAGAAGCGAAAATTGAAAATTGAATCTTGGTTATCGATTATTGCGGTAATCGTCTCTGTCGTTTCTTTATTTTGGCAAAACTATAAAGAAAATAAGCATCATAAAGCAAATTTAGAATCTGAGTACTTTAAAGAAATTTATTTGGATTATCTTGTCAATGAAATTCCTAAAGCGAGAAAACCAATTGTTTTTAGTAATGGGAAAATAATTGGTACTGATCAAATGATAGAAGTTTTAAACAATATAAGACAAGACTCTCTTTTCTTTAAATTTGAAGATAATAAATATTATGACCAAATATACTCTAAATTACAAAGTCTAGAAAATAAATATGTCGAAAGTTCTGATGTGAATATGACTAATGATGAATTTAGTAAATTTCACTCAGAAACAGATAGTTCGATGACAGAAATTTATAGGATCATTACTAATAAATATATTGGAAATGATACTAAATAGAAACACTACAACTCCACCCAACACTATAAACTAAAAAAGAACACCTTTCTATGTGTTCGTCACAATCATCGTGCCGCCTCTACATGGGGCGGTTTTCGTACCTTTAGCTCAGTTGGTCAGAGCAGACGGCTCATAACCGTCCGGTCGCAGGTTCGAGTCCTGCAAGGTACATAAAAGTAAGCGTGTATATTCTTTGCACAGCCAAACTTATTAGTATATGCTAATCTTATTCTAATAAAGTAGTATTATGAATACTCCTTGCAAAATGCCGTCCATACTATCGGGCGGTGTTTTATTTTTGATGAAAAACTGCTAATAAGTTGTACTATTAGTAGGTATTATATGCGTGTCCACTGTGCAAGAGTAATTCAGTATTCCGTCTCTAACGAGGCGTTTTTTTGTGTAAATAAAAACCCTCACGATTGTGGGGGCTAATTTAAGTCGAGAAAACTATCTTAATTTACCTAGCGCTTTAATTATATCTGCGTTCTGGCTTTGGCTTTCTAAATTTTGACCTATTATTACAAAATTTTGCTCAATTAATATTTCTTGATACATTCTTGTCGCTTCTGGACCCTTAGCTTTCAAAGCGTCGTTATATTGCTTTATAAGTTCGTCAGACTTGGAGCGACCTACTCTATAACCGTAAATGGAATAGTCAGACGCCTTTACTTTGTCTTTTGCACCTTCAACGGTTTGCGATATTGCGGTAAAAGCTAAACCACCTAAAACAAAAGATATAAAACCTACTAATATAGTCTTTTTCATGTTACGAATCCCCCTTTGTGATACTTTTGATTATAAACTATCCTCGCACAACACTGCAATCCTATCCTCAATATCCATACTCAACACCAGTAACCTATACAACTCTGCAGCATCCATCAAACTATCAAACTCCCATCGAGCCGCACCATCATCGCTAACCAATCCTACTACATTACCATCTAATATAATTATCTGATTCATATAAAAACCTCCTTACGATAATATACGCAAGGAGGGGAGAAAATTATTTAGTTTTTCCAAACTTTTAATGAAGAAACCTTGTCGTTAAAACCTTCTAAAAAAGGAATATTAATAGGTCCTACGAACGTATAATTTCGGTCCTTATATTTATCGTCATCCCACATTTGAACTGTATATCCTTTAGGAACTCTTATAGATGAAATTCTGTCATTACCAAAAGATAAGTTCTTTTTCCGATAATTCCCAACATTTAAGATTTGTGATCTAGCCCCAAAACCATGATCTTCGTATACGATAGGGTTTGTAGCATCATTTTTTATTTGCTCAACAATGATAGAAGAAACTTTTCTGCTAAGTCCATATTCTGAAAGGTTAATAATTCCTCCGGAATCTATTGTGGTAGAGGATAAGACACTGTTAATCCAAGTTCTATTAAGATTGCCAGAACGATTTTCTACTGTTAGAGTTCTTCCTTTATAATTATCATTTTCAGTTACGATAGCTCTATACCCCGCAGGAACCCAAAGACCCGACAATCTGTCGTTCGGAAGATTGACTCCTCCAGAAGGATTTGGGATATATCCGGTGATTGTCAAACCATTCACGCGATGATGAACTGTACTTCTGCCTTCTGGATAGCGGTACAATTCCGTTTTGTTTACGTTGACTTGATCATAGAATTCAACTGTGGCTAAAGCTTCTTGAGAACCAAAACAGATTAAAACAATAAACCCGAAAACAATAAATAAATAATTAATTTTTTTCATAGAAATCCTCCTTTTTAACTATTCTTAATGTATGCTTTATTGTGTTATTTGTCAAATATAAACATTAGGAGTCAGATGACTATAAAAAATTCCCTACTATAAGAAAGTAGGGACTAAGCTATGCTTGCCATATGTTTTAAAACAAACTCACGAACAAAGGTATCAGGGTTTTTGACTGCAAATTTCTCTATCACGAATTGCTTACGATTATTATAGTGCCCAAAGGTAGCAAGTTCAAATTTTCCATCCTCAAGAAATAGAATGAGATTAGCCAGCTCCTTTCTGCCAACTAGGCAATTGATATCAGCGGAAGGGGTATGCAGTGTAAAACGCACTAGCATATCGGGAAACGACTTTATAACCCTAATTTTATCAACGATACCTACATAGCTACTCTTTTGCATAATATTCGCCCTCCTCGGCATTTAAGTAAAATATAAACTTTTCCAATCCAACATCATTGATTAGCCTCTGGCCACATCCCCATATATACATTTGGAACTCTTCGTAAGTTAGTTGTCCGGCTTCGTATTCATCGATTAAGTTTATCATTTCACTTCCATTCATCGTAATTCCACCGATCAAATATGTATTCTACGCGCCTTGTTTCCATTTTGAAATCAGTCCGTTTATAAACTTTTTTACTAGATAAAGCTAGATACTGATAGGGATCTGTATACTCTAAAACAATAAAGTGATCGATTTTTTCAAGCGGGAATGCAGCTAGATAGTCCTTCTTTTTGACAGGCGGGAATGACCAAAGATTATAAATGATACCCTCGATATTTATTCTCTTGGAGCTTACTTTGCGGAACGGGACCAGATGTAACGAGTAAAAATATTGCGCTGGTCGTATATGCTCTTTTAGATGCACAGTCTTTACATATCTCATTATCATCACCTTGGAAATATTATAAGAACTTTTGTTCCCTTTGTCTAGAATGAGATACTTAACCAGGTGTTACTATTTTTTGTGCCAAATTTTGTGCCAAATTATTATAAAACGCAGTCTATTTATATAGAGACAAACTCAATAAAAATAAGAAAGTTCTATCAGTCTCTAACTATATAATAGGTAGGGTTAGTTAGTCGGGAACGTAAAAAACACCTGTCAAACGTTGATTTGATAGGTGTTTTTTTGTTTTCACACTATTAGTATAGAAGTTGTTTCACTAGATACGGAAAAACTACCAAAAATTTAAAAATGTTTTTAAATGACTATTGTAATTTAACTAGTATATATTATATAATTATGATGTTACAAAGAAAGGATTGTGAGAAAATGAAAAAGGTTAGTTTAGTATTATTAGGTTTATCATTGTCGTTATCATTATTTGGGGGAGCATCAAATGTTAGGGCGGCAGAAGAAGAGATCACAGTAGCACCTTATGGAGATTTACAAACTGCAGAGATTTTGCCAAGCAATGATTCAGAAACAGCAGAATCATTTGCGCGAAGTGAACGTGCAGCACAATCAGCATCTGTGACTTACCGTACACGTGTACAAGATATCGGCTGGCAAGGATGGAAGAGCAATGCTCAAGTATCAGGAACATCAGGTAAGAAAAAACGTTTAGAAGCCATTCAATTGAAAGTTAAAAATTCACCTTATAGTGGAAATATTGAATACCGTACACACGTACAAGATATTGGTTGGCAAGCTTGGAAGAAAAATGGCCAATCATCAGGAACGTCTGGTCAGAAAAAACGTTTAGAAGCCATTCAAATCAAGCTAACAGGTCAATTGGGTCAAGTATATGATGTATTTTATCGTGTTCATGCCCAAGAGTTTGGCTGGATGGGTTGGGAAAAAGGCGGAGTCCCTTCAGGAACATCAAAATATTCTTATCGTTTAGAAGCAATTGAAGTGAAACTAGTTCCTAAGAAAAACTACGCAACAATCAACTACTCTGGAAAAATATCTTATAGAGATAATAAAACATTCGCTGGTGAGATCAACTATAAATCAGTAGGCGTACCAAAATCAATGTTGAGTAATTCTTTGAAATTATTCAAAAATGCTAAATCAATGAACGCTTATGCTGACAAAGAGTTGAAAGATGTTAATCGCAAAGCAATTGCTTATCAAACATATATAATCAGAAGAGGGCTTACAACTATCGGCTACACTGCTGAATTTTATTTCCCTTATTAATAATAAAAAAGCTGAAACCAATCATGTTAAAGATGTTGGTTTCAGCTTTTTTTTATGCTATGCCCAATCCCCACTACGGAAAATCGGAACTCGTGTGCCATCTTCTCTAATGCCGTCTATATCCATTTGATCTGATCCCACCATGAAATCAACATGAGTATGACTGCGGTTTAGACCTGCTGCTATTAATTCTTCCTCAGTCATTTCAGTTCCGCCTTGTAAGTTAAAAGCATAGGCGGAGCCAAACGCTAAATGATTTGAAGCATTTTCGTCAAATAGAGTATTGTAGAAAATAATACCTGATTGAGAAATAGGGGACGGGTCTGGAACCAACGCTACTTCGCCTAAATGACGTGCGCCTTCGTCTGTTTCAAGTAATTTCGCTAATACATCTTCTCCTTGTTCGGCAGAAAAATCAATGACTTTACCGTCTTTAAATGTAAATTTCATACCAGAGATAGTTGTTCCGGCATAACTTAATGGTTTAGTGCTAGAAACAACACCATCAACATGACGGCTGTCAGGAGCGGTGAAAACTTCTTCTGTTGGCATATTAGCCATAAATTTTTCACCACGAACGTTATCGCTGCCGGCACCTTCCCATAAATGATTTTTGGGCAAACCAATCACTAAGTCTGTACCTGGTGCTGTGTAGTGTAATGCTTTAAATTGTTCTTTATTTAACGCATCTGCTTTTGTAGCTAACTTGTTATCATGGGCTTGCCAAGCGGCAACAGGGTCGGCCTCGTAAACACGAGTTGTTTTAAATATCTGATCCCAGAGTGCATCGACTTGTTGCTCACTGTCTTTCAAGTCTGGGAAGACTTTAGCTGCCCATTCTTTACCTGCGGCGGCAACAACTGTCCAGCTGACTTTATTCGCTTGTGTAGCCTTTCTTAAATTAACTAACGCTTTGCCAGAAGCAGATTGGAAAGCAGCTACACGATCTGGATCTACTCCAGCTAAAGCATCAGGATTAGATGAGACAACGCTGATTCGGCTGGCTCCTTTGTTGACCCAGTCATTCGTTTGGTCTATTTTATGTTGAGGAATACTTTCCAAGTACTTTTCGTCTGCATGTAATAAAAATTCACGTTGAATGATATCGTCATTCCATTGAACAATTACTTCACCAGCCCCTAATTTATATGCTTCTTCTGTAATCAATCGAGCCAAAGGTGCTTGATCAACATTAATTTGTAAAACGATACTTTGTCCCTTTTGAACATTTACACCAGTTGCGACAATTAATCTCGCATATTTTTTTAATATCTCATTAAAATTTGGTAATGTCATAGAATAACCTCCTAGTTTTCATTCATGTAACCGTTCATATCATAACACGTAGAGTTCGTGAACTCAAACAAACGAGCAAGTCTAACAGCTTATTTAATTCTGAAAAAAAGCTCTTGAAAGTCCCGTCTAATCAAATTAATAAAATAATATAAATTGAAGTACTAGAATTTTGCAGATTAAACAAATCGTGTTACAATAACTGTAGTATTGATATGGAAGCGTTGTAAAGGATAGGTAGAGGGGATTGAAAGATTATGGCAAGAAAAAAAACAATTACTAAAGATCAGATTTTAAATGCTGCATACGAAGTAGTGGCCACTGAAGGCTTTTCGAAATTCACCGCACGAAACATTGCAACCAAAATGAAATGCTCAACACAACCTATTTATTTAGAATTTAAAAATATGGATGATTTAAAAGAAGAATTATTTGAAAAGATTCACGAATATTTAGCAAAAGAAGTATTTCCTGTCACTCATACAGATAATACTATTGTGGACTTAGCGTTAAATTACATTCACTTTGCTAAAAACGAAAGTAAATTATACCGCGCATTATATTTAGAAGAATATGGTGGTGGAAAAAGAATGCAAGAGTTTTCTTATAGCTATTTTTCCAATGCGGTCAAAAAAGACCCTGACTACGAAAAATTAAATGACTCAGAAATCAATTCTCTTCACATGGGAACTTGGATCGTTGCAACGGGAATTGCGGCATTAATGACTTCGGGAATCATTCGTCCAAGTGATCAACAAATTGAACAGTTGATGAAAGATGCAATCGAGCAGATTTTAGAGCGCGATGAACCGATTGATATCGATAGTTAAGAGCAATTAAACGAAAAGGCTGAAAGCAAACTCATTGACGTTGCTTTCAGCCTTTTCTTGTTTAATTATCGTTATTTCTAATAATTATTTTGCAGCTTCTGCTAATTTTTTAGCAAAAGCTTCAAGATTTTGAATATCTTCTTCTTCAGCAGCTAGATCGACTTTTACGCTATCTGCTCCTTTGGTTGCGCCAATTTTTGTGAAAACAGCGTCGAAGTCATCCACTGATTTACAGAACTCATCGTAAAAAGTGTCGCCTGATCCGCAAACACCGTAAGTTTTTCCAGCTAGATTGATTTCTTGTAGTTCTTCGTAGAAATCTACTATTTCGTCCGGTAATTCGCCATCACCATATGTATATGTCGCAACGACACATATATCCGCCTCTTCAAAATCTTCAGGATCAACTTGTGTACATTCATTGATTTCAACTTCAATATTTAAATTTTCAAGAGCTTCAGCAACGATATCTGCGATTTCTTCTGTATTTCCAGTCATGCTTGCATAAACGATTTTAGCTAAGGTCATTAGATTTCCTCCTTCAAATAATACCACTTTGATTATATCAGAAAAACGAAGGCTGTGTAAATTACAAAATGAAGTCTTAAAATGGATAAATTATCTACATTTCAACGTTTTTGATGGTTAGAAGATTAAAAAAGAATGAAATCTATTTTTAACAACTACTTTTCAGTGAAATTTTCATAAATTATGATAAAATACTCTTATATGAAGATTTTTTAGCTTCAAGAGCTAGCCGTTATGCTTTGCTTCGATCTTATCGATTCATAAGAGCTAACACTTTAAAAAATGAAGGTATCGGAAAAGATAAAAAATAATTTTGGTAAAGAGCATTGCATTTATTTTTTCTATTTTCTGTCAATGCTGGCCAAGCTCTTTCAGCTTTTATATTTTAGGAGGACGAAATTGAATGATTACACTAAAATCACCAAGAGAAATTGAAATGATGGATGAGTCTGGAGAATTATTGGCAGACGTTCATCGTCATTTACGCACGTTTATCAAACCAGGAGTTACGAGTTGGGACATTGAAGTGTTCGTTAGAAACTTTATTGAAAGTCATGGCGGCATTGCTGCTCAAATCGGTTTTGAAGACTATAAATATGCAACATGCTGTAGTATCAATGATGAAATTTGTCATGGCTTTCCTCGTAAAAAGCCATTAAAAGATGGCGATTTGATCAAAGTAGACATGTGCATTGATTTAAAAGGCGCTATGTCAGATTCCTGCTGGGCTTATGTAGTCGGCAAGTCAACACCAGAATTAGATCACTTAATGGAAGTAACAAGAAAAGCCTTGTATCTAGGGATCGAGCAAGCGCAAGTTGGCAATCGTATCGGTGATATCGGACATGCAATCCAAACGTATGTTGAAAGTGAACATTTATCTGTCGTAAGAGATTTCGTGGGTCACGGTATTGGTCCGACTATTCATGAAAGTCCAGTTATTCCTCATTATGGTGAAGCGGGTAAAGGATTACGTTTAAAAGAAGGAATGGTCATTACGATCGAGCCGATGGTCAACACTGGAACGTGGCGTATGAAAATGGATCCAAATGGCTGGACAGCATATACTTTAGATGGTGGAATCAGTTGCCAATTTGAACATACACTGGCTATTACGAAAGATGGACCAAAAATTTTAACTTCTCAAGGAGAAGAACTGACTTATTAATCAATTAGAGGAGAATGGTATGAAACTGGTAGACAAAGTAAAGAGGAATGAAAAATTAATGCGTTTCATTGAAACAACACAACATCGCATGATTGATTCAGAGATTGGAAATACGTCGGTCGTTGTGGCTTACTATTTACTTTTGTCCCTGTTTCCTCTATTGATTGCGGTAGGAAACCTCCTGCCGTACTTACATATTGATCCAAACGAAGTGCTACCCTATATCGCTGAAGCAATTCCAAAGGCTATATTTGAGGACTTAAAACCAGCAATCCAATCCTTGCTGACACAACGCTCAGGTGGCTTACTGTCGATTTCTGCTTTAGCCGCTTTATGGAGTGCGAGTCAAAGTATTAATGCACTGCAAACGGCAATGAATAAAGCGTTTGGTGTTGAACAACGCAAAAACTTTATCATTGTTCGTATCATGTCTTTACTTGTGATTCTCTTATTTATGATAGCGATCGTTGGTGTTGTTGGGGTATTGGGCTTAGGGAAAACGATTTTAGATTTACTGCAGCCAATAGTTCATTTTTCAACTGATTTTATTGATACCTTTCAAGCCTTGAAGTGGCCGATCACATCATTGGTCCTATTGGTTATTATGTGTTTGATTTATCGCGTTGTTCCTAATGCAAAATTGACATTTCGTTCGATCATACCAGGGGCTATTTTTGCAACGGCGGGCTGGATGTTATTGTCACAAGCGTTTGGTTTATATATCAAATACTTCAGTTCAAAAATCGCCAGTTATCAAATTATAGGAAGCTTTATTATCTTAATGTTGTGGCTGAATTTTGCAGCCACAATCATCATACTAGGTGGTATTATCAATGCAGTCGTTAAAGAGTACCTCTCGAATGAAAAAATTCAACACCGCTATGGTTTGATCAATCGACTAGTGGACAAAGCAAAAGAAAAATTAAAGAAGTAGACCGAACGTTTTCGATTCAAATAAACAAGTAGAATTTTTCGTTTTTCTACCCAGTGGAAACACCTGTTCCAACTTGTAAATGTAGAATGATTCGGTATAATATACGATGTACATTAAGAAAGTAGGTTCATCATGTCGATGTTTATTTATGAAATTGTTATCCGTCTATTTCTGACGTTTATCTTATCTTTGATCACGACGCCGATCGTTAAATTATTGGCGTTTAGAATAGGAGCATATGATGCTCCCGGTGAAAGAAGAGTGAATACTAAAAATATGCCAACAGCGGGTGGATTAGGTATTTATTTTGTTTTTTCATTTTCTTGTTTAGTCATGTTTCAGTCTATTATACCAATCAATTATATCTGGCCAATCATTTTGGGAGCTGGGATCGTTGTTGCAACGGGCTTGCTCGACGATATTTATGAATTATCCCCAAAGAAAAAAACACTAGGAATTATACTTGGTGCATTAGTTATCTATTTTGTGGCAGAGATTCGGATCGATGCCGTAACATTACCTTTCCTAGGTCACATAGATTTACGTTGGTTTAGTTTACCATTGACATTGTTTTGGATATTTGCAATTACGAATGCGGTTAATTTAATTGATGGGTTAGATGGACTGGCTTCGGGGGTTTCGATCATTAGCTTAGCAACAATTGGCGTCATCGGTTATTTTTTCCTTCATGCGAAAACAGTATATATCCCAATCGTGATTTTTATTTTAGTCGCGAGTATTGCTGGTTTTTTTCCGTACAATTTTTATCCAGCTAAGATATTTTTAGGTGACACTGGCGCTTTATTTTTGGGCTTTATGATCGCAGTCATGTCTTTGCAAGGATTGAAAAATGCGACGTTTATTACGGTGATCACACCTATGATAATTTTAGGTGTACCCATTACAGATACTGTTTACGCGATTATTCGTCGCTTAATGAATAAGCGACCGATTTCATCAGCAGACAAGATGCACTTGCACCATCGTTTACTTTCACTCGGGTTTACCCACAAAGGTGCGGTAATGACGATTTATGGGTTAGCACTGGTGTTCTCTTTTGTAGCGCTATTATTTAGTTATGCAAGTAATGTTGCATCCATTTTGTTGATTGTTTTTAGCGCAATTGGTTTAGAATTATTTATAGAAATGATTGGATTAGTTGGCGAAAATCATCAACCATTGATGTACATTTTACGCATGTTTGGAAATCGTGAATTTCGTCATCAGCAATTAGAAAAAAGACTAGGCAAACATTCTAAAAAAAAGTAATAGCTCCATGACAATAGTTGCTGGATTCATAAGCTGTGTTATAATTTCCTGATTGAGTAAAAAAGAGGGCGGGACAAAACAGTGACAGTTTTGCTCTGCTCTCCTACGAAGTTCGTTAAATAATGAAAAAACCTGTGGGATATGACGTTTTATACAGAATGAAAAACTGCTAATAATTGGGTAGTAAAGCTTTGGTAACAATAGTTCCTTGACTTTGGGTTACGACAGGCTAAGTTAGAAAACGACTGGTTTGATTAATTTGATTTTAAATGAGGTGCAAAAAATATGAATGATAGAATAACGATTTCCATTGTTACTCATAATAGCCGTCATATTTTTGATGTGCTTGATAATTTAAAAACTGAATTGGGCCTAGAGTCAAACTATGATATACATATTTTTGACAATGCTTCTGAGCAAAGCTATATAGAGAAACTTGAACAGTATGGTTCATTTATTCTGTTACATAGAGCTGAGGAAAATAATGGTTTTGGTTATGGACATAATCAGATTTTAAAAAAGGTTGCTACGCGTTATGCGGTCATTTTTAATCCAGATGTTTTGATTACAAAAAAAGCTTTGGACGAAATGATTCAGCGTATCAAAGCAGAGGAACAATTGGCTGCTGTTTGTCCTAAAGTCCTAAATTCAGATGGAACAACGCAGTATTTAGTCCGTCAAAAATTAGATGTCTTTGATTATATGCTACGATTTGTTCCATTTCAATCAGTCAAAAAGCTATTTGATAAGCGTTTAAGTTATTATGAATGTCGCGACTTACCTGATGATCGTACCTCCTATATAAAAATGGGTTCTGGTTGTTTTATGGTGATCGATATCGATAAATTTAAACAGGTCGGCGGTTTTGATGAGCGCTTTTTCATGTATTTTGAAGACAATGATCTTTGTTTGAGTTTTGGCAAAGCTGGATATAACATTTTATACACCCCTTTTGAAACCGTGATTCACTTGTATGAGAAGGGTGCGCATAAAAATAAAGATTTATTTAAGATATTTTTACACTCAATGATAAAATTTTTCAACAAATGGGGCTGGAGGTTTTTCTAGTGGAGAATAAGTTGGTCATTACGATGGTTTTATATCAAACTAAATTCTCAGAAACACCTAGCTATGACTATATAAAAAGAGTGATATCAGAAAAAAAATCAGTGTATTTATTTATTTACGATAATAGTCAAAACGAGCAAGTGGATACATTGTTCTCGTTTCAAAATGTTCGTTACGTTCACGATGGAACGAATCCAGGATTGGCTAAAGCATATAACGCAGGAAGGCACTGTCTTAATGAAGTGCAGGGCGACTTGTTGTTATTGCTAGATCAAGATACTTTGCTTGATGAGCATTACCTTGAACGTCTACTTAGTTTATCTCTAGATCCTGAGGTTGGAGCGTATGTTCCAATTGTCAGCTCTCATGGCAGACAAATTTCTCCGGTTTTTTCTGATAAATATATCGGAGGTCAATCTGAACTGCCAAAAGCCGGTACCTATTCAGAAAAAATTATGAGTATTAATTCTGGAACTGTACTTCCTGAGGCAACACTGGGTAGTATTGGTTCCTTTAACTTGGATTTTCCGTTGGACTTTTTAGATCATTGGCTTTTTTGGAAGATCCATCAATTAGATAAAAAAATCAGTGTGTTGAATAATCATCTAACGCATGATCTATCTGTGTTGGACTACCAAACAATCAACAGTAAACGTTATGAATCGATTATTAGAGGAGAAACGCTATTTTATAAGAAGTATGATCAAGAGCAATTTTACAACCACAGAAGACATTTGCTTTTAAGAACGGTCAAGCAATTTTTGCGGGTCAAGAATCGTAAAATTTGGCGACGAACATTTTTAGAATATCGATCGCTAATGAAAGGAAAATAAATGATTTCAGTTTGCATTGCCACTTACAATGGAGAAAAATATTTAGAAGAACAGCTCGATAGTATTTTACCTCAATTGGCTTCTCAAGATGAGCTGATTATATCTGATGATGGATCTAAAGATGCAACATTGGCTATTATCAAACGATATAGAGCACAAGATTCGCGGGTAAAATTTTTTAACGGACCAGGAAAAGGCGTGATTGCGAATTTTGAATTTGCTATCAATCAAAGTCAGGGCGAATTCATTTTTTTGGCAGATCAAGATGATGTTTGGCAGCCTGAAAAAGTTCAAATAACCTTAGAATTTTTTCACACGCATCCTAGAATAGATTTAGTAATCAGTGATTTGGTGATCGTGAACGAAAAGTTGGATGTAATCGAACCTTCTTATTTTGAGTACCGAAACGTTAAATTAGGCTTTCTTCATAATATTGTCAAAAATAAATATATCGGTGCAGGTATGGCATTTCGCAGTGAGTTAAAGACAAGAATATTGCCCATTCCTGCTAAGGTCCCGATGCATGACATGTGGATCGGTTTGATTGCAGCTTATGGAAATAAAAGTGCATTGATAGCACAACCGCTTACTTTATATCGTAGGCATAGCGATAATGCGAGTGAAATCAATACAAAAGCCAGCTTTTATCAGCAACTGAAATGGCGGTGTGCTATTAGTTACGTGCTCTTCAAAAGGATATTTTTAAATTCATAGTCAACTGCTATTTTACAGTTTTGTAAAATATTCTTAAAATGAATGACAATCATAGCTAATAATGCAATAATAACAGTTAGTAAATAACAATAAAATAAATTAGTATAAGGAGTTTTTTCATGAAAGGGATCATCTTAGCTGGAGGAAGTGGAACCAGATTATATCCATTAACGAAAGCCACATCAAAACAATTAATGCCTATCTATGACAAACCAATGATCTACTACCCAATGTCAACCTTGATGTTAGCAGGTATCAAAGAAATTCTGATTATCTCGACACCGGATGATACACCTCGCTTTGAAAGTTTGTTCGGCGACGGGAAAGACCTAGGGATTCATATTGAATATGCGGTTCAGGAAAGTCCTGATGGATTAGCACAAGCATTCATTATTGGTGAAGAATTCATTGGCGATGATAGTGTGTGTTTAGTTTTAGGTGATAATATTTATTATGGTGGTGGTTTATCGAATATGTTGCAGCGTGCAGCGTCAAAAGAAAACGGAGCCACTGTTTTCGGATACCATGTGAATGACCCAGAACGTTTTGGTGTAGTTGAATTTGATAATCAGATGACTGCTCTTTCAATTGAAGAAAAACCTGAGAAACCAAAATCAAATTACGCTGTTACTGGTTTGTATTTTTATGATAACGAAGTAATCGAAATCGCTAAAAATATCAAACCATCTGATCGTGGTGAATTAGAAATCACAGATGTAAATAAAGTATATTTAGAAAAAAATAAATTGTCTGTTGAAGTGATGGGACGTGGGTTTGCATGGTTAGACACAGGAACTCATGAATCCCTATTAGAAGCGTCAACTTTTATTGAAACAATCGAGAAACGCCAAAACTTAAAAGTAGCTTGTTTGGAAGAAATTGCTTATCGAATGGGATACATCACAAGAGAGCAATTGATTGAACTGGCACAACCATTGAAGAAGAATGGGTATGGACAATATTTACTAAGATTGGCAGAAACAGATTAGGAGCGATTAGAATGAACGTTATTGACACAAAATTGCAAGATGTAAAAATCATTGAGATGGACGTATTTGGCGATCACCGCGGCTTTTTTACTGAAAGCTATTCTAAAGAAAAATTTGCTGAAAAAGGATTAGATTTTGACTTTGTACAAGACAACCATTCTCTTTCAAGCGAAGCGGGCGTATTACGTGGCTTGCATTTTCAAAAAGGTGAAGCAGCTCAAACAAAACTAATTCGTGTTGTAACAGGTGCGGTTTTAGATGTGATCGTTGACATCCGCAAAGGTAGTCCAACATATGGACAATGGGAAGGATATATTTTATCTGAACATAACCATCGTCAATTATTGGTACCGAAGGGCTATGCCCATGGCTTTGTAACGTTGACTCCAAATGTTAACTTTATGTATAAGTGCGATAATTACTATAATGCACCTGCAGATGGTGGTATTGCCTTTGATGATCCAGATTTAGCGATTGATTGGCCGATAGATATTCAAAAAGCAATTACCTCTGAAAAAGATAAAAATCATCCAACCTTAAAAGAATTTGAATCAGAAAATCCTTTTGTTTACGGTGAAATCTAAAAAAATTTAGGAGAGATCTTGAAGATGAAAAACATCATTGTTACTGGTGGAGCTGGCTTCATTGGATCAAACTTTGTTCATTATGTCGTGAACAATCATCCAGAAGTCCATGTCACGGTATTAGATAAATTAACATATGCAGGAAATAAGAAAAACCTTGAAGGACTACCAACAGATCGTGTTGAATTAGTCGTTGGCGATATCGCGGATGCTGAATTAGTGGATCGCTTGGTTCAAAATACTGATGCAGTGGTTCATTATGCGGCAGAATCTCATAACGATAATTCCCTGAATGATCCGTTTCCATTTGTGCAAACAAATATTATTGGTACGTATACTTTGATTGAAGCTTGTCGAAAACATGATGTACGCTATCATCATGTTTCAACAGACGAAGTTTATGGTGATTTACCTTTACGTGAAGACTTGCCAGGACATGGTGAAGGGGAAGGGGAAAAATTCACAGCAGAAACACCTTATAACCCTTCAAGCCCATATTCATCAACAAAAGCAGGTTCAGACTTATTAGTAAAAGCGTGGGGACGTTCATTTGGCTTAAAAGCAACAATTTCGAACTGTTCAAATAATTACGGACCTTACCAACATATTGAAAAATTTATTCCACGTCAAATTACCAATGTCTTAAGCGGAATTACACCTAAATTATACGGTGCGGGTAAAAATGTTCGTGATTGGATTCATACAAATGATCATTCTTCAGCTGTTTGGACGATCCTAACAAAAGGAAAACTTGGTGAAACATACTTGATTGGCGCAGACGGAGAAGAAGATAATAAAGCTGTAATGGAATTAATTTTGGAATTAATGGGTGAACCAAAAGATGCATACGAACACGTAAATGATCGACCAGGTCATGATTTACGTTATGCAATCGATTCTTCAAAATTACGTGAAGAATTAGGCTGGACGCCAGAATTTACTAATTTCCGTGATGGTTTAGCTGATACAATCAAATGGTATACAGAAAATTCAAGTTGGTGGGAAGCAGACAAAGCTGCTGTGGAAGCCAATTATGCGAAAAACGGTCAATAAATCGTGACTGGATTATAGAATCCAGATAAACGGTGTATTCAGTAACTATTCTGCTACACTTCGATTACATCAGATTTTAACCGAGTATGATTACAATAATGAGTTGTTGAGCGTGGAACAAACCTAAAAATTGGTTTTGCTCCACGCTCTAAATACGAATGGATAGCGGATAGAAGCAAAAATAGGTTGATTTTATCCGTTTTCAGTCAAGATAAAATGAGCCCGTCATGCTTTTAAATTTACGAGGAGGAAACAAAAATGATACTTTTAACCGGTGGTAATGGGCAACTTGGTACGGAGTTGCGTCATTTATTGGACGAACAAGGAATGGAATACGTTTCCACAGATTCAAAAGAATTAGATATTACAGATGCAGAGAAAACAATGGCTTATATCACTAATTTGAAGCCTAAATTGATTTATCATTGTGCGGCGTATACAGCTGTGGACAAAGCGGAGGACGAAGGCAAAGAACTAGATGAGAAAATCAATGTAGAGGGTACACGCAACGTAGCCATTGCGGCTAAAGCAGTTGATGCAACCTTGGTTTATATCAGTACAGATTATGTATTTGATGGGACTAAAAAAGATGAAATGTACAAAACTGATGATCAGACAAATCCTCAAAACGAGTATGGTCGGACGAAATTACTAGGGGAACAAATTGTTCAGGATATCCTGGAAAAATATTACATCATCCGTACTTCGTGGGTGTTTGGTCAATATGGACATAATTTTGTCTTCACAATGCAAAAATTAGCGGAAACACGCAATCAATTGACTATTGTTGACGATCAATTCGGCCGTCCGACTTGGACTAGAACATTAGCTGAATTTATGGTTTTTGTTGTAAAAGAAGAAGCTCCTTATGGCGTGTATCATCTTTCAAATGATAATAGTTGCAACTGGTATGAATTTGCTAAAGAAATCTTAAAGAATACAGATGTAGAAGTTCTCCCAGTAGATTCAAGCCAATTTCCACAAAAAGCGACTAGACCAAAGTATTCAGTAATGGATCTTACTAAAACGAAGGCGTTAGGTTTTGAAATTCCGACTTGGGAAAAGGCATTAGAAAGTATGCTTGCCTCCCTTTCAAAATAATAAAAAGAATTTAAGGAATAGAAATGGTTAGGGCATTTCTATTCTTTAGGTATTTTTGTTACTAATTGAGGAGTAAATGAATGAAAAGGGTGGAGTAAGATGGCTGACATTTCTATGGATAAAAAGAAAAAGAATCTATATAAGTGGCTGATAATATTATTGAGTAGTGTGTTTGTTGTATTGCTAATTGAGATGTTTGTATTTAATTTCTCCTATTTTAGATATGGAAATGTTAGTGAAGATGTAACGAATGTAACGCTTGAGAATATAAAAAAAACAGGAGAAAATAGCTATAAGCTGATTGATAAAACTGTTCAAGGCAAAATAATTATTCCAAATACTGAAAGTAAGGCGACCAGGCTTTCCTTCATTACATCCGTTGCCGAAGGCCCAGAAGCGAAAATAAAAATAACTAGTCCAGAAACAAATTACGGTGAACGAAAGATTCAACATTCGCTAGAAGTAATTAAACTTACAGATCAAACGAAGCCGTTAACCCTATCCTTTATTGACGTCGGGGATAGAGAATTTCAAGTTTCAGAAATGAAGAAAACAAATCAGTTTCATTTTAATGTGATTCGCTTTTTTGTTTTGGTATCGTTCGTTATATTTGTTGTCTTGATTGCGAAGGGGACATTTAAAAATCGTTATGAGTATTTTGCTTTCTTAACGATCATTTTGTTTGGTTCATTGCTATCCATACTTATGCCAGTAGGACAAACAATGGATGAACGGGCTCATATTTTGAAGAGTATATCTGTAGCAGAGGGAAATTTATTCTTCGAAAATGGAGATAAACTGGAATTACCTGCAGGGTTTGAATCGATGTATAAGGAAGAACCTTACACTGCCTATGAAGAGTTCAGAGATATGTATAATAAAAATACAACCAAAGAAACCTCAGTAACAATAGAAGAGAAAAAAGAGACCTCTGCAGTAACCTACCCCTTTCTCTCCTATATATTTAGCGGAATCGGGATAAAAGTAGCGATGCTCTTTCAGCTACCCATGATTTTTTATGTGTGGTTTGCTAGAATCTTTAATGTAGTAGCATACGGATTGCTAGCGTTTTTTTCAATCAAAAAAATGCCTTATGGTAAGAGGGTAATGGCGTTTTTTGCAGTTCAACCTGTTATGTTGTATCTCGCAGCATCAGTTGGGGTAGATGCACTACTAGTGGGCGTGGTCATGTTAGGTTTTGCCCAGATCATGCGAATTCGTTATGAAAAGTCCCATATAAAATTGTCAGAATTTATCTTGATTGCCAGTTGTTTTAGTATGGCGATCATTATCAAAGTTGTATATGCACCTGTGTTAGTTTTATTTTTCTTATTAAGGCGAGAAAATTTTAAAAATAAAAAAGCCCAGTGGATTTTATATAGTACGCTATCTATAATATTATTTATTGTCGCTCTTTTAGTTTACAAGTATTCTGCTGACATGGGGATCAATCAATGGAGACTACCGAACGTTGATTCTGATAAACAAACGGTTGGAATTATAAAAAATCCAATCAGTTATCTTAAAATGCTAACTCTTTTCTTTTCATCAAACAGCATAAGTTACTTATCTGCAACATTTGGCTTAATGGGGTACGTACTCGTGATTAATCCGTTCGTTACTCTTCTAAATATATGTGTATGGGTGTTCTTATGTTTGTTCGATTATCAAGAAATTCAAAAAGAAAAAAATGTTTATTTTACTATAACAGAAAAAATGATTGTTGGTTTTTCTATTTTAAGTATGATTATTCTAAGTGCAACAGCACTTTACATGACATTCACACCAGTGGGAGCCGACAAAGTGGATGGATATCAGGCACGTTATCTAACCCCAATGGCATTTTTAGCCACGTACATGTTGACGTCAAGAAAGTTAGAATCTAAGTATAGCGAACAATCAATGGATAAAATAGCTTTTTTTAGCAGTTTATTGTTGCTTATCTTTGTTTTTATTCAAATTTTAATAAAATACTATTCTTAATAGTTACTAATTGGTAAAGGAGGAGTTACTTTGCGCGTTCTTTTAGTTATTCCTGCATATAATGAAGAATCAAATATATTAAATACAATTACGTCTATTGAATCATTTAAAAAAGAGAATAGTCATCACTATTCCTATACAATTGATTATGTCGTAATCAATGACGGTTCAACTGATAAAACACAAGCAATTATAGAAAAAAATGAAATTAATGCGGTTCATTTAGTGATGAATTTGGGGATCGGTGGAGCTGTTCAAACGGGATATAAGTATGCTGAAGAAAACGAGTATGATATTGCGGTTCAATTTGATGGGGATGGACAGCATGATATCAACAGTTTAGACTTAGTCGTACAACCGATAATCAAAAAAGAAGCTGATTTCGTAATTGGTTCAAGGTTTTTACCAAACCAAAAAGCAGATTTCCAAACAACCTTTATGCGTCGTATCGGGATTAGAATTCTTTCTTTTTTGATTTATCTATCGTCAGGGAAAAAAATATATGATGTAACTTCTGGGTATCGTGCTTGCAATAAGGAAATCATCAGCTATTTTTCTAAAAAGTATCCGACGAGTTATCCAGAACCCGAATCAACTGTACATCTGCTTAAAAAGAAATTCAAAATCAAGGAAGTTGCTGTTAATATGATGGAACGATCAGGTGGTCAATCATCGATTCGTTCGTTTACTTCGGTCAAATATATGTTTGAAGTAAGTATTGCAATCATTGTTTCAGGTTTTATGCGGGAGGGAGACTAATGAGCCCAATTTTAAGAATTGAAATGTTACTATTCTCGTTGCTCTTTTTTATTTATATTATTCGTTCGATTAATAAAAATATTTTTTTGCTAAAAAATGCGATTAGGTGGTTGTTTATATCGGCGGGTTTGGTGATTTTTGCTCTTTTTCCTAAATTACCAGAATGGTTTGCCAAATTGTTAGGATTTGAAACAACCTCTAATTTTTTAATCATCGCTGCAATCTTTGTTTTGCTGTTTATTGAAATCAAGAATTCTGCGTTGTTATCAAAACAGCAAAACCAACTAAAACTGTTAATTCAAGAACTTTCAATATTGAAAGATAAAAAGGAGAAAAAATAATGTTATTATTCTTAATATATGTTGTATTATCAACTTCAGGTTTGATTTTAGTGAAATTAGGTTCTCAGGCAAATTCAATTCAAATCACGAATGCTGTTTTTTCTTTTTCAATGTCTTTCACAACAATCATAGGCTTTTTATGTTACATGTTTAGTTTTGTTCTGTGGATGGTCATTATCAGCAAATCAGAAGTATCTTATATTGTTCCTATGGGCGTTGCCTTTACCAATATTGCTGTGTTAATAGGTTCTAAACTTATCCTGCAAGAACAAGTCTCCCTTGGGACCGTTATTGGGACATGTGTGATTATTTTAGGGATTGTTATTATTCAAATCGCCAAGTAAAAAGCCTTTAAAATGAACGTTTAGAGTTTAAATCTTAAGAAAATACTTACATAACTTGAAAAAAGTGCGCATATTCTTTAAACTAGTAATGTTATGCAGCTTATTTTTAGTAGAAATATAAAAGCGATGGGAATAGGAAAGGAAAAGAGTCAATGATACGAGAAACACTATCCATTTTTAAAAATATTTTTGAAAATAGAAAGCTATTAATACAGTTTTCGTTTAACGATTTTAAATCAAAATATGCAGGTTCTGCACTAGGGATCATCTGGGCATTTATTACGCCTTTAGTAACTGTGTTGACCTATTGGTTTGTTTTTTCGCAAATACGACCTCGGGGAGCTAATGAAGAGTTTCCGTTTATTGTCTATCTCGTTACAGGTTTGATTCCATGGTTCTTTTTCTCGGATTCATTGCTGTCTGCAACCAACGTGTTTAAGGAATACAGCTACCTTGTAAAAAAAGTAGTTTTTAACGTACAGATTCTACCAACATCAAAGATTTTATCTAGCTTATATACACACCTATTCTTTATTGTAATTGGTTTTGGGATTACGTCACTAAGTGGTATTTACCCAACGTTGCAAAGCTTACAGTTGATTTATTATCTATTTTGTCTCATTATCTTTTTGACAGGTGTAACATGGCTGACAGCTTCTACCCAACCGTTTTTACCAGATATTATGCAATTTATTAATGTAGCGATGCAAACAATTATGTGGACCTTGCCAATCTTATGGCAGCCATCTGGTTGGATTGAGCAAGTGCTAAAACTAAATCCGCTATATTATATTATCAAAGGCTATCGTGATTCCTTTACAGGTGGAGCTTGGTTCTGGGAACATTGGCAGTATGGCTTGTATTTCTGGGGCTTTACAATAGTTCTTTTATTAATTGGGTCTACAGTCTTTAGACGTTTGAAACCACATTTTTCAGATGTATTATAAACAGGACCCAGTAGAGCTAAAACATACTGAAATATGTGATCGATAAACACAAGGAGATTAAACAATGTCAGAATATGCAATCGATATACAGAATATAACTAAAACATATAATATGTACAAAAAACCATCTGATCGTTTTAAAGAAGCTCTGAATCCAATGAAAAAAACATATCACGAACTCTTTTATGCGTTAAAAGATGTGACGATGCAAATAGAAAAAGGCGAAATGATCGGATTTGTTGGAGAAAATGGTTCTGGTAAATCAACGATTCTTAAAATAATTACAGGTGTCCTAACACCGACTTCTGGTTCTATGAAAATCAACGGGAAAATTTCAGCATTATTGGAATTAGGCTCAGGATTCAATCCAGAGTATTCTGGTTATGAAAATATTTTTCTAAATGGAATGGTTCTTGGTTTTTCTAGAGAAGAAATGGAAGAACGAGTAGAGGATGTTATCAAGTTTGCTGATATCGGTGATCATTTGTATCAACCGGTCAAAACATATTCAAGCGGGATGTTTGTCCGTTTAGCTTTTGCTGTAGCTATCAATGTTGATCCTGATATCTTGATCGTAGACGAAGCATTAGCGGTGGGCGATTTAGAATTCCAACTGAAATGTATGGAGAAGTTTACTGAAATCAAAAATTCCGGTAAGACAATTCTTTTTGTTTCTCACGATGTTAATTCTGTTCGTCGTTTTTGTGATCGCACATTTTGGTTGAAAAATGGAGAAGTTGTTGAATACGGAGATACGATGGATGTAACGACAAACTACGAAAACTTCTTGAAGAAAAAATCAATCAAAACGGTTGACCGCGAAAAAACAATCCAAAATGAAGAAACAGTTCCAGATATTATCGAGATCGATAAAGCAACCTTATTGAATTACGCTTTGGAGCCATTAGAGATTGTTAATCAAGATGAGAAGGTCATTGTAAAATTAGAGTATACTGTCAAAAATGATGCCATCAAATCACCTGTTTGTGGTGTTGCGATTCGAACAGTCGACAATAATTATGTTTGTGGACTGAATACATTGTTGGATGGCGTCAAAATCCCGTGGAAAAAAGGCAAAAATGTCTTTTATCTTGAATACGGGAAAATGTCTCTTTTGACAGGTGAATATTACTTTGATATTGCCTTCTTTGAAGAACACGCCACAGTACCTTTGGTTTACAAAACGAAATACATTAACATGTTTATTAGTGGTCGCTATGCAGGCGAAGGCATTGTCATTTTAGATCATGAATGGAAGGATACTATTAAAGATGAAATATGATTTTGAAATGGAAGTTGACGAGAGTACCAGTGTTGGTAAAATCGTTGCCCAAATTAAAGAGAATAGTCGAGTATTAGAATTCGGTCCAGGAAATGGTCGAATGACGAAGTATTTGATCGAAGAGAAAAATTGTTATGTCTCAATCGTTGAACTTGATAAAGAGCTATATAATCACGTCAAAGAGTTTTCTAATGATGGTTTTTATGGCAATATCGATGAAGAAGCTTGGACGAAACATTTTGAAGGGCAAACCTTTGATTATATTATTTTTGCGGATGTGTTAGAGCATTTAATGGATCCTAAAAATGCACTTATGAAAGTGAAACCTTTTTTAAGTGCAGAAGGACAAATCTTGATCACATTCCCAAATATTGCACATAATTCTGTTTTGATCGATCTATTTAATAATAAATTAGATTGGCGTGAAACAGGCTTACTTGATGCAACACATAAGTCTTTCTTCGTTCAAAGCGGCTTTGAAAAACTTTTCGAAGAAATTGGTTTGTTTATTGCCAAAGAGGATTTTACACTCAATGAAGTGGGCTATAATGAACTTGAATCTACCTATGAAGACTTGCCAGTGGAAGTTCGTGCTGCTTTTAAAGCGCGTCCATTTGGGGAAGTCTATCAGTATTTTTACGCACTTTCTGCCCAACCTGTGGCACATCCGATTCGTACAGTGCCTGAAAATTCAAGCTATAGGAAGAATATTCATTTCCTATATGACTGCGGTGAAGAAGAGCAAAAAGAATTTGATGTTCAACTTAATAACGTGTCAGGTGAAAATAAAACATTCACGATCGATATTCCAAAAAATATCAAGTTATTGAAAATTTTCCCAAGCCTGACGGGAGCAGTAATAGATATCGAATTGACGGTTTCCGGAACAGCTATACAGCCTAGTGCGACAAATGCTGTTTACAACAAAGAAGCACGCTATTTTTTCTCTGACATTCAAGTACCTGTCATGGAAGTAGATGGAAAAACAATTGCTGGAAAAACAATGACAATCACAATAGACTACAAATACGAAGGTAATTTTTCTGATACAGTTCATGGACTGATTGATTATGCAATTGAGCAAAAAGCAGGAAATAATCAGGCAAAAAATACAGGATCAATGGTGAGTGGAAAAACAATGACAAAGTATAAAAAAGTATCCATCAGTAAATTTGATTCACTCGTGTCACTGAATATCGATGATATCGTGCGTCATGTTGAAGAGAAGAAGACTGTGATTCGCGGTTGGGCATATTCTAAAGAAGATAAGTTACCTATTGATTTTAATGTATCGGCTGAAGTAGCTATTGAATATTCTGTAACAAAAGAATACCGAAGAGATGTTATCGACATGTTTGAACTAAAAGGCGATCAAGAGTATGGCTTCGTGATTGAGGTGATCGATCCGGACGATCAACCAACTTACCTCTTAAATATTGCAGCTAATAACGGTCGGAAATTACAATATCGCTTAGAAAAACCTAATATGGTTCAACCTGGGAATAAGATTCAACGCGCGCTGCGCTCTGTGCAGACACGTGGACTTATCGGCTCGATGAAATGGTATTTTAAACGTCAAGAACAACAAGAAACACCAGTCGATCCTTCAGCTATTTTAGAAGAAATCAAAACATTTCAATTTCAGCCTAAAATTTCTGTAGCGGTTCCTGTTTATAATGTCGAAGAAAAATGGCTAGATGCCTGTGTGTCTTCCCTTCAAAATCAATACTATGAAAACTGGGAGCTATGTTTAGCCGATGATGCATCACCAAGTGACTACATCAAGCCTTTACTTAAAAAATATGCGGATGCAGATGATCGCATCAAAGTCATTTATCGTGAAGAAAATGGTCATATCTCAGAAGCAACAAACTCAGCATTAACGATTGCAACGGGTGATTATATCGGATTTATGGATAATGATGATGAATTAGCTCCACAAGCGTTGTACGAAGTTGTTAAAGCTTTAAATGAAGATCAAACAATCGATTTTATCTACACAGATGAAGATAAAATCACGGAGAGTGGCAAGCGTTTCAATGCATTCTATAAATCTAAATGGAATTCTGAGCTGATTTTAAACCATAATTACATTACACATTTCGTTGTGATAAAACGTTCTTTATTGGATAAAACAGGTGGGTTAAAAACAGAATTTAACGGTGCTCAAGATTACGATTTTGTCTTACGTGCTACGGAGAATGCAGAAAATATCGCTCATATCCCAGGTATGATGTACCATTGGCGTGCGATTGAGTCATCAACCGCTTTGAATCCTGAAAGTAAAGGGTACGCCTATGTTGCTGGGCAACGTGCAGTACAAGCAGCAATGGATCGTCGCAATATCAAAGCAACTGTGGAAATTGCTGAATTCTATGGCTCGTATAAAATTAATTATATTTATGATACGATACCTAAAGTATCAATCGTGATTACCAATGATACGACAGATATCAATGATTATCTAAAAAAATTACTTGAAAAAACAATCTACGAAAACTACGAGATCGTCTTGCCGAAATCGATGAAAGAAAAAATTAAGTCATCGAGTAACAAGATCGTTTTTAGTGAAGGGCAAACAAGAGACGAATTGGTTGAATCGACGAATGGTGAATACACAGTTCTTTTGGACGCTGGTCTCGTTCCAACAAAAAGCAACTGGCTTGTTGAGATGATGAATATGGTGCAACAACCGACAGCGGGTATCGTAACAGGGAGAGTAGTAGATTATCGTTATCGTATCGAAAATATTGGTATGTCTATTGATATGGAGAAAAAACGGTTGATTTACCCAGAACAAGGAACACCTGGTAAGAGCTTAGGTTATTATTATCGAATCGCTTTACCAAGAAACGTTCAAGCGGCATCAGAAACCTGTATGATCTTTAGAAAAGCCGATTATCTTGCGGTTTCTGGTATCACTGAAGAGTTGGGTAAAGATGTCATGGGCGTAGATTTATCCTTGAAATTTGCGAAACAGCTAGACAAAAAAATTATCTATTGTTCTTATGCAATCTTCAAAGCAGAAGAAAAAAGTCAAAATTTTGATAAAAAAGGTAATTTCAAAGCGTTAACAGATAAATGGTCTGAACAAGAGTTAGTTGATTGTTATAGAAATCCAAAACGACAGTAAGATCAGATCTTTAAATATAAGGAGAGCCATTGTTCCTGCCACTTTAGTTGCGTAGAGACAACGGATACTACACTTACGTTTCGATCGCAGCAATTGCTAAATGCTAAAGCATTGAAGGTCGGACCTCTAAATACAAGGAGAGCTAAACATGAACGATGAGATAAAAATCATTATTGATAGTATCTATCGAGAGAAACAAACAAATAATTTGACGGTAACTGGCTGGGCTTTGAATACAACTTCAAAGTCCTCTCCAGTTATTTCAATCAACAATCAAGAGCAAGTAACGTCTTATGATATCAAGCGTGTTTTAAGGGAAGATGTCAATCAGATTTATGAGGCAAATCCAGATGTTTTAGCAGGATTTGAACTAAAATTAGATGGTATCCAAAAGAAAAACAAACTGGAAGTTCATTTTGTTTCAGAGGATTCAAAGTCAAGTAGAACAGAATGGATAGACTTAGCTAAAAAATATCCTTTAATTCCTGGTACTGAAGATAAGATGGCAAGATTGATGACAAAAGTACATAAAGGCATTAGTTATCTAAAAAGAAATGGTATCAAAAGTACGATACAACGAGTAAAAATCGAAAAAATCAGAAACCAATCTTCTTATCCAAGTTGGTTAGAACGAAATGAACAGTTCGATTTTGAGCAAATCAAAGCTGAAATCAGTACCTTTGGCTATCAACCTAAAATTTCGATCGCAATGCCAGTTTATAATGTCGAAGAAAAATGGCTGCGACGCTGTATTGATTCTATTTTGATCCAAGATTATTCAAATTGGGAACTTTGTATGGCGGACGACGCTTCGACAGACCCTAAAGTAAAAGAACTTTTAACAGATTACAGGAATGCAGACGAACGAATCAAGGTTGTTTTCAGACCTAAAAACGGTCATATCAGTGAAGCAACGAACTCTGCATTAGCAATAGCCACTGGAGAATTTGTGGCATTATTAGACAATGATGATGAGCTGCCAAGAATTGCTTTTTATGAAATTATCAAAGCTTTGAACGAAAATCCTGAATTGGATTTAATTTACAGCGATGAAGATAAAATCGATATGGAAGGCAATCGTTCAGATCCCTCTTTTAAACCAGATTGGTCGCCTGACTTATTGTTGGGAACAAACTACATTTCTCATCTTGGGGTGTACCGTAGAACGATACTTGAAGAAATCGGTGGGTTTAGAAAAGGGTATGAAGGTTCTCAAGATTATGATTTAGTTCTTCGATTCACTGAGAAGACGACAGAAGCTCGAATCAAACATATTCCTAAAGTTCTGTATCACTGGCGTATGTTGCCGACGTCAACTGCTGTTGACCAATCATCAAAAGGGTACGCATTTGAAGCAGGGCTTAGAGCAGTTCAAGACGCTTTAGTTCGTCGTGGAATCAAAGGGCATGCTACTCATGGTCGGGCAAATGGGTTGTACGATGTCTATTACGATATTGAATCAGAAGACTTGGTTTCAATCATTATTCCAACTAAGAATGGGTATAAAGATGTCAAACGTTGTGTGTCTTCTATTATCGAAAAAACGACCTATAAAAATTATGAAATCATTATTGCAGACAATGGTAGTACAGATGAAAAAATGAACGAATTGTATGACTCTTTCGCACAACAACTTGATGCTCGTTTTCGTGTAGTCGTGATTGATATTCCATTTAACTTTTCTAAAATAAATAATATCGCAGCGAAAGAAGCGAGAGGGAAGTATTTCTTATTCTTAAATAATGATACTGAAGTGATCAACGCTGATTGGTTAAAACGAATGGTTTCTTTTGCGCAACAAGAACGAATTGGTTGTGTTGGGGCAAAATTATTATATCCAAATAACACGATTCAACATGCTGGGGTGATTTTAGGATTAGGTGGAATTGCAGGGCATGGACATTATGGCTATCCGCATGGGGATTTAGGTTATTTTGGAAAGCTAGCCTTAAATGTTGATTATCTAGCTGTAACAGCCGCTTGTCTCTTAATAAAAAAACAAGATTTTGAAGCAGTTTCTGGTTTTGATGAAGAATTTACAGTGGCATTTAATGATGTCGATCTTTGCTTAAAAGTAAAAGAACTAGGTCGAGACAATGTTTGGTTACATGAAGCGGAACTCTATCATTTTGAATCTCAAACCAGAGGATATGATGATAAAGGGAAAAAGAAAAAACGCTTTGAAAAAGAAAAAGCGATGATGGAACGTAAATGGTCGACTTTGATCGAAAATGATCCGTTTTATAATCCTAATCTTACAAGAGAAATACCTAATTTTTCATATAGAGACTAGACACAGGATCAATAATTTTTGTGACGATGAAATGGAGTTAGAGATGGAATTCAATCAAGTAGAAGAGAAAAAAAGAAACAATCTAAAGCATCAGTTTATTACAATAATAGATAAACTGATCAACGCTCGTTTTTGGCTTGCTTTACTCGTGTTTATTTTGATTTTGATCTTCAAATTACATGGTAGCTCAATCAATATGTGGGATGAATATGTTTCAGATTATACTGAAGGGGCAGATAAACAAGGAGTAATCTTTGGCAAGCCAAGACCAATAAGGTCAGATGAATGGATGGTTCAAACACCTTATAGTCTATCGCAAACGCAAACTGGGTTAAAAAATCATAATGAAATGATAACAATAGATGGCCAAAATATGGTCATTGGGTACAACTCTCCAGCTTTAAATCTAGCAACCCTTGCTAAACCTTTTACTTGGGGCTATGTTCTTCTTGGAAAAGAAAGAGGATTATCATGGTATTGGGGCCTCAAATTGATAGGATTGATGTTATTGTCCTTTGAAATAGGCCTTATTTTAACAAAGAGAAATAAGTACTTAGCGCTTTTAACAAGTGTTTGGATTCCTTTCTCAGCCGCGATTCAATGGTGGTTTGTTTCTCCAGTTGGAGATTTGGTCTTTTTTACTTTTGGTTTTCTGGTTGGGATTTATAATTATTTTTATTATCATGAAAATAAACGTTGGCGGATATTCTTTTCATTGCTTGCAAGTATTTGTGCATCAGGTTTTATTCTGGTATTATATCCAGCCCTTCAAGTGCCGTTTGGGTATCTGATCTTGCTTTTCTTGATTGCATTTTTTATGGACTTTCGTCATAAAGTGAAATTTGATAAATTTGATGCTGTTTCGATTGGTTTAGCTATTTTTATAACAGGCTTGATCGTTATAGTTTCTCTGATTACATCTTGGGACTCACTTATGGGTGTTTTGCATACAATTTATCCTGGAAATAGAGTATCTGTTGGTGGTGATTTTGCCAAAAAAGATATTTTTCTCTTCTTAACGAATTGGAAGATGCAGTTTCAAGATGTTGTGTACAATAATAATTCAGAATTAAGTAGTTTTTATCACTTCTTTTTCGTTATATTATTGATGTCACCTGTACTATTTTACAAGAAAATCAAGGAAAATAGTTATGGATTCCTCTTATTTATATTCTGTGTATTTAATTTAATATGGATGAGCGTTCGCTTCCCAACTTTTTTTGCGAAGATTACGCTTTGGTCATATGTGCCAGAAGAACGAGCTTATCTAGCCTTCAGCTTTTCCGCGATTTTACTAAGCATTTGGTTCATTCACTATATCTGGGAACAGAAAAAATTAGCATTGCTGCCTCAAATTTTGATCGTTGGTTTTAATCTTGGCTTGTACTTTTTTGCCTTATATACAGGAAATTTAAGATTGTATTTGAGTAAGCTTGAAATTATCATGATATTAGTATTAGCTGGAGTACTTATTTTTCTTCTGCTCAATAAACGAAAATATCTATTCTCACTAGTATTAGTAGGTGTTGTTCTTTTCACCGGCAGTGGTGTAAATCCTGTGGCTAGGGGCGTAAATGCTGTTTATGAGAAGGAACTTGCGCAATCAGTGATGGAAATAGAGAAGAAAGATCCAAACCAGGTGTGGGCAGGTGAACGTATGATGCATGCCTACTTACCGATGTTAGGTGTTCATACTTTTAATGGAACGGCTTTTACCCCTAATCTGGATTCTTGGAAACCACTTGATCCAACTGGGAAACATGAAGATATTTATAATCGCTACTCTCATATTTATGTTGAAATTGGCAATAACGAGCAACAATTTGAATTGCTGAATGCGGATGCCTTTGTGGTTAGGTTAGGATTGGAAGACTTGAAAAAATACAATATCAAGTATTTAGTAACGTATGAGAATATCGATAAATTTGCCACAGAAACAATTCAGTTGAAACAGTTATACGGACCAGACACAAATGGTGCTTATATTTATCAAGTTATTTACTAATTGAGTGGTCTGTTGAAAGGATGTTAATATGGACAAAATCCTAAATAGGGTAAGTAACCTAGTTTTACTGGTTACTATTGCTGCTTCATATTTAATGTGGGTGGTGGGAATTGGAACAAAAACAACTTCATTTATTTATGAAAACAGTGTGTATCTTTTAGCAGCGGCAATTGTATTCGTTTTGTTGTTAAAAGTTAAAGAACTTACGAAAAATGACTGGATACTTATTTTTTTAGCAGGTGGTATTTTTATATTTTATACAGTGACCTCCTCAATAAGACATAGTAATCGATTTATTAATGTATCAATTCCTTTGATTATTCTTTTTCTACTTTGCTTTAAAAAGGCAAGATTTACCAAGCAAGATTTCGGCTTGCTTGGTGGGATCACAGGTATATCTTTAGGGGTAACACTATATAGGATCTATACAGAATTGCCTAAACTAGTACCAGCAGACGCTATTTGGAAAAATAGCAATAAGTTAGAAGCTATTTGGATCAACACTAACACAATTGGAATGACACTGCTTTTATCTGTGATAATGCTGACGAGTTTAATAAAATCATTCAATGTAGGCTATTTCAAATTGCTTGTTATTCCAATCTATGCTAGTGGATTGATGGCTATTTGGGTCTGTCAGTCAAAAGCTTCATTGGGGGCGTTGGTATTATTTATACTCATCGATAATGTAATCCCTAAAAAATTACTTCAAAACAATTATGTATTACTCTCTTGTTTTAGCCTGATTTTCAGTTTAGGACCAATCGTTTTTTACGCTTTTTCAAAATCTGATACACTTAATTTATTTACGGGAAGAGAAAGAATTTGGGCAGAGTTTTTTGAAAAGTGGTTCTCTAGTAGTCAAAATATGCTGATTGGTATGGAACCTTTTACCGCTTCTTGGAAGTCATTAGGTACGCATAATAGCTATATTTATGTTTTAGGGAACTATGGAATTATTGGCTATATCTTGATTTTTGGCGTACTGTTGTACTTGTTAAGTTCAAATATACGCAAAAAAAGAAATCTTTCATTATTTCAAGTCAGCCTATTTCTAGGATTCTTGGCGATATGTGTCCAGTCTACGATGGAAGAAACATTATTAGCCAACTACTGGATACCTATTGTTTATGCTTTTGTAGGAATTGCACTACAGAAATCGGAAGAGAGCCCTTTAGAATAGGAAAGTTTTATTTAAGGGAGCATCGTTAAGCCAGTTGGTTTGATCATTAGATTGTTGTTTTTTTTTAAGACGCAATATGGTAACATAAAACTTGAAGTTTTGTATGAAAGACAGTATTTTAGTCATAATATATCAACACTTTAAGTCATTAGGAAGGAAGGTAAAAATGTCAACTAAAAATGAATGGAATAATGCAAAGCGAATTGCGATTATTATTGTAGATGTTTTAGTCTTCAATTTTTCTGTATTGGTTGGATTTTGGATTAAATTTGGATTTAACATTCCTTCATATAATTTTGTCTCATATGAAAAGTCTGCTATTTACATTTCGCTATTTTTTATCTTTTTAAATTTGTTATTGGGTGCATATGTTTTTTATAATCGAACGATCAATGACATTATTTTTGTGACTGTCATCGGGCAATTTCTAACGATTCTGTTCATAATGACGATAACCTTTGCTGGTCGCTGGTTTACGTTTCCAAGGTCGGTACTGATTTATACATTTATTGTCAGTATTGTATTGCTGAGCCTTTGGCGAATTCTAGTATACTTTTTATATTTGAAAGTTAGTTCAATAAAAAAAGTTGTCATTCTAGGGACGGAAGAAAGTGTTGTATCAGCAGCTCAAAATTTCGTTAGTCATAAGAATAAAAAACATCAAGTGACAACGGTTATTGTAGATCATTATTATGATAATTTGACGAAGTTGCTGGATCAAATCGACATTGTCTATATTTCTAGTCACATTGATGAAAATGAAAAATTTAAAATTTATAAACTCGTTACAAAGGCTGAAAAGAAATTGTTTTTAAATACAAGTTTTGAGAATTTGATCATGTTGAAACCTAATATGATGAACTTTGAAGATGAAAGTATCATTGAAGTTTCTGACTTTAGAATAAAAGGGGAAGACAACTTTATTAAACGATTATTTGATATTGTTCTATCGTTTGTTCTACTAGTAATTGCCTCGCCCTTGATGCTAATAGCAGCTATTCTTGTTAAAGTAACTTCTCCAGGTCCAATCATTTACAAGCAAACGAGAATTACATTAAATCAAAAAGAATTTCCTATCTTAAAATTTAGAACCATGTCTGCAACTGCAGAAGCTAAATCAGGTCCGGTATTATCTACAAGTAATGATAGTCGGGTTACAGTTGTGGGTAAATACTTAAGAGCACTAAGAATCGACGAACTACCTCAATTGATCAATGTTATACGTGGAGATATGGCAATTGTTGGTCCAAGACCAGAAAGACCATTTTTCGTTGACCAATTTAATAGTGAAAATCCTCAGTACTATCTAAGACATAATGTACGAGCTGGAATTACTGGATATGCTCAAGTGTATGGAAAATACGCATCAGATTACAATAGTAAGTTGAATTTCGATTTATTATATATTAAGAACTATTCCTTGATGTTGGATTTAAAAATACTATTGCAAACAATCAAAATTTTATTTGATAAGGTATCCTCGCAAGGTGTAGAAGAGGTTGAACGTAGTCAGAAAGATCTTTCTTTTTTAAGCGAAAACAAAATCGATTTATTTAAATGAAACGAGTGAAAAAAATGCAAAAGATAGCTGTTAGTGTATTAATGTCGATCTATGTTAAAGAGAAACCAGAATACTTTATTCAAGCTATGGAAAGTACGATCAACCAAACGGCTCAACCAGAAGAAATTCTGCTAGTCGAAGATGGCCCACTGACGAATGAGTTATATGAAATCATTCAGCAGTACAAAGAAAAGCTTGGGGAACAACTCACAGTGATTTCATTGGAAGAGAACCAAGGGCTTGGTAGGGCTTTAGCTATTGGAGTAGAGAAGTGTAGAAATTCTTTGATAGCTCGAATGGACACAGATGATATTATGGTAGAAAATCGTTTAGAAGTACAATATCAAGAGTTTTTGAAGAATGACAAGTTAACGATCTTGGGTTCAAATATTATTGAATTTGAAGGAACTCCTGATAATGAGCTTGCAAGAAAACATATGCCTGAAAGTAATGAAGCAATTAGAACCTATTCAAAACGAAGAAATCCATTTAATCATATGACAATAATGTTCAAAAAAGAGGCAGTCATAGCAGTTGGAAATTATCAGCCTTTGCCAGGATTTGAAGATTATTATTTATGGGTGCGTCTTTTGAAAGAGAATTCAGTAAGTTTAAACTTACAACAGACTCTTGTCTATGCAAGAACAGGGGCTGAAATGTATTCTAGAAGAGGTGGAGTTTCCTACTTGATTCCAGGGCTAAAAGCTAGATGGATTATTTACAAAAAGGGTCTGGGGAAAATCAATGATTTACTATTTGTTTCTTTAGTCCATATAATCATTAGTTTAATGCCGAATAAACTAAGAGGCTCGTTTTATCAAAAACAACTTAGAAATTAAAGATAGAAGTTGCTAAAATAAGAAGATTACTTTCGCTGTTGTGTTATCAGCCATTTTAGAAGGGATTTCCTTGTAAAATATACACTTGTTTATAAGGAATCCTGATTCTAATTTAATAAATATTTAACGTTTTATTGAATTATTGTGACCATAAAGTTATGAGTAGCTAGAAGCTGTTTTAACTTGTACATAAAATAGTTTAAAGACCAATCTACATACATATGAACATTGAGTTATAACCGTACCATATCATTTATACGAAAATTTTTAACAAACTAAAATATGTTTAATGAACCCAATAATCGAGTTGAAAAATTTGATACGACTAATTTTAAGAATAAAATCATGAACTGTTGGATTTTGAATAAGTTGATGGGCATGTTAAATAATTATGAGAGGAATATTTGATGAAAAAAATTTTTATTTTAGTAGGAGTACTTGTTGCTATTACTGGTTTCAATTCTCAAGCTTGGGCAAACGAAAATGCCGAAGTAGTAAGCTCTACTGAACAGACAACGGAAACAACAAGCAGTATTAGTGAGACAGAAGAGTCGAGTAATTCAACACAAATGGAGAGTGACAATCAATCGAAAGAAGAGGAGCTGAACTCTTCACAAGATATAGAAATCACTGAGAACAATAATTCACCAATGGGCAAACAAGCGCAAAAAAATCCAGATTTTTTGCCGACAGATCCTAACCGACGTTCAGACTTAGTTGCAACACCACAATTCCGTTCTTATGCACTTGCAGTTCCTTATTTTACGGCAACAGAACCGAATAGACCGTCAATCAACTTTGTCGATGTATCTTCACACAACGGTAATATATCAGTTAATGATTACAATATAATGAAAAGTTATGGAGTAACGGGAGTTGTTGTAAAATTAACGGAGTTTACGACCTATGTCAATCCATATGCAAAAACTCAGATTGAAAATGCTAAACAAGCTGGTTTATCTGTATCGGTATATCATTATAGTTGGTTTTCTGATGCAAAAATGGCTGAAGCAGAAGCTGACTTTTTTGCAAGCCAAGCTTCGGCGTTAGGGCTGTCTAAGAATACGGTGATGGTAAACGATGCAGAACAAACGCAGATGGCGGAAGGAAATGTAACGGCTAATTCAGTAGTTTTTCGAAATAGATTAAATGCTTGGGGCTATAATAAAGTTGCTCATTATTCTATGTTTGATTGGTTCAACAGAAAAATATTAGATACAGCTGTTCTAGGTTTACAGAATAGTTGGGTCGCTCAGTATCCATACAATCCTGTAAATACAAATTTACTTCATACAAATTATGCAGCATGGCAATGGTCCTCAGAGGTAACTTTCCCAAATGTTAATACTGGAATAGGCGGTAAATTTGATGTCAATATTTCGTATAATAATTTGTTTCTAAGTTCAGGAGATTCCTATGATCTTATAGATTATGAGAAAGATGTAAACGTTAAAGGGATTATAAAAAGTGGACAAAATCATGGGATTTATAGCAAAATTTACAATACTGAGGGAGATAACCCAAGACTAGGAAGTAGTCCAACGTACGCTGGAAAAGATGTAGAGATCATTAAAGAGGCGAAAACAGTAAAAGCGACGTGGTACCAGTTCAAAGTAAACGGTGTCGTCGTAGGTTGGATGGATGCGAAAGGATTTGACACTTATGACGCGATCGAATATGAGAAAACAGTCAGCTTCAAAGCAAAAGTAAGTTCAAAACAAAACCACGGCATCTACAATAAAATCTACTACACGGAAGGCAACAATCCAAGACTAGGAAGTAGCCCAACGTACGCTGGAAAAGATGTAGAGATCATTAAAGAAGCGAAAACAGTAAAAGCGACGTGGTACCAATTCAAAGTAAACGGTGTCGTCGTAGGTTGGATGGATGCGAAAGGATTTGACACTTATGACGCGATCGAATATGAGAAAACAGTCAGCTTCAAAGCAAAAGTAAGTTCAAAACAAAACCACGGCATCTATAATAAAATCTATTACACGGAAGGCAATAATCCAAGACTAGCAAGTAGCCCAACGTACGCTGGAAAAGATGTTGAAATCATTAAAGAAGCGAAAACAACAAAAGCCACATGGTACCAATTCAAATTAGGTGGAAAAGTAATCGGTTGGATGGATGCGAAAGGCTTCGATAAGTATGATGCGATTGAATATGAAAAGGCAGTGAACTTCAAAGCAAAAGTAAGTTCAAAACAAAACCACGGCATCTACAACAAAATTTACTATACGGAAGGCAACAATCCAAGACTAGCAAGTAGCCCAACGTACGCTGGAAAAGATGTTGAAATCATTAAAGAAGCGAAAACAGTAAAAGCCACATGGTACCAATTCAAATTAGGTGGAAAAGTAATTGGTTGGATGGATGCGAAAGGCTTCGATAAGTATGATGCGATTGAATATGAGCGAGCTGTCAACTTCAAAGCAAAAGTAAGTTCAAATCAAAACCACGGCATCTATAATAAAATCTATTACACGGAAGGCAACAACCCAAGACTAGCAAGTAGCCCAACGTACGCTGGAAAAGATGTTGAAATCATTAAAGAAGCGAAAACAGTAAAAGCCACATGGTACCAATTCAAATTAGGTGGAAAAGTAATTGGTTGGATGGATGCGAAAGGCTTCGATAAGTATGATGCGATTGAATATGAGCGAGCTGTCAACTTCAAAGCAAAAGTAAGTTCAAATCAAAACCACGGCATCTATAATAAAATCTATTACACGGAAGGCAACAACCCAAGACTAGCAAGTAGCCCAACGTACGCTGGAAAAGATGTTGAAATCATTAAAGAAGCGAAAACAGTAAAAGCCACATGGTACCAATTCAAATTAGGTGGAAAAGTAATCGGCTGGATGGATGCGAAAGGCTTCGATAAGTATGATGCAATTGAATATGAGCGAGCTGTCAACTTCAAAGCAAAAGTAAGTTCAAATCAAAACCACGGCA
>NZ_MIKA01000049.1 GCF_001730295.1 Enterococcus plantarum
TTTAGTCGCTAAAGTGTTCTAGACCAATTATAGCTAACTACGCATTAGGTAGGAGGTAGCTTTTTTTGCTTTTTTTACAAGTTTAGTTTTCGTATAAAAAGTAAAAATCACTTTTGTATCACACCCTAAATGCGCATAAACGGTGGGAGCAGAAGCAATCCCTTCGGAAATAAACGCTTCTGTCCCAGCTTCCTCTTTTTACACTAATTCATGATAAGACGTTTTTATTTTCTCAAAGAGTTTTGTATAAGGTTTTAAGCCCGTATATTGTTCAATCGCTTGATCCAATCCTTGTTCTTTAATAGCTTCTTGTAGTGCACAAGCTTCTGCATCCGTCGGTTCCTCAAATTTCATTGCAGCCGCAATTGCAATTGCTAAGGCTTTTGGTGTTTCGTTAAACGCTTCAACAAATTGTCTAGCTGGCTGAATGAATCGATCATTCTTCCCTATTTTTCTAATTGGAGATCGACCGACACGCGTCACAAAATCAGAAACATATGGATTTTTAAAACGCTCAATAATTTTATCAATATAAGCTTGATGTTCTTGATGGGAAAAGTGAAATTTTTTTTCTAGTAAGGCACCTGTTTCTTCTAATGCACTACGGACAATAAAAAGAACCTTTTCGTTATGAATCGCATCTTCGATCGATTCTATATTTCTCATATGGCCAAAATAAGCAGTCACTGCATGTCCTGTATTCACTGTAAATAGCTTACGCTCAATATAAGGTGTTAAGTCTGGAACATAACGTAATCCAATGATTTTCGGTGCGTTTTTTTCGTCTAAGGGTTCCTCTACCACCCATTCATAAAACGGTTCTACTGTCACAGTCAGTGGATTATCATGATCCTGATTTGGCACGATACGATCAACGGCTGAATTAGGAAAGGCAACAAACCCACTAACATAGCTCCTTGCAGCAGTGGATAACAAAGGAACAATCATCGATTTTAGCATTTCAGACCCGCCAATCATATTCTCACAAGCAATCACTGTTAAGTATCGATTAGAGGCAGCTCTTAATTCAATCCCTTTTGCAAGGACTTCTGCTAAATGTGGTAAAATGGTCGGACCTACTGCTGTTGTGACAATTTCAGCTTCGCTAATATAGGAAGCTAATTTTTCAGTTTCAGTAGCGCTATTGATAGCTTTGATCCCTTTAACTGTTGAGCGATCTTGTTCTGCATTTGCTAAAATCACTTCATAGTGACCTTGATCATTAATTTCAGCTACAATTTTTTCATTCACATCAGCAAAAATCACTTCATATCCCGCTTGGACCAATAACCAACCGATAAAGCCTCGACCTATATTCCCAGCACCAAAATGAACAGCTAATTTTGTCATACTGTCACCTCCTTTTTAAATAATTCAATGATTTTCGCTTCTGATTCTGCAACAATCAATTGTTGGACATTATCCGTTTCGGAACAAACTAAAGCAATTTGGGATAACAGTTCCAAATGTTCATCTCCAACACCTGCAATGCCAATAATCAATTTCACTTCATTGCCATCAAAATCTACACCTTCTGGCACTTGTAAGATAACAATTCCTGAATGATTGATTAGTTGTTTTGAGTCATCTGTTCCATGTGGGATTGCCACCATATTTCCAATGTACGTTGTGGTCAATTGGTCTCGTTCAATCATTTTCTCAATATAGTCCAGCTCAACATATCCTTGATCTACTAACTGTTTTCCTGCCGCTTCAATTGCTTTTTTTTTATCGGAAAAACGTTTCTTCAACACAATGTCTTCTTTTTTTAACGCAATCATATTATTTTCCCCTCGATTCTAAATATGTTAACAATTTTTGTGCAATATATGTGGTGACCTCTTCCTTTACTCCATCCTCCACCTGTTGGATCATATCTTGATCGTCGACAAAAAGTGTACTGATATAACTGATAACTTCTAACCCTTCTTGTGAAAATTTCTCTGGAACCACTAATAGAACAATTCGATCAATCGGCATTTTTGTGTGATTCATCGTTTCAATAGAAAGTGACTGTTCCAATGAAAATAGCTGAAAAACCGGTTCTTTGATCGACTCATTACGCGCATGAAACAACCCTATTTTTGTCCCTGGTAGACCGAAAGCTTTCCAATTGCCATCATATAAAAAAGTACTAACTAACGCTTCAACATCAATCTCTGGTGCTTTCTCTAAAAGTTGTGTACAAATGACCCGAACCGCATCTTCCATCGTCCCTAAGTTTTCATTCAATTTGGAGTAGTTGAAATTTTTTAATAGCGCTAGAACGATTGACGTGAAAATCTGTTGTTGTTCTAAAAAGTGAGTTGCTTCAAACAAAGTCAACTGTGCTTCTTGTTCTTCATGTGCCATTTTTTTATGATAGCCACTGTGTAAACTTTTCAAAAAAACACTGATCTGAGAAAGTTCTCTTTCTGTTAAAATAGGTGAAACTAAAAAATAATCAAAATCTACTTGACCTAAATCAATCGTTGAAATAATAATATTGTAATACCCCTCTGCTTTTTTTCTTCCTAATTCAAACAAAGAGACTGTTTCTAATTTCTTTAATTGCGGTATTCGTTGCCTCAATCGAGTTACCAACATTCTTGAGGTTCCGATGCCACTCGCACATACAACTAGTCCAGAAAAACGATTGGTACTTTCCACTTGCAATAGCACTGCGCCAAAGTGCAAAACTAAATAGCCAATTTCTTCATCTGGCGTTGGTTTTTCTTGATACACTTGATCAAATGCTCTTCTAACAACTTTGAACAGATCTTCATAATCTTGTTTGATCGAATGAATCAGCGGATTGTAAATTCTCATTCCTTGTTGTAAGCGTCTCAATGTCGGTCTTAAGTGCGCAATCAATCCCTTAGTCAAATGCTTTTTAGGTAGTTTTTGGCCTAACGCATATTCAACTTGTTCAATTAGTTTTTTTACTAAAATCATAACTTCTATTTCTTCATTTTCCATGAATCGAAATGTACTTTTGGCTGTTTTTACCCCTCTAAGATGTGTTGTTACATAACTTGCCTCACCATTAGGAACAACTTCTGGTTCCAGCTCTAAAATTTCAGCAAGCATTTGCTGCGCTGCAGTAAATTCTGGATAATGAATCAATTCGATGTTATTTTCATACGTTTGAATAAATTTTCCTGCAATCATTCGTTCTACTGAAATTGAAATATGCACAATCAAATTAGCATACGCTTCATCACTAATTGTCTCTGGATTAACACTGCGCCATCTCTTAACGCTTCGTTCTACTTTTTTTAATAATGATTCACTAACGAAATCTAACAAACGGTCTTCTACCCAATCGCTAGTGGCCAAATCCCTAGACGTTTCTTGAAAGAATTTTAGCAAACGGTAATCTGGAAACTGCTGGCCAAAGAGCTCACTCATCAATGCTCTTTTTTGTGCTTCGTCTGCTTGTAAAGAGACACCAAATCCTCTTCTTCTTTCGATTTTAACGGTTTTTGGTAGCCGCTCTTCAATTTTCGTTAAATCATTGCTGATTGTAGAAATCGTGACATTTAGATCATTCGCCAAACCAACTAGTTTTAGCCCTTCTTCTTTCAATAAGCTTTTGAGAATCTTTTGTTGACGCTCTTCTGGGCTGTACTCGTTATATGAAAGATCCATTAGTTGCCAACGAAACCGCTGTTTATCCGAATCATGTCCTTTTAAAGTCAAAATTCTATGTTCTTTCACCAAGCAAATCTGATAGGAAGATAATATCTCCTCAACTTCTTTTAAATCACGCCGAATAGTGCGAGCACTAACACTTAGATCTTCGGCTAATTCGTTGATATAAACTGGGCGGTTATTGTTTAGCAGCTGCTCTAAGATTAATCGAGCTCGTGCTGAAAGATACATAGAATTCTCCTCTCTAAAAATCATTAGTTACACAGGTATTTTCATTGCTAATAGTTTTTCAACTAATTCATAGTACTTCTCACTACTCAAAAAATTATCGACCGATACATGATAAGCTTTAGGCAATTTTTCTTTTGCTCGATTGGTTAAATCCTTATGCGTCACAACAATATCAGCATCATCCGGAAGCTGTGCTATCGCCGAATTCGCGACTTCTATCGGTAAACCAGCTTTTTTAATTTTGTTTCGTAAAACCGAGGCCCCCATCGCACTCGATCCCATTCCGGCATCACAAGCAAAAATAATTTTTTTAGTATTCGCTAACGTTTCCACCGGATTACTCCATTTTTCAGTTGCCAAAATACCTGTTCCTACTTCTGGCGTCATTGCTTTGCGTCCTTTTAGTGCGCTAGCTTGCTCTGAAGCCGATTCAATCGTTGTATTCGTTTCTTTTGACGTTTTTAAAACAACAGCAGAAATGACAAAGGAAACGGCCGTTGCTACAATAATTCCAGCAAATACGCCCACATACCCATCACGAGGTGTCATTGCTAAAATAGCAAAAATACTCCCTGGTGAAGCAGGTGCCACTAATCCAGCATTAAACAAAGAAAATGTCATTACTCCAGCCATTCCTCCACCAATCGCGGAAAGAATCAGTACAGGTTTCATTAAAATATATGGAAAATAAATTTCGTGAATACCACCTAAAAAATGAATAATAATCGCACCTGGAGCGGTCTGTTTAGCACTGCCACGACCAAAAATAGTATATGCTAATAAAATCCCCAATCCTGGTCCAGGATTGGATTCTAATAAGAATAAAACAGAACGGCCTGTCTCCGCAGCCTGCTCAATCGCAATCGGACTTATTACACCATGATTGATAGCATTATTTAGGAACAATACTTTAGCAGGCTCAACAAAGATACTTGCTAAAGGAAGCAAGCCATTTTCAACTAGGAAACCAACCCCAGTCGCCAACACATTATTCAATGTTTCAACAGCTGGTCCTACAATTAAAAAAGCAATAATTGCTAAAATCGAAGCAAAGATTCCAGATGAAAAATTGTTGACCAACATTTCAAAACCCGGTTTGATTTTGCCATCAACTAGCGCATCGAATTTTTTTATGCCATAAGCTCCAGCAGGTCCTACGATCATTGCGCCAAGAAACATAGGGATCTCAGCACCAGTGATCACCCCCATCGTAACCATTGCACCTACAACTCCACCACGAATATCATAAACTAATCGACCACCAGTAAACCCAATCAATATTGGCAATAAATACGTAATTGTCGGTCCCGTTATTTCATTTAATTGTTGATTTGGAAACCAGCCGGTTGGAATAAATAAAGCCGTCAAGATTCCCCATGCGATAAATGCCCCGATATTCGGCATGATCATTCCACTTAGAAAACTTCCAAATTGCTGAACTTTCACTTTTAAATTTCCTTGTGTTTGTTCCATTGTTTTCCTCCTTCTTCTAAACAAGAAAAATATTGAAAAGTTGATCTGCGCAGATCACTTTCAGACAAACCTTGCTTGTCTTCTACATTGTAAACGCTCGCTTAAAAGGATACAAGAAGATGAAAAATCAGTTTTGTCCAAATCCTTTGGACAAAAAATGAAGAAGAAATTATCTTATTCACTTTACTAAGAGTAAACTATCTTTTATAGAAAAAAACAGAGGTGGGACATGACTCTACAAGTCACGCCCCACCCCTATGGAATCCGGCTAAACGTTGGGAGTAGAAGCAACTACTTTCCTTTGCTTCGATTACATCAAGTCCTAAGTGCTAAAGCACTAAAAGTTGAAGGCTTCGTATATAAACACTTCTGTCCCAACCTTATCTACCTATTTAATTAAAATATATCTGACGATGGTCTAAGCAATTTCTGTTAAACAAATGACCGCAATGAAAACATTCCGTTTGTTTTTTATATTCACTTGCTGTCATTTCAGTTTGACATACCCCGCAAACAACAACTTTTTCATTTGGTTGTTTTGAAATCGGCCAAGCTAAAAAAAGATGATCCTCTTGTTCATCATGACAATGAAAACAAGCATAATACTTTTTACAAAAATAGCATTTATTCCCCACTATATCGACTGGTGAGTGATAGTGAAGACATCGTCCTTCGTTATCGATCGTTGCACCAAATATTTTGATCATGCTAATCCTTCCTTTGTCCGAGAGAGTTTGAAATTCTTTTTGCGATAATTGCCGCTAAAAATGCTTTTATTGCATCTCCTGGAATAAAAGCAAGACTTGCTATCAAACTTTTTGACAACGTCACGTCAGACAAAATACTTACGCCGACAGCTCCACAAAAATCAATAAATAATGCCCCAAAAAGAAGAGTAATAGCAAAAGCATACCAACTATTTTGATTATTCGAATTAAATTTTTCGCTCATCCAACCAATGAAATAAGTAGCAAATGGATAGGCAAAGAGATAACCTGCTGTCACTCCAAAAAAGACCATCATTCCCCCGCGTCCTCCCGCTAAAACAGGAAAACCAATAGCCACAAGTAATAGGAAAAGGACAGTCGCGATCGTGCCATTTTTTTTTCCAAGAAGTAAACCACTCAGCATAAAACCAGCATTTTGAATAACAATTGGTACTGGTAAAAGACTAATCGGAATCGGTGGGAAAAAGCCTAAAACGATAATAATACTGATCATAATAGCGATTTTAGTGATATCTTTTGTTTTCATTCAATTTCTCCAATCTATAATCTATATTAAAAATACACGTTCGATTTTCTTTTGTCAACCTGTAAAAAAAATAAGTTAACTAAAAAAACACTAAGTCTTTAGTTGTTTTTCCTGTTGATAATGATACAATAAAGTAAAAAGTACTTTTATCTGATATAGAGAGGATGAACAATTTGGCAGACTTTAGTTCAAAGGAAGCAGAAAAGCAATATTACGAACAAGAAGCAAGCGAAACTGACTTTTTAAACTGGTATCATCAACAAGAACTTCCTGAGTATGAAAAACCTTCTCTAACTGTAGATATTGTTTTAATGTGCTATAACAAAGAAGAAGATCAATTAAAAATTTTGCTGATCAAAAGAAAAGGACATCCTTACCGAAATTCTTGGGCTCTACCTGGCGGTTTTGTTAATAGAAATGAATCAACAGGTGAAAGTGTCTTGCGAGAAACTAAGGAAGAAACAGGTGTAGTCATTTCTAAAGAGAATATTGAACAGTTGCATAGTTTCAGCAGACCAGATCGTGATCCTAGAGGTTGGGTCGTAACGATTAGTTACTTAGCTTTTATTGGGGAAGAACCCTTGATAGCTGGCGATGATGCAAAAGAAGTTCGGTGGTTTACGATGGAACGCAAAGACAGCATCCTTTCTCTTACAAACAGTGATGTCGAAATTGTGTTAGATGTAAATACAGGTGCCTCCACTGGTAAAGATACATTAGCTTTTGACCATAGTGAAATCATTTTGAAAGCTTTCAATCGAGTAGCAAATAAAATGGAGCATGACCCTCAAGTACTTCAAGTATTGGGAAAGGATTTTACAATCACAGAAGCACGCAAAGTATTTGCTAAGTTCTCCGGAATTGATTATAAATCGATTGACCATTCAAATTTTAAGAAAGCTATGCTCCATCATTTTGAAGAAATTGGAGAACGTCCCGTTGGTATTGGCCGTCCTTCAAAAATTTATCAACTAAAAGCTGACAATGCCTAAAGAGAAAGGGTGATCCTATGGTTGTTTATTTTCGAAAAGCAATCCCTGATGACTTAAACAACATTATGAAAATCATTCAAAGTGCTCGTCGCCTTCTGCGTGAAAAGAATATCCCCCAGTGGCAAAATGGTGAAGGACCTAATGAAAAGCTATTAAAGCATGATATTACTTTACAACGATGTTATGTATTGATTGTTGACGATGATATTGCTGGTTTAGGAATCATTTCAACAGAAAGTGAACCACCCTATAACCATATAATGAACGGCCAATGGAACAATACACATGAAAAATACGGGACAATCCACCGAGTCGCTCTTTCCCCACTTTATCAGGGGAAAGGTCTCGCCCTACTGTTAATGAACTATCTGATCACTACTGCTAGACTTAATACTATTCTGGATATTCGTATTGATACGCATCCAAAAAATAAAGCGATGCAACAGCTGATCAGAAAAGCTGGTTTTACCTACCAAGGGGATATTCTTTTGCCTGTTGTTGATGGTGAGCGATTTGCTTATCAATTGGTATTGTCTTAATAAACGCCTAAATGCTGACAATCATATCGTTTTGTTTTTTGGTTTTTATTTATTGCTTACGTTTCTAACCTTTAAACGGTAAATTATACTGTTAGATCACTATAAAAGAGGCAGAGATATAACTCATAGAGTTATATCTCTGCCTCTTTAAAAACTATTTTACAATTTGTTTTGCAATAAAACTTGAATACTTCACTTGACCGTCCACATTCGGATGAACACGATCCTCATAAAACCATTCCTCATGATCATTACTATAGCCATACCAGTCGATCACAACTAAATTTTTGTATTTCTTTTTCATTGTTTCAAGCATCGTATTGACGTCATTTTGCCATCTCCTTGTCGGAACGCGGACATTGATCCAATAAACTTTACGTTTAGAACCAATTGCTGTCATAAATTCGTCAAACTGCGCTTCAGTAAAGGAACCGTTCGTTCCAAGACCAACTAGCACATTATTTTTCAATAATTTTTCATCATCTAATTTTTCAATGACTGGCGCACTAGTATACAATTGTCTGCCAACTTCGCCATCAACAATCATCTTAGGAAAAATTTCTTGAAGACCTGAAGCAGCATCTAAAATAACTGAATCGCCAAATGCCGTGATTTCCATCCCTTTCGCCTTCTTCATCTCTTCGGCTGTTAAATCAAAGTTCGTTTCTATTGGGGAAGTTGATTGTTCAGTCGAGTCTTTAGTTTCCCCATCGTTTTTGGCTTTCTCCTCTGCTTTTCGTTGCTCTGCTTTCTTTTTATTTGCTTCAATATTTTTTTGTAACTGTTGTTGTTCAGCGGTTACTTCATTTGAAGGTGCAATAGCCAACGCGAAAAGAGCAAAACAGGATATAACAACACTGATCAAGGCAGTCAATTTAGGAATTGTGGCCCATGGCTTGCGGAAAAAATCTTTAATAGCAAACCAAGTATATTTATAATAAAATTTACCTAAAGGCTTTTCAATAAAACGATAAGAAAGCTCACTGATCCCTAAAATTAATGCTATTTCAATGAGGGAGTGTAGAAATACATGATCGCTTAGATTTTGAATTTTTGCTTCATAAAAAATCATAACTGGGAATTGATACAAATAAATACCATAACTTCTTTTTCCAAACCAAGTAAATACTGGGTTCGTCAGCCAACGATTGAGGTCTGCACCTGGATGGGCCGTAACAGCAACCAGAAGTGTTGCAAAAATGCTGACAATAAACATACCGCCATAATACACAAAAGCAAAATGGTCTGCTAAGAATAAAAATGCGAGCAATAAGGCAACCAATGACGCAATACCAACACCGTTTAGTAAAGTCTTAGCTTTTATCGGAATTTCTTCTTTCAAACGGAAACTTGGCCAAACAAAAGCCAAAGCACTTCCCATCAAAATCGAAAATAGTCGTGTATCCGTCCCATAATATACTCTCGTAGGATCTGCCCCTGGAGTATAGAGAATAGCCATCAAAATACCAGAACCGACAGCCAGCCCCATGATCAATCCAAAAATTTTACCGCTGTGTTTAACATACCTTTTAAGGACAATAAATAACAATGGCCAAATCAAATAATTTTGTGCTTCAACGGCAAGAGACCATATATGTGTAAAAGGCGACTGCGTTGTAAATCGATCAAAATAAGAAAATCCTCTAAAAATCTGCCACCAATTATTATAATAAAGCACACTGCTGGCGACCACGCTGCGTAAGTTGTTTAACAAGTCTCTTTGAAAGAGAACGATATAGGCTGATGCTCCAATCAGCATAGTAATCAGGCCGGGGTATAGCCGTTTCATACGGCGTATATAGAAACCTTTCACATCGATTGTTTCGGTTTGAAGCCACTCTTGCCTTAGTAAATCAGTAATTAAATATCCAGAAACTGCAAAAAAAATAGGGACGCCTAAATAGCCCCCATGCATTATATTGGGGAACAAGTGATACAGAATCACACCGACGACCGCGATTGTTCGAATCCCATCGAACCCAGTAATATAACGGCGGTTTTCTAACCTTTTATTATTATTCATTTATATTTTCCAACTTTACTAATATTCTTTTTTATAATTCGAGTAATTTTTTAACAAAGGAAACATGATTTTAAAAATGACAGATGATAGAAAAAATAAGTCGTGTTTGACCAAAAAAGGTAGTCTGTTGAAGTGTAAAAAAATTTCTATCTGGCTCATGCTCTTTGACGGTCGTAGTTTTTCTAACCGATTTAATGTAGTAAGTTAAATATACGTTCTTTCCTGACAAATGGCAAGAGCTCTTACTCCATTTTTTGACTTTTTAAGCAAATTTTAGAAATTTTTTTTCAAAAAAAAGAGTGGACAATATGAAAGAATTTAATCTTACATACTATCCAATCTCATTGAACATAATTACTTGTTATTTATCGTGTATTTTTCATTGCCTCGGCACTCTTTTACGTCAATATATTGTTGTTTAAATTATTGTTGAATGCGATAAAAAATGGATCCTTTCGTTTGTGTCATTATTATACAAGTAGAGCATATAATGATGGATTATCACTAAGATCGATATACTTCGGATCGAACTCTGCCATTTTTGCTAATAAGTTTGGCAATTCTTCTTTATCTTTCAGCAAAATCCCCAAAACAACTGGTCCTGTTCCACGATTGACTTTTTTCGTGTATTCGAAACGAGTGATATCATCATTTGGACCTAATATATCTGTTACAAATTCTCTTAATGCACCCGGTCGCTGCGGAAAATTGATGACAAAATAATGTTTCAATCCTTCAAAAATCAATGAACGTTCTTCAATTTCTTCCATACGGTTAATATCATTGTTACCACCACTAATAATACAAACTACATTTTTCCCTTTTATATCATCCTTAACGAGTTCTAAAGCTGAAACACTTAATGCGCCAGCTGGCTCTACAACGATTGCTTGTTTTGTATACAACTCTAAAATCGTTGAGCACGCTTGTCCTTCATCGACAGCCAACAGCTCATCTACATATTCAAGTGCATGTTCATATGTTAAATTACCAACTTGTTTGACCGCAGCACCATCCACAAATTTTTCGACACTATCCAGCATTACCGGCTTTCCTTCATTAAAAGCAGCCCGCATCGATTGAGCGCCAAGTGGCTCTACTCCTACAACTACTGTAGTCGGGCTCACACTTTTAGTATAGGTTGAAATACCGCTAACTAAGCCTCCTCCACCTATTGCTGCTAACAAGTAGTCCACTTGAAATTCAGATTCTTTTGCTTCTTGAAAGACTTCAACCGCTACCGTTCCTTGACCAGCCATAATATTTAAATCATTAAAAGGATCAATAAATGCTTGATTATTAGCCTGGGCATATTCTTTAGCGGCTTTAGCAGAGGCATCAAAGGTATCACCGATTAATTTGACGGTTACTTCCTCTCCACCGAAAAATTTTACTTGAGAGATTTTTTGTTGTGGTGTAGTTGTCGGCATAAAAATTATTGCTGAAACCTTCATTTCATGGCAAGTAAACGCTACTCCTTGCGCGTGATTTCCAGCGCTAGCACACACAACGCCATTTTTTAGCATGTCATGAGGCGTTTGTTTGATTGCATAATAGGCTCCTCTTAATTTAAACGAACGTACTTTTTGTAAATCTTCTCTTTTTAAGTAAACATTACATTGATACTTTTGTGATAGGTACCTATCGTACTGTAATGGGGTTTTCGTTACGACCTCTTTTAACGTATCATAGGCTTCTTCGATATTTTCTTTAGTTAATTTCACCAATTTTTCCTCACCCTTTATTATGTAAAAGGTTGAGAAAATTATTTTTCTCAACCTCTATTTACTATTTTAGTCTTCTTTTGAGACAAATGGCATCATTTTACGTAGTTCTGCTCCAACTTTTTCAATCGGGTGTCCAGCGTTATCTTTACGCATTTGATTGAACTCTTTAAAGCCATTTTTATTATCATCAATGAACCCTTTAGCAAATTTGCCATTTTGGATATCTGTAAGGACTTCTTTCATATTGGCTTTTGCTTCAGCAGTCACAACACGAGGCCCTGAAACATAATCACCATATTCAGCAGTATTTGAGATTGAATTACGCATTTTCTCAAATCCTCCCTCATAAATAAGGTCAACAATCAATTTCAATTCATGGCATACTTCAAAGTACGCTAATTCTGGCTGGTAGCCCGCTTCTGTTAATGTTTCAAAACCTGCTTCAATCAAACTTGTTAAACCACCGCACAATACTGCTTGTTCACCAAATAAATCCGTTTCAGTTTCTTCTTTAAAGGTTGTTTCTAATACTCCCACACGAGTGGCACCGATTCCTTTTGCATAAGATAAAGCCACGTCACTTGCTTTGCCTGTTGCATCTTGATAAACCGCAAATAATGCTGGAACAGCAAAGCCTTCTGTAAAAGTACGACGAACAAGATGTCCTGGTCCTTTTGGAGCAACTAAGAAAACATCCACATCTTTTGGTGGGTTGATTACATCAAAATGAATATTGAAACCATGACCGAATGCTAAAGCATTACCAGCTTCTAAGTTTGGTGCAATTTCATTGTCATAAAGATCTCCTTGGATTTCATCTGGAGCTAAAATCATGACTACATCTGCTTTTTTAGATGCTTCTTCAACTGTTAACACATCAAATCCATCATTACGAGCAGCTTCCGCTGATTTTCCTTCACGGATTCCGATGATGACTTGATTCCCATTGTCTCTTAAGTTTTGCGCATGGGCGTGACCTTGTGAACCGTAGCCAATGATGGCGATCGTTTTCCCTTCTAATTGATTGTTTTCTACTGAGTTATCATAATATACTTTTGCCATTGTTGAACCCTCCAAATTTTTTATGCTTATAAGCGTATGCTTTAAGACCTTTTTTTAGTTGTTGCCTCGAGTAAATCCTGTAACACCTGTTCGTGCAAGTTGTTTGATTCCATAAGGTGTAACTACATCAACAAATGCACTGATTTTTTCGCTCGTTCCTGTGACTTGAATCACCACTGAGCGAGTACCTACATCAATCACGTTCGCTCTAAATGGATCGATCACAGAGAATAATTCAGCTCGAACAGCAGCTGGTGCATTAAGTTTTACCAACGCTAATTCTCTTTCTAAATGTGGTTCATCTGTTATATCAGAAACCTTGATCACATCGATTTGTTTGTTCAATTGTTTAGTGACCTGTTCACTTTCATTTAAGTCGGCTACTTGAATCACAATCGTAATTCGTGAAACATTGTCTAATTCTGTCGGTCCAACTGAAATACTATCGATATTAACTTGCCTACGCGTCAGTACACCACTAAAACGATTTAAGACACCTGAATTATTATTGACTGTCGCTGTAATGATTCGTCTCATTTCAGTCCACCCCCAGCATTTGATAGTTTGCTTTACCCGCTGGAACCATTGGTAATACATGTTCCGTTGGTGACACCATGACTTCAATCAACAAAGGACCTGTTTCTTTAAAGGCTTCTGTCAATTCAGCTTCTAGAGTTTTGGGATCCTCTATTCGGAGTCCTTTGATATGATAGGCTTCTGCCATCTTCACAAAATCCGGTTGAGAGGTGAAAACTGATTCTGAACGACGTTCGTTGAAGAAACTTTCCTGCCATTGACGCACCATTCCTAATGATTGATTATTCAAAATCACAATTTTAATTGGAATATTGTATATAGTTAAAATTGCTAATTCTTGATTCGTCATTTGGAACCCACCATCACCAACAAAAAGTACAACTTCTTTGTCTGGACAACCTAATTTTGCGCCAATTGCAGCTGGCACACCGTACCCCATCGTTCCTAGACCACCACTTGTTATAAGCTGTTTCTCATTTTTGAATGGATAAAACTGAGCTGCCCACATTTGGTGCTGACCTACATCGGTTGCCACAATCGCTTCACCATTTGTCAGTTCCCCAATAAATTCAATGACTTTTTGAGGTTTGATTTCTGCCTTTTGTTCTTTATCGTATTTAAAGGGATGCAATTTTTTTCTTGAAAGATTTAGTTTTCTCCATTCCGTACAATCGGCACTTTCAACTTCAATCTTTAACATCTCTTTTAATGTTTCTTTGGCATCTGCTACAATCGGTATTTGCGTTTCAATAATTTTGCCAATTTCTGCTGGATCAATATCAACATGTGCAATTACTGCATTCGAAGCAAATTCTTTTGGCGCACTAGCCAAACGATCGTCAAAACGGGAACCTAGATTGATCAACAGATCGCAGTCGGTCAAAGCCATATTAGCCGCAAAAGACCCATGCATGCCACCCATCCCTAAAAATAATTCATTTTCTGTCGGGACTGCCCCTAAACCTAAAAGGGTACATAGCGCTGGAACTTGGTATTTATTGATAAATTCTACTAATTCTTTCCCAGCATCAGCATGTAAAACGCCTGCACCAACCAATATTAAGGGTTTTTTAGCAACTGCTAAAGCTTCCATCAGTTTTTTTACTTGAAGTTTATTTGGTTTTACTGTCGGCTGATAGCTAGGTAAATTTAAATTGACCTCAATCTCAGCATCAGCTTCCATGATTGTCATATCTTTAGGCAAATCGATTACAACTGGTCCTTTTCTACCTGTTGTCGCAATGTGAAAAGCTTCTTCGATGATTCTCGGTAATTCTTTGGTCTCACGAACTTGGTAATTATTTTTTGTAATAGGCATTGTCAGTCCGATGACATCAGCTTCTTGAAAGGCATCTTTGCCAATGCCATCTGTAACTACCTGACCTGTGAAAACAACCATCGGAATCGAATCACTCATCGCATCCGCAATACCGGTAATTGCATTTGTTGCACCAGGACCACTAGTTACGATTACGACCCCAGGTTTTCCAGTAGCTTTAGCATATCCTTCTGCAGCATGGACCGCTCCTTGTTCATGTCTTGTCAAAATATGAGGAATATCTCTGTCATATAATGCATCATATAGAGGGAGGACCGCCCCACCAGGATATCCAAATATCATTTCTACTTCTTGTTTTTGCAGTGCATCAATTAAGATTCTTGAACCATTTTTCATTTTTCTTTGTTCTTCCGCCATGAGCTTCCCTCCTCTAGTCTAGCAAATCTTCTGGAATCTGCATGATTCCTCCTGTATGCGCTGATGTTACCAACGCCGTGTAACGAGCTAAGTATCCTGTTTTTACTTTCGCTTTAAATTTCGGCAATTGGTCATTTCTTTTCGCCAATTCTTCATCAGAAACATGTAATTCTAGTGTTCGATTAATCAAATCAATTTCAATTTCATCGCCATCTTTGACTAACGCAATGGGACCGCCTGCTGCCGCTTCTGGAGAAATATGTCCTACTGCTATTCCACGAGTTGCCCCTGAAAAACGACCATCCGTAATCAAAGCCACATCTTTCCCTAACCCTCGTCCAACGATACTTGATGTTGGAGCCAACATTTCTGGCATACCAGGGCCGCCTTTTGGTCCTTCATAACGAATAACCACCACATGTCCTTTTTTCACTGTATGATCATCGATTGCTGCAACAGCTTCATCATGAGAACTAAAGCAAATAGCTTTTCCTACGAATTTTTTGATTGAAGGATCTACTCCACCAACCTTGATTACACTTCCTTTGGGTGCGATATTTCCATACAAAATTGACAAACCTCCAACTGGGCTATATGGATTTTCTTTTGGATGGATAACTTCTTCATTTTTGATTACAGCATCCTGAACGTTTTCACGAATTGTTTTTCCTGTAACGGTGATACGATCTGGATGGATAGCGTTTCCTAAGTCTACTAACTCTTTCATGATTGCCGGAACACCTCCAGCTTCATGAACGTCATGCATTGAATACGCTGACGATGGTGCAATTTTAGACAAGTAAGGCACACGTTCAGCAATCGCATTGACTTCTTCTAAGTTGTAGTCGATTTCTGCTTCATTCGCAATCGCCAAGGTATGCAACACAGTGTTTGTTGAGCCACCCATCGCCATATCCAATGCAAAAGCATCATCAATGGCTTCTTTTGTAATGATATCTCTTGGCTTCACCTGATTTTTGACTAAATCCATCAAATGGAATGCTGATTGCCTAACAAGCTCTCTTCGTTCGTCTGAAACGGCTAAAATAGTTCCGTTACCAGGTAATGCCATTCCTAAAACTTCCATCAAGCAATTCATAGAATTCGCTGTAAACATTCCTGCACATGAACCACAAGTTGGACAGGCATTTTGTTCCATAAAATTAAATTCTTCTTCCGTCATTTTCCCTTCTTTAAATGTTCCTACCGCTTCAAACATATTAGAAAGAGTAGTCGTGTGACCTCTTGGATCGATACCTGCTTTCATTGGGCCACCAGAACAGAAAATTGCTGGAACGTTTGTTCTAACACTAGCCATCAGCATACCAGGAGTAATTTTGTCGCAGTTTGGAATATAGAAGACACCATCAAACCAGTGAGCATTGATTACGGTCTCAGCAGCATCAGCAATAATCTCTCTACTTGGTAATGAGTAGCGCATACCGATATGTCCCATAGCAATACCATCATCAACACCGATCGTATTAAACTCAAAAGGAATTCCTCCAGCTTCCCGGATTGCTTCTTTGGCAACATCCGCCAATTCTCTTAAATGCACATGCCCAGGCACAATATCAATATATGAGTTACAAATTGCGATAAACGGCTTGTCCATATCTTTGGCATTTTTTACTTGTCCAGTTGCATAAAGTAAGCTTCTGGCAGGTGCTGCTTCAATTCCTTTTTTGATTTGATCACTACGCATTTTCATCCACTCCAATTCAGTTATCTCCAGAAGAGTTCAATTATGATTCTTCGGATTCGTTTTTTATTTTTCCTCGTGCCTCTTTATATAACTTTCTACAAAAAAAGCATCCCATCAATTGAATGGGATGCTTTAGTAAGACCCCCATTTACCAAAGACAAACAGGACTCTAACATCTGCGAAATTTCTCAGTGTTCTAAGTCCTACACGATAAAATAATGACTAATACGTGGCTGTTGTTTGTCTTTTTCATGATAATGGTCTCCTCTTTTAAAAAATCTACAAAGATTAAAATAGCATGTGATAAATAAAAGCTTTTGTTAACTATAAACCTAATAAATGAGAATGTCAATAAAATTTGATAAAAAGATTCAGAAAATTCCAACAATGTCGGTACTGACTTTCTTACTTATTGTCGCAAAACGCTGTAAAACCTCTTTTTTTGGACGTAATAAGTGACATGAATACTCTTTTTTTCCTTTCAAAATACTCATTACTGCGCACCTATTTTTAATCTTCAAAACAAAAAAGCTGATACCCGACTCATTTGGGTATCAGCTACTTATGTAATCTTATCCTCTTTGGAAATAATACAATGGTTTGTGTGTTAAACGTTTCATTTGTCTTTTTTTATCTTCAATAATTGAAAGTAATTCTTCTGAAAAATTTTCTATTATCACACGGCCACCTTTATATGTACTGCCGCCCATTGAAATCACTTCATCCGGTGTTAAGATTACTTTTCTATGGGAAATTTTTTTGAAAAATTCTTCAATCAAATATGTAGGCAAATAGAAATTGTTTTGTGCCGAAAATGATTCTAAATAGATAAAATCATCGATACTGATATAACAATCATCCATTGACATGAAATTCACAGACTTGTCTACATAAATATCTCTTTTTTGTAAAATCTCATTGATTTTCTTGTTCAAAAGATTCAGGGTTTCTATTTCTTTGACAAAATTTTCTAATTCACGATAACGTACCGCTTTGCGTTCTTCATAGGTTACACGTAGCGCAACACCAATCGATACGATAACTGCACCAATCAAGACACCCGTTATACCTGCAATAAAAACAACCATTTGGATTCCCTCACTCTTCTAATTCTTACTTTTTTAGTATAACATACTCTTCCACAAGCGCAAAAAAATATGTTAAAAGACTATGTCTCTTTTTCAATTCCTAAAACAAATCTGTCCTTACTATATTATTATTTTTCCAAAAGACTAGAATATGCTTTATTAGTCTAGATAACTCATTCTTTTGATGCTATAATATAACAGTAATAATATTATGATAAAAGTGGGGAAGTCGTTATGGGGAAGAAAGTTATTAAATTAGATTTTGAAGATGTTGTTATTGCTAATGAAGATGGGAGCACAACCAGAGCATTATACGAATGGTTTAATTTCAAGCCAGAAATTGGTGATCTCGTAGATGTGTTTCCAGATGGAGACGAATTGATCATCCACAAAGCTATAGCAGCAACAGATAATCTACAAGATAAAATCAATATCAATATCGTTAATGAAAATAACAATACACAGTCAGTGGGTGGCTATGTACAATATGGTAAAGTTGTTAACAAATGGGTTTATTTCTTATTAGCCTTTTTATTGGGAGGAATAGGTGCTCATAAGTTCTATTCTGGTTTTTCTGGAAAAGGAATTATGTATTTATTATTCTCTTGGACAATGATTCCTGGAATTATTGCATTTTTCACTTCAATCGCGACATTACTTAAAACTGCAGACCAAAATGGAAATATTGTAGTAACTTCTTAATAGATATGTAAGCTCCATCAATCTCATATGAAAATGTAAGACTCTTTGAGATTATTTAAGGAGGTTGGGACAGAAGTGTTTTACTCCGAGAAATAAGATGGAATTTACGAAAATTGCTCTTCAAATTTTTGTGAATTTCGGCTTATTTCCGAAGGAGTTGCTTCTGCGCCCACCGTTTATTCGGTTACTAAGAGCCTGAAACATAACCTTTTTAGTTATGTACCAGGCTCTTTTATTCTAATCTACTCGATAAAAGTGATTTTTCACACTATTTTTGAAATAAGTCAAAGCTTCTTCTTTCTTAAAATTCAAAGCGTTAAAGTTGACCTTTATTGACCAATAAAGTATACTTTTTTTAAGCATTACGATAAGCTTTGTGATAAAATGATTTGAAGAGTTTTTATATAGGAGGAATATACTATGAATTTAATACCAACAGTCATTGAACAATCATCTCGTGGAGAAAGAGCATATGATATTTATTCACGATTATTAAAAGATAGAATCATCATGTTAAGTGGTCCAATCGATGATAATGTAGCAAACTCAGTTATTGCTCAATTACTATTTTTAGACGCACAAGACTCCGAAAAAGACATCTATATTTATATCAACTCACCTGGAGGAAGTGTTTCTGCTGGATTAGCAATCTTCGATACGATGAATTTTGTTAAAGCTGATGTACAAACAATTGTTCTTGGTATGGCAGCTTCTATGGGAAGTTTCTTATTAACTGCTGGTACAAAAGGCAAACGTTTTGCATTGCCAAATGCTGAAATCATGATTCATCAACCATTAGGTGGTGCACAAGGTCAAGCAACTGAAATCGAAATTGCTGCTAAACATATTCTTGACACGCGTGATCGTTTGAATAAAATCTTAGCAGAACGTACAGGTCAACCACTTGAAGTCATTGAACGCGATACAGATCGTGATAATTTTATGACTGCGCAACAAGCAAAAGAATATGGTTTGATTGATGAAGTAATGGAAAATAGCAGTTCTTTAGGCAAATAATAAAAATGCCCAAAATTTCTTTTGAAAATTTTGGGCATTTTTATTTAAACTAATTGCAAAAAGCGCTACACTAAAGATAGCAGAAATGAAAGGATGTTACTAAAATGGATATTTCAATTATCGATGCAACAAAAGTTACAACAAAAAATGGTTTGGCAGTTGGAAAAGACTCGGCTCCAGTAAAGATGGTCGAATTTATGAATGTTCGCTGCCCGTATTGTAAAAAATGGTTTGAGGAATCTTTTGATTTATTGAATGAATATGTTAAAGAAGGCAAAGTTCAACGAATCATCAAACTATTAGATAAAGAAAAAGAAAGTCTGCAACGTGGTAACGTAATGCATCACCATATTAATTATGATTTGCCTGAAAAAGCTTTGACTGATTTGAAACAAATGTATGATACACAAGATACATGGGGAAACCTTTCTTTAGAAGATGTGGCTATTTTTGCTGAAGATAATTTACAATTACCTAAAAAAGAAGAGACTTCAATCGTCCAAGCTGTGATTGAAGAAGCGGCAGCTGCAACTATCAAATTTGTGCCAACAATAGTTATTGGTGAACATATTTTTGATGAATCAATTACGAAAGAAGAATTGATACGTTATATAGAAGGCAAATAAAAAAAAGAGACCAAGTTAGCTAGGCTTGGTCTCTTTTTTTTTAGAACTACTATCAATACCCGCTTTTTTTTCCATTGCAGAGTCTTTAATTTCTTTTTCAGCATCTTCGCCAAAACTTAGAATCTTGTCAATATCTTCTTTTCCGAGAAAATTCCCTAGACCTTCCCCGAGTTGTTTGATTTGCCTCATGATAAAATCTTTATCTTCTACGCCCATCATTATCACCCAACTTTCTGCTATTGTCTTATAGCAATCCATAAGAAGTTACGCACTTTTTTCTCTTAGTTTGTCTGCAAATTCATTGATTTTACGAATTCTATGATTGATTCCTGATTTTGAAATCGCACCTGATGGGATCATCTCACCTAATTCTTTTAAACTCACTTCTGGATACTCCAAACGTAATTCAGCAATTTCTTGTAATTTTCCTGGTAAGGCAGTTAATCCAACTACACTTTCGATATACTGAATATTTTCGATTTGCTTTGATGCTGCATCGATTGTTTTATTGAGATTCGCCGTTTCACAGTTGACCAATCGATTCACCGAATTACGCATGTCACGAACGATCCGGACATCTTCAAATTTCAGCATAGAATTTGTCGCACCGATCAGTGTCAGAAAATCAGCGATTTGTTCAGCTCCTTTTAGATAGGAAATATACCCATTTCGACGTTCCAATGTCCGTGCATTTAAATCATAATAATTTAACATTTTGCAAATATCATCATTGTGTTCCTCGTAAATCGAGAATATTTCCAAATGATAACGGCTTGTCTCGGGATTATTGACTGAGCCTGAAGCCATAAATGCACCTCTTAAATAGGATTTCATTTTTTGTGAGTTCCCCATAATATCTTCTGATACATGAGTATTGAACATCATTCCATCTAAAATATCTAAATCAGCAAGCACACTTTTCGTATCTTGTTTTAGTCTTACGATGTACACATTATTCTTTTTTAATTTCATTTTTTTCCGAACTAACAATTCTGAACGAACATCATAATGATCTTTTAAAAGAGAATAGATTCGTCTGGCGATTGCTGCATTTTCAGTTTGAACATTCAATACAAATTGCTGATTCACAATGCTTAATGAACCGTTCATCCGGATCAATGCTGCTAATTCTGCTCGCGCATGTTCACGATGTACCTCTAAAGTTGTTAGCTCTTTTTTAACATCTGCTGCAAAAGACAATCTCCACGCCTCCTCTCTTGTTCTTACTCTTTAATATCTTGCGCCGAATACAATACGAAATAGTTCATCCACTACTTTGTCTCCATCATGAAAAACACCACCGTCACGCAATTTTAAAAAGTCCGTAGAAATCACACGACACCCTTCATCTCTCAATTTTTTGAAATCATGTTCCACTTGAACTAAATATTCATCATAAACCTCTGGATCCATATATCCATCAGGTACATTTTCAGTATTAACTAAAACAGTATCCACAAATTTACTTTTAAGATGTTCATGCAATACACAAACATGATCAGCATCAGTAAAATGTTCCGTTTCACCTTTTTGAGTCATGATATTACAAATATAAACCACTTCAGCCTCCGCATTGATGATTGCTTCCCCAATCTCTTTGATTACTAAATTCGGTAGGATACTGGTAAACATACTTCCTGGTCCTAAAACAATCATATCCGCCTCTTCAATTGCTTTGACTACTTTTCTCGCAGCTTTTGGCTGTTCATCATCATGTGTATTTGTGACAAAAACATGGTCGATTGTTTTTCGATCAACTGCAATATTGGATTCACCGACTGCAATAGAACCATCTTTAAAAACAGCATGTAACGTCAGCGGTCTTTCTGATGAAGGATAAATATGTCCATCCACATGCATCATTTTTGAAAGCAGCTGAATTGCTTCATATGTACTGCCGCGCATCTCTGAAACAGCCGCAATAATCAAATTTCCAATTGCGTGGTTGGCAAAATATTTATCCGATTTATTAAAACGATACTGAAAAATATCTTCATATAATTGAGGCATGTCGGATAAAGCTACTAGTACATTACGTAAATCCCCAGGCGGCGTCATATTCATTGACTCTCGAATTTCACCGCTACTGCCTCCGTCATCGGCAACGGTCACAACAGCTGTAATATCCGCACTTTGATTCCGTAAACTTTTTAGGATAACTGGTAACCCAGTTCCTCCCCCAACCACAACGATTTTAGGTTTTCTAATCCGGTACGTTTTCATTTTCATGAGCGATTCACCGTCTCTTTACGCTTTCCTTTATCACGATGGGTAATGTTAACATGATAGTCCTTTTCAAGTTCTTTGCCAACACGTTCTGTTAATGCCACCGAACGATGCTGTCCGCCTGTACAACCAATCGCAATTGTAACGCTTGATTTCCCCTCTTTTTCATACCCTGGCATTACATTTTTCAACAAATCAATAAATCGAGTATAGAAACTCTCAGTCTCTGGAAAACTCATAACATACTCATATACAGATGAATCTTGACCTGTCAAGGGTCTTAATTCTGGTATATAGTGTGGATTTGGTAAAAAACGAACATCCATCACAATATCCGCATCAATAGGCAAGCCATATTTAAACCCAAATGAAACAAGTTCTACGCGAAACTCATGTGTATCTCTAGATTTAAACTCCTCATTGATTCTTTCTCGTAATTGTCTTGGAGATAATTCAGTTGTATCGATCACAACTTGGGCATCTCCTCTAATTTCTTCAAGGATCGCTCGTTCTTTTCTAATTCCTTCTGTAATCAGACCATCCATCGCTAGTGGATGCGCACGACGAGTTTCTTTATATCGAGAAACAAGTTCTTCATCTGTTGCATCTAAGAACATGATTGTTGTATCAATCAGATTCGTATTTTCAAGTTCAACTAACATATCTTGAATTTCTCTAAAAAAATTACGAGAACGTAAATCGATCACTAATGCGATTTTTGTTACTTTTCCAGATTCTTTGATTAATTCCCAAAACTTAGGAATCAAGCTTGGCGGCATATTATCAATACAAAAATACCCCATATCTTCAAAGCTTTGAATGGCTACAGTCTTTCCAGCTCCGCTCATTCCAGTGATTATAACTAATTGTAAATTATCAACCATTTCTTAGCGCCCCTTTTGAAACATTTTATTAATTATAGCATCCCGGGCGTATCAAAGAAAGCTTTTCAACCAATTTTCATACCTATTCAACTCTTCTTATCAATTTAGAATTGTGAATAAGAATATTTTTTTACTCTCAAATTTTCTCTATCCTAGCTAAATGTTTTCTTTCTTTACATCGAATCAATTGAAATACAAACTATTTTTCAAATATATTTTATTACTATCTTTAAAATAGTTCTTCAAAAAAATAAAAAAAGCAGAATAAACTTTTATCGTTCATTCTAGCTTCTTGTTATTGTCTACCATTTTTATTCATTATGTATATCTTTATCTGGACAGGACTGATCAACTTCCGTTTACTATCCCAAATTTTTGCCTTAGTAAAATTAAGCATCTTCAATCACATTAAAATAATCTAAATTCAAAATAGGATCATCACAATTGATGACGGGACGATCTGTAGGATGGCACTTAACAACTCTGACCTGCACATCTTCTTCTTTTTTAGAAATAGCTTCTCCTACAAAAAACCAAGAAAAATTCGATCCATGACAAACATAATGAGCGCCGATTTTTATTTCTTTCTTTTCCAAGAAAAAATCATCCTTTCATACTCTTTTGATAAATATAGAATATCATGTTTTCAAAAAAAATATCATTCAACTTACGTAAAGATACTTTCTTTTTTTGACTATTTTTAAATTTAAGTGATTAAAAAACACTAATTTTCATTTTATTTATTATTTTCCTCTAATTATAATTTATTAAATAGTTCACTTTTATTTTTTCAAATGAAACTATAGAGTCTTAAAGCAAAAAAAGTACAGCCTTTCAACAACGAAGGCTGTACTTTTCTTTTTTGAACGGATTATTTATAGAAGGACAGATATATACCAATTAGGTTGAACAATATACCTATCTAAGTGCGATTTTACTTTAAAAATCTATAGAAATCAATAGCAATAGGTATTTTTTATTCACCTTTCATGTTTTCTTTAAAAATATTAATACTATTTCCAAATAATGGAGTATACCAATTTATAAAACTCGCTTTAAATACTTACCTGTATAGCTTGCTTTGACTTTAGCAATATCTTCAGGTGTTCCTGTTGCAACAATTGTTCCGCCACCGTCTCCACCTTCTGGCCCCAAGTCAATAACATGATCTGCTGACTTGATTACATCTAAATTATGTTCAATAACAAGCACAGTATTACCGGATTCAACGAGTCTTTCTAACACGACAAGTAAACGAGCAATATCGTCCGTGTGCAACCCAGTTGTAGGCTCATCTAGAATATAGAAATTTTTACCATTCGAATTTTTATGCAGTTCACTCGCTAATTTCATGCGCTGTGCTTCCCCACCAGATAATGTAGTAGCAGGCTGTCCTAAAGTGACATAGCCTAATCCCACATCAACAATGGTTTTTAATTTACGATGAATTTTAGGAATGTGTTTAAAGAACTCCACTGCATCTTCTACAGTTAAATCTAAAATATCAGAAATATTCTTTCCTTTATAGTGAACTTCCAGTGTTTCAGAATTGTAGCGTTTGCCATGACAAACTTCACAAGGAACATAGACATCTGGTAAAAAATGCATCTCGATCTTAATGATCCCATCCCCACGACACGCTTCACAGCGGCCACCTTTAACATTGAAGCTGAAGCGTCCTTTTTTGTAGCCACGGACTTTTGCTTCATTGGTTTTCGCAAACAGATCACGAATATCATCAAAAACGCTTGTGTAAGTTGCAGGATTACTTCTCGGTGTGCGGCCAATCGGACTTTGATCAATATCAATAATTTTTTCTATATTTTTATAACCAGTAATATTTTTGTGTTTACCTGGTTTATTTGAATTTCGATTAAGCTTTTGTGCTAAAGCTTTTTTCAATATTTGATTTACTAATGTACTTTTTCCTGATCCAGAAACTCCAGTTACTGCAACAAACTCTCCTAATGGAAATTCAACAGTAACATTTTTCAGATTGTTCTCTGCCGCACCTGTTACTTTGATTTTCTTACCATTGCCTTTACGACGCTCTTTAGGGACTGGGATCACTTTTTTGCCTGATAGGTATTGTCCGGTTAAAGAATTAGGATTTTTAGCTACTTCATCAGGTGTTCCTGAAGCAACGATTTCCCCACCTAAATGTCCAGCGCCTGGCCCCACATCGATCAAATAGTCAGATGCTCGCATCGTATCCTCATCGTGCTCAACAACAATCAATGTATTGCCTAAATCACGCATTTTCTTGAGTGATTCGATCAAACGGTCATTGTCTCGTTGATGCAGTCCAATAGACGGTTCATCTAAAATGTACAATACACCAGATAAGTTTGAACCAATCTGTGTCGCTAAGCGAATACGTTGTGCTTCTCCACCTGACAGCGTTCCAGCTGCTCTACTAAGAGTTAAATAATCCAAACCAACATTTTTTAAAAAGTTCAAACGATCTTCCACTTCTTTTAAGATGGGTTTCGCAATCATTTGTTCTTGCTCAGATAACGTCACTGTTTCAAAAAATTCAATTGCATTTTTAATCGCTAATTCGGTAACTTGACCGATATTTGTATTATCGATTTTGACTGATAAAGCTTGAGGATTCAAACGATATCCTTTACACGTTTGACAAGTTAATTCGGTCATGTATAAACGCATTTGATCACGAGTAAAATCGCTATTAGTTTCATGATAACGACGTTTGATATTAGTTAAAACACCTTCAAAAGGAACTTCTACATCACGAACTCCGCCAAAATCATTTTCATAATGGAAATGGAAGACTTCCCCATTGGATCCGTTTAAAATAATATCTTGATGTTCTTCTGGTAGTTCTTCAAATGGTGTATCCATGTCAATATTGAAACTGTCAGCTGCTTGCTCCAACATTTGCGGATAATATTGTGAGCTTATTGGATTCCAAGGTGCGATTGCGCCCTCACGCAGTGTCTTTGTTGAGTCCGGAATAACAAGATCACGATCGACTTCTAATTTTATTCCTAATCCATCACAATCAGGACATGCTCCAAAAGGTGCATTGAAAGAGAATAATCTTGGTTCTAATTCCCCCACTGTAAAGCCGCAATATGGACAAGCGTAATGTTCACTAAAAAGCATTTCTTCCCCATCGATCACATCAACTAATGCATAGCCATCCGCTAAACGTAAGGCCGCTTCAAATGAATCAAACAAACGAGAACGGATCCCCTCTTTTACCACGATTCGGTCAATAACAATCGCAATATCATGTTTTTTATTTTTTTCAAGTTCAGGCGCTTCCGTTACATCATAGGTTTCTCCATCAACACGCATTCGAACATATCCTTCGCGTTGAATCATTTCAAAGACTTTTTTATGCTGACCTTTTTTCTTAACAATGACAGGCGCTAAGACCTGAAGTTTAGTCTTTTCTGGTAATTCCAACACTTTATCTACCATTTGTTCAACAGATTGACTCGTGATTTCAGTACCATCATTAGGACAAATCGGATGCCCAACACGAGCAAATAACAGTCTCAAATAGTCATTAATTTCTGTAACTGTCCCTACTGTTGAACGTGGATTTTTACTCGTTGTTTTTTGGTCGATAGAAATCGCTGGACTCAATCCATCGATACTATCAACATCTGGTTTATCCATTTGACCTAAAAATTGTCTAGCATAAGCTGAAAGACTTTCAACATAACGGCGCTGGCCTTCAGCATATAGTGTATCAAAGGCGAGTGAACTTTTCCCAGAACCAGATAATCCAGTAACGACAACCATCTTGTCACGAGGAATCGTAACATCTATATCTTTTAAATTATGTGCACGCGCGCCATGAATAACGATTTTATCATTTGCCATTATTTATCTCCTTTGCTGTGAAACACAGCCACTTTTTTATTCTGCTGCTTTCAACTCCAAAATCGTATCTCTTAAAGTCGCTGCTGTTTCAAAGTCTAATGCTTTCGCTGCATCCCGCATTTCTTTTTCTAATTTCATCAATAAATCTGCTTTTTCTTGGCGACTTAGTTCATGGTAAGATTTATCGATTTTTATTGTTTCACCTTTTTCATTGGTTTTAGAAATTGAAATCAACTCACGAATTTCTTTAATGATGGTTTTTGGTGTAATGCCATGTTCTTCATTGTATTTTTCTTGGATTGAACGACGTCGAGCCGTTTCGTCCATAGCTTTTTGCATGGAATCAGTGATTTTATCTGCGTACATGATCACTCGTCCGTCCGAATTCCGAGCCGCACGTCCGATGGTTTGGATCAATGAACGTTCACTTCTCAAGAATCCTTCTTTATCTGCGTCTAAAATTGCAATCAAGGATACTTCTGGAACATCCAATCCTTCACGAAGCAAGTTGATCCCAATCAACACATCAAATTCACCTAAACGTAGATCTCGAATGATTTCCGTTCGTTCTAATGTTTTGATATCACTATGAAGATATTTCACTTTGATTCCTAGTTCTTTAAGGTAATCCGTTAAATCTTCAGACATTTTCTTCGTTAACGTGGTGATAAATACACGTTGATCCTTCTCTACACGATCATGGATCTCACCAACTAAATCATCAATTTGTCCCATAATTGGACGAACTTCAATCAATGGATCTAGCAATCCTGTTGGCCGAATAATCTGTGGAATCACAGTATCTGTTTGCTCATGCTCGTAAGGTCCGGGTGTTGCAGAAACATAGACGACTTGATGCACATGTTCTTCAAATTCTTCAAGGCGTAAGGGGCGATTATCTAAAGCACTTGGCAATCGGAAACCATAATCTACCAGCATTTGTTTTCTAGCACGGTCGCCATTATACATACCACGAATTTGTGGCATCGAGACATGAGACTCGTCGATCACAAGTAAAAAATCATCTGGGAAGAAATCAATCAGCGTATAAGGCGGTTCCCCTTCTGAACGACCATCCATATGGCGTGAATAATTTTCAATACCAGATGTATAGCCCATTTCTCTCATCATTTCGATATCATAATTCGTTCTTTGTTCCAGTCTTTGCGCTTCTAATAATTTGTTTTCATTACGCAAAACCGTTAATCGTGCTTCTAATTCTTCTTGTATTTGTGAAATTGCATGTTCCATATGATCTTCATTGGTCACAAAGTGAGTTGCTGGGAAAATTGCGACATGTTCTGTCTCACCTATCACTTCGCCGGTTAACGCATCAACTTCTCTGATGCGCTCAATTTCATCGCCAAAAAACTCGACTCTTAGTGCATGATCGTCTCGGGATGCTGGAAAAATCTCTACTACATCTCCTCGTACACGAAAACGTCCACGCTGAAAATCAATGTCGTTTCGTTCGAATTGAATGTTGACCAAATCAGTCAATAACTTACTACGCTCCATCTCCATGCCTACGCGAATAGAAACGACTTGTTCACTGTACTCCTTAGGATCTCCCAAGCCAAAAATACAAGAAACCGAGGCGATTACAATAACATCGTTCCTTTCTAATAAAGAACTAGTTGCTGAATGTCGTAATTTATCGATCTCGTCATTGATACTCGCATCTTTTTCTATATATGTATCGCTAGAAGGAACATAAGCCTCTGGTTGATAATAATCATAATAACTAACAAAATACTCGACTGCGTTATTAGGGAAGAATTCTTTAAACTCTCCATAAAGCTGTCCAGCTAATGTTTTATTATGGGCAATAACTAACGTTGGCTTATTTACTTCTTTTATTACGTTTGAAATCGTGAAGGTCTTCCCAGTTCCAGTAGCACCTAACAATATTTGTGCTTTTTCTCCACCTTCGATTCCTTCAACTAATCGTTTGATTGCTTCTGGTTGATCCCCATCCGGCTTATATTTTGATACTAAGTCAAATGTATTGGAGGTCTCTCTTTCTATCATCCAACATCCTCCTCTTACTTTATTTAATTGTTGCGTCACTTTGATTAAAAATACACAGCGCTATCTACCAAGTACTCTCAGGCATACAGCAGGATAACTCTACAGTCATTCTGTTTTCAACTTGTACATCTATTCTTCATATAGGAATTTTCAGCGTAAAATTTAAATAGAAACTCCTGTCATTATTTTAACATACCGAACATATTTTCGCTAGTTTTAGAACAGGTTGTATATACGCAATTTTTGATAATTTACATTTTATTTAATTTTTTGTTTGTATTTATAAATTTAACGGAATACTGTTTGAGCTAATCTTATTTTGTATTTCCCTACCCCGATATGTAACATCTTATTACATAGAATGTTAGAAAATGAGTTTTTTTTGATTTTCTCATTGTGAATGACTTGTGCTTTTGCCTTTTCTTACTATATAATTATCCAATATGCAAATATAGGAGGTATTTTATGAAAAGGAAACACTTTTTACTGTCATTTATTGTAATGATGGCAAGTCTACTAACATTTACTCTTGGACAGAATGCTCAAGCTGAGGAAAAAACATATAATATAGGAACAGATTTAACGTTTGCACCATTTGAATTCCAAGATTCAAATGGTGAGTATGTTGGAATCGATGTTGATTTGCTTCACGCAATCGCTGATGATCAAGATTTCAAAGTAAACTTAAAGCCACTTGGGTTTGACAGTGCTATTCAAGCAGTTCAATCAAAACAAGTAGACGGTATGATCGCCGGAATGGGCATTACGGATGAGCGAAAAAAATCTTTTGACTTTTCAGATCCTTATTTCGATAGTGGCTTACAAATGGCGGTCAAAAAAGGCAATGATAAAATCAAAGGTTACGAAGATTTAAAAGGCAAAACTGTCGCAGCGAAAGTTGGAACTGAAAGTGCTACTTTCTTAGAGAAAAATCAAGAAAAATATGGCTATACCATCAAAAACTTTGATGATGCAACAGGTCTTTATCAAGCGCTAGAAAATGGCGAAGCTGATGCGATCTTCGATGATTATCCTGTATTGGGCTATGCCATAACAAATGGACAAAAACTTCATTTAGTTGGTAAAAAAGAAACGGGAAGTTCTTATGGGTTTGCTGTGAAAAAAGGGCAAAACAAAGAATTGATCGAAAAATTCAATGCTGGATTGAAAGAATTAAAAAATTCAGGTAAATATGATGAGATTGTCGGTAAGTATATTTCCACTGGAACTGAAACAACTGATACTGATTCTAAAATGAAAAAGATTCAACCTAAAAAAGATTCCTATGTAATTGCTAGTGATTCTACGTTTGCCCCATTTGAATTTCAAAACTCTGATGGTAAATATGAAGGAATCGATGTTGATCTCGTTCAACGTATTGCTGAACTTCAAGATTTTGATATTGAATTTAAATTCATCGGATTTAGTTCTGCCGTTCAAGCAGTTGAGTCTGGTCAAGCTGATGCAATGATCGCAGGAATGACGATTACAGATGAGCGTGAAAAATCTTTTGACTTCTCTACACCTTACTTTAACAGCGGGATTCAAATTGCGGTCAAAAAGGGCAATGACAAGATTCACTCTTACGAAGATTTAAAAGGAGAAAAAGTTGGTGCTAAAATCGGAACTGAAAGTGCTGATTTTCTAGAAGCCAACAAAGATAAATACGGCTATACAGTCAAATACTTAGATACAACTGATGCTTTATATAGCGCTCTTGAAATCGGCGAAATCGATGCAATGATGGATGATTACCCCGTTATCGGGTATGGCGTTGCACAAAAACAACCGTTAGCAACACCTATTCCTCGTGAAGAAGGAGGAAAATATGGTTTTGCAGTTAAGAAAGGAAAAAATCCAGAGTTGATCCAAATGTTCAATGAAGGATTAGCTGAATTAAAACGAACTGGCGAATATGATGAGATTATCGGAAAATATGTAAAAGATGGCTCTACTGAAAACAAAGTAGATGAATCAACATTTGTTGGTATGATCCAAAATAACTGGAAACGTCTTTTAAGTGGTTTATGGATGACTATTCAATTAACTCTGATTTCATTTATTTTAGCGTTGATTGTCGGCGTTCTATTCGGATTATTTAGTGCTTCTCCGTCTAAAACGTTACGTGTTATTTCTACTATTTATGTTGATATCATCCGAGGTATTCCGTTAATGGTACTGGCTTTCTTTATCTATTTTGGTTTACCTGGAATTTTAGGCTTTAATATTCCCGTTTTCCTTGCTGGAATCATTACTTTAACCCTAAATGCAAGTGCTTATATTTCTGAAATCGTACGTGGCGGTATTAATGCTGTACCCGTCGGCCAAATGGAAGCTTCTCGTAGTTTAGGTCTTTCATACAACCGAACGATGCAAAAAATCATTTTGCCACAAGCAATCAAAATCATGATCCCCTCTTTCGTCAATCAGTTTGTTATTTCTTTAAAAGATACAACTATTCTATCTGCAATCGGCTTGATTGAATTATTGCAAACTGGTAAAATCATTGTTGCTCGAAACTTACAAAGTACGATGGTTTACTTCGTAATTGCAATGATGTATTTAATCTTGATCACAGCCTTGACGAAATTGGCTAAAGTTTGGGAAAAGAAGGTGAAATAATATGGCAGAAAAAATTTTAGTAGAACACTTAGTAAAAAAATATGGCGATAATACTGTTCTTAATGATATCAATGTATCGATCCAAGAAGGTGATGTTGTATGTGTTATTGGTCCTTCTGGTTCTGGTAAAAGTACGTTCCTTCGTTGTTTAAATCAGCTTGAAGAAGCGACTAGCGGCGATATTATTATCGATGGTGCTAATTTAACCGATAAGAATACCAATATCAACAAAGTGCGCCAGCATATTGGAATGGTTTTCCAACATTTTAATTTGTTCCCTCACTTGTCGATCCTGGAAAATATTACTTTAGCCCCAACTGATTTAGGTCGTCTTTCTAAGAAAGAAGCTGAAGAAAAAGCAATTAAGCTTTTAGACACAGTCGGTTTAGCTGATAAAAAAGACAGCTACCCAGAATCTTTATCTGGTGGACAAAAACAACGTGTGGCAATCGCTCGCGCCTTAGCAATGAATCCAGACATCATGCTGTTCGACGAACCAACTTCTGCACTCGATCCTGAGATGGTTGGTGATGTATTGAATGTTATGAAAAAATTAGCAAAACAAGGGATGACGATGGTTATCGTTACACATGAAATGGGCTTTGCGAAAGAAGTAGCAAATCGTGTAATGTTTATCGATGGTGGTAATTTCTTAGAAGATGGTTCACCACAACAAATCTTTGAAAATCCACAAAATGAACGAACAAAAGATTTCTTGGATAAAGTACTTAATATTTGATCCAAAAAGGGATAGATTGCTTCTATTGCAGAGCAATCTATCTTTTTTATTTATTTAGCATTACACTTGATAAATTCGTTTTTTTAAAGTAAATTTGAACAGACTATATAAGGAGTGTTGTTAAATGAAGAGACTTTATACATTTTTTACTGAAGATTTATTATTTTCACTTTCTTTTCTAATTGCTATTATCAGCTGTGCATTCGGCAAATTTTCCTTCAACTCAATTGATTTTAAAGTCATTTTTTGTTTGTTGGGTTTGATGCTTTTTGTGAAGAACCTTGAGAAATTAGGTATCCTAACCTATTTTGCTGAGAAAATGATCGATTTTTCTTCCACCACTCGTAGTCTTATTCGAAATATTGTCATCTTGTCATTCCTTAGTTCTATGGTTTTGACCAATGATGTTGCGATCCTTACGTTGATGCCGATTTACTTAACGATCATCAAGAAATTCCCCAAAATGGAGAATAAGATTTTAGGAGCTGTCTTACTGATTGTTGCTGCAAATTTAGGCAGTAGTTTTTTCCCTTTTGGTAATCCACAAAATCTGTTTTTATTTTCTTATTATTCTCTTTCCACCTTATCTTTTTTCAAATGGTCTATTGTATTACTCTTTTCTTCAGTACTATTTTTACTAATTTCCTTTTTATTCATAAAAAAGAGTCCGATTCCCACACAGCATAATTTAGTTCCAAGGATCAACAGGCCTAAAGCACTATTCTTAAGTATGATTGGGGGGGGCATTCTTTTAGGTGTCTTTGCTATTTTCCCTTATTATTTCGTCATTCCGATTGCCATCATCCTTCTCACTATTTATGATAGAAAAACGGTTTCAGAAATTGATTATAAATTATTGTGGACATTTATTTTTTTCTTTATTGCTGTTGGCAATTTTGCTCAAGTCGAGGTACTTTCCTCTTTCATAAAGGATCAATTTACGACAAGTTCACGGTCTTTTTTCAGCAGTATTCTTGTCAGCCAAGTTATCAGTAATGTTCCTGCCGCTATTTTAATTGCTCCTTTTACAGAGCAATCTCAGGCACTTTTTTGGGGTGTCAATGTCGGAGGCTTGGGAACTATTATTGCTTCTTTAGCTAATTTGATTGGATTTAAATTATATAAAGAATATTATCCGGATCAATCAACATCATTTCTTTTGCAATTCACTGCTGTAAACGTTGTGTTTTTACTTGGTTTTATCCTATTTTTTGCCTTTATACTATAAAAAACACGAGACAAAACGATAAATCGCGTTGTTTCGTGTTTTTGTTTGCATTCATTAATTTGCAATGGCTTCAAGTCTAGCTTTCACATCTTGTTCTGAAAGTTCATTTCTTAGCACATAACGATTCGCTGGGTGATGACGACATTCATCTGAACAGCTGCCAAGGTACTTCGCTTCGTTTTCTTCCGATGCCAAAATTTGTTTATTACAGAAAGGATTTGCACAATTGATGTAACGTTCGCAAGGTGTTCCATCAAACCAATCTTTCCCAATAATTTTTTTATCAACATGATTGATTTCAACACTGATTCGTTCATCAAAGACATACATTTTCCCGTCCCATAGCTCGCCTCGTGTCTCTGGATCTTTTCCGTAAACCGCGATACCACCATGAAGTTGGGCTACATCTTGAAATCCTTCCTTGATCAACCAGCCAGAAAATTTCTCACAACGGATACCACCAGTACAGTAAGTAACCACTTTTTTATCCATAAATTGTTCTTTATTGTCTCTAATCCATTGTGGTAATTCCCTAAAGTTACGAATATCAGGACGAACAGCGCCTCTAAAGTGCCCTAAGTCATATTCATAATCATTTCTAGCATCAATAACAACTGTATCTTCATCAAGCAATGCTTCTTTAAATTCAGCTGGTTCTAAATATTTCCCAGTTAGCTCTAACGGATTCACATCCTCTTCCAAGTTCAAAGAAACCAGTTCTTTTCTAGGACGGACAAACATTTTATGAAAGGCGTTTTCTGGTACTTCATCAATTTTAAAGTAAGTATCTTTAAAACGTTCATCTGCTAACATCGCTTCCATATAAGCATCTGTATCAGAAATCGTACCTGAAAGTGTACCGTTGATTCCTTCTGTTGCGACTAAAATTCTACCTTTTAAGTCTAAAGACTTACAAAAAGCAAGGTGCTCCTTTGCAAATTCTTCAGGGTTTTCAATCGTCGTATATTTATAATAAAGTAATACGCGGTAATCCATTTTATCTTGCTCCTTTTTCCTCGAAACTGCCTAGCTATCTCCAAAATAACCGTACAGTTCTTATTTTCTAATCATACGTATTCAGTATATAAAAAAAGAATCAGTAAAAGCGAACTATTTGCTTGTGTAAAAATGCACAGGTGGTGCTGCAAAAAATACATAAAAAAAGCCTACGTTTTTCTTTTGAAAAGCGTAAGCTTTCGGTCTAAATTGACTTATTCTTGTCCAGACACTGCAAAATAATTCTCATCATTATCCGCAAAATTAAAGACTAGTCCAGTTGGCAGCTGAACTAATTCACCAACACGCACACCAGCATCTTTCATTTTTTTATATAAATTGATGACATCATCAGCAAAAAACATCAATGATGGCGTATTTCCAGCAACTTCTGGTGAATGTTGTTGAATAAATGCTAAGTCATATAAAACAATCATTGTTTCTGCCGTTTCGCTTGGGGCAATCTCAACGACAAGAGTGCCGTCAACAGCCTCTCTTTCCTTTTCCACAAAGCCGATTTTTTGCCAAAATTGACTTGATTCCTCTACATTTGTTACATATAACATTATTTTTATTTGGTTCGTAAACATGTCTTTAACTCCTTATCTTTTTTATATTAACACAATCGCCTTATCATTATATACTTTTTATCATAGCTTATGGTAGGGATTTATGAAAATAAATGCGCTTGAATAAAACCATATTAAGAAAGAAAGTAAGGGTGTGACACAAAAGTAAACATCACTTTTGTATCACACCCTAAATGCGAATAAACGATGGCAATAGAAGCAAGCCCTTCTTATTTCTCGGGAATAAGCGTTTCTGTCTCAGCCTCTTACTTTTATTCATTAATTTTCTTGGGGAAGAGAAGAGATCCTATTTTATGCATTTTCTTCAATAACTAATTTACTATCGTTTAACACATCACGATCTAACTCGTTGATTCGTGAACTAGTTACGACACCAGCCACCATACTATCACTTACATTAATGGCTGTTCTAGCCATATCGATCAATGGTTCCACAGAAATTACTAAGCCCACGATTGCAACTGGTAAGTTCATTGAACCTAAAACAATCAATGAAGCAAACGTTGCCCCACCACCGACACCAGCAACACCAAATGAGCTGATTGTGACGATCGCAACTAACATTAAAATAAATTCTAAACTGAAGACATCGATGCCCACAGTCGGTGCAACGATTGTCGCCAACATTGCAGGATAAACCCCAGCACAGCCATTTTGACCGATTGATAAGCCAAAGCTTGCTGCGAAGTTTGCTGTTGCATCATCAACACCTAATGCTTTTGTTTGTGTTTCAATATTTAAAGGCAATGCGCCAGCACTTGATCTTGACGTAAAAGCAAAACTCAATACAGGAAAAGATTTTTTCAAATATGTCACTGGGTTTACTTTAACAGAAACTAAGATCAATAAGTGGACGAGCATCACAAAAATCAACGCAGTATATGACGCTAAAACAAATTTACCTAAGTTAAGGATCGCATCAAAATCACTTGTCGCAACAACGTTGGTCATCAATGCTAAAACTCCATAAGGTGTCAAACGTAAAACCAATGTCACGATGCGCATTGTGATTTTATATAGGCTATCGATCAAATTAGCAAAAAATTCTGCTTCTTTCGGTGCTTTTCTTTTAATACCTAAGTATGCAATGCCGACAAATGCTGCAAAGATTACTACACCAATCGTACTTGTTGCACGAGTTCCTGCAAAGTCTGCAAAGACATTTCTAGGAATAAAGGATAAAATTTGTTGGGGAATCGATAGGTTTTCAACGGTTTCCTGTCTCGTTGCAAGTTCTGCAATTCGTGCCGTTTCTGCCGTTCCTTGCGTAAATTTTGCACCTTGTAGCCCAAATAATAATGTTGTACCAATTCCTATCAAGGCAGCAACAGCTGTTGTGCCTAGCAATGTAGCTAGTACATTGAAACTGATTTTACCTAGTTGTTTGGATTCTTTCATCTTAGTAAATGCTCCGACAATAGAAACAAATACCAAGGGGATTACGAGCATTTGTAAAAATGCTACATATCCATTACCTACAATACCGATCCATTCCATTGCTTGCGTTGTGACTTTGTCTTGAGTACCGAATGCGAATTGAATAATTGCACCTAATACAATACCAACACCTAATGCGGCAAAAACACGAGTAGAAAATTTATAGTGTTTAGTTTGCATACGATAAAAGACGTATAACACAGCAAGAAATGCAAGGACCACTAAAACAGTGATGAGTGTTGTCATTTTTTTCCCTCCTAAATTTGATAGCCGAAAGAGCTCGTCAAGCCTTGACAAGAAAATCAAAAAACACATGAGACATTCTTTCTCTCGCTTGTTTTTATCTTTTCCCCGAAACCTTCTTTCTTAGAGCTTGTGCGCTTAGAACTTGATACGATCGAAGCAAGGAGTAGTGCTAACTCTTGAAGCTAAATATTACAAATGACAAGTACATCAAAGGAAGTAAAGGTTCCCGGGGATCATTCTTCAACAATCCGCCCTGAAAATAAATACCTTCATTTTCAGTGATAAACCTATTGTAACTGATTTAAAAAGGGAATGGATACTATTTTGTTTCTATAATGATAGAAAAAAGAGTTTGTGATAGTCAAAAACTATCGCAAACTCTTAAATGTATAATTTAATTATTTAAATGGATCATCTTATCCTGATTATTCTTCAACCGCAGACTGGAAGTTTAATTGGATACCTGGTTTGTCTAAGGCGATTTCAGTAATTTCATACGCCATACGCTGTACGATACTGAATAGCGGACTAACTAACTCATCCACTTCTTCTTGGGAAATATCCTCTTGGCTTTTGATTTTATGATTGATGATATGATTGATTTGGCTAACTGAACCTGACAAAACATACTCTTCAAATACTAGACGAAATTCTAAACGAGCGGCGATGATTGAATTTTCCTTTGGGTAGTTTTCATCTGTTGATTCGATTGGCGAGAACCCAACTCTAAGATCGGTCTCTACTTCTCCCATATCTTCAGTACGCATATCGTAATGAAAAGCCTCTACGACTTCTTGTTGACGTTTTATTTCCATGAATTAAAATCTCCTTTTTTTAGCTCAATAACTATTTTCTCTATCCAATTACAATAGAATAAAGCATAGTATATCTATATTTTTATTATACCACACATCTTTTTGTCACAAATGCTCGGATACTTTTTTTAATCTAATTTTTAAATGAATGGATCGGTGCAGGAATTCGACCACCGCGTAGGATAAAGTCGGTTGAGGCATAATCATTAACTTTCATGACTGGCGCTCTGCCTAATAATCCGCCGAATTCAACCATATCACCTACTTTTGTTCCTTCAGCCGGTATAAGTCTAACAGCTGTTGTTTTGTGATTAATGACACCGATTGCCGCTTCATCTGCGATCATTGCAGCTATTGTTTCAGCTGATGTTTCACCAGGTATCGCAACCATATCTAAACCAACGGAGCAGATGGCTGTCATCGCTTCTAATTTTTCCAGATTTAGTGCACCATTATTGACCGCATCGATCATTCCAGCATCTTCTGAAACTGGGATAAAGGCGCCAGATAATCCACCAACGTGGTTACAAGCCATTACGCCGCCTTTTTTCACTGCATCATTCAACAAAGCCAAAGCTGCTGTTGTCCCATGAGTCCCAACGCTTTCCAAGCCCATTTCCTCTAAAATATAGGCTACACTATCACCGACAGCAGGAGTTGGAGCTAACGATAAATCGACGATACCAAACGGAACATTTAACCGATCTGACGCTATTTTCCCAACCAATTGTCCCATTCTCGTAATTTTAAATGCTGTTTGTTTTACGACTTCTGCCACAATATCAAAGGGTTCTCCTTTGACTTTTTCAAGTGCTCGCTTGACCACACCAGGTCCGCTGACACCTACATTGATCACACAATCTGCTTCTCCGACTCCATGAAAAGCACCTGCCATAAATGGATTATCTTCCACCGCATTAGCAAATACGACCAATTTAGCACAACCCATATCAGATTTTGCTGCTGTTTCTTTGATTATATAGCCCATATGGCGAACTGCATCCATATTAATTCCAGCTTTAGTTGATCCAATATTTACTGAAGAACAAACAAATTGTGTTTCTGCTAACGCTTGAGGAATCGAATTAATCAAGATCTCATCACCATGTTGGTAGCCTTTTTCGACTAGTGCACTGAAGCCACCGATGAAATTGACTCCAACTGCTTGAGCTGCTTTATCCAAAGCTTTCGCATATTTTACATAGTTCTTGTCTGAACTTGCGGCTGCAATGATTCCAATTGGTGTGACAGAAATCCGCTTATTGATAATCGGAATACCATACTCCGATTCGATCTCTTCTCCAACTTTAACTAAATTTTTAGCCAACCGAGTGATTTTATCGTAGATTTTTTGACAAGCTTTATCACTGTCACTATCAATGCAATCTAACAACGAAATCCCCATTGTGATGGTTCGAATATCTAAATTTTCTTCTTCGATCATGCGAATTGTTTCTAGAATCTGATTGGTTTCCAAAAAATTTCCTCCTAAATTTAAAAGCTGAAAGAGCTAAACTTCTCTGAACGAAAAATTTAGCCTTTACGTTTTTTTGCCATAAGCCTATTTTATATCTTTATAAGGTACTAAGTATTTATAACAAATAATACAGCTTTTATCCTTATAGTTTATGCATCACATTGAATATTTCTTCGTTTTGAATGCTGATTGTCACACCTAGTTTTTCACCTAAAGTATTCAGTTCAGACCGAATCGCTTCGAAATCATTCTTTTCTTTCGAAATCTCCAATACCATCATCATTGTAAAATAGCTATCCATGATGGTTTGTGAAACGTCAATAATATTCATATTCAACTCTGCTAACGTTTGACTGACCCCTGCGATGATTCCTACTTTGTCTTTCCCAATTACAGTTAATACTGCGCGCATATCGTTTCCTCCTAAATTTAAAAGCTGAAAGAGTTCTAATAGACTTGACAAGAAAATAAAAAAAAAGTAAATCTGTTCAGTGTCTCATTTTTTCTTTTTCCTGAGAAGTTCACCCATCCACATAAGTTTTTCCTATTATATCATAATTTGTTCAGTTATTAATAAAAAATCAGAACAAAAAACATAGGAAATTTAGTGATTGTTCGGTAATTATTGGTACAAAAAACCTTCTGAGATCGTACTTGATCATCTCAGAAGATTTGCACTTAAACTATTTTGTTGAATTGTTCTTTACAGGTCGAACAAGTGACTTTGATCTTCCCTTTCCCTTTCGGTGCTCGCAATTGTTGTTTACATGTTGGACACTTAAAATAAGTATAAATCTTCCGTTCTTTGAGCTTAATTTTTGTTGTCTCGAATTTCTTTTTTAATTGCTGTATTCTTAAAACGTATCGCGTATTTTCATTTGAGCGTGGATATATTCTTTTAGAGAAAAACCGGTAGTTAATCCATAGTAAAAGAGCCACTGCTATCCAAAACGCAATTGAGGTCGGTAAAAATAGATTAAGCAATAATAGGACCAAACTCGCCTTCATTAAGGTATTGTTCAATTGATCCATTCGAGCATATCTTCCTACTAATAGTTTTTGAATCTTTGCATTCCAACGAAGTAATCGTTCTAGCCAAATTTGTCCCATATGATCCCTCTTTTCTTTCCTATTATCTCAATCAATAGTGACTGTTTCAAGAGGTATCCTGAAAAAAATCGGTTCATTATTCGACTTCTTTTTTTGAATAAGTGAGATAGCTTACTGACTATAGGAAAAGCAATTTAAACGTATTTTCCGCAAAATTGTGCAAGATAAGCACAATCTGAATAAATTATTCATCGTCTTTAAAATTCAAAATCAGCTTGTTCGTTTCACCAATAAAATCATATTGATAAGAACCAGTCAAAGCTTGTAATCCTCCAGTACTTTTAATGATCATTCCAGGAGAGTCGAGTGATCCTTTGTCAAAAATTCCTTTTTCAGCCGCTGTAAAGGTTCCTGTTTTTCCTTTATATTGGCCTTCGAAATGGAGGAATCCTGTGATCCTAGCGGTTGCAAGATGTTCATCTTCTTTATTGCTTTCTAAATAGTAAAGTAAATATTCCACCCATGCTTTGCCGAGTAAATCACCTTCAAGCTCGTATTCCGCACGAACACGATTTATTGGAAAGGCTGTTTTTTGTTCGTCTATTGGTTCTTCGTTCCACTTTGTTACGCTGAATAGCACAGTCATACTTCTCCCTCCTTATAAATTACAGGATAGCAAACATATGTTCTTTTTACAAGCTTGAATGAATAATTTGAGTGTAACACTAAAAGTTGAAGGTGAAAACGATATATGAACGCCCAATAAAAGCCGAAAATCGAGAAGAACTGGGACACTGGGAAGCTGATACTACATTGGGCCACCGAGGAAAGTGCTGTCTTGTAACATTCTTTGATCGGAAATTTCGGTTTTTACTAACTGGAAGAATTCCTATAAATGATTCAATTTGTGTAAGGGATATGATTGTAAAATTATTGTCTCCTCTAAATAAAAAGCAACGCAAAACTATTACGCCAGATAGAGGACCTGAATTTGCAAAGTACCAGTATTTCAGTAGATTGTGCGGTATTGATTGTTATTTTGCAGCTCCTTGGTCTCCATGACAACGTGGAACAAATGAAAATACAAATGGATTGATATGTGAATACTCACCAAAGTGTACAGATATAACACCTATCTCAGAAGAATATATTGAGACTATTGCTAATAAGTTAAACAATCTTCCAAGAAAATGCTTAAATTGGAAAACACCTTTTGAAATATTTAATAATAAAAATTCACATTTAATTGTGCATAGAAAAAACACACCAAGATTAGTTAACAATCCTAATATGTTTTAACCAATATGATGTTATTGCAAAGAATATTTACCAAAAATATTTTCTGTCTCTTGAATTAATTGCTAGTAATAGATTCAGTGAGTCCTTTAATAAATCCATTTCCAGCATTAATAAAATCAGGTATTAATAATACTAATCCAGTTGCAATAACAAAATAAACAGCTAGTTTTTGATTAGATTTCAAATTAGGTAATTCTTTCTTCATTACGCTGAACATATAAATAATCCCAAAGAAAAACATTATACGAATAATTTCAAAAAAGGTTGCCATAATAAATCCTCCTAATTAATTATTGTACAATAATAAGATAACAAAGTACATTGAATTAATGCTAGTACCTCCTTGAATTAGATGTTGCACTTATTTTGACAATTCTAGGGAGAACAGCGCAATAAAATTTAACTTTAATCAACTGACTTGATTTCTTAATTCAATAAAAATTCTTTGATTTTTTTACTAAATACTTTGACATTTTCTGATTTAGATGCTGCCGTTGTAACCTCTAGATTACCAGGTTTTTTTGACCAGGTACCTGAATCTGCAGTTAGATAAATACTTACTTTCTCATCTTCTTTATGGTTGTTTAGATACTCTAAAACAGCTTTCGGAGGATCACTCGATTGAACTGTCGATAAAACAACCACTTTGTCCCAGTCTTCAATCTTATTTTCAGCTATTTCCTCAATTGGTTCTACTTGTATATAAATGTTTTCATCTACTAGATTATTTTTAAGTTCATTGATCACTTCATTTTTAAAAGCACGGTTTTGCGTGTAAATAACCGCTTTATAGGAATTAGATTTTTCCTTTAGCTCTTCATTGATTTCATAACTTGAAATAACGCCTTGAATTCTAGCTAATCGATAATAACCTAAAAAGCTAGCTGCTCCTAAAGCGATCAATAAAATCCCTAGTAATCCATATTTCAATAGTTTGTTTTTCCATATTTTTTTCATTTCTCTTTCCTACTTTCATTATTTTTAGGGTAAAATGGTTTCTTTTTTATTTTTCTCAATCTAACTCTTATTCTTAGATTGATTTTTTTCTAGCCACAGATATACCACTATAATGACTATTGACAGTACAGCATTTAAAATAAAGGTACTTGGATAAATAGTTCCAATGTTACTATTTACACGTTGCGGAAAGCAGTAACGTGCTATGTCATTTAATACGACGATCATAATCCATCCAATTGCAACGACAACTGTTTTTGAAACATTCGGCAACCATAATTTAGCAATTACCCCTCGAAACAAAATCAGGTAACTAATCATCCCAACCAGATAAATAGCTAACTCGAGCGATAGTAAAAAGATTTCTTTTAAACCGATAGAAATCTCAAAATAACTGCTATCAACACAGATAGTAGAATCGGCAATCGTTCCCAGCGAAATTCGGGTATCGTTAATTGAAATACATATTTAGCCAAATAACTGATTAAAATCAATGTTAAACTATTCAAAAAGAACTTCTTGTTTTTTTCATGATAAAAATTAACTAAACGTATCATTGGCTTCCTCCTCATATATTTCTTTCAGAGACAACTGTTTTTTCTCCCGTAACGCTTCTGAATTGATCACTTCACAGTATCTATTTGGATTCATAAATAGCACATCTTTAAATAACGTATCCATGTTTTCAATAAAATTAGTCGAAACTACCATTAATATGTTTTCACCACTGGTTTTCCGTATCATTTTTTTGACTTGTATACGAGAGAAATAATTTAAATAGGCAAAAGGTTCATCTGTTTAGCATATTCACACGCAACCTTGACTTTTACTCGGTTGCATACTGTACTATTCCAGTCACACACTTGGCTGATAAATCTTATTTTAAAGGAAACAAAAAAAACAATTTATATCACTGATATAAATCGCCTACTCTTGATTATTCTAGATTTGAGCTCAAAAACTCTACCTGGCTATGCTATACTTTTTATACTTGGAATTTTTAACCCCATTTTATCTGAAAGGAGGACGGAACAATCGAATTATATAAAAATAATTTAGCTTTGATTGCTTATTTAAAAACAACGTCTCATAATATCTGGACTGAGAAAACATATGAAAAAGATAGCCTAGTCATTGACGAATATGAAAAAACTGAAACGATCTATTATGTTCTAGATGGCGTTCTCAGTGTCGAAATTCTTAACGATGGTAAATGCTACATTTCTTCGTTTGTTTTTCAAAATGATTTTTTTGGCTTAGATAGCTTTTCTACCTTTAAACAAAAGGACCATAGTATTCGTGTTATGAGTGAGCAAGCTACGATTTTCTGTTTATCTAAAGAAAAGCTTTTAAATGTATTAAATGAACAACCAGAGTATTATGCGTTACTTTTAACTAACTTTGCTGATATTTTTCAACGCCATTACGGCTACTTTCATTTTCTCTATTTGCCAACTACAGAGCGAATAAAAAACGCGTTGAGGTATTTAAGTGACCACATTGGTCTTATCACTGAAGCTGAACATTTAGAATTACCAAAATTTATCACGCAAGAAGTATTATCAAAGTTCTGTCGTACATCGCAATCCAGAGTTTCTGTTTCTTTAAGTGAGCTGGAAAAAACGGGTTGGCTATTAAAAAAGAAAGTGCCTATCACTCTAAACTAAAAAAGGCGAAAATCAGTGTGATTCTGATTTCCGGCTTTTTCTTTCATCTTGTTTTGACGATCATTTCCAATGCTTTTGCCATATCTTCACTAGTTAGATCGATACGTTCATCTTCCAAACAGTGTTTGAGATTTTCAGTTACAACCAAGCCAATCACTTTATCAATACTGGAGCGAACAGCCATCAGCTGTGTTACAACTTCTCGGCAGTCTTTTCCTTCATCCATCATTTTTAAAATTCCACGAATTTGCCCTTCCGAACGTTTTAAGCGATTCGCTAGTTTAGGGTCACAAGCCATCAACAATTTCTCCTCTCCATACAGACATACCACCCATCACATTCGTAACATCATATCCTAATGAAGCGAAATATTCACTCGCCATTTGTGAACGACCTCCTGCATGACAGATAATATAATATGATTGATTTTTATCCAGTGATTCGGCTGTTTCCTGTAGCCTACTTAAAGGCAGACTTTTTGCTCCTTTGATATGTCCAGAAACATATTCATCGTCTTCACGTACATCTATGATTGCTAATTCATTTCTTTTTTCTAGTTGTTCAAATTCATCGATCATCATTGTTTTATACATTATTGAATAACCTCCTGAGGGTAAATTATACTATGATTTCATACGCTTCAGACACTCTTCTTAATCGTGTTGCAGCAGACATTCCACCAACTATACCACCAATAATTACGATCCTTATTATAATTTCCCTCCTCGAGTTTCTCCACGCCAAGAATTCATTCCGCCTCTAACATTGAGTGCACCGATTCCGTTATTTTTTAATCGCTTTACTGCTTGCCGACTTCTCATACCCGACTGGCAAATCACATAGACTGGGCCATGAGCTCTTTTTGTATAAGTGCTCAGTTTACTTAGGGGTATATTTTTTGCGCCAGGTATATGTCCTAATGTAAATTTTGCCTTTTCTCGGACATCAATCAATTCAGTTCCTTTTGTTAATTTTTGTTGAAATTCTCTTGTGTTAATTGAATTCTTATTAAAAAATGAAAACGTACACTCCCCCTTAAATACCCATAAGGGTATTTTTAATGATTATCATAAATGAATCTTTGAGAGTTGTAAAGACCTTTTTTTATTATTTTTTATAATTAAAGAACGATTTTATGCCTTATTTCTTAATCAATCTGAATTATTTCTTAAGAAAGCCAAACAAATATTAACTTATTTGGCATATTTTTGTAACATTGAACCTCTATACTGTATACAGTTACTTAAAGAAACAAGAAAAGAGGTTATTACATGAATCAAGGAATTCGAAAAAAACAAACTATTTTACCCTTAACATTGATTCTACTTCTTTCATTTGCTAGTCTTTTCCTTATTTTTAATAAAGAAGAACAACCAATACAAGATGAAGCGACAGCTTATCAGCAGATTTTTATTGATGAAATAGCATCTGAAGCGAAAATTTTACAAAAGAAAACACATTTATTTGCCAGTATCACTATCGCCCAAGCAATTTTAGAATCTGATTGGGGCCGCAGTGCATTAGCAGTTGAAGCCAATAATCTGTTTGGAATCAAAGGCTCTTTTAACGATCAATCTAGTATTATGCCTACAGATGAGTTTATTGATGGAGAAAGAATCACAATCGATGATTCCTTTAAAAAATATACAACAGTCCAAGAATCCATGGTCGATCATATGGAATTTTTAAAAGGTGGTACCTATGACGGTATTAAAACAAGTAACAATTATCGAGAAGCAGCCGTTGCTTTGCAAAATGGTGGATACGCAACCGACCCAGATTATGCTGAAAAATTGATTCAATTAATCGATGAATTTAAACTCTATAAATATGATAAGTAAGCAATACAGGTTAAAAGCGATTTTATTTAAACCTGGATATGTTTTACATTGGTCAGCTGTTCCACTTGTACTTATCGTCCTAAATCAAACGAATAGATTGTTAAAAGGAGTCTTTATGTATGCAAATTTTAGTTGCGGATGATAGTCCAGAAATGGTACAAATCGTCAGTGCCTATTTAAAAAAAGACGGATTCACAGTTCATACGGCATTGGATGGTGAAGCCGCTTTAAAGATTTTTTATCAAGAAAAATTAGATTTGGCTATTATTGATTGGATGATGCCTAAACTTGACGGACTTGAGGTCATTAAAACCATCAAAACAGAAAGTACACTAAAAGTTTTGATGCTAACCGCTAAATCAACTGGCGAAGATGAATTTCTTTCATTATACAATGGCGCCGATGACTACATCACTAAACCGTTTCATCCTAAAGTACTATTATTACGCGTAAAAAAATTGCTTGGTCTGACACATTCTTTTTATATAAAAGAGTTACTGATCGATCCATCTGATTTAACCGTCTGGAAAAATGAGCACATATTAGATTTAACCAAAAAAGAGTTTGATTTGTTAATGATGCTCGCTAAAAATCGTGGACGTATTTTGACTAGGGAACAACTTCTAGTTGGTGTTTGGGGAATGGATTACGATGGCGTCGCTCGTACCGTTGATACTCATATTAGAAGACTACGAGAAAAAATCGGCGATGAGATCATCACCACTAAAAGAGGAGTGGGCTATCTCATTGAAAAAGAAAACTAGAAAAATCAGTACCACACTTACTCTGACATTTTCATTGATCATCATTGGTAGTTTTATTGTGATGTTTGTTTTAAATAGTTTGATCGTTCCTCATTACTATTTTTCAAAAATGGAACATAAAATTGCTTCTGTTATGACTGATATCCAGCAAAACGTTAAATCAGAACAACAACTAGCTGAATTAGAAGAAAATAATCAAGTCACGATCATCACACAGCCCTTAGAAGGTACGTCCCTTGATGACTTTAATGAAGCCTTGAATTTGGCGTTAAATCGAAAGAAAGTCGCATTAAACCGTTTTTGGATCACACAAGAAACGTTAGACCAATTGCAAAAAACGTCTCATTCTGTGCAGCGAAATTTTGACCAAGGCAAACAAAAATCTAGTTTCTTAGTTGAAATGCGAGTGATTAACGATACTTTTTACTTGGTTGGTGTCTCTACAGTAAATTTTTCTGAAACAGCCAGCTTGATTAATTCGTTTAATTTTGTTTCTTTGAGCATCACATTGTTGTTGATCATTGTATTGATTTACCTCTCTATTCGAAAGATAACTGATCCTTTGGTAAATTTAAAAAAAGTAGCAGAAGAAATCACGACTCTGACATTTGTGACGACCGATGATATTCCCGCAAATGAGATTGGCGAGCTTGCCCTTAGTATCAATAAAATGAGCTATGCTTTGGCAACGTATCAAAAGAACTTACTGGCTAAAAATGAGCAGTTAAAACAATTTACAGCAGATTTGACCCACGAATTAAAAACACCGATTGCCCTGGTCAAAGCTTATGGTTCAGGCATTGAAGATGATTTAGATGACGGAACTTACTTAACTGTTATTTTACAGCAAACGCAACGATTGAATGATATCGTAGATCAGATGTTAGACTATGCAAAGTTAGAACAACAACAGCCTATCCATAAGGTGCCGCTACAATTATCAGACACTTGGCACCAAACTGTAACCGAGCTTCGACCGACAATGGAAAATGAAGATCTGTTGTTACTGGAAGCAGACACAGACCTTCCACTTTCTTTGATTGACGCAGACCCCATTTTGCTCAAAAGAGTTTTTGATAATGTATTGACCAACAGTATTAAGTACACCACCGACAAAGAAATTCAAGTCAGTTGGCGCGAAACAGAAGACTCTATCGAATTTACAATCAGTAATCAAACCTCCTTACCTTCTGATTTCGATGTATCTAAGCTATGGGAAGCTTTTTATGTCCATGAAAAATCACGAAATAAAAACCTTTCTGGAACAGGACTTGGTTTGTCTATTGTTCAGTCAATCATGAATGAGCATGGCTTTACAGTCGAAGCAAGATTGGTTCATAAGACACTGATCTTTGTTTTACATTTTTATAAAGTTGGAGAACAGGCGTAACATTTTGCGCTTGTTTTTTTATGTTTGAAATTGGCATTTTTCTGTAACATTGCGTTGTTAAACTTACTGTATGTTATTACGTTTCGTAAGGGTATTTCTTTAAAAAATTTGGAATAAAAATTATTTTTCTTCTTTTTTTTTGAGACTATTTGAACCACTTTCAAAACACAGCAAATAACTAAAAATGATATCAAAAAGTACCAAATGCAGTGAAGCAAACCATTTTACTCTATTGGAGGAGGAAACTATGAAAAAAATTACTATCTATCTAAGCCTAGCGGCAATCACTCTATCTCTATCAGCTTGTCATTTTAACAAGACTAATGCGACTAGCAAATCAGAGGAATTGTTCACCAACGCAGAAATCGAACAAAACAAAACCTATGCCAAAACTGATTTCTGTTTTGAGGTCGATCCAAAAACATTTACTGTCTCAATTACCGAGAACGGTGAAAAAGCAGAAGTCTCCAAACCCCAAAAAGCAAAAAAAGTCATGGATTTAAAAAAGAGCAAAGAAGAAATCAGCTGGACATATCCGAATGAACAAATAAAGGTCAAAATAAAAAAAGAGAAAAACCATCTTGCTGTTGCTCTTACTAGCTTGTCTGATGAAGATATCTCTTTTACATGGCCTAAACTAGATGCAAAAAATTATGTATTGCCAATTGCTGAAGGAAAAACGATTCCTAACAATCAAAACGAGTGGCTTGCTTACTTTAAACAAAATGAAGAATTATCGATGAGTGAAGCTTTTTCAATGAGTTTTTTCACAACCAACCAAGAAACATTCGCTACAACATTTGTCATGAACAATACTTTTAATAGTGATCTTTTAACGAAAACCGAGCCTCATCTTACGTTGGAAGCCAGTCATAATTTTATTGGCTTCGACAAAAATAAAACTATGAATTACCGACTTTATGTTACCGATAACGATCCTGTCGCTATCGCCAAAACCTACCAAATGGATAGAATTGATTTAGGTGAATTTAGAACCTTAGATGAAAAAGAAAAAGATATTCCTGAAATAAAAAAAATGCGTGGTGCTATCCAAGTTTATTACTGGAACAGTCGAATTTTAAACACAGAAGATATTACCTGGAGCAAATTACCTCAAGTAGTTGATGAACCTATTTTCCAATGGATCGGTGAATTATTAGCCCAATATGGCGAAGATGGTTCTGAGGAGTATCTAAAAGTACTAGCAGCATTTAAAAATGATGAAGGCTATAAATATGAAAAAAACACCTTCTTAACATCGATCAATTATGTCCTACTTTATCCACAATTTTACAATAAAGACATTTTCAAAAACCCCGATGCACAAGCGCAAAAACTACTTAACAAAGGGATTGATAAACTAAGCGAACAAGAACGTTACGACTTAAATAAACATCTATTAGCTGGTGTACTTGATAATGTAACTCCACCACTTGAACACTGGGGACAAGCAACGTCATCTGATGTGTTTAAAGAAATGAAAGCATCTGGCATCGAAAATGCTTGGGTTGGTCTGCCAAATTGGGCAAACGGCTTAATGAATCCTGAGATGGTCAAAACAGCTGTTAAACAAGATTACCTGATTGGGCCTTATGATTCTTATCAATCGATTCAAGAGAATGCTAGCATCGATTGGAACACGGCTTCTTTCCCTAACAACACACTATATGAAAACGCAACAGTTACGAAGAAAAATGGTGAAAAAGTTGCTGGTTTCTTAGGCAAAGGCCGTAAATTAAATCCAACGCTGATTTTACCTGATGTTGAAGAACGATTTACTGGCATTATGAAAGAGAACATTCCATTTAATTCTTGGTTCTTAGATACGGATGCCGCTGGAGAAATTTATAACGACTATACCCCTGATCACTTAACAACACAAAGTGAAGATGTCGCTGGACGTTTGAAACGACTGAATTACTTTAATCAAAAGGGTCTTGTTATCGGTTCTGAGGGTGGAAATGACTTTGCTTCAAAAGATATGGTTTTCGCTCACGGAATCGAAACACCTGTCATTATGTGGTCTGATCCTGATATGCGTGAAAACAAAGAAAGTGAATATTACGTAGGAAGCTATGCTTCATTAGATGGCGGTATTCCAACAAAATACAAAAAAGTTGTCCCCATCAAAGAAGAATACAAAGCAATCTATACAGATCCAGCTTTCTCTCTGCCACTTTATAAGCTTGTTTACAACCGTTCTGTAATCACTTCTCATCAATGGGAATGGGACAGCTATAAAATCAAAGATCAAGTTGGCGAGCGTCGTATGAAAGAATATCTATATAATACACCACCAATGATGCATATCGATAAAGCTACTTGGGATGAGCAGAAACAAGATATTTCAGAAAACGCTAAAATTTGGAGTCCTTTCCAAAAAGCTGCTCTACAACATGAAATGACCGATTTCAAGGTACTGACAGAGGATCGCTTGATTCAAAAAACGGAGTTTGGCGAAAACTTGTCTGTCATTGCTAATTTCTCAGACCAAGAATATGAAGCGGATGGGCTAAAAATTGCCAAACAGACTGCTTTGATCATGAATGATGGGAAAGAGATCGTTATAAAAACGGAAGGATAATAAATTAAGCAAGAGCTTATAACGTAAGTTTAAATCTATAAAAAGCAGAAGTCTGGGACAGAAGCGTTTAATCGCATCTAGGGTGTGAAACAGAAGTGATTTTTACGTTTGTCCCACAGCCCTGCTTCTTTATATTTTGAAAGTCCAAAGTTCATTTCCTTATAGTGTTTTTGAAAATGAGGTATAACTCAGGAATCCAGTTTATAGAGAATGCTTTGATGAATGCAATAAATACTCTCATTGCTAGTGCTATTTGAGAAGCTGTCCCTCTGGCTATACTAGAGCTCTATCTACAGCATCGAATACAATATTAGCTCATTTTAATAAAGGATTTAGACTTGCACATATCTTTGCATAATGTTTTGAAAAAATTGATGGCACTTGATCTCACTACATTCGTTGCTAAATTCTGAATCTTAACAATACTATTATTGTCCCAGTAACAATTTTTGTTGCAATATTATGACTTTGAGGTTTTCAAAAGTAATCGGATTCTTGAGTAGCAGGTAATAACTCAATGAGAGCATCTATCACAATAATTGAATCAGCCAAAGCTAAACTTGGAACAAAAAAGAACTAAGTAAATGACGACTGACAAACTAATTAACATTTTTTTAGTTTCAGGATTATATACCAACTTTTAGTTTATTTTCTCATTACGAATTAGACGACTTTACAATACTAAATATTCCTTTTAATGCAAAGCTTTTTCTGGCAATAAACTATAATAGGTAACCATTTATTGTAATCAATACTACTTTTAAACACATAATTTCATCCTCTTTCTATTTTATCTAGTCTTTTTACTCTAATAAATATGTCCTAGTTCTACAAAAAAGATTCAGATACCAATCATTTTCGATTGCGACCTGAATCTTTTTTATTATTCCTTCTCATCCACTTCTATGGTTTCAGCTTAAACGTCATTTCAACTGGATTATGATCTGAATTGTTAAACTCAGCATCAATCACTGTTCCACTAACATTCTCAACATTATCTGAAACGATGAATCCATCGATTAACGCTACAAATGACTCGCCTTTCTTATAAGGTTTATCTAAATTGCGGACTGAAGGTATTGGAATTTTCATTTCACTCAACGTTGCAACTTGTAAATCTTTCGGTAGCTCTTGCTTTGGAAAAGGTTGTAACCATGTGTATTCTTCTGTTGTGTCATTTTTAAATGTTTCAGTTGAAGAATCGAGTAGATCATGATTAAAGTCTCCACCACCAACAACGTAATTCCCTTTTTTGTATTCATTTTCCATATGATCGAATAATTTGTGCACTTGTTCTTTTTGGATTTTTTGGTCTTTGATATACGCTGACAAATGAACATTATACAGCATTAGATATTTGCCGTTCTTTGCTGGGATTTTTGATACGGTGAAGGCTCGATCTAAATCAAAAAATTTATTGAGATTCGTTTCGATCGGTAAACTATAGCGGGTGCTTGTTTCAATATCATTATTACTCAAGGTTAGGATACCAGATGTCGATTTTCCAATTGGATCTAGAATCGGGTACATTAAAAATGCTGAATCATAATTCGTGGCAAATACACTAGAATAATCGTTAAATTGCTGCTTGATTTGCGCTACTTCATCCACACCACGACTACGAGTGGCATTTTTATCAACTTCTTGGAACAAAGCAAAATCTGGCTGTCTCTTTTTGGTCGTGTCGATCACGCCCGAGATATTTTCAATAACACTCTCTTTACTCACTGCTTTTGATTGTTTGCCACCATCCATAAAAAACGTGTAATCAGGCGTATAAGATCCATAGCCAATATTAAAGGTTGTGATTTTATATTCTTTATCAATTGCTACTTTTTTTCCTTTTGTCCTTTGATTAATTTCGACAGGTACATCATCAGCGATTCTAGAATAACTGAAATAAACATAGCCAATATAAGCTAAAATGATTGCGATAATTATGCCTAAAATCCCTAAAAAGATTTTAATACTTTTTTTTAACTTCATTATTTTCTCAACTTTCTATTGTGTACTTTCTTCCATCTACAAATAGTACTCTAGTTTTTTTGCTCTACAACGAACGAGCTATTTTTTACTTTAGTTTAACCATAATTGCTCTAACACTATACATGTAACCGTTCATTCTTTAAATCCATGTTCTCAAAGTGTTCTTTCAAGGTTGCCATGACTACTCGATTTTTCCCGCCGAGATTGACTCCTGGTAATAAAGCAATGTACCTTACCTTTATAAAAGCTTCCAATCTAATAAATCATTTTCTTCAACGGCATACCTATATTATAATAAAGAAAAGAATAACTAAAAAGAAAAGAGGGAAATAAAAATGAAAGATATAAATGAATTTTTATCAAACATTAGTGAACCAGCACATCGTGATCGAGTAAAAGAGTTATTTGGCTGGACGGAAAAAACATTTCCGCAACTTAAAGTCGTAATAAAGTGGAACCAACCTATGTTTACCGACCACGATACTTTTATTATTTCCTATAGCGCTTCTAAAAAGCACCTTTCAATTGCACCTGAAACAGCTACTATTACAGCATTCAAAGAGGACATTGCAAATTCTGGCTATCAACACACGGACAATATTATCAAAATCACTTGGGATCAAACGATCGACTATGCATTATTACAAAAGTTAATCGATTTCAATGTGCAAGAAAAACTACATTATACCAAATTTTGGAGAGAATAATTTTTAATTAATGGAACCTTATTCAAAAAAGTTTCATCGATAAGAAATTATTGAAGTAGTAAAATAAGGTAAAATCTATTATGATTTAGACATAGAGAGTTACTTAATTATCTTCCCCAAAGATAAAATAAGAATTGATCCCACCTCAATAGAGATGGGATTTTTTTAACCGAACAAAAGATTAAGAATTTCTTTAGTAACAAAATACTCATTCTTATGATTCAAGGCTTTTTTTTACTCTCTCAATTTATTTTTTACTATTTCTAAAAATCCCATTGACTAAACTCCTACCTTTAAGTTAAGATAATATTACAAAATTAAATAAAAAAAGGCGCTCTGCAGGAGGACAGCAAATCATCCCGCAGAGCCCTGTATTATCAGCCAGAACTAATAATACAAGTTGCCTCCGTCAATAGTTTATTGACTATTATCATTGTACTAAAAGTAAGAAAAGATTACCAGTCTTTTTTACACATTCAATGTATTTAGTCGATGGTTATTTAGCGAACGCTTCATGGTATTGGTTCCTGACTAATACCATTTTTTTGTTTTGTATTTTTTGAGTAGATAATTAGAGCGAAAAACAAAATAAACAGGCACTCTAGTAAGAAGACAGCAATCCTCTTACAAGAGCCCTGTATCGTCAGCCAGAACTGACAATACAAGTTGCCTGAGTCAATGCGCATTGACTTATTCATTTTACCTAACTTTTGTAAGAAATACTAGTGTTTTTTTACAAAAATTTAGTAATTTGAATAGTTGATGGTTATTCATTGCACTCTTGCGCGGTATTGGTTGGTGGCCAATACCGTTTTTTTCGCTCTTTTTATAAATTGTAAACACTAAGTTCTCCTTTTTTCTTAACTCTTTCCAAAGAACTACCTTAGTGTTTACAAATTCGTGTTACTAGAATCAATCGTTCACCATGCTTTTCTATTCACTCTAAAGGTTGCCGTATAAATGTGTATAAAATAATTAAAAATAAACATGCAAACAAATAATTTCCTAGATCTACAAGATTGAATAATGAAAAGCAACGAATGATTTCTAGTGCACTAGTACTTATTAGAATCTATCTGGCGGAAGATACATTCTAATTCTCTAAAAAATAGCAGGTTTGCAGAGTCTGCTATTTCAAATAACTGTTTATCCAAAATGCTATTCCTTTTCTGTAGATTACCATCCCAACCATTTTATCAACAATAGGATAAGCAGTTGTTTGTTTTTTATACGATTGATTTATATCACTTCTTATATAGTAATTTCAGAGTATTTATTTCAATATTCTCTATAAATTTTATCTTTATTCTCCTCAAGATTTAGTTGCTACATTTTAAAGGTTACGTTAACCTCTTTGGACTACCAATGTTCTTTGTAAGAATATTGATAGTCCATTTAATTTTTTACATAACTTTTCCACCACTACTATTGTACATATCATGTGTCGCTGTATATGTGTCCATCCTTGCGCACTAAAAATGAATCACTGCTAGACTCGCTTCTGAGGCAAACTCTTCTCCCGAATACTCTTTCTTTAGTCCAAACCAAATTAAGGCGTTCACTAAAACAGATTAGAAAATAATAGCGACCCGTTTTCTGATAGGTAGATATAATTGAGCTTTTGTAGAATTTCTTAGTGTCCTCTATGTCGTTCGTTGGATAGTATAAAACAATTGAGAAAATTGCACTAGCAAAAAAGACCATAGCCAAACGAAATAATCTGAAGTAAGCCCCAATAGTTAGATCAGAAACTCTAACTTAGGGGGGCTCACTTCAATCCGTTCGACTATGCTCTTTAACCTAAATTTAAAGCAATGGGGTGTTGTTTATTTATTATAAATCTTCGGACCTTTACGCATGTTTTTACGATCATTTTTAGGCGTCTCCATTTGTTTCGAGCGACCGCCACTTTGTTTCTTCTTAATCAATTCTAGCATTTTTTTCTTTGTATCCATTATTGCACCGCCCTTGTCAAGAGAGTAACAGACTCGATATGAGTCGTTTGCGGGAAGTTATCCACTGGTTGCACTTCTTTGACTTCAAAGCCGCCTTCAACAAGTAGGGCAAGATCACGTGCTAATGTTGCAGGATTACAGCTTACATACACGATACGTTTAGGTTTTGTTTCGATCAAGGTTTCTACCAAACTTGCTTCTAAGCCTTTACGTGGTGGATCAACGATGACAACATCTGGTTTGATATCATTTTCGATCATTCGCGGTAAAGCTTCTTCAGCTAACCCTGCTGTAAATGTTGCATTTGTGATGTTGTTTAGTTTTGCATTACTTTCAGCATTTTTAGCCGCTTCTTCGATTACTTCCACACCATAAACGTGTTTTGCATCTTTTGCTAATGTTAAACCGATTGTACCGATCCCACAATATGCATCTACAACAATTTCTTCACCTGTCAACGCCGCGTATTCTTTAACTTTGTTATACATTACTTCTGTTTGTTGTGGATTTACTTGATAGAATGAACGAGAAGAAATTTCAAATTTCAAATCAAAAATCGTATCGATCATTTTATCTTCACCGTGTAATAGAATCGTCTCATCCCCAAAAATCACGTTTGTCTTTTTAGCATTGACATTTTGCACAATGCTAACAACTTCAGGCAACGCTTCTAGAATATCCGGAATAATTTTACTAGTTGGGAATAATTTTGGTGTTCTAGTAATTAAAACAATCATCATTTCCCCAGTGTGATAGCCACGACGAACAACGATATGGCGTAGGTTACCCGTATTATCTGATTCGTTGTAAGGTTTGATGCTGTAACGTCTCATGATATCACGGATTTTAATGACAGCTTCGTCAATTTTAGGATCTTGAATATAGAAATGTTCTAAGGGAATAAGATCATGGCTATTTTTTCTGAAAAATCCTGTTTGCAGTTTACCCTCGATTTTTCTCACTGGAATTTGAGCTTTATTGCGATATCCCCAAGGATTGTTCATGCCTAAAGCGTCTAAAACTGGAACGTCTGGTAATTTTGCTACACGTTGCATCACGTTTTTCACTTGGTCTGTTTTGAATGTCAACTGTGCACCATACGCTAAATGTTGTAATGGGCTGATACCGACTTTGGTAAAGTTAGCATCTTTGACTGGTACACGGTCTTCGCTTGATTTTAAGATAGTCAAGACTTTACCGTAACCAAAACTTTTACCGACTTTCAAGACTTTGATTTCGATTTTTTCACCTGGTAAGGCATTTTCTATAAAAAGTGGGTAGCCATCAACTTTAGCAACACCCATTCCTTCATGTGTCAGATCAATAATATCAACTTCGATTGTTTCATTTTTGTTCACTGGAAAATTATTCATAAGTCGCTCCTTCTTTTATGCGCTTCACTCATTCTAATGAAAAAATGCTAGAAAAGCAATAGAGAGTTTGTTTCGACAGCTAAAAGTAGCAAAATTTAATCTTAGAATCTAATCGATTTCAGCTAGTTTATTCTCAATAAGCTGAATCACTTGTTTTTTTGCTTCTTCACTTTCGATAAAATCATACTTATCTCCATCAATTTGGATTTTAGGGCTCTCGTTGTATTCTTCAAACCATTTTTCGTAACGACTATTCAATTCTTTATAATAGTCATATAATGAAGGATCTTGTTCTACTTGCTCATAAGCACGTCCTCGGCGTTGAATACGTTCCAACATTTTCGGAAAAGATATTTTAATATGAACCAATAAATCTGGACGTTTTTTATGAGCCGCATAAGGTAATTCTTGCAGCATATTTTCTAATAAAGAATCATACACTTTTACTTCAGTCTCATTCGCTCTTCCTAAGTCAGCGTTTAAATGAAATAATAAAGAATCTTCATATATCGAACGATCCAATACATTATTTTCATGAGAGAGCGCTTGTTTAATACTATCAAATCGCTTATTTAGGAAATAAATTTGTAATAAAAATGCATATTTTTTAGGATCAGCATAAAATAACGGTAAGACTTCGTTATCATCAACGGATTCATAAAAAGCTTCTGATCCTAAATGTTCTGAAATAATTTCTGTTAAACTTGATTTCCCTGCACCAATTGTACCTGCTAAAACGATCACTGCCATCGAACTCCCTACCTAATTAATTATTGTTTTTTTGATTTTCAACCAATGAACCATGCCAAAAATAGAATTGACAGTATACATGCAGTACATGACAAATAAGGCATAATCTCCCCCTGCATGGGTTCCTGCTCTAAACCATAATACTATGGAAAAAAGATTACCTAACAACCAAAAAATAAATTGTGACTGGTACCTTTTGATCATCAATAACATCGCTGTGGCGGAAACGCTGAAAGTGATAGCATCAAGCATTTGTTGTGCATCATTGACAAACCCTAAAACTGAATAAGCAACCATTCCAATTCCTAACCACACGACACACGCATATAACCATTGAATTCCTTTCAACGTTTTTACCTCTGTGACATTACCTGACCCATCTTCGCTGACTTTTAACCATGTATACAAGCCTGCAATATCCATAATTACATAAAAGCTTTGAAGTAAAACCTCAGCATAGACTCGTGTTTTAAACCCAAAATAACCTATGATCAATGCACTTATAAACCCAAATAGGTAATTGCCAGCCTTGCCTTGAGCAATTAAATTGACGCAAACAATACCTGATATCCCAGCTACTAATGTAATCCAACTAGAAGGATTGAAAATGAACGCTACTAATTGTACAACAATCATCGCGAACAAAAAAAGATAGTTTTTTCTTTGCCAGCCTTTAAAATCATTTATAATAACATTTAAACCCAAATCAAACAAACCTTTCATTTGCCAGTATTTATCATTTTCTAATGAGATGACGACTTATTAAATTTACCTCTGTTTCAAGATCAAGTCAATCTGAATTCTATCCAATTATTGATTATGAGACATTTTTATACAATATATTGTGTTTCCTAATAGTTTACATCTATATATAGTATAAAGAAATTGCAATGATGCTTTCAATTTTTGTATTTTAAGTCTACTCAGCCAAAGCTGATTTTTATACTGTTATTCTATCTAGCTGCTGCACCAAAAAAGCATCCGAGACAATCTTGTCTTAGATACTTTTTTGGTGCTTTTAATGATCAGCCAATTTTTCCATTATGATCGATATCTTCATCGGTCAAACGCTCGACTTCTTTAACGAACTCTTTACTCGTTTCTAGATACTCATCTTCTTCATCATAATCATCCAAGATGGAGCCCATGATTGCATTCGATGGAATCGCATCTGCATTCGCAAACATTTCAATGTGCTGATGTAAATTTGTGAATTCCATTGGTGCATCACCACCATATTCGCCATCTAAGTTGATCATCATTCTACTGTTCGGTTCAAGCGTCTCTGCACGTAAATGACTCGTTTTCGTGTATATCAGTCGGTTATCTTCGATATGTTTACCACCGTTTAACATTAGTGCAGCTAAATGCAAAATCTCAAAAACATTGGCTGTTTTCACTATAATCAATGAAAATTTTCCATCATCAAGTTTTGCGTCTGGTGCAATCTTTTCAAAGCCACCAACAGAGTTAGTCAAGCCCAAGAAAAACATAGAAGCATTTCCTTCATAAACACCTTCGTCATACTCCATTCGCATTTTAACTGGTTTCACTCGAGGTAGCATTTCTGCACCTTTCGCTAAATAAGCAAGATAACCAAAAATACTTTTAAGTTCTGACGGGACTTCATAAGTCAATTCAGTTAAATGACCACCAGCCGCTATGTTGATGAAATAACTGTCTTTTGCTTTGCCGATATCCATTTTGACCGTTTGATTTTTTTTGATAACTTCTGCTGCTTTGACAATATTATCTCTTGGAATTTTTAAAGCTCTTGCGTAATCATTGGTTGTTCCAGCAGGAATGATTGCCATAGACGGCCGTTTTTCTAAAGGAGCAATACCATTAACGACTTCATTGATCGTTCCGTCACCGCCAGCCGCAACAATTAGGTCGAAACCTAATTCTGCAACTCGGCGAGCTTCGTTCTTAGCGGAATTTTCTTCTGGAGTTGTGGCAAAAGCACTTGCTTCATATCCGCATTCTTCCACAATAGAAAGAATATCAGCTAGATTTTTTTTGACTAGCTCTTTACCTGAAGTGGGATTATAAATGACTCTTGCTTTTTTCATAATCATCTGCTGCTTTCTAGCGTTTTGCCAATTCTTCTTGTAACAATTTGTTCACAACACCTGGATTAGCTTGGCCTTTCGTTGCTTTCATGATTTGACCGACTAAAAAGCCCACTGCACGATCTTTTCCGTTTTTGAAATCATCGACAGATTGTTGGTTATTATCTAAAACCTCATTGATGATTGGTAACAATTGTGATGGATCAGATAATTGAACTAAGCCTTTTGCTTCGACAACCTCTTTCGCATCGCCACCATTTTCAATCAATTCTTTGAACACTTTTTTAGCGATTTTAGAGCTAATCGTACCATCTTCGATCAACGTAATCATGCCTGCTAAGTTTGCAGGTGTTAATTTTGTATCCGGTAATTCGATTTTTTCACTGTTCAAATAAGCTGAAACTTCACCCATCAACCAGTTAGACACTTGTTTTGCATCTGCACCTTCAGTTAATGCTGCTTCAAAGAAATCTGACATTTCTTTTGTTAACGTTAGAACCATTGCATCGTATTCCGGCAATCCTAATTCTTTGATATAGCGGGCACGACGTGAAGCTGGCATTTCTGGTAGGCTGTGGCGAACACGCTCAATCCACTCATCATCGATTGCAAAACGTGGAACATCTGGCTCTGGGAAGTAACGGTAGTCACTTGATCCTTCTTTAACACGCATCAATAATGTTTTATTCGTTGTTTCATCGAAACGGCGTGTTTCTTGTTGGATTTCGCCACCAGATAATAACATTTTCGCTTGACGTTTTTCTTCAAAGGCAAGACCTTTTTTAACAAAACTCATTGAGTTCAAATTTTTAAGTTCTGCCTTTGTTCCAAATTCTTCTTGACCATACGGACGTAAAGAAATGTTGGCATCACAACGCATCGAACCTTCTTCCATTTTTACATCTGAAACGCCAGTAAATAGGATGATTGAACGAATGGCTTCTAGATAAGCATAGGCTTCTTCTGGTGAACGCATATCCGCTTCTGAAACGATTTCGATCAGAGGTGTTCCTTGACGGTTTAAATCAACGTATGAGTAACCTCCATCACCGTGAATATTTTTCCCAGCATCTTCTTCTAAATGCACACGTTCGATACGAATGCGTTTTGTTTTGCCTTCCACTTCAATATCGATCCAGCCATCATGACCAATTGGTTGATCGAATTGAGAAATTTGGTAAGCTTTGGGATTATCTGGGTAAAAATAGTTTTTACGGTCAAAATGTGTATCTTTAGAGATTTCACAATTTAATGCAAGTGCTGCTTTCATCCCAAATTCAAGCGCTTGTTTATTCATAACTGGTAATACGCCTGGGTAACCCCAGTCGATCACGTTTGTATTGCTGTTTGGTTCTGCTCCAAAGTGTGCTGGTGCAGGTGAAAAGATTTTAGAGTTTGTTTTTAATTCTACATGGACCTCAAGTCCGATGACAGTTTCAAAGTTCATTAGTCATTCCCCCCTAAGATCACAGGTTTTTTCGTATGGAAATCAGTTGCTTGTTCAAACGCATACGCTGCTTTATACATCGTGCTTTCATCAAATGCTTTCCCAATGATTTGTAAACCAACTGGTAAGCCTTCTGAAAATCCTGCTGGTATTGACATACCAGGTAATCCAGCTAAGTTAACTGGAATCGTTAGTAAATCATTCATATACATTGTGATTGGATCATTGATATTTTCACCTAATCCAAAGGCTACTGTCGGTGAAGCTGGGCCAATGATGATATCATATTTTTCAAAGACATTGTCAAAGTCTTGTTTGATCAATGTTCGAACTTGTCCAGCTTTTTTAAAGTGTGCATCATAATGTCCAGCACTTAATGAGAATGTCCCAAGCATGATACGGCGTTTTACTTCTATACCAAACCCTTCAGAACGTGAATTTACATAAACATCTTCAAGATTTTTTACGTTTTCAGAACGATAGCCATAACGAATCCCATCAAAACGTTGTAAGTTGGAGCTTGCTTCTGATGAAGCGATGATATAATACACAGCTACCCCATATTTAGAATGTGGTAAGCTCACTTCTTCTACAGTTGCACCAAGAGCTTTAAATGTTTCTGCTGCTTTAAGAACTGCTTCACGAACGCCAGCATCGACACCCTCACCAAGATATTCTTTTGGCAAAGCAACTTTCATCCCTTTGATATCTCCTGTTAATTCAGCAGTGAAATCAGGAACTGAAACGCCAGCAGAAGTCCCATCTTTTTCATCATAGCCGCTGATTGCGCTTAAGGCTAATGCATTATCTTTAACATTTCTTGTCAAAGGACCAATTTGATCCAAACTAGATGAAAATGCGATCAATCCAAAACGAGACACACGTCCATAGGTTGGCTTCATTCCAACGATTCCGTTAAATGATGCAGGTTGGCGAATACTACCACCTGTATCTGTTCCTAAAGAAACGGGAACTTGACCAGCAGCAACCGCCGCAGCTGATCCACCAGATGATCCGCCAGGAACTTTCGTATGATCCCACGCATTTTTTGTTTTTTTAAAGTAGGATGTTTCAGTACTTCCACCCATCGCGAATTCATCCATATTCAATTTTCCTACTGGAATCATATCTGCTTGATAAACTTTATCCATAGCAGTTGCATCGTAAATTGGCTTAAAGTTATGAAGCATTTTTGATGCTGCAGTTGTTAAAATGTCTTTCGTTACAATATTGTCTTTGATCCCGATTGGAATACCTGCTAAAGGATTTGATTCAGTAATCCCTTTAAGATCGATTGCTTTTGCTAATTCAAGTGCTTTTTCATCATTGATTGTAATGAATGAATCCACATCTTTTTCCGTTTCGTTGATACGGCTCAATGTCGCTTGAGTCAAATCAGTTGCAGTGATTTCTTTTGAAACGAGTAAATCATGCAGTTCTGTTAGTGACTTATCATATAATTTTTCCATTATGCACCAGCCTCCCCATTGTCGATAATCGCTGGCACTTTGATATAGCCATTTTCTGATTCTGGTACGTTTTTCATCAATTCACTGCGATCCATACCTGGCGTTGCTACATCTTCTCTCATTACATTGATTGATTGTGCCACATTAGAGGTAAATGGAACCCCCTCTGTATCTACTTCTTCTAATAATTCCACCATATCGATGATTTTGCCTAATTGATCAGTAAAGTCTTTTAACTCCTCATTTGAAAAAGACAGTTTAGACAATTTGGCTACATGTTTTGCTTTTTCTTCACTGATTGCCATGGATACCCTTCTTTCCTTTAGAAAAACTCAATCAAGAGTTCACTAGTTCATTTTTTATGACTGTTACACGATAGTTCACGTTAAAAACAGCTTTTTTCTTATTCTATCATAAATTTCTAAGAATTTTTGAAAGAGATTGAAGAAAATAGACTGAAAATGTAAAAATAGCGCTGAAACCCATTTTATTATGCTTTTTAGGCTATTCGTTTGTTTCTTTTGTATAACTATTATCCAATGCAGTCACCATTTGTTGTTCGTCCCATACCTCGATACCAAGGTCTTGGGCTTTAGTCAGTTTGCTACCCGCATCTTCACCTGCAACAACAATGTCCGTTTTCTTCGAAACACTGCCCGTCACTTTTCCACCTAGATTTTCGATTTTCTCTTTTGCTTCTTCTCTATTATAATGGGTAAGTTTTCCTGTTAAAACGACTGTTTTATCTTTGAATGGTGATTCTACAGCGTCTAACTGAGAGGTGCGAATCCCTTTATAATCAAAATTCACGCCAGCTTTTGTCAGTTCATCCATTAATTCATGGACTTCTTCATTTTCAAAGTACGTGACTAAACTATCCGCAATCGTCTCACCCATCGAATCTAGTGCTACGACTTCATCTTTAGTTGCTTTACTGATCGACCGTAGATCTCCAAAATGTTCGGCTAAAACCTTTGCAGCTTTAGAACCAACATGGCGAATACCTAATCCAAAAATCAACCGTTCAACAGAGTTATCCCGGCTTGCATCAATTGCTTTGTAAATATTATTCGCAGATTTTTCTTTGATTTTTTCCAATGTCATCAATTGCTCTTGTGTTAAAAAGTAAAGGTCAGCTACATCAGCGACTAACTCTTTATCATACATTTGTTCCAGTACACGAGGGCCTAAACCATCGATATTCATCGCATTTCTAGATACAAAATGATTAAGTCCTTCTTTGATTTGAGCTGGGCATTTTGGATTGATACAACGCAAAGCAACTTCCTCATCCAGATGCACTAATTCACTATTACAGACTGGGCAATGGGTTGGAATCAAATACGGCTGGCTGTTTTCATCCCGCTTTTCGGTCAAGACATGTGCGACTTCTGGAATAATATCGCCAGCTTTATAAATAATTACTGAATCATTCAACCGAATATCTTTCATTGCAATGAAATCAGCATTATGCAAACTTGCTCGACTAACTGTTGTACCTGCTACACGAACTGGCTGCATCACAGCAGTTGGCGTTACAACGCCTGTACGTCCAATCGTCCATTCGATTTCTTCCACGATTGTTTGAGCTTCTTCAGGTGGAAATTTATACGCAATGGCCCACCGCGGAGCCTTAACAGTAAAGCCTAATTCATCTTGAATCGTGAATTCATTTGTCTTGATTACAATCCCATCAATTTCGTATGGTAATTCTGATCGTTTTTCATGATATTCTTCTATATACGCCCAAACTTCATCAATCGTTTGGCATAGTTTCTTTTCAGGATTGGTTCTAAAACCAATTTCCGATAATTCATTTAACGCATCAAACTGAGTTTGTGCCGTCATTGGTCCAAAATCTGCCACTGTATATAAGAATGTGCTTAGATTTCTTTTCGCAACCATACTTGTATCTAGTTGGCGCAAACTACCTGCTGCAGCATTTCTTGGATTTGCAAAGACATCTTGTCCAGCTTCTTCGCGCTCTTTATTCAAATTGACGAATGATTGTTTTGGCATGTAACATTCACCGCGAACTTCAACTGATATTGGTTTTTTTAACTCTAAAGGAATCGACTTCACTGTTTTTAGATTTTCAGTGATATTTTCACCAACTGTTCCATCACCTCGGGTTGCCCCTTGAACGAATCTGCCATTCTCATATCTTAATGAAATAGCTAGTCCATCGATTTTCAACTCACAACAATAACTGACAGGCTTTCCAGCTAATTTTTGGACACGTTCATCGAAATCGTAAACATCTTCTTTACTAAAACCGTCATTCAAGCTATACATCTGCACTTCATGTGTCACTTTTTCAAATCCTTGTAAAATCTTCCCGCCAACACGTTGCGTTGGTGAATCAGAAGTGATTAAATCTGGATATTCGGTTTCTATGTCTGATAATTCTTTATAAAGCCGGTCATAAACATAATCTTCTACGGTCGGTTTATCTGCTACATAATACTCATGAGCGTATTGATTTAACTGTGTCCGTAGTTCTTTTGCTTTCTCTGTCGCTTCGGCTAATGTTAACGGTATTTCTGCCATAATAACTCCTCCTAATTTAAAAGCATAACAGGCTCATATAGCCTTGACAGAAAAACAGGAAATTATGAATAAGGCGCTTTTTGCCTTAATCATAATTTGCCTTTTTTCCGAACGGCTAGCCTGTGAAGCAAGATAACATTAAAAGCGTAGTGGGCTTATTCAGTCTCGTTTAAAAAGAAGAAAATAAGACTGAGTTTCTTTTTGCCTCTTTCACATTTTATATTTTATCAATCGGAGCAAATGCTGCTAATAAGCGCTTAATACCTTTTTCTGGAAAAGCGACGTCTAGTTCTAAGTCTTTCGCGCTACCGCCAACTCGAACAACTGTGCCTGTTCCCCACGCTTTATGTCTGACTTTATCCCCTGCCTGCCACGCCATTGATTCTCCACCACTGGCAACTTTATCTGTTACAGGTTGTTTCGTAGGCTGGGCATAGGCCGGTTTAAATACTTTGGGTTCAAACGTTCTTGATGGTGTTTTTGGTGCTGCAATCGATCCTTGTAAATCTAATAGTTCTTCATCGATTTCATCTAAGAAACGACTTGGACGATTATATTGTGTTTTCCCATATAAGGTTCTTGAAAACGCATTGGTGATAAATAATGTTTCTTCTGCACGAGTAATACCCACATATGCAAGTCGGCGTTCTTCTTCTAATTCGCTTTCTTCTAACATCGCACGTGATAATGGGAAGACACCTTCTTCTAGTCCAATCAAGAAAACAACTGGAAACTCGAGTCCTTTTGCTGCATGCAATGTCATTAAGGTCACTTGAGACGTGCTCTCTTCTAAATTATCTAAATCAGACACTAACGCCAAATCGTTTAAAAATACTGCTAGTTTTTCTTCTGGAGCATCTGCTTCTTCTTCACCTTGACGTTCATATCGTTTATCAAATTCTTGGGTAACCGTTAAAAATTCATCCAAGTTTTCTAAACGTGCTTGAGATTCTAAATTATTTTGTCTCACTAATTCTTCACGATACCCACTACGATCGAGCACTTCTTTCACTAGTTCAGTGATAGTTAAATACGGAATCATTTGTGTCAAATCTTGAATCATCATGCCAAAGCTGCCTAACTCTTTTCCTGCTTTTCCTGAAATATTTGCTAAATCCACATTTTGAGAAGCTTCGAGTAACGACCAGCCGTGCATCTGAGAAAAGCTTCTTAATTTTTCAACAGAGCTTTTGCCAATACCACGTTTTGGTTCATTCACTACACGCTCAAAACTAAGTGAATCCATAGGGTTAGAAATAATATTTAAGTAGCCTAAAATGTCTTTGATTTCTTTGCGATCGTAGAATTTATGTCCGCCGACCATCGTATATGGAATATTTGATTTTAGTAACATTTCTTCCATTACCCGTGATTGGGCATTCGTACGATATAAAACAGCAAAATCTCCATAAATGCGTTCGTTTTCACGCATTTCTTTTTGGATTTGGCCTACGATAAATTGTGTTTCATCTCGTTCATTGTCGCCTCGATAATAAACAATCTTTTCGCCGTCATTATTTTCTGTCCATAATTGTTTATCACGACGATTACGGTTGTTTTTGATCACATTATTCGCTGCATCTAAAATTTTCTTAGTTGAGCGATAATTTTGTTCCAACAGGATGACAGACGCATTTGGATAATCTTTTTCAAAATCCAAAATATTCTGCATATCTGCTCCACGCCAGCCATAAATACTTTGATCGGCATCGCCCACAACACATAGATTTTTAAAGCGCTCCGCTAGCATATTGACTAAGGTGTATTGAGCATGATTCGTATCTTGATACTCATCTACATGGATATAATGAAACTTATTTTGATAATAATTCAATGAATCTGGATGTTCGTTAAACAAACGTATTGTATTCATAATCAAATCATCAAAGTCCATACACTGATTGTTTCTTAATTCTTTTTGATACATTTTATAGCATTTTGCAACAACTTCTTCATACGGTGTGCCTTGCAATTCTTCAACCTTTTCAGGTGTCTGCAACTCATTTTTAGCATTACTGATCGTGCCCAGAATCGAGCGAGGATCGTATTTCTTTATGTCGATATTTAGTTCGTTTAAAATACGTTTCATCAACGTTCTTTGTTCAGACGTATCGATGATCGTAAAATTACGATTATAACCTATATGGTCAACATCGCGACGTAAAATTCGTACACACATCGAGTGAAACGTCGAAACCCAAACATCGTTTCCACCGACTTCTAATAATTTCCCAACCCGTTCTCTCATTTCTTTTGCGGCTTTATTAGTAAATGTGATTGCTAAAATATTCCATGGATTCACATCTTTTTCTTCAATTAAATAGGCAATACGGTGTGTTAGAACTCTCGTCTTTCCGCTGCCTGCTCCCGCCATAACCAATAAAGGCCCTTCTGTATGTAGAACGGCTTCTTTTTGTCTCGGGTTCATACCTTGGATCAAGGCGTTTTCTTGTGCCATCATCAACGTCCTCTCTCTTTTTTCAATCTTATACATTATACCAAAAATAGGAAGAAAATTCTTTAATAATGATGGAATTTTGTAGAACAATATTTCTTTTTGATTTGACGAGTATCTTTTGATAAACGGGAAAGATAAATCGTTCTGTTTTAACGATTGGTAAATAGATGATTGAAGAAAAAATCTCACTCGATAAAGAGTGAGACTCAAAAAAGCGAAGTTTTGGTGTTGCCAATTGTTATTTCAATCCACTCACTCAATAAAGAGTGAGACGGACTACATAATGACCTATGTAGCCATTTTTTCCCATTTCAATCCACTCACTCAATAAAGAGTGAGACCGTTTCAATTTCTGCTAAAAAGTAATGTTATGGCAATTTCAATCCACTCACTCAATAAAGAGTGAGACGACTTATAGCCTCGCTGGAATGTCCAGCGCCCCCAATTTCAATCCACTCACTCAATAAAGAGTGAGACCTAGATAAGCTGCAAGAACAGCTAGAGCGGAAGTTATTTCAATCCACTCACTCAATAAAGAGTGAGACAAACGAAGAATTTAATCCGGAAATGTTTTTAAAAATTTCAATCCACTCACTCAATAAAGAGTGAGACTAAAAGTAACTTCCTTTATTTGGATGTTAGTTCCATTTCAATCCACTCACTCAATAAAGAGTGAGACAAAAATGACTGATAAGCATTTCACTATGATTGAATTTCAATCCACTCACTCAATAAAGAGTGAGACCCTGATTTTGTTGTTTAAGCTCTTGGTCCTTGTTTTATTTCAATCCACTCACTCAATAAAGAGTGAGACGTTCTAACTCAAAAGCAATTGCATCACTTTCAGCCTATTTCAATCCACTCACTCAATAAAGAGTGAGACCCATCAAAAGAAGGCGGTCTAAATATGATAAAACATTTCAATCCACTCACTCAATAAAGAGTGAGACGGTTTTCTTTATTGGTTTAAGACTATTTTTAATATTTCAATCCACTCACTCAATAAAGAGTGAGACACAATCATTTCTTGTTCATTAGCGCTGTGTACAATATTTCAATCCACTCACTCAATAAAGAGTGAGACTAGATTTATCTGTTAAACGCTCTATAACGGCGTATATTTCAATCCACTCACTCAATAAAGAGTGAGACAGTCTGACGTTATGATTCGCTTTTATGATAAGTTGATTTCAATCCACTCACTCAATAAAGAGTGAGACTGGATATCTTTCTAATGAATGACAAATTACAAGAGATTTCAATCCACTCACTCAATAAAGAGTGAGACGTCGCCGAAACGATTTTCCCCCACGCACATATTATTTCAATCCACTCACTCAATAAAGAGTGAGACAAACAGGTATCTCCGTCTTCATTAGTTAATTCCATTATTTCAATCCACTCACTCAATAAAGAGTGAGACCTTCCCGGTAGCTGACAGGCATCAATTGGAGATTATTTCAATCCACTCACTCAATAAAGAGTGAGACGTAAAAGTAGGATGAATGTTAGTAGAGCATCTACAGTATTTCAATCCACTCACTCAATAAAGAGTGAGACCGTGAAAAGGGACGAAATATATACATATCTGTCACTTTCCAACCATAATCATAGTAAAAAATGTGAATTCAATGAGAAATAATCGCTTTTCCATTCCATTATTACCAAGAAATTGGTGCGGATCCCCTAGCGATTTCATGTGCACTTATTATTCGCACTTGAACTATATATAAACTCTCTCTCTAATTATAAGTATTCTAGTAACAGAAGTCACGGTTAATTTCAAAAAATTATCTTCTTTTCTCTATAATTGTCTATTCAAAGAATCATAAAATAATGAAATCAATGTCCCCAAGCTATCGATGTAATGCATCCATTTTCCAAGCTCACCATTCCAATAGTCACCGACCATCAATAAATCCGTTTCTTTCCTTTTATTTTATGCAATTTTTTACTATTCCAGTCAAATATTACCAATGCTTGCCATCAGTTGGAAAATACCATTCAAATTCTTGCACTATTCTGCAAATATTCATACTTATCTCTATAATCTTACCTCCACTCGTTAGGCAAAAGAATAATCATCTTAGTCAAATGATAGAACTCTAAGTTTGAAACACCTAGATTGATTGTTTTTATTTGAAAATGAATGTTTTTGACCGTTTTAGATTGCATCTACAAATTAAGTGTGCTATTATAATCAATGAAAAGAGGTGTGAAAATGCTTACAGAGGAAAGACATCAAGCCATTTTACGTTTATTAGATCAACAATCTGTCGTCAAATCTCAAGAATTATCTACTATATTAAATGCCTCTGAATCGACTATACGTCGTGATTTACAGGAATTAGAAAATGCAGAATTATTAGAACGCGTTCATGGTGGCGCAAAACGAATTTTAAATTTAGGCTTTGAACAAGATATGACTGAAAAAACAGTCAAAAACACGCAAGAAAAACAGATTATTGCTTCATTAGCCGCTCAATTTGTTCATGATGGTGACGTTATTTATCTGGATGCAGGATCGACCACTTTGGAGATGTTGCCATTTTTATCGGGCAAAACAATCACAGTTGTTACAAATTCAGTCCATCATGCTGCAAAACTTGGTGATTTAAATATCAATACCGTTATTCTTGGTGGATCGCTAAAACTTTCAACAAAAGCAATCACAGGCGCAACTGGCATGGAGCAGCTTAGTCATTTCCGTTTCAACAAAGTTTTCATGGGCATGAATGGTGCTCATCTTGAATTTGGTTTAACAACACCAGATCCTGAAGAAGCCGCTCTAAAACGTTTGGCTATTGCTCAAGCTGAAGAAGCATATGTCCTGATCGATCAAACAAAATTAAATAAAGTAACATTCACAAAAGTAACCGAACTTGAGGATGTAATCATTCTCACGAATCATTGTTCACCAGAATTATTTGAACAATTCCAGAAAAAAACAACGATCAAGGAGGCAATACAATGATTTACACAGTAACTTTAAATCCTTCCATCGACTATATCGTTCATGTGAACGGACTTAAACTAGGTGACCTAAACCGTATGAACAATGATTTTAAACTACCTGGCGGCAAAGGCATCAACGTATCCAGAATCTTAAAAAGAATTCAAGCTGAATCAACGGCACTCGGATTCTTAGGTGGCTTTACAGGTAATTTCATTTCCGACTGGCTGAAAAAAGAAAAAATCCAGACAAAATTTATCACAGTTCAAGAAGACACTCGAATCAATATCAAATTAAAATCAGAATCCGAAACTGAAATCAACGGCTTGGGGCCAGCTATCAGCAACGAAGAAATGCAAGACTTAAAACAAACTTTAAGTATGATTTCAGCTGGAGACATTGTCGTTTTATCAGGAAGTACACCGGCTACACTTCGAGAAGGTTTTTACGAAGAGCTAATTCAAATTATCAAAGACAAAGGGGCTGATTTTGTCATTGATACCACTGGTAAAGACTTATTAAATGCTCTACCGCAAAATCCTTTGCTGATCAAGCCAAATAACCACGAATTAGCTGAACTGTTTGATGTAAAATTTAAAACTATGGAAGATATCTTACCCTTTGGTGAACGTTTATTAGAAGACGGGGCACAGCATGCGATCATTTCAATGGCTGGTGATGGTGCTTTGTTATTCACTAAAAACGGTATCTATCGTTCAAACGTGCTAAAACGTCCCTTAAAAAACTCTGTTGGTGCAGGAGATTCAATGATTGCTGGTTTTGTAGGAACATTTGCTAAAAAAGAAGATCCGATTGAGGCATTTAAATGGGGGGTTGCCTGCGGAAGTGCTACTGCTTTTTCAGATGACTTAGCATCTATCGATTTAATCAATGAATTAATCTCAGAAGTAGAAATAGAAAAAATCAAATAGGATTACTCTTATTTCGCTACATTGGCTACACTATAGAAATAGCTCATTCAGCTTTTGCTTTGAAACATGATAGTGAAAAGTACAAGCTGAAGTGAAACGGAACACTGTTACTTATATATTTAGGAGGAAAAACAATGAACATCAAAGACTTACTAGTCAAAGACGTTATGATCATGGATCTGCAAGCTACTGATAAAAAAGCAGCCATTGATGAAATGGTTCAAAAAATGTATGATGGCGGTAGAATTTCTGATATTGACATCTATAAAGAAGGAATTCTAGCTCGCGAAGCACAAACATCAACTGGTCTTGGAGACGGTATCGCGATGCCCCATGCCAAAAATAGTGCTGTCAAAGAAGCTACTGTTTTATTTGCCAAAAGTAACAAAGGCGTTGATTACGAGGCATTAGATGGACAGCCAACCTATTTATTCTTTATGATTGCGGCTCCAGAAGGCGCAAATGATACTCATTTGCAAGCTTTAGCTGCCCTATCTCGCCTATTGATTGATCCTGATTTTGTTGCGAAACTAAAAGAAACAAAAACGCCAGAAGATGTTCAAAACTTATTTCAATCCGCTGAAGAAGCAAAAGAAGCTGAAGAAAAACAAGAACAATTAGAAGAAGCTTCCAATACTAATCACAATACAGATCGTAAATTCGTTGTGGCTGTTACTGCTTGTCCAACTGGAATCGCTCATACTTATATGGCAGAAGATGCGCTAAAGAAAAAAGCGAAAGAAATGGGCGTTGACATCAAAGTTGAAACGAACGGATCTGAAGGGATCAAAAATCGACTAACCGCTGAAGATATTGCTCGTGCTGATGGTGTTATCGTTGCAGCCGATAAAAAAGTTGAAATGAATCGTTTTGATGGTAAAGAATTAGTCAATCGTCCCGTTAGTGATGGGATTCGTAAAACAGAAGAATTAATTACGTTAGCAACTAGTGGGACAGCACCGACTTTCCATAGTTCTGAATCAGATACAAGTGAAGAGGATGGATCAGCTGACGGTTCAGTAGGTTCAAGAATTTACAAAGATTTAATGAATGGTGTTTCACATATGCTGCCATTCGTTATCGGTGGTGGAATTGCCATTGCCCTTTCATTCATGATCGACCAATTTATTGGTGTTCCACAAGACCAATTAAGTATGCTTGGTAATTATAATCAAGCAGCCTCTTGGTTCAATCAAATCGGTGCCGCTGCATTTGGTTTCATGTTGCCCGTTTTAGCAGGATTCATCGCTTCAAGTATTGCTGATCGTCCAGGATTGATCGTCGGTTTTGCTGCTGGTGCGTTAGCGAATACAGGTGGTGCTGGTTTCTTAGGTGCTTTGGTTGGTGGTTTCTTAGCCGGTTATGTCATTATTTTCTTGAAAAAACTGTTCAAAGGATTGCCTAAATCTCTTGATGGAATCAAAACCATTTTATTTTATCCGGTATTTGGTTTACTGATTACTGGTGGTTTAATGCTTTTAGTCAATGTTCCAATGAAAGTTATCAATGATGGATTAAATAATTTCTTATTAAGTTTAGATGGAACTAATGCTGCACTTTTAGGAGCCTTACTTGGTGGTATGATGGCCATTGACCTTGGTGGTCCGATCAATAAAGCAGCTTATGTATTTGGTACAGCATCGATTGCTGCCACAGTTACTGAAGGTGGAAGTATTATCATGGCATCCGTTATGGCCGGTGGTATGGTTCCTCCATTAGCTATTTTTATTTCAACCTTGATCTTTAAAAATAAATTTACACAAGACCAAAAAGACGCTGGTTTGACCAACTTAGTGATGGGCTTATCTTTTGTAACTGAAGGTGCGATTCCTTTTGCTGCAGCTGATCCATTACGTGTTATTCCAAGTTTCGTCGTGGGATCTGCATTAGCTGGTGGGTTAGTTGGAGGGTTTGGTATTCGCTTGTTGGCTCCTCATGGCGGTATCTTCGTAGCCCTATTGTTAAGTCACCCACTCTTATATCTATTGTTTATTGCCATTGGTGCAGTCGTTTCTGCAGTGATTTTAGGTATTGTAAAAAAACCAGTCGCTCAATAAATTTCTTATAACTACTCAAGCCTCAAATAATGTAGATTTCGGTCGCATTCATTTGAGGCTTTTTTCTTGATGAAAAACTTATCATTTTTTGGTCTATATCATTAGCTTTAAAAAAAATTCTATATTAAACTTATAAATAAGAAGTGCACATTCTTTACAAGTTAACTAGTTCATTTTTAACAAGGACACTATTTTTAAAATAATCAAGAGAGGATAACTATGATGATTTTACATTATAGCGGTTTTTATTATGAATAGATTATTAGGTAAAGTAATGTTGCTTACAGACGCCCAAAGTAGTATTGGTATTGCAACTGCTAAATCCGCTGCAAAAGAAGGAGCAATTGTAGTTTGTACAGCTAGACGTTTAGACAAGATCTCAACCGTCATTTCAGAAATAACGCAATCGGGTGGCATCGCAACTGCTTTCAAACACGATGTTAGCTCTAGTGGCAGCTGGCAAAAAGTCATTTCTAATACAATAAACAACTACGGAAAAATCGATATTTTAGTCAACAACGCTGGGGTTTCCTCCCCGAAAATGTTGTTAGATTTAACGAAGGAAGACTGGGAAAAAATTCAGGCTGTTGATATAAATAGTCTTGTTTTTGGTTTACAAGCAGTAATTCCACCTATGATAAAAAATGGTGGTGGCTCGATCATCACGATTTCTTCTCTGGAAGGATTAGTAAATTTATCGGATAACAATCCTTACGCAGCAGCCAAAGATGTTATTCGCTCACTTTCACTTGATGCAGCATTTGCATATGCTAAAGATAATATTCGGGTAAATTCAATTTGTCCTGGAGTTATTTATACGCCTATGATTGAAACTACTTTTCCAGCCATCAGTCCAAATTATAAAAAGTCCGTTCCATTTCCTTATATAGGAAAACCTGAAGATTTCGCAAATGGTGTTATTTACTTAGCCTGTGATGAAGCTAGTTTTGTAACTGGTGCTGAATTGGTGATAGACGGAGACCGTATTACAATGTAAATCACACCTCTATTTTGTAAATTAACAAAACCGAACAAATTCGTCTTTAGACTTTTCACATTATTTATTCAAATTTTAAGGGGCTGTCATATAACTTTTTTCGTTATATGACAGCCCCTATTAAAAAAACTACTCACTGATATCAATTGTCTGATTAAGTGTTTCTAAATAACTCGAATCCAAAAATACAACACGCAAATGGTTCTTAGCCTTTTGCAAATCAAAACGTGTCGATGCTTCTTTTTTCTTTAAATTACTTATATTCACATCACATAATTTCTCCCACAGCTCTTCGAGTGGAACTTGCTGAATCGCTTCTTTTGGCAGATAAAAACGCAAGACCGAAACAAACTCATCATATTTTTTATCCAAAACATCGATTTCTAAAAATTGTCGTATATAAAATTCATACGCGGAAAGTCCATCATCAATTGCCATTTCAGGATTCAACACACGATAATTCATCATCTTGCGACTTTTCTCGTCGATCCAAGGGAAATAGGCTTGCGCATTTAATATCCCTTTTGTACGGTTTACTCTATATTTTTGATGAAGCAGATCGTAACTTCTCGTTACAAAATACGTTGCATTTTTCTTTTCAACTGGTTGATAGTAATTATTTTGGTATTGAACCGTCTGTGTAACCTCTTTAACAAAAGCATATTCAATGTATGGAGCACGTAAAACACCCGTTCCATTATTCCAAGCCAATTGGTCATACCCTAGCTGATCTCTGAATAAACGTTGATACTTTAAATTAACGGGCATATTCCAGTTAAATGGATTTTTGAATAAAGTAACTTTGATGACTTGATTCACTATTTCCTCAACGGAATGAACTTGTTGCACTTCCAAAAAAATCGGTTTAGGAATAATTTGATAGTACAAACTTGAATAATACATTTTCCAACATGAAGTTAAACACAAACCTTTGAAATAAATATCATAACCAGCAAGTTGATTACAATCAACAATGATAGATTTTTTACTATCGTATCGTTTCGGTAGTTTAGCAATTTCACTATCTGTTTCGAATGTCCTTTTTTCGATATTTTCAACATTATTATATAAATAGTCATCCAATGACCTAATATACCCATAGAGGCCATTTTTAACCATACGAGTTTCACAATAATCTTCAATCATTTTTTGATTCTCGATAAAAATTGTGCCATCTAAAATCGTCCGTTCATGAAGCGCCAACTTAGAAATATGGAGTTGGAATTCTCCCCCTCGGCTGTTCACTTTGAGCCATAAATTTTCTTCTTCTGTAAGTTGCTGAATTTGATAAATCAAGGCTTGTAGATCAAATTTTTGCGATTCTTCCTCACCAAAGCGATAACTTTCAGGATTTGTCACGATACGCAAAAAACTTAACCAATCAAAAATATCTTGTTTCAATTCTTCTAAAGAAAAATCAGCCCGAGCGAATACCATATATATTTTCTCTGTTTTCTCCATTTGCTCCACCTCATTCCTTTCATTAAGTATAACGAAAATAAAGTCAGACTTCATCTAATATACTTGAAGAATCGAAAAGTTGCCTCTAAATAGCAAAAAAACATCTTTTTCTTTCGTCTGGGGAAACGATAGAAAGAAGATGTCTTTTTTTATGTGTGATCAATCGAGGATTTTTTTCTTCTCTCCCATAAAACAATTAATCAAATAAAATAAACTAGTGCCAATTCCTATAATGAGAATCGCTAAGTAAAATGCATAAATCTTTGATCCAGTGAGATCAGAAATTTTTCCTGTTAAAGATGGAACAATGACTGAAGCTGACATACCAAAAAAATTAAACACGCCGTACATTGTTGCAATGCTCCCTTTTGGTGCTGATTCTCCTAACCAAGAAATAATGATTGGCTCAACTGCTAACTTTCCAAAAAATCCGTATGCCATAATACCAACTACTAAAATCGTTTGATTTGTTGTCGTCACAGTGATCAACAGCACACTAGCCGCTACTATCTCAAGCAAGATAATCAATTGGACTTTCTTTTTAGGTATACCATCTGCGATCCGGCTAAAAATAAGCGCACCAGGGATTGCTGTAAAAAATACTAATGAAGAAGCTAGACCGACAGAAGTACCAGAAAACCCTTTTTCCGTTTCTAAAAAGTTGGGTAGCCACGTATCAATCAAATAGTAAGTATACAACGTTGAAAAATACAATATATACGCTGAAATCATACGCAGTTTAAAAAGCTCTTTGAGTGATGTTTGTTTTTTCACGTCTGCTTTTGTATTGTTTATAGTTTTTGGTTTTTCTATTCGAATAAAATAGAAAAACATAACCGTAGCTAACAGAATCAACATAACGGTTACAAAAATCAACGCTTGCCAAGGCAAGACACCCGTTCCAACTAGATAACTAGATGAAACCAGACCTAGACCGCTCCCTATCGCTGTTCCACTATTGACGATTGCTGTCGATAAGCTTCTTTTCGATACCGGTACATATTCAGAAGTTAATGAATACGCTACACCATAATAGGTACCACAACCTAATCCACCAAAAACACTTCCAATAAAGACCAGACCAATATTTTGTGCTACCCCAACAACCAATGCACCTAGACCAAATAATAAAAAACCAGGAATCAGAATTTGTTTTTTTCCTACTCTATCTACTAATATTCCTGAAGGTATTTGCATACAAACATAGCCTAAAAAATAGAAACTTGAAATATGACCAAGCTGAGCATCCGTCGCACCACCAAAATATTCACTAATAATCGGATAAATAGGCGTCAAAACTGTTCGATAAATCCAAATAACAATCCAACCAATCGTTAATATATAAATAATCTGTTTCCAATATGGCATTTGTCTGTTCAGTTTTTTTTGTCCCTCCATAGTTCACTCTCCTTGATTAAACTAAGCCACTATACGAGTCCTCATCACAAATAAGAAAGATCAGACATTAAAAACAACTATTTTCATGTCTGATCTCACTTTCATTCTATTCACTTGTTTATTTCTTGATAAAGTCCCCAACAAACTCATTCGAAACGCCAGTATCTTTCGAATAGATAACATGACCTCTTAAAACCGTTTGTACAACTTGCGCTCCAATTTCACGCCCGATATAAGGACTGATTTTATTGCGGTACTCCAAATCTTCTGCTTTTAATGTATAAGGAGCATTCGGTTTGATCAAGACAAAGTCAGCATCTTTGCCAATACTGATTCGTCCTTTTTGATCCAAATTATAACGATCAGCAGGATTTGTAGCAATAATATCTGCAAATTGTGTTAACGACATACCTCTTTTTTGAACCCCTTCATCAAAAAGAACATCAACATTATTTTGAACTCCAGAGATTCCACCCCATGCTTCAAAAGCATTTTCTTTGTCTTTTAAATCAGGTGTACATGGAGAATGGTCAGAAGTCACAAAATCGATTTCCCCTGATAGTACTTTTTTCCACATGCCATTTTGATTTTCCTTATCACGAATTGGCGGTGAACATTTTACCACAGGGCCAATTGCATCTAATTCATCTGTATCAAAGTAAAGATAATGAGTACACGTTTCACACGTCACATCAACACCAGCTGCTCTTGCCTTCGTTACTTCTTCCACACCTTCCGGACAAGCAATATGGCAAATATGGATGCGACAGCCAGTCTCTTTAGCTAATACTATTGCTCTGCGAATAGGTTCCACTTCAGTGAAAACTGGACGACTTGCAACATAAGCTTTTAAAGTTGTTTCTCCATTTTTATAAGCAAGTTCACCTAATTTATCTGTAATTGCAGCATTTTCCGCATGAATTGCTAGAACCTTACCTGTTTTAGCAACTTGTTTCATCCCCTCATATAGAGAATAGTCATCGACATTCATGAAATCACCATCAATGCTACGATCTCCACAAGTCGCCATAAAACATTTATACGCCGCAACTCCGCCATCATTTAATTCTTGAATACCACCTTTAAGATTAAATGGTACTAGACCACCAAATGAGCCCACGTCTGATTTCAATTTGCCTTTTCCAGCAGTATATTTTATTTCTAATGATTCACCATCCACTGTTGCTGGAACTTGGTTCAAAGGCATCTCCATAAATGATGTCACTCCGCCTTTAGCACATGAGGCTGTTCCCGTGATATACCCTTCCCATTGATCGCGATAACCACCGCCAGGATCTGTAATATGCACATGCGCATCCACCATACCTGGACTAACAACTAGACCTGTTGCATCAATGACTTTATCCGCCTCACCAAGATCATTCCCGATAGCTGCAATCAATCCATCTTTTACGGCAACATCTGTCTTAACTTCTCCCGACTCCAGAATAACTAAACCATTTTTGATCAATAAATCATATCCCATTTGCTTTCCTCCTAAATTTTAAAGCCAAAAGAACCTAACTATCCTTTACAAGAAAACAGAAAAATATCTAAGGAGTTGCTTTTCTCATTTTATTTTTCGCTTTCCCAAAGGCAAGCTCTTTAAGCTACGTAATATAAAGTAACGACCTTCTATTTTACAAAAACTTGTTCTACTTTAGTTTTTATCAAATACTTTTCTTAATCCTAAATATAAACCAAAAGCAGATACAAAACCAGAAATCCACGAAATATCAGAAATCACTTTTAGAGCAGGAATAAAATTACCACTTAAACAAATAACTAGTGCCACAATCGTAGCAATATAAGCTGGCTTATTCAGACCTTTGTAAATATTATGACTATTATCAGCTTTTGGATCCATATACAATTGATTCAAGTCAATTTTTTGTTTCTGAACAAAATAGTAATTAGCAATCATCGTTCCAGCTACTGGACCTAATACGGCACCAATCGTATTCAAGAAAATAAAAATACTATCTGCATTTTCCATTAGTTTCCAAGGCATGATCAGAAAACTTATTACACTGGCAATTAAGACACCTTTTTTATAATCGATTTTCTTAGGAAATAATGCACATAACTGATAAGCAGCAGGAATGATATTCCCTGTTGCATTAGTAGAAACCGTTGTTAATAAGAAGACAAGCATTGCAACAATAATTGCAAATGAATTATCCCATCGATCAACGATATTCAAAATATTCCATTCTTGAATTCCATAACGAATAGAACCCCCAATCAAAATCACAACACTTGAAAAAGCAAATATGCCATAACCGACTAGGAAACTAGCTGTTTGGCCAATCGTTTGATCTTTGGTAGATTTTGCATTTTGGGTAAAATCTGACACACTCGCACCAGGCGCTGCCCAGACTGCTAAAACTGAATTTATAATCATAAAATAAACAAAAACAGGCGAAATACTATGTGATGCTCCCGCAACATCATAAGATAAAATCGGTCCTAAACCACCTGCTGCTCCAATTGCCCAAATTGCCATACCACCGAACACAATATAAATTAGAGGACTTAAAATTGCTGTAAACTTATTCAGAATCTTTCCTCCACCGAAGCCAATCAACATATTCACTGCCCAAAAGATCGTGAAAGAAATTAACCCTGGAATAGAAATTCCCAAGATCATCGTATTTCCGCCAAGCGTTAAAAATCCTGGCCAAACCTTACCAATCAAAATCAGCAACGCTAACGAACCCGTATAATTCTGTAACCCAAACCAAGCGATCGCAGCTACGCACCCTCTAAGAAATCCTGGTAACTTTGCTCCAATATCTCCGTAAGTTGAGCGTAAATGAATGGCAAAAGGAATGCCATATTTTGATCCAGCACGACCGTTAAAGGTCATAAAAAAAGCAACAGCCAAAGCACTTATCACCAAAGCCAACATAATATTGATTGGTGAAAGTCCTAGAAATAAAAATCCTCCGACCGCTGTGTAGTTGGGGATATTATGAACTGAACCCATCCATAGCGTGAAATAGTTCAACTTTCCCATCATTCTTTTTGATAACGGTTTTGGAAGCAGATCTTCATTATAGCCCCGTTCTTGAAAACGTTGAAGTTCTTCTTCGGTAATTTGATAATCCTGGTTTTCCATCGTTTCGCCTCCTTCTAAGCGCTTCCATACACTATAGTTAAAACAGCACACTCTTTACCTATATCCCTTTAAAAAAATAAGATGCGCTTAGTTTCTATCCACTATATTTAGTTTCAGAAGCTAAACACATCCATTATTTATTTCTTAAGATTAAAAATGCTTACTCAGCAGTTGCTTTCTTTTTGTTCAAGTTTGCTAATAAGAATAATGCCGTTCCAACTACTAATAAAATAACTGAAATGTAAAAGCCCATCTCTTTCGAACCAGTCGCATCAGATATAGAACCAGTCAATGTTGGTGCAATAACTGAAGACATCATTCCGAAAAAGTTAAATACACCAAGGGTTGTACCAATACCAACTTTAGGTGCATTTTCCCCAAGCCATGAAATAATGATTGGTTCTACAGCAAGTTTCCCTAGGAATCCGTATAAAATCAAACCAATTAATAACAGCGTTGAGCTTGTTGCTTGTACAGTTAATAATAACATAGCTGCTGCTAAAAATTCTAGTATAACAATAAATTGTACTTTTTTGTGCATAAATTTATCTGCTAAACGACTAAAGAAAAGCGCACCTGGAATTGATGCGAAGGCTACAAGAGAAGCAGAAAATCCAATTGCTGCTCCTTCAAACCCACGTTCTGTTCCTAAGAAGTTTGGTAACCAAGTAACCGTCATATAATACGCATAACAAGTAGCAAAGTATAAAATGTAGGCAAATAGCATTTTTGGTGAAAATAATTTTTTGATTGAAACATGTTCTTTTTCAACAACAGGAGCTTCTGGTGCAGCAGCCGCTGCTTCAGCTGCCTCTGCCGCTTCAGATTGTGCTAAAAATTCAGCATCTTCTTTATTATTACGAATAATTGCAACAAATGCCACTAACATCACAGCAATCAATGCTACAGAAATATACATCATTGTTTGCCATGGGAATTTTAATTGAACAACTAAAAAACTAGATAAAATCAAACCTAAACCAGAACCAACAGCTGATCCGCTGTTTACAATTGCAGTAGAAAAACTTCTTTTTTCACGTGGAATATTTTGAGAAGTTAATGAATAAGCTGATCCATAGAAAGAGCCACACCCTAAACCTGCAAAAACACTACCAACGTATATCATTTGAATATTCGTTGCTTGAGAAATCAATAGAGCTGCTAATCCAAAAACAATAAAGCCTGGAATCAGTACTTTTTTCTTCCCAATTTTATCTACTAAGAAACCTGCTGGGATTTGCATTGCTACATATCCAAAAAAGTAACATGTAGAAATAAAACCTAATGCTGTATCCGTAATATTGCCGCCAAGTGATTCATTAATCTGTGGATACGCCGGTGATAAAGCTGAACGATATACCCAGATTGTTACCCAGCCAGCACATAACAAAATAACGATTTTTTTCCAATAATCCATTCCTGAACCCTTACTTTTTACATCCATGTCATTTCCTCCATATGTTATTTTTTTGTATGCTTGACGCCAAAAAAGTTTGTGCAATTTCGGAATTAAACATCAAAAAAATAACTTCTTATTCGTTTTAATTGTAAGCGGTAGCAAACTTTCACGCATCATTATTTTTCACAAACTTGTTAAAAAGTTTGTGCAAAACGAACAATCACTTGTTCTTTCACACAAACAATTTTAATTTTTTTTATTTTTTATAAATCGCTAATGCTGCTTTTACAGCCTCGCCTTTATTGATATCTGCACCATAGTAATTAAGGGCGCCTTCTAAGGCAGATAATACATGGAGAACATTAGATTTTCTACTGCTGTAGCCCATATTCCCGATACGCCACACTTTCCCTTGAAGTGCACCAAATGATGACGCAATTTCCACACCAAACTCGTCTAACATAAGAGCACGAACTTCTTCACCATCAATTCCTTTAGGAATCATGATTGGTGTAACAGTTGGCATCTTAGTCGTCAAATCACCGTAAAACTCTAAGCCCATCGCTTTTATCCCCGCAACAATTGCTTGATCATTTTGAGCATGTCGTGCATAAACATTATCCATTCCTTCTTTGATCATCATTCTAAGGCCTTCATGAAGTCCATAGACCATGCTTGTCGCTTCTGTGTGATGGTTGATTCGCTCTTCACTCCAATAACGCTGCAACTGGCTTAAATCAAGATAATTGCTACTGATATGGTTTTCATTACGAACATCCTTACTTAACCCTAATTCTTTTTGATAACGACTAGTAAGTACTTTTTCTACTCGATCATTGTAAGTAATCAAAGATAAACCTGAAGGGACACTCACACATTTTTGTGTTCCTGCAATTGCAATATCGACTCCCCACGCATCTACTTCTATAGGAACCCCACCGTATGTTGCAACCATATCTACAACAAAGAAAATATCATTTGTTTGGCAGTGTTGTCCGATTTTTTCCATTGACTGCATTTGTCCGTTAGCTGTTTCACCATGAACCATAGCCACTATTTTTGGTTGAACCTTTTTGATTTCTTCAATTATTGTTTCTTGCTCAAATGGTGCATCCCATTCTTTTTCAAGGTAATGAATCTCTGCTTTCGCACGTTCACAGATTTCTCCTAAAAGATAAGCAAACCGACCGTATACTGGAATCAAAACTTTGTCTCCTGGTTCGATCAATCCAATCAATGCCGCTTCGAGGCCAGAACGAGATGTTCCATCTACCGCAAATGCTTGCTCATTTTTTGTACCGAAAGGAATTTTGATCATTTCTTTGACTTCGTTCATAATTTGTAAGAAAGCTGGATCAAATTGACCCAAAATAGAAGCAGACATTGCTCTCAAAGCCACTGGATGTGCCTCAACTGGCCCTGGCGTCATGATTGTTCTGCTTGGCACTGATATTTCTGAAAACATAATTATTTCCTCTTTTCCGTTTTAATTTTATCCTACCCTTATATTCGAAAAAGTCATTGTCACTTTTGAATAAAAAAATAGAATTTCCAGTCATTATGTACAAACCTTTCTTGAATGTAAATACACTATCATTTAGAATAGAGATACGTAAATAAATACAACATCATTAAAGATTTATCATAAAAAACTATTTTACCTTACACTACCTAGCTTAACAGAAAAAATTAAAATTTGCTTGTAGCCAAAAGTAGCATACTGCTAGTTTTTAATTTCTCTGTTCAGACTGAACAAGCCTGTTTGACTTTTAACTTTAACTAGTTGCACAAATCATTCCTTGGGAGAGCTAGGAAATTAATCGATTTGTTCCACTTTTACTATTAGGAGGGAATCCAATGACAACTTTAGAAGATTTATTAAAAATACCAAGATTTTCTGATCTAAAATTATTAACAAATCCTACAAAAGCGAATACTATTGTTGAGAGTATCGAAATTTCTGAAACACCTGACGTAGCAAATTTTATTCCAAAAAAGATCTTCCTTTTGACAACTGCAATGGTTTATAAAGATAATCAACAAGAATTGATTACTTTAATTGATTCGTTAAAAGAACAAGAAGCTGCTGGAATCGGTATTAAAGTTGGCCGTTTTATTGAAACCATTGATCCTGAGGTCGTGGCTTATGCAAATAAAATCAACTTTCCTGTTGTTCAAGTGTCTAGTACTCAACCTTTAGGTGCTGTCTTGCATCAATTATTAAATTATTTATGGGATACTAAAACAGAGCAATTAAGCTACGCTTTAGACATTCAAAAACGATTTTCTAATTTGTTGATTCATGATGTGAGCATTGCACGCTTTGTCGCTGATTTCGGTAAAATGATCAATACTCCAGTGATTTTATTAAGCCCTTATCGTAAGGTCATTGCCCACTCTAAACACTTTACTCAGACGTCAAAACCAGCTGAATATTATGTTGAGCAACTTATTACTAAATATGCTAATTGGAATGAAGATAGCAACACTTCATTTATGATCGATGATTTAAATCGAGAGCCGATGCAGATTGCTGGTTTCCCTGTGACTGTGAATAGTTATTTCCCACACTACTTATTGGTTTTAAATCCGCAACAAGTTCCATATCCAATGTCAGAATTCGCAGTAGAACAAGCTTGTTTGGTCTTGTCATTTATGTTGTATAAAAATCAAAAAGTGCAAGAATCGCTTGATTTTCTTAAAAGTGATTTTCTAGGTCAACTAGTAGAATACCAACAAGCGCCTCACCAGTCAAAACGAGATTGGCTTGATCTAGGTACAAATTATGGGTTAAAGAAAAGTACTCAATATCAAGTCGTCTACGCCGTTTGTAGTCAAACAAAAACCACTGCAACAAAGATCAAGTATCAACAAGAAGAAAGTGATATTGCTTTTCAATGGCTATCTGAAGCACTACCTCCTAGAATCAAAAATATTAGTATTTTTAAAGTGAAGAACACGAACCACTTAGCCATTTTGATTCAAAGTAAAGTGGATGATTTAGAAAAAATTTTAACTGAGTTGTCATTAGAATTAACTGAAAAGCTGCCGATCACTTTGACTTTTGCGTTGGGAAATTCATATGAAACGGTTGAACAAATCGCAAGTTCTTTCATCGAAGCCAAAACTGCTTATGAAGAGATGCTAACAATGACTGACGTTGTGCTTACCCATGGCTATCATCCTAAAGGAATGAAAAGTTTATTTGAAAAAATGAGCCTTGAAGATATTCATTACTTCTGCGAAACAACGCTTAAAGAACTTGCCTATCCTGTTGAAGATTCATTTATCGAGCTTCGCAAAACACTTCAATGTTATCTAAGTTTTCAATGCGAAATCTCAAAAACAGCCAAAGAGATGTATCTACATCGTAATACGATCAAATATAGAATTGATCATTGTGCGAAGATACTTGGGAAAAGCATTCAAGATCCGACAAATAGTTTAAATCTGCGTTTAGCATTAGAGTTATCAGAACGATCGAATCAACATCAATAAATAAAAAGAGAAGTTGGAAGAAACACGTAGCGTTTCTTTCAACTTCTCTTTTAGTGATTTAACCTACGATTCTTGTTCCTGCTCTTCCTAATAAAGCCTGGTCAGCATCTTCTAAAGAACAAATGATTGCTGTTTTTCCTTGTGATGCAAATCCGATAGCAGCTTCCATTTTTGGTCCCATACTACCGTCAGCAAAATGACCCTCGTCCATGTATTGTTGTGCTTGTTTTACAGAAATAGTTTCTAATTTTTCTTGATTTTCTTTTCCGTAGTTGATATACACATTGCTGACATCCGTCAACATCATGAAGACATTTGCATCGATTTGCTCCGCTAATTTTTTACCGGTACGGTCTTTATCAATAACAGCTTCGATTCCTTTTAATAATCCATTTTGATCACGAACGACTGGAATTCCACCACCGCCACCAGCAATAACGATTGTATTCCGATTTAATAAATTAACAATTGCATCTACACCATGGATCGCTTTTGGTTGTGGAGAAGGTACAACACGACGGTAACCACGACCAGCATCTTCCATCATTACCCAATTTTTCTCTTGTTCCATTTGTTTCGCTTCTTCTTCTGTATAAAAAATCCCAATTGGTTTGTTTGGATTATTAAACGCTTCGTCTTCAGCTGAAACTTCCGTTTGCGTTAATAGTGTAATAACATTACTCGTTAACCCTTTCGTTTCTAATGAATTTTTTAAGCTTTGCTCTAACATATATCCAATAAAACCTTGTGATTCAGCATTACATACATCCAAAGGAAATGGTGGAACTACATCTTTTGCTTCTTCATTTTGTCTTAGAATATTCCCAACTTGCGGACCATTCCCGTGAGTTAAAACGATTTCATAATCAATTTCTTCTATCTTTGCAACCAACTCTGCACTTAGTTTGACATTGTCTAGCTGTACCTCAAGTGTGGCTTCCTGGTTTGGTTTTAAAATTGCATTGCCTCCCAATGCGATTACGACACGATTTGCCATAAAAATCCTCCTTCATTTACTGCTTAGTATTTTAGTGGTCGTTATGAAGCCTGCCAATAAATCAACACCTGATGTGTGCCCTACCGAGATGACTTCTTTAACTATTTGTTCAATTTTTTCTTCACTGCTAGTTGTTGATAATCCTTCAATTAATTTAAGAACAGGTTCACTAAATCGCCCTGATAGTGCGCATAACAAATAATGCTTACTGATATCTGTTGTCACAGACTGTTCTGCTAACAGATTAGTAAGTAGTAAATTCATTAATAGAGAACTCTTTTCATTCAATAAAAACCTTGCAGCAAGGTGTCCAACGATCATGTCATCTCCAGACGGGGTTAAACCCATCCCTCTACCCATCAGAAAATCCAGCCCTGATTTTTGTTGTGACTGATTTTCAGAACACAGCGCAACAATTGATTCTTTAAATGGATTTGCATCTTCTAAAAACTGAGCGATTGATTGCTGACTCCCAGTTTCTTTTACGAGTGAGTCTGAATAGGATAACAAGTTTTCTTTACTAGTTTCTATCAGGCTACTCGGTCCTGTATCTACTAAAGATGAATATGTTTTTGCGTGTATCAGTAATAAATGGTTTTTAGAAAAATGCACGCAGTTATGGTTCCATGTAATTTGTTCTCCAATTTCAATTGTGGATAACATTTGTGAAAAAGAATCGGCTTGTAAGTAAATACCGTTTGGCATAAAAGGATAGTTAGTGGTCGTGATGACCACTAACTGTTGTTTCCTCTCATCTTGAATATTGAAACTATTCTTATACTTACTGTGAACATGCCATTTTTTTTCTTCAAAGTTATCGGTTAAAAGAAACTGATCAATAAAACAAGCATTAACGAACAATATCTTCACCTTTTATTCTGTAAAACCTAATTTTTTCGCATAAGCTAAGACTGCTTTTTCAAAACAGTCGATCGGTGGCGTTACTGTACCTGCTCCGATTTGGCCTAAACCTGCTTTTTTATTTGCAATCCCTGTATTGATTACGGGAAGAATTCCTGTTTCTACCACTTTTCTCGCATCGATTCCTAAACAAATTCCTTTGAAGTCCCAAGTTGGAACTGGGAAATTAGGGTTAGTATCAATACAGATTTCAGTCATTTCATTACTTGTATTCAACGCATCATAAAAGCCGCCTGAACCAACAAAACGAGTAACAGCTGGGGCTGCGATCATCGCCATACCACCGACACCAAACGTTTCAGTGATCGCACTATCCCCCATATCAGGTGCAGCATCAGCTTCGCTAAACCCTGAGAAGTATAAGCCTTGAGGCGTGTTAACTGGTCCAGTAAACCATTCATCCCCCATTCCAGCAATACGAATACCAAATTCATGGCCATTTCTACACATTGCCGTTACAATTGTTCCTTCTTGAATTTGTCTTGCGCCATCCATGACAGCTTTCGCTGATGCCATCATGATGTTTAAGAAAAATTGATCGGTATCTGCTAAGAACTGAACAACTTCTTCACGCTTCGTTTGGTCGATTTCTGTCAACCCAACAATGATTGGTGCCATTTCTTTCAAGAAAGCGAGAGATGCAGCAATATTACGTTGGTGGAATTCATCCCCCATCGCAATTGCTTTTGCAACTAATACATTGATGTTTAAGCCATCTTCTTTTGTTTTCAATGCCGCACTTAAAACAGGAGCTAAAGTATCTCTCATCCATCTTAAACGAGTAATTACTTCATCAGAATAGGCACCAAATCGTAATACTGCGCCAATCCCTTCGTTCATTGTGCAGAATGCACGATTCCCGTCTGTTTTGTTTTCAACAACTAAAACTGCCATATTCGCTGATGTGATCCCACCCATTGGTCCAACCGCATTTACATGATGACATGGAATTAATTTAACTTCACCAGATTCCAGCATTTTTCTAGCTTCTTCTTCGGTTTCACACCATTCTTCAAATAATGCTGCTCCAACACAAGCGCCTTGAATCGGGTCAACCATTTTATCATAAGTGATTGGAGGTCCTGCATGAAGTAATACTTTTCCTTCGTTTAATTCTGGAATTACTGATTTTGCTGGTACTACATCTAATAAGAAAGGAGAACCAGCAACGATTTTTGCTGCTACCGCTTGGTTTGCTTCATCGATTGTTTTATATGCCATTTTGATTTTCCTCCGTTAAAAGCTGAATGAGCTTGATCAGCTCCGACTGAAAAATAGGAAAAATAGAAGGTGGTGCTTTTTACCACAATCTATTTTTATCTTTTTTCTGAGGAGCTAGCTCAGTAAGCTGGATAATTTATTTAGCTAACGCTACTTTATTTAAGAACTGTAATGCTTTTTGCAGTGTAATGTTTCCTCCAGCAACTGGCTGCCAGTCGTATTGAACAACCTTACCACCATGATTGATGATTGCTTCAGAGAAACTACGTAAACCAACATTAATAAATCCTTGATTCGTCAATAATGCTAACATCGCTTCTGTTGGTTCAATCGCGATCGGATTCACTGCTGGTGCTGCTTCGATTGCTTTTTCTGTTTGAGTCAATGGATGATCTAAAATAGCTAATGCTAAACGTACTGCTTGCGCGTTACTATCGCAAAGGATCACACCCGCCTCTTTCATAATTGTTTCTTGTTCATGAATATTCTGAGGATCTTCATCCGTTCCAACAATCGTACCGATCACAAATAATTCTCTGCCATCAGAAGCCGCTTTAGCTTTGATCTCTTTGATAGTTGGTGCTAGTTCTTGCGCCATGTTAGCATGAGAACCGTAGCCTAATACAACATCTAAAAGAATGATTGCTGTTTTAGGATCTTTTCCAGCTTCTTCTAACATTTCTTTGCGTTTTGTTGGATCGATCATTGGGTGAGGTTTTCCTTGAGTATAAACATCGTCCCCTAAGTCAATGATTTCATGACCTTGATTTTGTAAGATAAAACCTTCAGGCGCATGTTCGTCACCTGTTAATGCTAAACCTTCTTTGATCAACATTGCCGCTTCATAAGCAAGCGTTCCACCAGAGTATAAACCTTTAACATATTTTTGTTCTGGTTTGAAAGAATGTGTTGGTACAGATAGTGTTTCTTTCACTGCTGTAACAGCTTCTTTATTCAATAATTGAACTGCTGTTTGAGCCGCTTCTTCTAATGTATAAGCACGATAAAGGTTTTCTTCGTGAGACGTTGGTTTTTCGCCTAGGAAAATCGTTACAGCAGGTTTCGAGATACTTCTTAAAAGATTTAAAACTTCATCACGAACTTCTGGTGCAGGTGGTTTAGAAATCACCACAACCACTTCAGTATTAGGGTCTTTCTCTAATGTAATAATGCTGTCTTTTAAAGTGATTCCGCCAATTTCAGCTTTTAAGTCACGTCCGCCAGTACCGATTGCATTCGTTACTCCGCCCCCTAATTTGTGGATAATTGTCGTTACTTCTTGAATACCAGTTCCAGAAGCACCTACAACACCAATTTTTCCTTTACGAACAGCATTTGTAAAGGCCACAGGAATACCATTGATGATACCAGTACCACAGTCAGGGCCCATCAATAATAGACCTGCATCATGTGCTTTTTCTTTGAGGCGTTTTTCATCTTCTATCGCAACATTGTCGCTGAAACAAAAAACATGTTTGCCTTCATCTAACGCTTTCTCAATTTCAAGTGCTGCATGCGTACCAGGAATCGAGAAGACAACTACACCAGCATCTTTACCAAGCTCAAATGCTTTATCCCAAGTTTTTACGACTTCTTCGCCTGAAGCGTCGCCGCCACCTTTTGTTTGTTCTTCTAAAAATACATCGATTTCTGTTAAGACTTGTTCGATCAGCGAATCATCTTCAATGTCTAATACGATTACCATATCATTTGATGAAGCTTTTTCTAACTCGTCTGTGTATAAACCACCCGTTTTAAAGATATCTTTATTTGCAGGTGTCCCCATCATAACGGAAACATTATGAACGCCATCGATTGTATTTAATTTGTTCGTCAATAGCATCAATACGATTGAATCTTGATAGCTATTTGCTTTTATAATTGTGTGCAGCATTGAAATTCCTCCTTAAATTATATGAAACAATGTTCCGCTTTGTACTTTTCACCATTCGTTCATTTCATTCATTATGGTTCAAAGTAAACGTGTAGTGAGCTCGCCATGTCTCAACTAAAAATAGGAATTGACGAGACTGAAGCGGAGCGTAGTGACTCGAGTGTGAAGCTAGATAATTTTTTTAACAAAATATCATTCCGCAAATTTATTTTTGTGATCATAACGATCATAATGAATAGCATCACTGATCAAATATTCGTAGATATCATCTACGATTTCAATGCCATTTTCTTCATAATTTTTTTCTCGTGCGCGTCCGCGTTCTCCAGGATAATTGACTTCTGTAAAACCAGGACTTGGGCTAATTTCTTTTAATTCGTCTAACATTGTCGAAATATTCTTTTTGAAAACATCTATTCCAATAAAGAAATCTGGGTTGATTACAATATGGAGCTGACCTAATTCACGCCCTTTTGATAGGTCATGATACATAGACGAAACATGTTTACCAAATGGCACTCCTAGTAAAATCCCAGATAGAATATCTACCATCATCATCAACCCATAGCCTTTTGGTCCAGCGATTGGAAGTAATGCATTGACTGCTGTTGAATCAGTTGTCGGATTTCCTTTGGCGTCAACTGCCCATGTATCTGGGATTGCTTCTTTTTTTGAACGAGCGTGAAGGATTTTTCCCCAAGCCTGAACAGTTGTCGCCATATCAAACGTAATTACACGGTCATCATTACTTGGGGCAGCAAAAGCAATTGGATTGGTTCCAAAATAAGGTTCACTTCCTCCAAATGGTACAACCATTGGATCAGATTGACAAACAGAAAGAGCTACCATGTTTTGTTTTGCTGCTCGTTCAACATAATAGGCAAGCGCTCCACTATGAGAGATATTACGGACTCCAACAACAGCTACCCCATTTTTCTTTGCCATTTCGATTGCTAGATCCATTGCTTTTTCTGCTGCAACAAACCCAGAACCATTGTCACCTTCAAACATACCACAACTAGGAGCTGTTTGGTTAAACGAAAAAGTAGGATCGTTGGTGATACCGCCTTTTACAATTCTTTCCGAATAATATTCCACGCGCATCGCACCGTGAGAATGAATTCCTCTTGCATCTGCAAAGGTTAAAACATCACTTACGATTCTTGCATGTTCTTCTGACAAACCAGCTTTTTGTATTTTCTCTTTGATTAGTTGATGTAAATCCGCTTTTTTTACTCTCATTTTAAAACGCCTCCTTATTTTAAAGCGAAGCGGGCTCGTTCAGCTTCGACAGAAAAATAGGAAAAATTGACTGAGGTGCTTTTCGCCTCATTCAATTTTTATCTTTTTTCCGAGAAGCTAGCCCGCGTAGCTAGATACCATACGACAACAATTCTCCGCTCCGCTAATACTTATAAAACCAAACAACACTTTTGTGAAGCATCATAGTTCAAAAAATTTTATTTTTTCTCACCAAAAGCATTCGTATTTTCATATCGATCAAAATGAAGTGTATCACTCTTTAAGTAGTCATAGATATTCTTAACGATTTCGATACCCTCTGACATTGATTTTTCATAATTGATTTGATTGATCTCACCTGGATAATACACTTGCTTAAATCCATCAGCTGCTGGAATTTCATGTAGCTCTTCTACCATACCGTCCACTGATTCTTTAAACATCTCTAAATCAGTGAAGCGTTTTGGATCAATCAAAATATACATTTGGCCAACATTACGTCCTTTACTAATATCGTCATACATTGAAGAAACGTGTTTTCCAAATGGTAAGCCTAAAAGCATACCTGATAAAATATCTACCATCATCATCAAGCCATAGCCTTTTGGTCCTGCAATCGGTAATAATCCATTGACTTTGTGAGGATCAGTTGTTGGTTTCCCTTCTTTATCAACTGCCCATGTATCGGGTATATCTTTATTTTTAGAACGAGCATCTAAAACTTTACCCCATGCTTGGACCGTTGTTGCCATATCAAAAACCACTGGCTCATGACCTTTTCTAGGTGCTGCAAAAGCAATTGGATTGGTTCCAAAATAATTTTCTTTGCCACCAAATGGTACAACCATCGGATCGGATTGACACATTGCTATGGCAATCAAATCTTGTTGCGCTGCTTTTTTCACGTAATAAGATAACGCGCCACTGTGGCTGATTTTAGAAATCCCGACTGCTGCAACTCCTGATTTTTTTGCCATGTCAATAGCATAACCCAATCCGACATCCGCAACGAATTGTCCAGCTCCATTTTTACCGTGGACGATTCCTGAACTTGGTCCAGTTTCTTCGAATTCTATTTCTGGTTCAAGCGTTACGCCGCCTTTATCGATTTGTTCTGCATAATATTCTACTCTAACAGCTCCATGTGAGTGGATGCCGCATGCATCTGCAAATACTAAATGTCTTGCCACTTCGTCTGCATGTTCTTGTTTTAAACCAGCTGTTGTCAATTTTTTTTCAATTAAATCATGCAATTCTTCTGGTTTCACTAAAACAGTTTCATTCATTCTTAAACTTCCTCTTCAAATTAAATTTCTGGATCACGATTGCAATCTTTTGAATAAACGTACATTAAAGGCTCGTCACGACCTACAGCATACGCTGCTTGTTGAACATATGAACTCATGAAAATGTAGTCCCCTTTTTCGACTGGCATCCATTCATTGTCTAAGTTGTACATTCCTTGTCCAGAAAGTAAATACGCACCATGTTCTTGATAATGTGTTTCAATATAACCATGACTTGCTCCTGGTTCAAATGAAAGAATGTGGAAGTTCATATCAAAGCCTAAATCTTTAGGTAAGAAGTCCCATAAAAGTACGTCTTTCATGCCTTCGTACTCGATTGGTTCCATATCATTCACATTACCGACTACTTTATGCGCTTCGTAGCCTTCCAATGGTTGATAACGTTTTTTGTATAAGAAAATTTCAGTATCTGCATCTTGCCCATTTTCTAGGTACATCAACGTACTTGCAGGAAGATATGCATAACCACCTTTTGTTAGTTCATGTGTCTCAGAACCATCATTGACTTTTAAAATACCATCGATTACATAGACGATTGTTTCAACACCTTCTCCGCCGAAACCACGTTGGTTTTTTCCATCTTTATGCATTGTAATGATATAATCAACAAAGTTTGCTCCTAATTGTTTAGAACCTAAAATCGAGCAGTCACAATTTTCAAATCCAGGAATCACGTTATTTACTAAACCATCATGAGGAATCAATGCATAATTATTTTTTTTAATAACAGCTCTAGAGGATAATAAACCATCTAAATAACCTGTTTGATTATTCTTATAACCCATTTTTATTTCTCCTACTTTCTTTTATTTATAAGCTAATTCATATAATGTGCTCGCCAAAACTTTAACACCGTTCACTAAATCATCAATATCTGTCGCTTCTGCAGGATTATGACTGATCCCATTGATACTTGGTACAAAAATCATTGCTGTTGGGAAGTTTGGCGCAATAATTTGAGAATCATGTCCAGCTCCGCTATGCATTACTTTGTATTTCATATTTTCAGCAATAGCTGCCGTTTCGATTGCTGTTACAATTTCTTCGTTCATTGGAACTGGTGCTTCGTCCATCCATAGGTCGATATCGATTTCTAAGCCATGTTTCGCCGCAATATCTTTCATTAGTTGTTCAATTTCTGCCGTAAATGAATGAAGTTCTCCACTGTCTGTATGACGACAATCCATTGTAAACAGAACTTCACCTGGTACTACATTAACTGTATTCGGTTTCGGTTCAACTTTACCGAATGTCAATACAAGAGGATCGCCAACTTCTAATGCACGATCGATCGCTTGTGAACAAATCTTAGAGAAAGCGTAAACAGCATCTTTACGGTATCCCATTGGTGTTGTTCCAGCATGATTGGCTTCACCTTTCAAGACAATCGTATAACGTCTTTGACCTGCAATATTATTCACGACACCAATTTGCAATTGTTCTTTTTCAAGAACCGTTCCTTGCTCAATATGAATTTCTACGAATGCTTTGATATCCTCTCTAGATGCTTTAGTCTCATCTCTAAAATCAAAACCATGACGTCTCATTTCTTCAACAAACTTCAATCCTTCAAAGTCAGCGATATCAATGACATCTTCTTTTTTCGCTTCGCCAACGAAATTTTTACTTCCCCAGAATACTGTTGGGAAACGACTGCCTTCTTCTTCAGCCATTGAAATAACTTCTAAAGAACGTTTCGGTTTACCATGTGTTTCTAATAAATATTGGATTGCAACATACGCTGCGATTACACCAAATTGACCATCTAAATTCCCACCATTCACGACGGTATCGATGTGCGAACCAGATAAAATCGTTTCTTCTGGATGTTCTGTACCTTCTACTCTACCAAAGAGGTTGCCGATCTCATCAAATGAAGCTGTCATACCAATAGCTTCTAATTTTTCTTTTACAAATTTTTGCGCTTCCAACCAAGAATCTGAATACAATAATCGTGTCATTCCACCCGTTGGATCGTTGCCAATACTTGATAAGTGATCAATATTTTCTTGTAAAACGTTTTTTAAATCCATTTGATACATCTCCCTCTTTTATTATCCTATTCATTGTAAGCGGTTGCCCGTTTTCACACACTATCCATATTTCACAAATTAACCGCCATCTTTGTGCGCATTAAACATAAAGACTGGGGCTATTTGGGTTAAAATAGAAATAAGTTAGTGAAATTTATTTAGATTTGTAAACTAACTCTTCAAAAAATGGTAGAATGCAGATAAGTCAAAAAGCATCTCAGTCATTTTTGAGAAAATGTTACCATGCTACTCATTTGCTTTGCAACGTGTAAAAAACACAATGTAATTAAAAATTGCTATTGATTGCGCCTGAGATTGTTCTTGCACCAAAGGACTTGGTACACGGTCTAGTAGAGCGGTGCGTTGTTACATAAAATTCAAGGAGGACTTTTAATGATAAAACAAACATTTCTTTACAGTAAACTAGATGAGTTAGATTTATCCATGACTTTTTACTCAAATCCAAACGGGTCTTCTGCAAAAGCGACTCTTCTCTACTTCCATGGTGGTGGACTTCTTTACGGAACCAAGGATGATTTGCCAGAAATTTATTGTAAACTTTTGGTAGAAAATGATTATAACTTATTGACTGTCGATTATCCATTAGCTCCTGAAGTAAAACTGCCAACTATTATTACTTGCATAAAAGAAGCAATTAATTGGTTCTTGGAACATTATCAAACAGCATTAGGTCTAGAAAATTCTGATTATTTCTTATTTGGACGTTCCGCGGGTGGTTTTCTTTCTTATTTACTATCTGCTCGCTATCCTTGTCCAAAACAAAAAGGCTTAATTAGTTTTTACGGCTATTATGATTTAACAAATTCGGCATTTAATCAGCCTAGCAGCTATTATAATCAATTTCCAAAAATAGCCCCTCTGACGGCCCAAGAGTTGATTTATCCTAACCCCATTACAGAAGTTTCTATTAATGAACGGTTCTCACTTTATTTATCTGGTCGACAGTTTGGCAATTGGTTAAGTTATCTTGTCAAAACTCCTAGTGAAAAAGAAACCTTTAGTCTAACGGACGTGGAACTTGCTAAACTTCCTCCTGCATTTTTAGCCCATAGTGCAGCCGATCAAGATGTGCCCGTTGAAGTTTCTCGTATTGCCAGTGAAAAACTTTCCAATGTAACGTACGAAGAAGTTGAGCATCTCCCCCATGATTTCGATGGTGACATTACTAAAAATGAAGGACTTCAAACTTATAATGCTCTAATTAAATGGTTAGATAGCCTAGTATCTACTGCTTGATTTTAACATAATTATTTCCTTCTATTAATCTAGAAAAAGACATTCCCGATTATTCAGGAATGTCTTTTGTAGTATCTTTATTTTTCAGTTGCAGTTTCAGTAATAACTTCTACTGCACGTTTCATGCGGATATCATGTTTCAACATATCTTCAGTTAAAACTTTTTTCACTTGATCGATTGGCATATTGTATTGTTCAGATAATTCTTTGATTTCATTGTCAATATCTTCTTGAGATACTTCAATATCTTCAGCTTTAGCAATTGCTTCGATCACAAGGTTTGTTTTCGTACGAACTTCTGCTTCTGCTTCAAATTGTTTGTGCAAGTCAGCTTCAGTTGTTCCAGTTAATTGATAATACATATCTGGAGCGATTCCTTGACGTTGCATGTTGTTTAAGAATTCATCCATTGAACGGTGAACTTCGTCATGTACCATTACATGTGGAAGGTCAACGATTTCAGCATTATCAACAGCTTGACGGATAGCTGCTTCGTCTTTTGCTTCTATTGCAGCAGCTTCTTTAGATTCTGTTAATTCTTTACGGTATTTTTCTTTTAATTCGTCTAATGATTCAACTGAATCGTCAACGTCTTTTGCAAATTCATCATCTAATGTTGGTAATTCTAATGCCTTCACTTCGTGAACTTTCACTTGGAAAACAGCTTCTTTACCTGCTAAATCTTCAGCTTGGTAATCTTCTGGGAATGTTACTTTTACTTCAACTTCTTCGCCTGCTTTTTTACCAACTAATTGTTCTTCAAAGCCTGGGATGAAAGAGTTAGAACCTAATTCAAGAGAATAGTTTTCGCCTTTTCCACCTTCAAAAGCTTCGCCATCTTTAAATCCTTCAAAATCGATTACGACAGTGTCGCCTTCAACAGCTGCTTCATCTTCTTTGATTACTAATTCAGCTTGTGCATCTAAGTCACGTTGGATGCGTGCATCTAAGTCTTCGTCTGTTACTTCACGGTCTTGCTTTTCAACTGTTAAGTTTTTGTATTCGCCTAATTTAACTTCAGGTTTTACAGTCACTTCAGCAGTTACAACCCAATCTTCCCCTTTATTCATGCTTTCAACATCAATTTTAGGTTGAGAGACAGGATCGATTCCAGCTTCTTTCACAGCTGCTTCATATACTTCTGGTAATACTGCATTCAAAGCATCTTCATACAATGCTTCTTCACCATACATACGGTTGAATACTTGACGTGACACTTTTCCTTTACGGAATCCTGGGACGTTAAGATTTTTTTTGACTTTATCGAATGCTTGTTTCAAGCCTTTTTCAATTAGAGTTTGATCAACTGAAAAAGTTAACACACCATCATTGGTGCCTTTTTTTTCAAATTTCGCAGACATTTGTTTCCCTCCGAATAACTTAATTTTATACATGAATTTATGTTATGCATACCTTTAAATAGTACACTATCACTGGTTAAATGTAAACATTTTAGGTGAGAAGAAGGGAAATAAACTGATTTTTTGAATTGTAAAATGAATTACTTCATAAACGAACTAGACTAACTTGCCTATTTTTTATATTTTTCGGCTAATTTTAAATACTCATTATGGATCTCTAAATTATTTGAACTTTTCTTTTTTAACTTAAGATAGGCTCTTTTGACAAGTTTGCTTTTTACACCAAAGTATAGCCAAGAAGCTACTCCACCGATCAAAAGTGACAGCGTAATAATTGAAACAAAAAAACCAGGTTCATCATTTTGATCAGACATCATCAATAGAATCAGTGACATTAAAAAAGCTACTATACCTGAACGGTATTTTTTCTTGTAGTGCCTGTTTATTTTAGAAAATTCGTCATCTGGAAAATTATGTATAGACGGTTTATCGCCAACAACTTTTACATTTTCTTTATCTGTAGCAGTAATTAAAACTTCGTGCATAACCTCATTTGATTGGTACTCAAGATTCCAAATAGGAACGTAAACAAATTCCGAAAAAACTTCATATTTTAGATTTGTTACCGTTGCATTTCTGTTCCTATCCCCAGGTAATACTTTCTGCATCTCACTTTCAGCTGCATATTGAACGACACTGTGAAACAAGCTTTGCGTTTTCATTACTTCATTAGTGGAAATTTTAAATTGGTTTGTCCCACTTAAATAATGGTCATCATACGGAACCATTTTTGAAATCGAAGGTTTGAACGATGAAATTGAAAACAGTTTATCTGCTTGTGCATTCATTTCTTCTGAGACAGAAAAAAACGAAAAACATTCTCCTGTTATACTTCCATCACTGTATGACCAGTTTTCCATAGTATTGTCTTGATTGTTACTATAACAGATTTCAGCTCCCCAATTACATTCATAGCTTATTGTAACAACTGAAAATGGCATATAAATTTGTTTTAACGTGATATTCGTTATATCTATTGGACTCTCCTGGTCAGTGCCAATCCACTCATAAAAATGCATCTTTGCCCGCTCTTTTTCCACTTGAAAAGGGATAACTTTATCTGCTTGATAAAAACGAGAACTAGCATCCAACTCTTTCTTCGTTGAAAAAGTCGACTTACAATGGTTACACTCAAATTGCTGCTTTTCAATATTAAACACAATCGAAGCTCCACAGTTTAGACAAGTTTCACCAGATTTATTTTTTCTATTCATTGCTTCTTGGATCTCATCTAATAATCTCCCACAATGCGGACAATATTTGGCATCTAAATCGTTCAATTGACCACCACATGCCTTGCATTTATTCGGGACTAGTAAACCATCAGCCACCACTTTACCTCCTAAAAATCTTTCAGATATTGTCTCATAGATTTTTTTAATAGTAAACAAAAGTAAGAGCTTTTTATAATCCAAAATACACTAAAACCTGCAACTTTCTAGCTGCAGGTCGTTTCCTTCATTTTAATAATCAAACTGACGATAATAACGTCTAATATCTAACGGATGGCAATTCAATTGTTCAACATGAGCATCAATACGTTGTGTTACACAATGCATCAACAAGAATGACAAAACTCGTCCACGATATTTTTCACTGATCCCCGCAACTGGATAATCCTTTGAATCAATAATCGTATAGTTAGCGCAAATACGCGGTAACAAATTCGCTACTCTTTCAGACAATGGACGTTGTTCATCCTCACCAATAAATAAAGTGACTGCTGTTGTTTCCTCCACGATTTCTAACGTTCCGTGTAGAAATTCAGCCGCATGAATTGATTTTGAAGGCAACCAACTTTGCTCTTCCCAGTAACACATTGCATAAGAATAGACTGCGCCCCATTGATTACCAGCCCCGATGAAATAATGCATATCATCGTGACGATGCGCTTGGGCAAATTTTAACCCAAAGTCATCCGCTTTTTTCTCAGCTTCAACTAAACCAACTGGAAGATGTTCTTCTAGTTCTTGATAATATTCTTCATACTCATCAAATTCGCCATTATTTTTCATCAATCGATCTGCTAGCATAAAGAACTTGATTTGTTCCGTTCCTGGTGCTGGATACGTCACAACATAATCACATTTTTCTGCTAGAATACTTCCTTTTGCATCAATAAAACCGATCAATGTTGCGCCAACTGTTTTAATTTCTTCCACCGCTTTGACAACTTCTTGAGTTGTGCCGGTTACAGAAGACAAAATAACGATCGAGTCTTTGGTTAAGCGGCGATTACCAGTTGTATAGTATTCAGCAGCATGTTGTACATAAACAGGTAGATTACTTTTTCCATTAATGTACGTCACTACTTGCATCGCTGAGGCATAGGTTCCGCCAATGCCGAGATAATAAATAGAATCAAACCCTTTTTCCCAAACTTCATCCACCATTTTTTCAACTTGTGGACGTAGTGCTAAAGCCCCTTTGATATCTTCTATTTGCTTTGTTTCGTTAAATTTTAACATGGTTTACGCTCCTTAAATTTTACTTTTTAATACTTGGTCAAAATCATCAAAAATTCGTTTATTTAAATCGATTCCTTTACCTGTAGCAATTTGATACGCGAGGTATTGGAAGGGAATCACTAATAAAAGTGGACTGATTTTTTCAGGTGTTTCAATAGATAGACTTAGTGTTTTAGGTTCTGATATTGCACTCGTTGTAATCGTGTAACAGGCAGCAACATATTCACTTAAATAAGTCTTTAATATGTGGCTTCTTTCATGCAGTCTATTGTCATTTTCAATAAAAAATAGCGAATGGTTACCGTTTGCTTCTAGATAAGGGCCATGCATATACGCTTCAAGTTCAAATCCTTGCGATGGTAAACGGACCGTTTCCGTAAATTTGGTTTCAAATTCTTTAGCCGTCCCTAAATTTGGTCCATAGCCAATCGTAATAAAACGGGAGCCAGCAAGTAAATCTGCTTGATTCTTTAACCAAAATTCGTTCGTTTTTTCAATAACTAGATTGATTTGACGAATAGCGTTCTTTAATTCCGATAATTCACTTTTTAATTTCACTTGATCGACTGATTCATTTTGATACGCTATACGTAACCCTAACAACATTAGATTCAACACAGTTGCTAAATAACCTTTTGTGACAAACCCGACCATCTCAATACCCATATTTAACTCTACTACTTCATCCACCACTTTTGTGATTGGACTTTTTGCATCACTGGTTAATGCAATTGTTTTGATTGATCTCGTCTGAGTTAGTTTTTCTACTGCTTGAATGGTAGACGTACTTTTACCGCTTTGTGAAACCGCAATGATCAAATCAATGTTCGGATCAATTTTTCCATAATGTAGAAAATTAAACGGTTCTTCTATTTGAACGTAGACTGGCGCCGTCTCTTCTATATAGTTTTTTGCAGATAAGCAGGCATTATAAGAAGACCCCGTCGCTAAAATCAAGCAGTGTTTAACATGCTTCACATCGGTTTGCGCAACATCAAATGATTCAATAATGCTTTCCAATGTTTCTTGTTCTTGATTAATATAATCCAACATTGTTTCCACTGAATCTCACCTCACTATGGATTTGCTTAAAAAATTCCCACTAAAGAACCCAAAATCCCAACAATAGCCATTCCTCCAAGAATCGCTAGAGGTTTTACTTCTTTCTTTAAAAGATAGAAAACTGCTCCAAAAGTTGCTAATGGCAACAATTTAGGCATAATATCATCAAAAATACTCTGCACTGTTACCGCTGTTTCACCACTGCCACTGATTGTGACTGGAATCGAAATATCGATCATCGAAGCCGTCATTGCGCCAACCACCATCAATCCAATAATCGAAGCGCCTAACGTCAAGCTTTCCATCATCCCGTTTGCTTGAATCTTTTTCAGAAACCCAGTTCCCAATTTATAGCCCCAACCAGTAAATAGGTAGCGCAAAATAATATGTGGTACGTTAAAAATCAGCAAGAATAAAATCGGGCCTAAAATATTTCCTTGTAACGCCAGAGATGTTCCAACTCCGGTTGCGATCAAACGTAACGTGCCCCAGAAAAATGAATCTCCTAAGCCTGCTAAAGGCCCCATTAATGATGTTTTGATGCTGTCGATCGTGCTAACATCAAATTGTTCATCTAGTACATTCTCTTCTTCCATCGCCGTATTGATCCCCAAAATCAAGGTCACAATATGGGGAGTAGTATTGAAAAAGGCTAAATGCCGTTTCAACGCATGCGCCATATCAGACTTTTTGGGATACAATTTCTTCAAAATCGGAATCATCGCAAACACATACGCCATGTTCATCTGACGCTCATAGTTCCAAGAAAATTCCATTTGGAAAGACCGCCAGAAAACACTATTCAATTCTTTTTTGGTAATCAACTTTTCAGGTTGTTCTTTAGAAGTCTTCGTCATCGTCAATAACCTCCCCATTTGATGTTTGGATCATTTCTTTGCCTTTATTGTGATTCATGATATTGACCACGATTACAGCTGTGATCGCCCCTAAAATTGCAATTCCTGTAACTGGAATTTCTAAATAAGCCATTAAAGCAAAACCTAAAAAGAAGTATGGTGCTACTTGTTTATTGATCAATAAACGCGCCAACATTGCAAAACCTAGAGCTGGAATAATACCCGTCGCAACGGATAAACCGTGTTGAACAAACTCAGGAATCATATCTAATAATCCCTTGATCGTGTTACTCCCTACAGCAAATGAAATCGAAACTATGAGTGCTAACATCAGAGACAACCCAAAACCTGCCGCCAAATGCATTCGTTCTACCCCTTTATAATTCCCATCATCTGCGTAATTATCTGCTTTTTGGCTCATTGTTGGAATCACCAAACCTAGATAGACATTCTTCAAAATCAGCGTTAAGGTTGCAATCGGCAATCCCAAAACTAGTGCCGTTTCCGTTCCAGCACCCGCAGTAATTGCAAAAGCCGTTCCTAAAATCCCACCTGTTACTACGTCTGGCGGAATTGATGCTCCTACTGAAAAAGAACCAATAAATGCTAATTCCAATGTTGCCCCCATAATAATACCCGTTTTAATATCCCCTAAAACAATCCCTGTAAACAATCCTGTCACAATCGGTCGGGATAAAAGTGACGTACCTAAGGCATACTCAGACTGAGCAATAAATGCGATAACACCTAACAAAATTGCTTGTACAATCATTTCGATCTTCCTTTCTAAAATGCATCTAAAGCAGCAACTTTTTTATCATTGGGTACTTGTCTGATTTCTACATTGACTCCTTCATTTACTAATTCCTTGACCAACTGTTCTTCATCAGGCGTAATATTTATCGCCTTAGAGATATTTCTAGTTCCTTCTCTCACTTTCATTCCACCAAGATTGATATGTTTGATTTCTGGACATACTTTCGCTAATTTATACGCATCCGCTACACTTTCAACGACGATAAACAACTTATATTTATCCGTTACGCCACTTTGTAAAGCACTGATTGACTCTTCAATAGTTTTAATCACCAGCTTAACTCCTGCCGGTTTGGCTAACTTGATTGTCGTTTTGCGGATATCATTTTGCGGCACATCATCATTCGCAATCAAAATACAATCTACCCCTAAACTTTGGGTCCATGAAAATGCAACTTGTCCGTGTAATAAACGATGATCTACTCTTACTAATTTAATCATGATTGATTTCCTTTCTCTTTTAAAATTCTTCTTCTTCGTCTTTTGCTTTCAATACGTTACAATACTGAATCGTTTCTTGAGACGTTTTTATTGCTTGTATAATCAACTTCTCCAAGGAGTCTGTGATTTCCAATTGGGTATAAAGCTCAATCAATAAAGACAAATTTAATCCCGAAACTACATGTACATTCGGTCGTTCAACATACTTAAAAAATTCATTATTCACGCTACCACCAAAAATATCTGTGATAACCAGTAATTCATTTTTTTGATTTTCAAAAATAGTCGTTTCAACTGTTTGACCTAAATCAAACTCTTCTTCTATATAGGCACAAATAACTTCTACATTTGTTGATTTCCCACAAATCAGTTCTAAAGATGTTCTAATCCCTTGCGCAAAATTTCCATGTGTCGCTAAAATAATTTTTCTTGCCATCCTGTTCACCTCACTTACACTTTATTAATAGCAAAAAGGATGCCAACTTTAGTGGCACCCTTCATTTGCTTATTAAAAATCACTTTCATCACTGATATACTCGGTGTTTTCAACTAACACATCATGAACATAAGAAAGTTCTGAATCTGGGATATTGACACTATAGACTTTCTCTATGACACTAAATGCTTCTTTGATATCCCGTAGCTCTTTTTCATGACACTCCTGCAACCTGTCAAAACCACTATAGACTTCGATTGGCACATTTCGGATCAATCGTTCTACCAAACAGCTAACATGAACATACAAAGCTAACTTTCGATCATTGCTAATCCGCTGACCTAGTCGTTCTTCTAACTGTTTCATAAAGCCTTCGATTTGTTCAATGATTTTTTCTGTATCTAAAATCGTTACAGATTGAATTACACGATCCAATGAAAAATTACGAATCAATTGATTACTAAATTCTTCCTTCGAATCCAATATTAACTCTTTTTTCAACCACTCTAGCAACTCTTCGATCCCAATTCCTGCAATTAAGTCCTCTAAAGAAATGAAAGGAACATTCTCTACGACTGGATTGGCTGTACCAACAATACCAAGCACATCATAAAACGAAAAAGCTTTTTCAAATTCCACAGGATCACGTAACTGACGGAATTCACATGGGATAAGTTTGACAGAAGTCGTACCTGGTAAACTCTTTTCAAGTAGATTACTAATTTGTACAGCCGTTCCAATACCCGTGGCACAGGTCGTGAGGATGATTTTTTCTTTTGTTGTTTCTGGCTTAATCATCTCCCATTGAAACGGATGGCTGCATATCGCATTAGCTGGAATTTCACCAAGTTGTTGTTTCTTTTGAATTGCTTCACCCACCGCAATCGCTAAACTAGTTGTTACATTGTTCATCAATAAGATAGGTGCCGCGCTTTCTTTTGAAAAATAACGATGGATTTCTTTTAAAGAACCCATATCAAATAAAATAACCAACCCATTTGACGTATCATTCCGCTCGATGTATTGTATCAGTTTCTCAGCAATCTTCTTCGGCGTAACATCTAGTGGCATATCAAAAGACTGAAATAACAATTCATTCAACATCCGATTAGCCACATTAGCAATACTGCTAGCAGTGGCGTAACCATGTGCCACAATCACCGCTTTAGGATAAGACGTTTCTTTGGTATAACCTAGATTATCAATATAAACAGATAGAATAATCCGATCCATACTAGAAACTTCAATGTCCAATGACATCTTAACTAAGTTTAAAATCTGTTCTGCATATCGATAACTATTTGGTAACTTGGCTTTGATATCCATTAAAAAGGTCTCAATCAACTGAATCATCTCGCTTTCTGGTAGCCATTCCACGTAACGTCGTTGAAACAGATAATGACTGATTGCATAAACCAAACTACCATTAAAACTAATTTGATAAGCAGATTCAATTTTTTCTAGCATCTGTCGGACGTGCTGTGTAATGAATAGCAACATTTCATGCTGTTGGTCTCTTTTTGTTTCAAATAATAAATAATCAAAGAGATAATCGATTTCCTTTGAAATCAAGCCCACTGAGGTGTTGATATCTGATTGATTATTTAGATAGGTTAGCAAGATTTTTTCATAACTTTGAATAATTCTTTTTTGTTCTGGTTCACTTTCTTCAAGTAAATACTCCAAACTACTTTGACCATCGATTCTCAAAAGTGATTCGGCTTCTGAAAAAGTGGATTCATAATTTTCTGTTAGTAAATAAGTAGGCAATGAATGTAAGGTAATCGGAATTTGCTCTTTTTCGTGATTTACAGTAAAACTTTTAGCTGTAATAATCTTGATCAGGTTTTTCAATTCCCCAACATTTCCTTTGTATGAACGATTTTCTAACATTTTAATGACTTGTGGTGAGACGAGTAGCGGTTTTAAAATGGTTTGCTGTTCTTCAAAGAAAGATTGAATAATCAACTGCTTTCGTTCTGCCTGAGTCCGTTCATTAAGCGCTGGAATTTTGATTTGTACTGGAATTCGTCTTAAAAAAGTCGTTAAAAAGGTGCTATTCACCTCTTCCGTTGTGGCAAACGCTAAACGACAGTTAACAGCAATTGGATGATTGCTTTCACCCATTTTATAAATAACTCCTTGATCCAAAAATGTGAATAATTTTTCTTGTCCTTCAGCGCTTAAACGATGAACTTCATCCAAAAATAAAAAACCATCTGCGGCTGCTTCAAAAAGCACCCATTTTCTCAGTATCTGCACCAGTAAATGCTCCTTTTACATGACCAAATAAATAGCTGGTCAATAATTCAGGATTATCTGCATATTGTGCACAATTTACTGTGATAAAAGGTGCGTCGTTCGCTAATAGGTCATTCGCTAAACAAAATTGATAGAGTAATTGAACGAGATAACTTTTACCCGTACCACTTTCTCCTGTTAACAATAGCGGCAACCCGCCATTAGGATAAAATGCCGCCATTTTCAATTGTTGAATCGTTTGTGCTAAACTACCACGATTACCGATTACATTCTGGAAAAAATCAATCTTTTTATCAAAAATCGGTTTCTCTTTTTCAATCTCTGATACGTTTGGATAAAACGAATTTGTTAATGGATAGTTTTGCAATTCAAATGTTTTTTTATGAAAAAAGTAGACAGGGCGTGTATTGACCTTGACTAAGATCCCTTCGTCTACAAGCTGATTCAAATAATGGCTCGCAGTATTTCGCTTGATTGAAAATTTTTCAGCAATATCAGATGCCGAAAAAATATCGCTTACATTTTCAGGATTGAAAAAAGATGTTTGGTTTTTTAGATAGTTTAACAGTTTTTCTTTTAACATATGATCCCTCCTGTCTTTATCATAGCGAAAGTTTTTGTAAAAATATATCTCTTTTTCCATTAAAAATAAAACTTATTTTCTTATTCTGACGATACGTTGTCTATATTGACAAAAAGTGAATTATTTGTTTTTATCGAGAGCACTAGTATGGTTGCATCAAAAAACAACACAATTACACTACAAATGACTTTAGCATACGATATACACCAAACATCTGAAGAGTGCGGATTCTTTAGGGGACTTTTTTTGACTGATACAAATCATTACGACAATTTCTTTAACGCAGCAACAAAAAAAGATGTTCAGCTATTTGAAGCTCAAACATCTTTAGAATCAACTACTTATCTTCTACCAATACACGAATTAAGCGCTTCGTTTCTTGAAATGCATGTAGCGCAGCTTTCCTTAAATGTATCTCAAAAGACTCAGCTGCTTCACTCCCTACAATGTCGGAAATGCCACGAATATTTAGGACAGGAATATCATAGAAACTCGCAACTTGTGCGATTGCCGTACTTTCCATATCAGAGGCTTTCACTTCTGGAAAATGTTCTTTTACCTTTGTCACGAATGCCGACTCACTCATAAAAGAATCAGACGTTACGATCAATCCATTATACAAATCATAATTGCTTGGCTTCTCCAAAGAGTTAAAAATTTCCAACCATCTTTGACTTAAACGGTAGTCTCTTGGCATTTGAGGTACTTGCCCAAACGTATAGTCAAACCCAGTTGCATCCACATCACTATAAGCGAGCTTTGTTCCATATACAACATCACCAATTTCAACCTCACCCAAAAAACCGCCCGCCGAGCCAGTATTAATAATCACATCAGGTTGAATCATCTCGCAAAGCAGACTTGCCGAAGCTGCTGCATTGGCTTTTCCAATCCCTGTTTCCACCAAAAATAAAGAATAGTCAGGCTGATCTAAAACTTCCTCAATCACAGTTTTACCCCGCTTCAAAATGGATTGTATTCGATAAGTATCACGAAACGGCACTAATTCTTCTTGCATTGCTGCTGCTATAACAATAATCATTTATCTGCCTCCCACAGCTTCCCAATCTCTTCTTGGACATCGACTTTTGTCCCACCAAACTGTTCTTGGATGTAGTCTTTTACTGCTTGACTATGATAGAGCTCTGCTAATTTTTTTAACGCTTGATCCTGTTGGCGATTTTCTGTTGTGACTAAAACATTGATACTTTGCTGCGTATTTTTATCAATTTCTTCTTTAAACAAAGCATCTTTCAAAACATTTAAACCACCTTCAAACGCAATTGTATTACTAATCAAAGCTAAATCAACATCTTGTAACACTCTCGGTCCAGTCGTATCATCGATCATTTTAAACTCTAAATTTTGGGGATTTTCAATGATATCAGATGGCGTTCCTGTTCCATTGTCAAAATCCTTGGCTAGTTTGATCAAACCAGCTGTTTCCAACAATCTTAATCCACGTGCAGTATTTGCCGGATTATTAGCGATTGCAACTAATGCGCCATCTTTGATGTCCCCAACAGATTGATATCTATACGAATAGATACCCATCGGTTCCATATAGGTTGTCGCAATCGGTACTAATTTTTGGTCGCTGTCTTGATTAAAACTGCTTAAATACCCCAACGATTGAAAAGCATTCACATCAACTTGTTCTTCAACCGTCGCATTATTTAACTGAGGTCCACCACTGATCTCTTTGACTTCTATTTTTAAACCTGCCTTTTTCGCTAAGTCTGATTTTGCAATAAATCGCCAAATATCCGCATCACTGTCGACTGAGCCTAAAACAACTTTAGTGGTCTTATTCTTTTTCTCATCTGCATCATTTTTATTCTGATTGCTACAACCCGTTACTAAAAATAATGCCAAAATAATACCAAAACCAATCCACTTTTTCATACTAGCCTCCTATGCTTTCATCTAGACTATTCTTCGTTGACATCCAAAGAGACTGATTGCTTCCAAGAAATCATTTCATCAACCCCAAACTTCATCAGCCACATCAATCACTAATTTCAGTTTCTTCCACTGATCCTCCTCCGTTAAAATATTTCCCTCTTCTGTTGAAGCGAATCCGCATTGTGGACTTAAACTCAAGCGTTCCAAAGGCACATATTTACTTGCTTCTTTGATTCTTTTTACTACTGTTTCTTTCTCTTCTAATTGCCCATCTTTACTTGTTACTAATCCAAGGACCACATGTTTTTCTTCTGGTACAAAACGTAACGGCTCAAAATCTCCAGAACGTTCATCGTCAAATTCTAAGAAAAATGCTTCAACATTTTGATTCCCTAATAATGTGTCTGCAACAGGTTCATATCCACCAGAAGTGGCCCAAGTTGAATGGTAATTTCCACGACATACATGAGTTGTTACATGTAAATCTTCCGGTAAATCAACAATAGCATCGTTATTCAAACGCAAATATAACTCTTGTAATGCTTGCGTATCATATTCGCCATTGGTCATCGTTGTCCAAAAATTTTTATCTACTAACATGCCCCAAGTACAATCATCTAATTTTACATCTCGACACCCTAAATCATACAAAGCCAAAATCGTTTCGCGATATGCTTTTGCAATATCTTGATAAAACGCTTCTCGGTCTGGATAAAATTCATCGACTTTCTCTTCGTTAGAACCACGAACTAATTCCGCTACTAACTGGGCAGGTGCTGGAATACTCTGGCGAATTGGTGTCCCATCAGCAATTTCTGTTAAAAATTTATATTCTTCTAAAACTGGATGATCTGGATTAAACTCGATTTTTCCTGTTAGGCGAGCTGAATCTGCGCGTGTCTCTTCTCCATGAAATAAATAGCCTTGATCCATCACATTATGTTCGACACCTTTAAAGCCCCAAAAAAAATCAAGATGCCAATAACTACGACGGAACTCACCATCACTGATCACTTTTAATCCAATTTCTTTTTGCTTTGCAACTAGCTCACGAATCGCTTGATTCTCGATTGTTTTTAATTCATCTCCTGAAATCACACCAGAAGCAACATCTTCCCTTGCCTTTTTCAACGATTCCGGACGTAAAAAACTTCCTACGATTTCATAATGATGTACTGAATTTTTACACATAACTAAATTCCCCCTCTTTATTTAAATAGAAAACAAAAAAATCCCTAGAACAGTCAAAGACTCTTCTAAGGATGTATTAAACATACATGGTACCACCTTAATTCACAAAAATCCTACGATTTTTGCCTCTACTCTAATACGCCGCAAACGCTTTATATTAGGATTCTTGCTAACGGGAATAACCGTGCATCTCTAAATTAATATCTCGAAATGCCCACTCAAAAGCCATTTTCAAATTCGTTTTCTTTCACCTCTTTTCAGCTACCAAGGCTCTCTTTTAGAAATTCCACAGAATTTTACTTTCTTTTTCTACGTGTTTTTTTATTTATTTTTAATTATAATAGCAGATGAAGTGGTGGGTGTCAAATGGATCATTAAAAAAATAAAGCACATAGCATAGTAATCGTTTATACTATGTATCAGGAGGATGAAAATGAACGATAAACTAAAAAGGAAAAAGGTTTCCATCATTATTGGTTTGCTTGTAATAATAGCCACTAGCCTTTTTGCACATTATTACAGTACTTATCACTCTGTCGAGGAGCTATTTCTAAAAATCGATCTTGCTGATAACAATAGTAATAAGAACATCCAGGCATTGCAACGGTTTGGCGAAAAAAATAATTATTCCAGTATTATCCCAAATAAGCAAGAAGGAACGATTACATTGACTAATTTGGAAAAAGAAAATGATCTTTCAACATTTACTCAATTAAATTTTGATAGTTCAGAAGAAGATTGGGAAATCCTGACTTTTTCTATTACTGATCCAGAACATCTTTCGACTGTGAATGATGAAACAATTTGGAAAATTAAAGAAGGGGATTCCTTAAAAAAGGCAATCAATATCTTTGGTATTCCAAATAACATGAGAAAAAATAAAGAAGGCATCATTAAAGCTACTTGGGTTATGGGAAACTCAACTTTTTGGTGTCGAGTTGACGCTTGAAAATAATCGAATCACTAACATCATGATTTAATGGAAAAGTCCTCAATATGGGGGCTTTCTTTTTGAATATAAAATAGCTTTTGTTTAGTTTTTAACTCTCTTTCGTTAGATTGAAAATAGAGCATAGAAAAAATTTTTTTGTTATTTTTTCTTATATATAAGGGAGAGGGTTTTAGGTGTTATTTAATTGAGGAATGTAAGATTTTTTATTGCGAACAGCTGTTTTTTTCGGTATACTAATAGCTATAGGATAGAAATAATTAACAGTGAGAACAGCGATTATATACTTAGCCAGAAATAAGTGTATGGTAAGGCTGTTGCTCCTAACGATAAAACTAAATAATTGGCACTTCCTGATCTGGCTACCAACCAAACTAGAGAAGTTTTGATTGAACAGTGCAACCTGCTTAAGCAAATCGCCAATAGCGTAAGTCATATTCTTATTTTTACATACTTTTGTCTACCAGAAGACCGCAATTCTTCTCCTTCCAAGTACAAATGCGTAAAAATAACCGTTTTTTGACGTGCCTATTGTCAACGATTGCAGGTGTAACTGTAATCGTTTTTTTGTTGCTATCCTATAGACTTTGAGAAAAAGAATTGACAATATGGTGACAACGTTCATTTTATTCACCTTGTACTTTTTATCATCTGCTCTGTCTTATTGCCAATCGCAGTGATTCAAAGCAAAATAGGCACTTCATTTACTGGTACCACCCTGTAAATGAAGCCCGGAATAGACATCACAACCTATCTATCCAAGTTGCCTGATTACTAGTACCGTAGCACTAGCTTCTTTATTGTACCTAATTTTTGTAAGAATTTCTAGACAGTTTTTGAAATTTCTTCAAATTGGGCTAAGAAACGCGCTATAGTCTGTTAGTCATCCCAACGATAGAGGCGGCAATCTCTATCGTTTTTTCTTTTTCTCAATTGTTGATTGTTGCTTAACTAAACAATAAAAAGGAGAACTTACTTATGAAAAATTCAGCACGTTGTATTAAAGCTGTTCCTTATCAGGATATTATTGATCTTAGAGATACGGTTGAACGTTTGCAATCATGGCAAGAACCATTGACGGTTTTGGAGAAGTATTTTACGAATCCAAATACGCCGATTAATAAGAAACAGGTTGTGAAAGATTATTATGCATGTTCAAAACTATTTCAAACATTTAACGCAGAATTTGAAAAGCTCAATTTGACTGCCGAAAAACAATTATCGAAAATTCAAGAAATTGGTACACTATAATCACTTATATAATAAAAGGGGCTCTATAAGTTAGCCCCTAAATTGTAGTTATTTATGCTCTGCCAAATAATCTCAAATAAACTATAACGCTTAATGAATACATAATTTATTGTAATTACTCCTTCTATATATTAAATACTTTCTTATTTCTCAACCAAATTTCTAAATGCCTTATCATGCTTATTCATAAAAAAGTTTATATCATCAGAAAATTCATTAGAACTATTTTCTGGTTTGATCGCTAGAGATTTTTCCAACGAGACTTGTCCATCACAAACAATAAAATCTAGTCTATCCTCTTTCTCTAGAGACAATGCTTGGATTACTTCTTTAGGTAAGGACGTGATATATGTATCGCCATGCTTTTTTATTTGTTTAGATGTTCTTATTACTTCGGCTATTTTTAGTTCCTCCCTAGTCTTATTTATTAAAGCGTCACTCCTCCAACTTCTAAACGGTTCGTATTCTGTAACTAAGAAACGATTTGTTACAATACTTGTGGCAATAACAATTAAGATAAAACAACTAACGACGACAAAAAAACGTCTTTTTCGTTTGCCCATTTAAAATTTTCCTCCTTCTTACATAGTATAAAAAAATTTATCTGAAATCTAGCTAAAATCAATCTTGGCATAACAGATTGGTTCATTCCCTATTTGAGGTAAAAAGGCAGAATATCTAAAAATCGATTGACATTAAAATTCTTTTTGTGATATTATTCTTACATTAAACAGAAAAGGATGTTTTACTCGTGAAAAAATTTAGTTTGTCGTTCGTTGTTGTTGCGGCTATTGTCCTGACGTTTATACCTACATTAGCGAATGCTGAAGAAGTTGGTGGTTGGTCAGAGGAAGACGGTAATTACTTAAATCCCAATGTACTCTTACCTCGTGCGGCGGTTAATCATAGAGGTAAAAGAGAATCTAAAGTTATCTCAAAAAATACTGCGTACAGAGCTCATGGTTGGACAACTTGGAAAGGCGTTTATCACTATACTACTGCTCGAATGGAAAAACACCGTGGTGGGATTGTTTTAACCACTTCAAATCGAAAATACGGTTGGAATGGAACGGAAGCTGTTTCACCTTGGTACAGAATGTCACACGGTGAAGATACAGCTGCTGCAAGAACTTACTATGGAAGATAAGCTTCTCCTCACGACAATTTAACGATTCTCAAAAGAGCTATTGCTGTTAGGATAGTTATTTCCATTAGCACAAGTGAGGTGGCAAATGAAAAAGAAAAGATTCTTCGTCTCAACTATATTGATCCTCTGCACTTATTTATTGCTCATATTTGTTAGCGAATACCAGAGACAACAGGATACATTATTTTTTGAAAGCAATGATTTATATTCAACAGATCATCTATTCGTAAAAGAGACGTTCCAAACCTTAATTAAAGAGACATTTAAAACCTCATCTAATCTTAGCGTATTTATTTCTTTAGAAAGTAAAAACAACGACAACGTACGAGGATACTTTTCAAAGGATTATTCTGATACCCATTTTCCACTTAGCAATGGCTTTTTTTTTTCAACATCGAATACTAAAGAAGCTTTGGTTGGAAAAGAGGTTGCTACGGTTTCAGAAAATGACTGCACTTATTATGAGTACAACAACAAAAAATATAAAGTTATCGGTTATTTAGGAATTACGAAGCCCAGTTTTTTAGATGAATCTGTGCTGATTAACGATTCCTCTCTTTTCAACATGCCAACAACCTACTTAACGATTGATGGAAAAAAAATCAATACTATTTATTATGATCGATTCGATAAAAACAATTCCTATCAAAAGAATATGGGATTAGATAGAAAAGTAAATAGTGATTATTTTTCTCCTCTTATTTATTCACTGACATTATTTATAGCAATTGTCTGTACCGTTTTGATCGCGTATCTTATTTTTACGGATTTAAAAAAGGAAAATTTCATCAAGTATATACTAGGTACATCTACATTAAAAAAATATAAATCGAGTCTATTTTATTTACTCTCTACTTGCATTATCCCTATGTTTTTTTGTTTATTGATTTTACCTTTGTTTCAACTCATTTCCATTCATTACTTCTTTATGTACAAACTTTTTTTGACGCAACTTTTATTAATGTGTTTTAGCTTCACATGCTTCTTTATTAAAGAAGAAAGGAGCAATTTACATGGAGTTAATTTATAATCTTAAAAAAAATGGTTTACTTATTTTATTAAAAACCACTATTCTTGCTGTCTTTTTCTTTCTCCTCTATCTATTTTTATTGTTTGCTGTAAACATCAATGTAGAGCTAACCAGCAACCTTGAGGAATCGTCCAATAAAAAATTATTTACATTAACCGACACACTGACGGAACCTGATGCTTTTTATCACTTCAGACAATCAAAAACATTGTTAACTACTGTGAAATCATTCTATGAACAGTTAAATACAAAGGAGAATCTACATTTTATCTCCTCCTTTGATCAACCTCTACAAATAGAAGATTTTAAAGGAGACATAGAATTCAATGAAGCATATGGTACAGATATGGAGATTATTGGCAATTATATTGACCCAATGAACAAAAAAGAGGTTTTTGACGCCAAATGCTTTCAAGTTAACAAAAATTTCTTTGATTACTATAAACTTGAAACAGAAAATAAAGCTTTATTCCATTGGGATGACCTAGATATAGAGAATCATACATTACCGATATTATTAGGTTCAAATTATAAAAAGAGTTATAGTGTAGGCGAAACGATGAAAGGAAGTTTGTATTTAAAGCCATTCGATTTTAAAATAATTGGTTTTTTAAAAGAAAATACCTCTGTGTTTTACAAAAATGACCTAAACAAATACTTGGACGACTATATTATTCTTCCGTATCCTGAAAAATTAAGTACTGTATCCAAGGAGAATAAGGAATTTGTTGGTATGCTCTATTTTGCCATGTTAAATGGAGATATTAGTATAGATCAAAACAAAGGCCTAGACTACTTAACAAAACAGCTCTCAACCATAGCAAACGAAACTGGATTTTATGACTACACTTTACTCGGAGTCCCAACCTTCACTTTGCAATACAATAGAATGTATGAGCTGATCCATTATAATAGAACATTATTGATCTCACTGTTATTGTGTATCACGATTTGTCTTTTAGCAATCGTTCATTTTCTAACGTGTAGGATGTATGTGCACAGACGAACCAGATATTACTTATCCTTTGCTAACGGTGATTCGTTGAAGCACTTAACTACTTTACTTGTTTTAGATGTAACTGTTGGAAATGTTCTATTATTAGTAGTCTTCATTATCACTTATTTCCTGTCTCCCATTCAAGTTAGCACATTTTTCCTTATTGTAGTTCTAGGTATAGCTCTGTTTTCAATAATGGATATAGGGTTAATGAAACAGTTTCTAAATAAAGATATACGTTCTAGTTTTAATGATTTCTATTGATAGGAGTTGATTTACTTGATTCATTTACACGATATCCAAAAGAAACTACCGCAAACAGATACATTGCTTTTCGACAATTTGAACTTTGCCTTGAATGGTCATCAGTCTGTGGCCATTCAAGGACGAAGTGGTTCTGGGAAAACAACCTTATTAAAAATAGTAGCTGGCTTTGACACCCGATACAATGGTCTTTACGAATTCAAAGGTGTAACAATCAGTAAAAATCCAAAAAAAAATATAAAATTTAGGAAAGATACTATTGGCATTATCACACAAAATTACAATTTATTAGGTGACAGAAATGTTCAAGCTAATATTCAGCTTGGGCTAAATGAACAATCCAAGAATCAAAATAAAGATATTGAAAAGATGTTAAGTCTCGTAGGACTACCAGGATACAGCACTAAAAAGATATCAGAAATTTCCGGTGGAGAAGCACAAAGGGTCGCTATAGCTAGAGCCCTCATCAAAAAACCGGCTATTTTGTTAGCGGACGAACCTACTGGGGCTTTAGATGAAAAAACTGAACTTGAAATCTTAGAATTATTTAAAAATATCCAGAACTTGGGAACTAAACTGATTATGGTTACGCATAGTAATGCTGTAGCCGAAGTTTGCGATGGAAAATATGTATTAGAAAATAAAAGATTAATTTCAAACTAATAGTAGATACATACTTTTAAATCACCGTTGTGAAACAGCATCGTTACACCCGAACAACTAATCAGAATCATTGTACTATGCAATACATCATCTTGATGGCCGCATTTTGATTTTTGATCTACTTCTTATCTTCTCTTTATTGACTTTATCCTTTTTCCAAACATTCAAAAGTGTCGTTTATTTCTTCACTTATTCACACTAAAAAAATAGGTGTGGGCCATGACTCTACAAGTCACATCCCGCACCCTTAAAAAATCTGGATCGGTGGATCAGAAGCAATGCCTATGAAAATAAAAACTTCTGTGCCAATCTCATCCAACTTCATTTCTTTTATTTCCCAGTAACCGAATCCCAAAGGCCACTGAAAAATCCTTTAATATTTTCCCAAAGTCCTTTAGATTTTTCTTGAATCTGCTCTTTCGTTTTGGACAAATCTAGTTGATTTACAAAATCTTCAAAAATATTTTTATCTTTCATATCACTCATCAGAGTCGTTAATTCTTTGACCTGATCTGATGACATGACATCTTTGATTCCTTGACTTTGCAACGCACTTTCAACGGTTTTTTGAATGTCTGCTTGGGTCAATGTTTTGCCATCTGCAGTTTTTGTAGCTAGTTCTTTTTTCGCTTGTTCTTGCGCTGCATTTAAAGCTTCATCGGAATAACCAGCTTTGTCTTTATTTTCTTCTGTGATCTTAGATAATACATCCATTTCATCTTGTGCTACGCCTACACGATCTCTATTGATAATGCCACCAGATTCTTCTACAATTTTGTAGACTCCAGCTAACGCACCAGATCCATCGATAGGTACCGCTGAAGCAACGGTTAGCTTAGCATCTGTTATACCAGCTGTCAGGGCTGCGTTTTGATATTGAGCTTCAGTAATTTTCGTGATATTTTTGGGTGTTGCAATATCAACCGAAATTCCTGATCCTTTCTTCTGTGTCTCCATGCGAACAGAGCTATAGACCGCCCATTCTGGCGTAAAGCCGCCATCAGGGATAAAACTCATCAAATCTTGTCCTGTCGTTGTATATTGTGGTGTCTCACCTTTGATACCTAGTTCTTTCAACGTATACTCTTTTTGCTCTTGCGTCAGTGCATTTCCTAAAGCAACTGCATTAATCTGCAGTACTTGCTCGGAGCTTTGAGTGGTTTCTGTATTACTAGCACTTACTGAAGTACTTTCAACCGTGCTACTTTGTGTAGCAAATGCTGTTTTTCCATTTGATAAACCTGTAGAAACCAAAAGAACTGTCATTGCTACAGCGAGTGTTGTTTTTGTCTGTTTCATAGTAACCTCCTAAAGATTTACTTGTTCATTACTATACAACAATACTTTTAGTTAGTCCCTAAGTATGCTCCGTTTTAAGAAAATTTTAGTATCTTGACCTTTTAAAGAATACGTTTCCTTTCCTAAGCGAATCAACTCTATACTCAGTTTTTCCAATAAAAAAGAACAAAAGCAACCACTTTTCGCGGTTGAATGCTTTTGTCCTAATTTTCTACAAACTATATACTCGTAATGACTCATTTTAGTTAGTACTGGATTCGAATACGTTTCTATCAAATTCACCTGTTTTAATTCCAACAATAATTGATGAGTAAACATTCCCCATTACGTTCAATGGTGCTCGTGTTAAAGAATAAAAATAATCCAAACCTGCAAAAATAGCTACTCCTTCAACTGGAATACCAATCATTTGAAAAACAATTGCCATAGATACAATTCCGCCACCTGGAACACCTGGATTCCCAAAAGATGCAACAACTGAGAATACGCCTAATAAAATAAGATTTTGTAATGTAAATTGGATGTCAAATACAGATGCACAAGCCACAGCCGAAACAATATTTGAAATTGGCGAGCCATTTGTATTTAATGCATTTCCTAAAGGTAAAACAAAATCAGATATTCGTTCTTTAACGCCCATCTTTTTAGGCACATCCTCTAAAGATACTGGTAAAGTTATCGCTGAGGAAGTAGTTGTTACAGCTATAACCATAATATTTAGACTATTTTTAAGAAGCGTAACAATGTTTAATCGATATCTGATAGCTACATAAAGTGTATAGAGCGTAAAGAAAATAATATCAAGTATACTTACGATTACAATGACCTGAACAAGTGATTTCAACGCATCTACTCCACTTGTGCCAATAACACCAGCAAGCATCGCTGAAATCCCAATTGGTGCATAGACCATCACAATAGAGACGATTTTCATTATTACTTTTCTTAAACCTAATATTAACTCATAGAGTGCGTTTACACTTTCAAAACTATCCTTCATAATATTTACAGAAATACCAAACAATGCTGCAAAAACAATGATTTGGACAATAACACCTTCTGCAAGTGCCCCAACTGCGTTATCTGGAATAAAATTTACAATAGTTTCTTGAATATTACCACCTGCAACCGTTCCTTTATATGCATCTGAACCAGGAGCAGTCAACGTTAAATTGATTGGGATGATTTTAACTGCAATAATTGACAAAACTGCCGCCAAAGACGTACTAACAAAAAATACCCCCAATGTTTTCAGTCCAACAGTTTTTAATTCTTTTAACGGTAAAGAGGCCGTTGCTTCAACAATAGAACAAAAAATTAATAAGGGAACACACATCTTTACTGATCTTAAAAAGATATCACCTAAAAACTTTAAACTTTCAGCATTTTCTCCTAGCACAAAACCTATGATCAACCCTATAATAGATCCTACGACAATCCTCATAGATAAACTAGAGTTCTTCACTTTATTTAAAATCATTCTGCTCGTACTCCTTTTCAGTCAACAAAATAGTCGCTTATTTTTTGTGGTGGATAATTAAATTTCCCAATCTTACTCTGTGATAGATGACACTCTACAAATAATTTAGCTAATTTTACGGATACTGAAACAGGGTCTATAACTGGAACACCTATTTCTTCGCTTAATGAATCCGCATACATCGCAAATCTAGCACCACCTAATACAATTGCCTCAGCACCGTCTTCTTCAATCATCTTGATGATTGTGTTTTTTAGCGATTCTTTTACGGAACTGTTTTGGCTCACATTCTCCGTATCCATTTCAATCCCTCGTACTGAGGCAAGTTTTCCTTCTAAACGTAGTAAATGTGTAAGGTCTTCTTGATAAGGTATATTTTGTTTGAAAACAGTTAAAATTGAATACTTATGTCCTAACATGGTCGCAATAACTTGAGATCCTTCTGCTATTGATATGACTGGAATATCTAATGCTTCTTTTAAAGCAAAAAAACCAAAATTCCCGAATCCAGCTAATACAATTGCATCTGGTTTCACTTCTTCTGTAAAATCAAGTAACCCTCGCACAAACGACCAAACAGATTGATAATCGCCAAAAGTACAATCTATATGTTTAGAGCCTTTAGGATTGGTATATGGGATCAATTCTGTAGATGAATCATTAAACCCTTTTTCTGCTGATTTCATTAAAACTTTTGTTAATTCTGTATTACTATTTGGATTAGCAACAATAATTTTCATTTGAATCTCCTTTTTCATAAATTTATTTATTTTTAGAATATAGATATGGCCGATTATCGACTAATTTGTCGTACGCTATTTTTCTGTCTAATACATCTCCTAGTATTAAATAATCTTGCCAACGATCAACCTCTTGGGACTCAATGTTTATAGTCGGAGTCCACATTCCCTCTTTTATAAACAGATCAATTGTTTTAATACCGTCTTCTACGGAAATTGTAGGCCAATTATTTTTAATAATCGTGCTGCAGACTTTTCCTCCATGTTCTAATAAATATGACGTCCCTTTTTGAAGACCTACAGCGAATTTTTCAAATTCAACTAATTTATCTTCTATTATTTCAGGCAAACTATAGTAAACACTCCAAGGTATATTGCTGCCCTTTCTGGTTAAATCACAGAAGTTAAAACCTACTTGTCGATCAATCATGGAATGAGCTGTATCTGGTTGGACTACTATAAAGTCACCAAAACCTTTTTCAAAAAGATCGCAAATCATAGCTGTTGAAAAATCATGGATAAACCGAATTTTATTTGGATCAGCACCACCTTCTCGCGCGCTGCCAACCGTCATTAAATAATGACCTGCCCCATCGCCTCCTGATACAAGTACTCTTTTTCCTTCTAACTTTTTCCAATCAAATGATCCTGATATTTTTTCTCTTGAAAGAATAACTAATGGGCATTTAGACGCTATTTTTGCAACTGACGTGTATTTTTGAATATTCTGACAATAAATCATAGGCAGCCACATTCCACCTAACACAACATCTGCTTGACCATTTTCTAAATCATCAAGTCCTTTTGTCCAAGGATCAGGTAAATACGAACATAATTTTAGCTTTTGTTCATCAAAAAAACCTTGTTCTTCTGCGATGTATTGTGGCATGTAGTTCATTGATAATCCTGTTGCAGCAATTGTAAATGTAGTCAATTTAGAAAATCTCCTTTTTGATTATATTTAGGTTTTGATAACAATATATGCTATATGGTCTCCTATGACCTTTTATCACGAGAATGTTCTACTTGATTCGTGTGATTATTGTTTGTAGACTCAGAATCAATGATTGCAAATCTTGCTTGCATGTAATCAACGTAGTTTCTTGAGTTTCACTACTTTTGAATCTTTTTGAACTATCACAAATCATATTGTAAGCGGTATCCATGTCCTTTTCATTGAACTTTTTAACATTTTATTTATATTTTTTGTTTAAAATAACTATTTATTACAAATTTTATATGAAAAACGACATAATAAACGAATAAAAATAAAGGAGTAGCAAAATATACTTGAACCATTTTATTGTAAAGGCCACCATAATTAACCAACGATTATCACGATAGTTTAAGAAGGAAATCCGACATAAGAAGTTTAAAAAAGTGTGAAAATAGTTGATTCTATTTCGAAATTAGTATTCATTCTAGACTTAATTACCAAACATTTACTAATAAAAAAAAGCCTTCACCACTCAGAATAGACTCTGAATGGTGAAGACTTTAGTACTTATTTATTTCGTATAATCCTTAACTAAGTCAATAACTTCTTCCATTGTATCGCAGTCATTCAACGCACGATCTGCAAGTTCAGCCATTTTCTTAGTATCTAGACGTTTCATTAAGCTACGAGTTTGAAGAATAGATGTCGCACTCATTGAGAACTCATCTAAGCCCATTCCTACTAATAATGGTACAGCCATTTGATCGCCGCCCATTTCTCCACACATACCAGTCCATTTACCTTCAGCATGAGATGCGTCAATCACGTTTTTAATCAAACGTAGGATTGATGGGTTATATGGTTGGTATAAGTAAGAAACACGTTCGTTCATACGGTCTGCTGCCATTGTGTATTGAATCAAATCATTTGTTCCAATACTGAAGAAATCAACTTCTTTGGCGAATTTGTCCGCAATTACAGCTGCTGCAGGAATTTCGATCATGATACCAACTTGAATCGTATCAGAAACTTTTGTTCCTTCAGAAACTAATTTTGCTTTTTCTTCTTCAAAGATTTTCTTCGCTGCTCTGAATTCTTTTAACGTTGCAACCATTGGGAACATGATACGTAAGTTACCATGAACAGAAGCACGAAGTAACGCACGCATTTGTGTACGGAACATTTCGTCGCCACGTTCAGATAAACTGATACGTAATGCACGGTAGCCTAAGAATGGGTTCATTTCATGCGGTAATTGAAGATAAGGTAATTCTTTATCTCCACCGATATCCATTGTACGAACCACGACAGATTTACCGTTCATGCCTTCAAGTACTGCAGTGTAAGCTGTATATTGTTCATCTTCTGTTGGGAAATCGGGAGAATCCATGTAAAGGAATTCTGTACGATATAAACCAACAGCTTCAGCACCATTGTTGTGTACGCCTTCTAAATCTTTAGGAGTACCAATGTTTGCAGCTAACTCGATATGTTTACCATCAGCAGTGACTGTTTCAGCATGTTTTAATTTTTCCCATTCAACTTTAAGGTCAGCATATTCTTTGCCTTTCGCTTCAAAATCAGATTTTTCAGCGTCAGTTGGGTGGATGATGACATCGCCATCAATTCCGTTAACAGCTAAAATGTCGCCTTCTTTCACTTTAGCAGTGATTTCTTTTGTCCCTACAATCGCAGGAATTTCAAGAGAGCGAGCCATAATTGCTGAATGTGATGTACGTCCGCCAATATCCGTTACGAATGCTTTTACATACGTACGATCTAATTGAGCAGTATCACTTGGTGTTAAGTCATGGGCAACCACAACAACCTCTTCGTTGATCATTGAAGGGTTAGGAAGAGTAACACCTAATAAATGAGCTAAAATACGTTTCGCAACGTCACGAATATCAGCAGCACGTTCTTGCATGTAGGCATTATCATCCATCGCTTCGAACATACCGATATACATATCTGTTACTTCTTTTAATGCAGCTTCAGCATTTACTTTATTATCTTGAATATTTTGTTTGATTTGACCAATCATTTCAGGGTCAGATAAAACCATTAAATGAGCATCAAATACTTGCGCTTCTTCTTCACCAAGGCTTTGCGCTGCTTTTTCTCTGATTGCTTGCAACTCAGTCGTAGATTTTGCTAAAGCGCCATCTAAACGGCTTTCTTCAGCAGATGTATCTTCTACAGATTTTTTGTCGAAAGATAAATCAGGTTGAACTAACAGGTAAGCTTTAGCGATAGCAACTCCATCACTTGCGGCAATTCCCTTTAGCATTTCAGACATTATTCTGACAATCCTTCTTTTTGCATTGTGTCTACGATTGCTGCTAATGCATCAGCTTCGTCAACACCGTCAACTGAGATAGTCACGTCTGAACCTTGACCAACGCCTAGAGACATAACGCCCATGATTGATTTAAGGTTAACAGATTTACCTTTGTATTCTAAGTTGATATCTGAGTTAAATTTACTTGCAGTTTGTACTAATAATGTAGCCGGACGAGCGTGAATCCCTGTTTCTGCTACGATGTGAAATTCTTTCTTTTCCATATGAATCGGTCTCCTTCGTAAATAAATTAATTTTTTATGTTAGGGTTTTCCTTTCTTGGTACGTTTCAATTGAAACTTGAATCTGGATAATACCCTTTCAATTTTTAAGATTACCATTTTTTGTGAGTAGTTACAACACTTTTAACCTATTTTTTATCAAATGAAAGGATCGATTAATCTTCTTCTTTCATATAATGATATATAATTCGTCCATTTAATCCGGCTTCTCCAACAATTGACATTCGATCCGGCAAATTTTTCCAAACTTCCCTAAAGGTTGTAAAGTCTTTTGGTTCTATAACCAGTTCAGAAATAGTTCCTTCCTTTAATGCGTTGATTTGTTCTTCAAATGGATTTTCATACATGGATTGATCACAGCTTTCACTTTTATTTTTCGACTAAAGTTATTGTATGATAAAAATAGATAATTGTCTAAATTATTCTCATTTTCTGTATAAATAAACGTATATAGTTTTACTAAGACTTAATAATTTACAATGTAGGTAATGAACATTCAAAGTAATATGAGTTTTTCTCTCTATTTATTGGCTTAAACCAGAGTTCAATTGCTTGATTCCTGCCAAAAAGATGCTATAATAATCTCAAAGGTCAAAAATGGTCAACTGTTTTTTGACCTTACTTATAAGGACTTTGAATTAAAATTAGTCTTATCTTGAAAGGACGTGTTTTATCCTATGATTTGTCAAAATTGTCAACAAAATCCAGCAACGATCCACTTATATGCAAATGTTAATGGTCAAAGAAAACAATTAGACTACTGCCAAAGTTGCTATCAAAAATTAAAAACAAAAGCAAACGATAATCAACCAACAATGTCTCAACAAGATCCATTTGGTTTTGGAAGTTTAGATGATTTATACCGCTCACTCTCTCGTCAAATGCAAGAACAACAAGGGAATCCTAATGGGCAAACTCCCCCAACTCAGTTTGGTGATGGGAATGGTTTTAACGGCGGTCAGCCACCTCGTGGAGGTGTTGGACAGTCCGATGGTTTATTAGGTGAATATGGTATCAACATCACGCAAGCTGCTAGAAACGGAGACGTTGATCCTGTTGTCGGACGTGATGAAGAAATCAAACGTGTGATTGAAATCTTAAATCGTCGAACAAAAAATAATCCTGTTCTGATTGGAGAACCTGGTGTTGGTAAAACAGCCGTTGTTGAAGGTTTGGCACAAAAAATCGTCGATGGCGATGTGCCACAAAAATTATTGGACAAAGAAGTTATCCGTTTAGATGTCGTTTCTTTAGTCCAAGGTACAGGGATTCGAGGTCAATTTGAAGAACGCATGCAAAAGTTGATCGATGAAATCAAACAAGCTGAAAATGTCATCTTATTTATAGATGAAGTTCATGAAATCGTTGGCGCAGGTGCTGCTGGTGATGGCAACATGGACGCCGGCAATATTCTAAAACCAGCGCTCGCTCGTGGTGAATTACAAATGGTTGGTGCAACTACTTTGAATGAGTACCGCATTATTGAAAAAGATGCTGCGTTAGAACGCCGAATGCAACCTGTCCGTGTCGATGAACCAACGGTAGACGAGACGATTGCTATTTTGCAAGGATTACAAAAACGTTATGAAGATTATCACCATGTGAAATACACGGATGAAGCCATTAAAGCTGCTGCAACTTTATCAAATCGTTACATTCAAGACCGTTTCCTACCTGATAAAGCCATTGATTTATTAGATGAATCTGGTTCTAAAATGAACTTAACGATCCAAATCGTCGATCCTAAAACGATTGAGAAGAAACTCGCAGATGCAGAACAACAAAAACAACAAGCCTCTGCTGAAGAAGATTTTGAGAAAGCTGCGTACTATCGCGATCAAATCAATAAATTACAGACAATGAAAGAAAAGCAAATCAGTGATGAAGAAACACCTGTGATTGATGAAAAAAATATTGAAGCGATCGTAGAACAAAAAACAGGTATTCCTGTCGGTGATTTAAAAGAAAAAGAACAAACACAATTGAAAAACTTGGCGGTCGATTTAAAAGCTAGCGTTGTTGGTCAAGATGATGCAGTCGATAAAGTTTCTAAAGCTATTCGCCGTAATCGTGTTGGTCTAGGCAAGCAAAATCGCCCTATCGGTTCTTTCTTATTCGTTGGACCAACTGGTGTCGGTAAAACAGAATTGGCGAAACAATTAACTTACGAATTATTTGGTTCAGAAGATTCAATGATTCGTTTTGATATGAGTGAATACATGGAAAAACATAGTGTCTCTAAATTGATCGGTTCACCTCCTGGTTATGTCGGTTACGATGAAGCGGGGCAATTAACTGAAAAAGTTCGTCGTAATCCATACAGCTTGATTTTATTAGATGAAATCGAAAAAGCACATCCAGATGTATTGCATATGTTCTTACAAATCCTTGATGATGGCCGTTTAACCGATGCACAAGGCAGAACAGTCAGCTTCAAAGATACGATCATTATCATGACAAGTAATGCAGGAACTGGTAATGTAGAAGCTAATGTCGGTTTTGGTGCTGCACGCGCGGGACTTACAAAATCTGTTTTAGGACAGTTGAATAATTTCTTTACACCTGAATTCTTGAACCGTTTTGATGGGATCATTGAGTTTAAAGCTTTGAGTAAAGAAAACTTGATGAACATCGTTAGCCTCATGTTAGATGATGTCAACGACTTACTTGCTCATCAAAAAATTCACATTGATGTCCCAATAGATGTGAAAGAAAAACTTGTAGATCTAGGCTACGATCCTGCAATGGGCGCTCGCCCATTACGTCGCACGATCCAAGAACAAATCGAAGATGGTATCGCCGAATACTTCTTAGACCATCCTGAAGAGCATCAATTGCTAGCTAAACTAGACGATGATGGTAAGATCATTGTGACAGGTGAGATAACATCAGATCCTAGTGATATCAGCACAGAAACTACTGAAACAGAATAAAAAGTGAAGTCAATCAGGCAAACTGATTGACTTTTTTGTGCTTTTTAAGACAAATTTCTTTTTATTTAAGCCAAAAAATTTTATAATTAAGATGAATAAGGATTATATCAAATTTGAAAAAGACTATTTCAGCTTTTTTGAGCTGTGAATATTCTGTTTTTTATTATCAAAATCAAAAATAAAGAATCAAATGAGGTGAAAAACATGAAACTAGTCAACGTAACTAATAGTTATAAACGGTTAGTCAATAAACAACTAGAAAATACCGATGCATACTTTGTTAAAGTTTATTCAGCGGGTAATACGACCGTCGTTTATACAGAAGCTACCCAACATGCCGAAATATTGATTGTGAACAAAAAACGTGCTGTTCGAAAAACGGAAATCAATGAAATTCTAAAGTATCTATTAAAAAGGATTCCTAAGGATAAATATGACCACGATCAAATTTCAATCATTGAGTTAAAAGATGTCATAGAAATTTCGATCCCAATCTCTTCCGCACTTGTGGAGAATTAAACAAAAGGAGGTTGGGACAGGATGATGTGACCCCCAAAAGTTGTACGTGAAAAATACAATTTTTGGAGGTTATTTTTTATGAGTTATTATGAGGTAGAATTCAAATTAAAGCTAGTGAAAGAGTACCTAGAAGGCCCGCTGGGCGGACGAGCCTTGGCCAAAAAATACGGACTCCCATCAAATGCCTTAATTTACAATTGGAAACACTCCTATCAATTATTTGGGAAAGAAGGGCTCAAAAGACACCGTTCACTGACAAAATATACTAGTGAATTTAAGCGAGATGTATTACACTTTATAGAAACGACAGGTGCTTCTTTCGGTGAAGCAGCAAGACAATTCAAGCTGCCTAATGGGTCGATGATTTCTCGTTGGCAAAGGAAATACATCGCTGGTGGTCAAACGGCTCTGTCCAATCAAAAAGGGAGACCCAAAAAAAGGATGAACAAACCAACAAAAAAACAGCAAAAAACAAGCAAACTATCTCGTGAAAAGGAATTAGAGCGTGAGAATGAACGTTTACGAATCGAGGTTGAGTATTTAAAAAAGCTACGGACTTTCCAACAAACTATTATGGCGAAGCGAAAAGACGAGTTCAAACCAGAATAGCCATAGAACTTATTGGAAAGTATCGTCAAGATCATGTATTACAAGCGATTAAGCTACCGCGTTCTACCTTCAATTACTGGAAAAAACAGATAATGAGCGAAGAAAAAATGACTCACATAGAGAAATTGATTCAAACAATTTTTGAAGAGAATGATCGCAATTATGGCTATCGTCGAATCAAACTGGCTTTAGTGAATATGGGCTATCAAATTAATCATAAGAAAATCAGACGAATTATGAAGAAATATAACTTAGTATGTATAAGCTTTACTCGTCGTTCAAGAAGATATCGATCTTACAAAGGTTTAGTGGGAACCTTGGCAAAGAACAAGGTGAATCGTCGCTTTTTTAGCACGATGCCAAAACAAAAAATCTTTACAGATATTTCAGAATTTCACTATACTGAACGAAATTCCGAAGGAATTAAACTAAAAAGAAAAGCCTATCTCAGTCCTTTTCTTGATGGTTTTAATGGAGAAATCATTGCCTATCAATTTCAGCAAAAACCAACGTTGGATTGTGTATTGATTCCTTTAAAAACAGCCATTAAAGAAAGTAAAAAGACCAACTTTCGAACAACAATCCATTCCGATCAAGGGTGGCATTACCAAAATCAACAGTATGTTAGACAATTGAAGCAAGCAAAGTTATACCAGAGTATGTCACGAAAAGGAAATTGTTTGGACAATGCATTAATGGAAAATTTCTTTGGTCTAATGAAACAAGAAATGTATTATGGCCGTAGTTTTTCTAGCTTTGAGGAATTAAACCGAGCAGTTACAAATTATATTGATTATTACAATCATCATCGGATAAAAGCAAAATTGACTGGTATGAGTCCGGTTCAATACCGAATTCATACCAGTCGAATGACAGGTTAATCTACGTACAACTTTTAGGGCGCACATCAGGAGTGTTTAATCCCGAGAAATAAGAAGGAATTCACGAAAATTGCTCTTCAAATTTTTATGAATTTCGGCTTATTTCCGAAGGGATTTCTTCTGCTCCCACCGTTTATACGGATTTTTTGAGTCTGAGATATAACTCGTAAAGTTATGTCCCAGACTCCTTTCATTTGCTTTATTCCAAAATCTTTTTTTGTATTTCTACCAAACAATTGATTTATTTTCCCCAAAAACCACAATTCTAATCTGCAACTCTTCAATTAGTTAGTTTTTGTACAAAATAAAAAGTTCTTTTCCACCAAAAATACTTGACAAAGAGCCTTTTTAAATTACCTAGATATGCTTTTTATCCCATCCCAAAAAACACCCTGACTCTCTTTGATACTAAGTCACCAAAACCTAGTACAAAAGGAGATTCAAGGTGTCTCTCTCACAATAATGGATTAAAACTACCTATTTTAATCCATTATTTTCGATAACTTGGCGATACCAAGCAAAAGAATCTTTTTTATAGCGCTGCATTGTACCGTTTCCTGCATTATCACGATCTACATAAATCATTCCATAGCGCTTTTTCATTTCTCCAGTTGTAAATGAAACTAAATCAATAATTCCCCAAGGCGTATAACCTAAAAGTTCTACACCATCATAATCAACTGCTTTTTCTAACGCCTCAATATGTTTGCTTAAATACTCAATTCTAGTTTCGTCATGTACTTTTCCGTTTTCCAACTCGTCAATTGCACCAAACCCATTTTCTACGATAAATAAAGGTAGTTGATAACGATCATATAAACGATTCAATGTAAAACGTAGTCCTTCTGGATCAATCGCCCAACCCCAATCAGTTGATTGGATATGCGGGTTTTCAACACCATTAGCAAGTCCACCATTGACGATATTATTGTCGACATCATTTCTAGCATCTGCTTTTACTACTGTCGACATATAGTAGCTAAATCCAACATAATCGACTGTTCCAGCTTTCAAAACGGCTAAATCTTCTAAACGTATGTCTATATTGTATCCTTCCCGTTCAAACTCTTTTAACGCATAGTTTGGATATTTTCCGCGAACATGTACATCAGCAAAGAAAAACCTTTGACGATTCGCTTCTTCAGCTGCCATAATATCGGCTGGATTACATGAATAAGGATAGATAGGCACATGAGAAACCATACAGCCAATTTGAAACGCCGGATTAATTTCTTTCCCGATCATCACAGCTTTAGCACTGGCAACTAGTTCGTTGTGAGCCACTTGATACATCACTTCTTTAGCATTTTCGCCTTCTTCAACCAAAACACCTGAATTCGTCCATAAGAAAATCGGATTATTAACATCCATTTGATTATTGATTTCGTTAAACGTCATCCAGTATTTCACTTTGTCTTGGTACCGTTCAAACACTACTTTGGCAAACTTAGCAAAAAAATCAATCACTTGACGATTGCGAAAACCACCGTATTCACGCGCTAAATGTAAAGGCATTTCAAAGTGAGATAATGTAATGACTGGCTCAATGCCGTTTTTTAGCAATTCATCAAAAACATCATCATAAAATTTCAATCCCGCTTCATTCGGTTTAGCTTCATCACCTTTAGGAAAAATCCGCGTCCACGCAATCGAGGTACGTAAACACTTCAAACCCATTTCTGCAAACAGTGCAATATCTTTCTTATATTCATGATAAAAATCAATCGCAACTTGATTTGGATAAAATTTATCCGCTTCAATTGTTGACGTAATCTCTCTTGCAACGCCATGTTCTCCTGCAGTCATTACATCGATTACGCTTGGGCCTTTACCACCAGCATCCCAACCACCTTCAAATTGATGGGCAGCTAAAGCGCCACCCCATAAAAAATCTTTTTGTACCATTTTCTTATTCCTCCAATTGTTTAATTGTGTTTATTTAGTTAAAGTCTAAAATTATATCGTTTCGATCTACATGAGTCTTTTCTGTAATTAACATGTCTTTTAGTTCATTACTATTCGGTACCACAACAATCGTTGTTGCTACATAACCTGCAGCTTGAATTTTTTCACTGTCAAAACTTAACAGTAGCTCTCCGACTTGAATTTCTTGATCCTGTTTCACAAAATAGTCAAAGCCTTCACCATGCATATTCACTGTGTCCAACCCAACATGAATCAGTAACTCTACACCTTCCTTAGATGTTAAGCCCACAGCATGTTTTGAATCAAAAACAGCGCTAACCGTTCCCGAAAATGGTGCATAAATTTTGTTATCGCTCGGTTCAATGGCAACTCCATTGCCCATAACACCGCTAGCAAACACTTCATCTGGCACTTGACTCAACGGTACAATGTCCCCTGCTAAGGGTGCTAAAATAGGAGTTTTTGGTCCATCTACTGTCATCATAGGTTCTCCAGTCGCTAGCTCCTGGGTTAATTCTTGATCATCTGCTCTAGTTTCACCAGTGCCAAAAACCTGAGCTAGGACAACTGGTCCTACTAATGCAATTAATGATCCGATTACAATCCCGATAAACGAACTTGGATTATCCTTACTAATCGCATTAACGGTTGTTAAGACACCCGGTAACCCTGCATAAGCATAGTAATACGGATTAAAGAAACTAGCTACAATGGCTCCGATACCACCAGAAATGCAACCGTAAATGAACGGTTTTTTCAAACGTAAAGTGACACCGTAAATAGCTGGCTCAGTAATACCAAAAATCCCAGTGATAAAAGCTGATAAAGAAACACCTTTCATTTCTTTATTACGTGTTTTTAAGAAAACAGCTAAAGCAGCTCCGACTTGCGCAATCACAGCAATAGTTTGAAATGCTTGGAAAGAGTCCCGACCATACAAATCAAAGTTAGCTAGAACCATCGGCGTAACACCCCAATGAACCCCAAAAATTACAATGACTTGCCAGATACTCCCAATAATTCCAGCTGCTAAAAACGGCACATTTTCCGCTAAGAAGTTATAGCCATTTGCAATCGCTGTTGCTGCACCTGATGAAATCGGTCCGATGATCAAAATAGTTAAAGGTACCATAATGATTAGACAGATCAATGGTACAAACAATGAACGTACTACACTTGGAATTCTTTTTTCAATAAAATGCTCCAAATAAGATAAGAGCCAAACCAAAATCAGTGGCGGTAAAACTGAAGATGTATAAACAGTTTCAGATAAAGGAATGTTAAAAAAAGTAATTGCTTGTCCTGAAGCAATCGTACCTGCCATCTCAGCCCAAGTCGGCGAAACTAATGCCGCACAACAGGCAATGGCTATATACATATTTGACTTAAAATGGCGAGAAGCTGTTACTGCAATAAAGATAGGTAGAAAGGTAAATGGAGCCCAAGAGATAAAACTAAATACTTGATACGTACCTGTTTCTGCAAACGTTGGAAATGCCAAATTCACTAAAATCAAAATCCCTTGTAAAATTCCTGCTGCCGCTAAAACATAAATGAACGGGGCAAAAACAGCTGACATTGTCGCAACAAGGCGATTTAAAATGGATCCTTTCGGCGCATCATCACTTGATAGATTTTCCAACTCTCCTAGCTTAATAAACGCATCGTAAACCTCCCCAACATGAGTACCGATTACAATTTGCATTTGACCACCAGACTCAACCGCAGTAATCACACCTGTTAATTGAGATAATTGCTCTTTCATCTCAGGTGTACTCGCTTTCAATACAAGTCGCAGACGCGTGGCACAACGAGCAACACTCACAATATTATCCGCTTTTACGATAGTCAAAATATCACTTGCTAATTTTGAATAATCCCTGACTTTTCCGCTCAACATTAAAAACTCCCTTTTTTTATAAATTATACATTTACATTTTAATTGTATGGGTATAATATAAATGTAACCAAACAATTTGTCAATAACTATTTTTATTTACAAATATTCTTTTACTGATAAACTTAACTAGAAAACCTTTTAAAATTAACTTATCTATTGAAATCAGAAAATCTTTATCGGAGGAACTTATGCTGAAATATCAAGAAGTCGCACAACAAATTGAATCTAAAATCCAAACTGAAAATCTTCCTCAAGGAACAAAATTACCTAGTGTTAGTGAATTAGTCACCGAATATCAGGTTAGCAAAAATACAATTTTACAAACATTAAAAGTGTTGGAATCACGTAGCGTCATTTATCAAGTTCAAGGTAGCGGTATTTTCGTGCGCCGAAGAAAGCGCAAAGGCTATATCACTTTGTTAGAAAATCAAGGATTTTCAGGAGACTTGACTTATTTTGATGTTGTTTCAAAAGTAATTAACGTGACAATTGTCAAAGCAACGGAAGAAGTGGCAAATAATTTGCATTGCACGCTTGATGATGATGTATACCTAGTAAAACGTGTTCAATCGATTCGGGGACAAATATTATGTGTAGAAGAATCTTATTACAAAATGAGTGTTGTCACTTTTTTGAATGAATCGATTGCAGAGGACTCAATATTCCACTATTTAGAAAAAGCCTTAAATATTCATATAGGCTTTTCTGATAAATATTTAAGTGTTCATAAAACAAAGGGGGAAATCTCCCGGTATTTAGAACTACCAGAAGATTCCCCCGTGCTATTAGTAGAAGAAATATATTATACAAATACTGGCGATCCCTTTGATTTCGCCAAAAATTACTATCATTATGAACACTCTCAATTCTTCTTACAAGGCTAAGTGAACAGAATATCTCTCAAAATTTTACGAATTATTCTGCAACAAGATCCTAATTAAAAAAAGGCAAAAAAACTCTTGAATTTTCCTAACATTTAAAACATCAAAAAAAGGCTCTATACTTTCTGATGTTGGTGAACAATCACCGACATCTTTTTTAATGCAAAATACTAGAAAAGACACCCTGATATCCTTTAGAATTAAGTCGACGAAAACCAATCAAAAGGGGAAATCAAGATGTCCTAT
>NZ_MIKA01000050.1 GCF_001730295.1 Enterococcus plantarum
AAGTCCAAAAACCATCTGAAGTGAATAACGTAACGGTGCTGTATCAAGCCTCTACAAGTCCAGAGAAAATAGGCAGTCAAGCTGGAGAAGTGAAGCGGGATTGGTGGGACAACAACAAACAAATATTAAATAATATTGAGAAAAGTTTTAAGAAACTTAATACTATATTTGATCCGGCAAAACAAATTGCAAGTATGTTATAAATTACTTAATAAAATAATTTTGAGGTGTCTTAGATGAAAAAGGATAAAAAAGAGAAGGAACGAGCTCTCTCTGAGGCGAAAAAAATCAAAATAAGGACGTTTTATTCTATTTTAGGAATATGTTTAGTGATTGTGATAGGAATAGGAGGAAAAGTATATATGGATAACAAACGATTCAATGGTGAAATGGTGAGTGTAGTAAAGAGTGGTCAAGCAAAACATATAATTGAAGAAGGATTGAAAAATATAGATTCTAATGCGTTGACACCAGAGGGAGTTATAAAGTCATACGATATAGATTATGAAAGTATTGAACATAATCCTATGGGGGGAATTAATGGTAAATTGTATATAAATAATACAAAAAATTTATATGCTACGTTCATTTTAGATGTTGATTCTGAAGGTAATTTAAATAGAAATCATGGAATTTCAAGTTATTCATCTGAATTAGATAATATGTTAAAGGAGAAAAATAATGGGTAAAGCATATACAGATGATGAACGTGTTCAAATAACAAAAAAAGAGTATGATAATTTGAATGAGAATGATCCAGTTACCATTAATAACGGAGAAAAAATAGGCTATGTATCAAAAGTAGTAAATGATAAAAAAACAGGAGAACAAGCTTTTATTATCACTGACGGCAATCCCAAAATACAAAAACCGTCTGAAGTGAATAACGTAACGGTGCTGTATCAAGCCTCTACAAGTCCAGAGCAAATAGGCAGTCAAGCTGGAGAAGTGAAGCGGGATTGGTGGGACAACAACAAACAAATATTAAATAATATTGAGAAAAGTTATAAGAAACCGAATACTATGTTCGATCCGACCAAACAAATTGCAAGTATATTATAGTTTACTTATGAAAAATGATTTTGAGGTGTCTTAGATGAAAAAGGATAAAAAAGAGAAGGAACGAGCTCTCTCTGAGGCGAAAAAAATCAAAATAAGGACGTTTTATTCTATTTTAGGAATATTTTTATTGATGGTTATAGGCATAGGAGGAAAAGTGTATATGGACAATAAACGATTCAATGATGAAATGGTGAATGTGGTAAAAAGCGGGCAAGCAAAAAGAGAGATAGAAATAGGGTTAAAAAACTTGGATTCAAAAGCTTTAACGCCAGAGGGAATTATCAAATCTTATGAAATAGATTATGAGAGTATAGAACACAATCCTATGGGTGGGATTATGTATGAGGTTGTTGTTAATCAGGATAAGGATTTAACAATAGAATTTGATATAAGTAAAGACTCAGATGGCTTAAAAAATGGTGGTGCAGTAATTTCAGAAAAATTGAGTGATCTTTTGGAAAATAAGGAGGAATAATATGCCTAATTTTACAGATGAACAAAGAGTAGAAATTGCAGAACGAGAGTATAAAGATTTAAAAGTTAATACGAAAGTAACTATCGATGATGGAAAAACAACAATAGGCTATGTATCAAAAGTAGTGAACGATAAAAAAACAGGAGAACAAGCTTTTATTATCACTGACGGCAATCCCAAAATACAAAAACCGTCTGAAGTGAATAACGTAACGGTGCTGTATCAAGCCTCTACAAGTCCAGAGCAAATAGGCAGTCAAGCTGGAGAAGTGAAGCGGGATTGGTGGGACAACAACAAGCAAATCTTAAATAATATTGAGAAAAGTTACAAGAATCCTAATACTATATTCGATCCGACCAAACAAATTGCAAGTATGTTATAGATTACTTAATATAAATAATTTTGAGGTGTCTTAGATGAAAAAGGATAAAAAAGAGAAGGAACGAGCACTCTCTGAGGTAAAAAAATCAAAACAAGGACGTTTTATTCTATTTTAGGAATATTGTTATTGATTATTATAGGAATAGGAGGAAAAGTCTATATGGATAACAAACGATTCAATGATGAAATGGTAAATGTGGTAAAAAGTGGACAAGCAAAAAAGGAAATAGAAATAGGGTTAAAGAACTTAGATTCAAAAGCTTTAACGCCAAAAGGAGTAATCAGGTCGTACGAAATAGATTATGAAAGTATTGAACATAATCCTATGGGTGCTATTATGTTTGATGTGATTATTAATAAAGATGATAAGCTTGTTGCTAAATTCGATTTAAATAATCATTCAAATATTGTGGAGGTTGGCGGTATTGGTTTGTCAGAAAATTTATCAGATTTAGTTAAAGGAGTAGAATATGACTAATTTTACAGATGAAGAACGTAAACTCATTGCAGAACAAGAATAAAAAAATTGGACGGTTAATGATGAAGTAACGATTAATAAAGGGAAAAAATCTATAGGCTATGTATCAAAAGTAGTGAATGATAAAAAAACAGGGGAACAAGCTTTTATCATTACAGACGGCAATCTCAAAATACAAAAACCGTCTGAAGTGAATACTGTATCAAGGCTCTAAAAGTCCAGGGAAAATAGGCAATCAAACTGGGGAAGTAAAGAGTGATTGGTGGGACAACAACAAACAAATTTTAAATAATATTGAGAAAAGTTTTAAGAGCCCAATACTATACTTGATCTGCCAAACAAATGACAAGTATGTTATAGATTACTTAATAAAATAATTTTGAGGTGTTTTAGATGAAAAAGGATAAAAAAGAGAATGAACACGCGCTCTCTGAGGTAAAAAAAATCAAAACAAGGACGTTTTATTCTATTTTAGGAATATGTTTAGTGATTGTGATAGGAATAGGAGGAAAAGTGTATATGGATAACAAGAGGTTTCATGATGAAATGGTGAATGTGGTGAAGAGTACTCAAGCAAAACAAATAATTGAAGATGAGTTAAAAGGATTAGATCCGAGAGCATTAACACCTGAAGGAAAAATTAAAGTCTATGAAATTAATTATAAAAGTATTGAGCATAATCTTATGGGTGGAATAATGTTTGAAATAATTATTAATAAAGATGAAGAGTTAACATTAGGTTTAAATATAGGTAAATCTTCTGGCAAATTAAAAAGTGGAGTAGTGATTTTATCAGAAAAATTAAGTGACGATTTCGATAATTGAGGAGGATAATATGACGAATTTTACAGATGAACAAAGAGTAGAAATTTCAAAGGCTGAATATAATGATTTGAAAACTAATAAAAAAGTAAAAATTAATGGTGGAACAATAGGCTATGTATCAAAAGTAGTGAATGATAAAAAAACAAGGGAACAGGCTTTTATCATCACTGACGGCAATCCGAAAGTACAAAAACCGTCTGAAGTGAATAACGTAACGGTGCTGTATCAAGGTTCTACAAGCCCAGAGAAAATAGGCAGTCAAGCTGGAGAAGTGAAGCGTGATTGGGGGAACAACAAACAAATCTTAAATAATATCGAGAAAAGTTATAAAAAAACCGAATACTATATTCGATCCGACCAAACAAATGACAAGTATGTTATAGTTTACTTATGAAAAATGATTTTGAGGTGTCTTAGATGAAAAATGATAAAAAAGAGAAGGAACGAGCTCTCTCTGAGGTGAAAAAAATCAAAATAAGGACGTTTTATTCTATTTTAGGAATATGTTTAGTGATTATGATAGGAATAGGAGGAAAAGTCTACATGGATAACAAACGATTTAAAGATGAGATGTTAAATGTGGTAAATAGTGGTCAGGCAAAACAAGTTTATGAAAAAACATTAAAAAATGCAGATTCAAAAGCTTTAACTTCAGAAGGAATAATTAAATCATATAAAGTGGATTATGATAGTGTGGAACATAATCCTATGGGAGGAATAATGCTTAAATTGATTATCAATGATGATAATCAATTGTATATTCGAGTGACTTTAGATCAAGAAGAAAATGGGAGATTAACTAACAGTTCTGGTGGAGGGTCACTGCCCTTGGAAGATATGTTAGAGAAAGGGAATATGAATAATGACTAATTACTCAGATAAGCAACGAGTTGATATTGCTAAAAATGAATATGATGACTATAAAGAAGGCGAACCTGTATACATTGATGATAGAAATACAAAAATAGGCTACGTATCAAAAGTAGTGAACGATAAAAAAACAGGAGAACAAGCTTTTATTATCACTGACGGCAATCCCAAAATACAAAAACCGTCTGAAGTGAATAACGTAACGGTGCTGTATCAAGGCTCTACAAGTCCAGAGCAAATAGGCAGTCAAGCTGGAGAAGTGAAGCGGGATTGGTGGGACAACAACAAGCAAATCTTAAATAATATCGAGAAAAGTTATAAAAAACCGAATACTATATTCGATCCGACCAAACAAATGAAATCTTCTGCTAAAACGCTAAATAATGCGATGGACAAATATTCCAATGCTCGCTTTGATGTATATGGTCATTCTCAAGCTTCTTCAAATGCCCAATATGCTTTAGGCGCATTGGATTCACAAGAGAAGTTAGACCGAGTGAATGGTGCCTTTCTTTATCAAGGGCCGAATGCGTATTGTATGATGACAGAAAAGCAACGAAAACGAGTAGCTCAGTTAAAAGACCGTATCTTTAATTTCGTAGATGAAAAAGATATTGTGCCTATTGGCTATAGACATACAGATTGGAACATTAAATTGCGCCATGTAGGAATGCTTATTTTTATTGATTCAAAGAAAAAAGGAATGATTGACCAACATATGTGGGGTGGATATCAGTTTAAGAACGGAAACCTACAAGTAACAAAGGAATCGTTAGTACAATTCCAACAAGCCAAACATGCGTATAATCTGTTGATTATGCGTGAGCAAGTGAAGAACTTAGAACAATTAAAGAAGAAATTCACGGCAAGTGGTGGGGGGCTGTCGTCTGGTGAACAAATTTATTTAGATGATAGTCAAGCCTTAGCGGTTGTGAGCCATGCTTCCTCAGAATTTAAAACCGCGATGTTATCAGTTGTGATGGTGTATCAAAAAGGCATACAAAACGCAGAAAAATTATGGACAGAAACGTTAACAGATGCTCGATCGATTGGGACTGATTTATCTGAAGGAGAAATCAAATCTGCCCTAGCAGAAGGTGGTTGTACAGAACAAAGTATTGTGACAGAACCCGTGAATGAGTACAAAGAAAAAATAAATAAAGCCAAAAAAATGGATGAAAAATTCAATCAATTAGCAAAAGAAATAAGAGCTAAGATGACCGAATTAGTACAACGAGACCAAGAATTAGCAAAACAATTAAAAGGACTTGTGTCGTAAATAATAGGAGAAAAAATGAAAGCAGAAGAAGAATTACTAAGAGATTATCAAAGAAATAGGGCAGAATTAGAAGAACAAGAAGATACAGTGAAACGATATATGCGAAAAGGACAGGATTACACCCAGGAAATCTTTTTTCAAGTACGTCAGATACTAGGGAAAAGAAGCACTTCTATGGAGTCGATAATGGAAACTCAACGAGAATTACAGCGAAATGAAGACCATTATATAGAAGAATTAGTACAGGAGCGCAAAGAGCTTATACTGCAACAAGAAGAAGTCGAACAATTTTATCGAAAGAAACGTCAAGAATTAACATAATAGGAGGAAAAAGTTGTTGGTAAAAGATGAAAAAGAACGAAAAGAACGAGAAAAAGCATTCCGAAAAGAGAGTCAACGACTCGCAATAAAAGGGCTTGGGAAAAGCACGAATGAACAAAAAAACAAAGATAAAGAATCAATAAAAACAAAAGGAGAAACCGAACTAAAAGACGCAGCTGCGATGATAGGGACGACAGGAAGCTCATTTCAAGAGTCGGTAAAAGGACAATTCGGTAAAAAAGTGACAGAAGTATTTGAGCAACAAAAACAAACAATGGATCATTTTTAAAAAGAGGAATCGTTTTATCTTTTTAGAACAGTTGAGATAGATAAAAGAATATTGAATAAACTGGTATCCAATGCTCAAAAAAAATAAGGTATTATGGCTAGTGTTGTTCTATCGATGTTGATTGGAAGACCAGTTTACAAACTATCGACTATTTTTTTTCAAGAGCTTGATGTTACTTCTGAAATAGATAAACGTGCAATTTATTTACTGATAACGTTTGGCTGTTTGCTTATTTTTAGATCTATCATTATGTTCTACAATAAGCATAAACTTAGAAAAGTATTATCTGTAGTAGGTTGCAAAGTAACAATTGGAATTGAGAAAGAGAGTATTACAAGAAGCATAGTATGATTCGATTGATTTTGATAGTCATGATTGCAGTAGGGATAATCTATATAACGATTGTTTATCTGTTTGATTTCATTTTAGTTTTTATTTTAAGTGTACTTATTTTTATATTTATGAATAGAAGTTATTTATTTCCATATGGTAATCGTTTTCGGATAAAAGACTAGGAGATTAAAAGAAATAAGGGTCAATAACTTTATGGTTTTTGACTCTTCGTCTATAAAGGATAGCAATGAAGAATGTATAGAGTAAAATTCAAGTAAAGTTTGTAAAAAGACATGTACATATTTATATCTTTTTGTTAGTATATATTTATAGAATAATTATCTCGCAGAGAGGAAGATTATTATGTCAACGATTGTACTTGTAATAGCCCTTCTATCACTTTTTTTAGATAGATTTTTTCCTCAAAAAAATAGTAGTGAGTTACTAAAGTATTATAAATTTGTTTTAATAATCATAGCCATCTTAGAAATATTGAATGGATGGGTGCTATAGCACCCATCCATTATTTTTATTGATTTGAAATGGAAGAAATACGCCAATTTCTAACTCTCACAATAACTCCATGCTTGATTTCACCTTTAATATGATTTGCAATACCTGTTGCTATACTTGCAGATACAGCAAGTAATAATCCTCCTGAAAGTATGCCAATTGCTACAGTTAGTGCACCGCCTAAAATAGTTGCACCTCCGTAATACCCTCTTAAAAAAGTACCGCTAAGATAAACATCCCATGATCCAGACCCTTTTTTTGTAACAATCTTTGTAACACCATTTGCTCGTAACATGGGATTGTCAATTTTATATGGACTTAAATCATATCCAAGATACTCTAAAAAATTAGCCATTTGATTATCATTAACATAGATTGTGTCATTAACTTTTTTGATTCCGATACTATCTGCATAGGCCAATGCTTCTGTAATGAATTCGCTATCATTTAACTTTTCAAGCACAATTTCATTCACTTCACTAGTAGTTTTTTCTTCTTGAATCTGGGACGCATAAACAGAAGAACCACCAATCATTAAAGGGGCGCTAGCCATAACCAACGTAGAAAATAAACAAACCAACTTTTTACTTTCCATAATATCATTTCCTTTCTTTTTGTTAAAATTATAATACCATAAGGTTTTTTTGTTTTCAATTTTTTTTCTTACTATTTTTCATTTTTATTTAATGTAGGTTTAGCTAAATTGATAAATGGACAATAATTAAATAGGTTAAACTGTTTATAATTAAGAAATATGTTAGATATGTTGATAACAGAAAGGTAACTCTGGATAAGAAAAAAAGAAAAAAATAAATGCTTTTTCAGCTTAGAAGAGCTAAAAGGCGAATGGAAGAAAGCCATTGATTTTATCTTTAAAAATGTCACACAACACGCCGATCGAGTAGAGAATCCAAAAAAATATTCAATAAATTTTTAGATGAAGATATAGCAAAAAGAACTTCCCAACAAAGAGACTAGAATACCTTAAAAAAATGAAAATTTAAGGAATTTTAGAGATGTGTTGGGGTTGATTAATGAATAGAAAAAAATAAGAAGCAATCGTTAAAATAGGAAGTTTGGAAAATAAAGTTTCAAGATTACTTATTTTTTATATACGATTTAAAACTAAAAATGTAACTTGTACTAGATTGATCAATGTATTTTATAATTTCCTTTCAAGTAATCAAACTAAACATTTGAAAATCATATATTTACATTGAGTTGCTTAAGAATTACAATTAAGTATATATACTATTATAAAAACTAAGTCGTTGGACGTTTACTTTTTAATTATAGGAGGAAAAAACGATGCCAAAGGATATAAACAGTAATTCCGCAGTAGCACAAGCTGTCGTTACTTCTATAGCATCATCGGTGAGTTCTTTAAATCAAGGGACAACAATCACAAAAGATACCCAAAACGATCGTTGCAGGCAATAATAATGCGCAGCTGATGAAATCATATGGGTTACTGGTACATGGCATAATAGTTTATTGTGTCAACAATAAACTTAAATGATTATTATGTAAAAAAAATTAGGTAGTATTGTCAATATACTCTTTAATGCAAATGGTTAGTAAAATAAAAAATTTTGTTGGAGGAACGATTATGGCAAATGTGAAATATATTGGAAATGATACTAAGAAATCAGAAAAAGGAAAGATCCATACTAGAAACGGAAATCATACAGAATGTGGTGCTCGGATAGATGACAACCCACAAGATTGGGTAACAACAACACAATCTGTTACTTGTGAAAAAAAAGGATGTAAGTAATCACAAAAATATTACTTTTTAGAGAAAATACTATAATTTGCTAACTTAATACTTATAGAGTGATTGACAGTACTACTTAATTTTTTTTGTACGATAACAGTTCTCAGAAGTAGACGCTTAGGAAACAAAGAGACCATTTGGATAAACGCTGACAAAACAGCGTTTTTTTGCATAATGAGTGCGTTCTTAGATAGGAGGATTAAATAGAATTTAACAAGGAGTTTGATTGTTTTGCATTTAGCCTATCTTCGTATTTCTAAATCTGATTAAAATTTCGTAAGATAAGAAGTAGCTCTTCAGGAATGGCAAAAAATAATCAAACCCCAAAGGCTATTGGATTATTTCTTTATGTTTTATGATGTTGTTTTTATTATTTCTATTGACCAATCATCTATCAATAAATACAGGGAAATACAAAATATATCAAAAGAGATAACCGTTCAATAGTCATTGATGGACATATTTGTCGTATTTAGAGAATGTTTTCGAGTTAAGGGGTGAGGAGCTAAAATGTGGAAACGATATGTTGCTGTATATAATGGTAAAGCAGGGGAAAAGAGTATATTTTTAGATACAGTAACAAAAAATTAGTAGTAGTTGAAATTGAGATGACTTCTTATAGATCAACGATATTGTCAGGATTTTCAGGAGTGACTATTTACTATGTATTTGGACATGTACTTTTTAACTTTTCTTTGAGTTCTTTTGTTTTAATAGTGCTAATCTTAGTTCAGATAAGCTTAGTTGAATTTATGAATTGATAATAAATGTGTTAAACTATATAAGATATTTTATGATATAGAATAAAGAAAAAATTTGTGGGATATTTATTGAGATAATAGTATTCAGTGTTAAGCAATTAAAGAGAGCAAAGATGATACAATAAAAAATATGTAGAGATAGAGAAATATAAATAAGAAAAGCTCTAAAGTAAAGACAAATTTAACTGTATAAGGGAAAAAAATCTGAATTTGAATCTAAAATTACATAAGAAATTTTACATAATGTAGGAGTAGTTAGTGAATAATTGGGTGATTTTTAAAATGTCGAGATCTTTATAACGACTTTGAAATAATAACTATATTTTATACTAAGTGTTAGTTTGTATTGCATTTCTTTAGGGTTGTAAAAGTTTACAAAAAGAATTTATAAGTATATAATAAAATTGTTATATATTTATAAATGGAGGGAATAGAATGGAAGTTGTATCTATAATAAATTATAAAGGTGGCGTTGGTAAAACAACAATAACCGCAAACTTAGCAGCTGAGCTTGTTTTTCGCGGTAAAAGAGTACTTGTGATTGATTTAGATCCTCAAACTAATCTGACTTTTTCTTTTGTAAAAGTTGATGAATGGACAAATAAGTATCAAAAAGAAAGAACAATTAAATATTGGTTTGATTCTATTATTGATGGAGTAAGTCCAGTACCTTCATTTGAAGATCTAATTATTGAAAAAAATGGAATAAACATATTATGTTCTCATTTAGGTTTAATTGATGTAGACATTGAACTAGCAGCAGGTCTATCATCTGGAACTGAAAGACAACATAAAAATAATTTTTTGAAAACGTACTCTTTAATCAAGAAAGAATTAGAAAATATTAAAGATCAATATGACGTTGTATTGTTTGATTGTCCACCTAATTTTAGTATTGTCACCAAAAATGCATTAGTTGCTAGTGATTATTATTTGGTACCTGCTAAAATGGACTATTTATCAACATTGGGAATAAACCAGTTAAGAAATAATGTTGACAATCTAGTAAAACAGTACAATAAATATTGTTCTACTGATTCAGAAATAATTAATCCTGAATTTCTAGGGGTAGTTGCTACAATGATAGCGGTTAGAAATGGGGAACCAATTTCAGCTCAAAGAAACTATATTAGTACTTTAGAGAGAAGTAATATTAATATATTTGATAGTATGATCAGGGAAAATAAAACAATATATGCATCTGCTCCAGAATATGGTACTCCAGTAGTTTTTCAAAGTCATAGTAGTGGGACTTATCAAGAAGTAGTACAAGAATTAGAAAATTTAACTTCTGAGTTTATTGGGAAAGTAGGTATATAATGTGAAAGAGCAAATACAATTAATGAAATTAGTTTTTGATACACTCAATAAACTATCGACTACTCAATTGGATGATTTATTAGCTAAGAAAGCACAACTTAAATTAATATATCCAGAAGAGAAGAAGGTAAAAAATGAGATATCAAATAATGAAATTGATAAGATAGTTAATGAGATTTCAAATGAGTTAGAACAAGTAGATTCCAGAGATAAGGCAGAATCAATATTGAATAATAGAACCATCAATAAACAAATGTTAAAATTGATTTCAAAAAAATATAATATTTCATTAAATGGTAAAGATTCAAATACTGTGATAATAGAGAAAATAATAGAAAATGTTGTAGGTTCAAAAATAAAATTTGATGCATTATTAAATACTGATCTGAAAAAATCATAAGACAATTTTTAAAACCTTCAAGATTATTGAGGGTTTTTATTTTTTAGGCGATTGATATTAAGTATATAAGATATGACAAAATATTTAATATTCTAATTTGTAAATGTATTTTCTTTCAATTTCGGATATAATAAAGTTTATTAATTACTAATAAGGATTGAGATAATGTGAAAAAACAAATAAAAGTAGTCGGAGCCGTAATAGAAAAAAACGAAAAAATCCTCTGCGCCCAAAGAGGTCAAGGGAAATCCCTAGCAGACTTATGGGAATTCCCAGGAGGAAAAATCGAACAAAATGAAACTCCTCAACAAGCGTTAGAACGCGAAATCAAAGAAGAACTTCTATGCGAGGTTTCAATCAAAAATAAAATCATCACAGCAAGTTACGAATATGATTTTGGCATCGTCGAACTAACAACATTCTTCTGTGAATTAATAGAAGGCGAACCAAAGCTAACAGAACATGAAAGTATTAAATGGTTACCAATTTCCGAATTAAGCACTTTAGAGTGGGCACCAGCTGATATCCCAACAATTGATGCCCTAGTAAAAGGAGCATAAACATGAATCCTCTTCTAGAGAATTTTAAATCAGCACTTGAACATAGCTTTATTGATCAATCAAAAGAGACTAACGAGCTTTACAAAGCAAAATTACTTGTAAACCCAGATGAAATGGGCAGAATGGTTCTAAATGATTTAGTAGACGAACTAGCTACATGTACAGAATTTTTCTTTGCAGTAGCGTTTATCACTGAAAGTGGATTGCTCGCAATTAAAACAGTTCTTTCTGATTTAGCTAAAAAAAATATTCGTGGAAGAATCATCACCTCAAATTATCTCTATTTTAATTCGCCAAAAATGTTCAAAGAACTTTTAAAGCTAAAAAACGTAGATGTTCGAATTACAGAAATGGATGGTTTTCATGCAAAAGGCTATTCATTTAAGCATGATGACTATGAAACCATGATTTTGGGAAGTTCCAATCTAACCATCAAAGCATTAAAAGTAAATTGTGAATGGAATTTAAAGCTAAATTCACTTTCAAATGGTGACCTAATTCAAGCGATGAAACAGAATTTTGAGCATATGTGGGAAGCTTCAAAGCCCTTATCTAATTCTTGGATTACTAAATATCAAATGGGCTACAAACCAATTTTAAACGTGCAAAAAGTTGATACAATGGAAGACCCATCAACGCAGATAGATCCAAAGTCCATAGTAGATGAAGTTGAGTACGCAACGAAACAGATTACACCAAACGACATGCAAAAGAAAGCCCTAATAGAAATTCAAAAAATGCGTGACTTAGAAAAAACAAAAGCAATGGTGGTTTCTGCAACAGGAACAGGGAAAACGTATCTATCAGCGTTCGATGTTAAGGTATATCAACCAGAGAAATTTCTTTTTATTGTTCATCAAGAACAAATCTTAAAAAAAGCGAAAGATCAGTTCATCAAAATACTAGGAGAAGATGAAGAAAAATTTGCTATCTTATCTGGTAACAGTAAAGTCACCGATGAAAAATATGTATTCGCGACAATCCAAACATTATCGAAAGATGAAACCCTACAAAAATTTGCTAAAGATACATTCGATTATATTCTAATCGACGAAGTTCATCATGCAGGGGCGAAAACCTATCAAAAAGTAATCGACTATTTTGAACCCAATTTTCTTCTAGGCATGACGGCGACACCAGAAAGAACAGACGGATATAATATCTACGAAATGTTCGATTACAATGTAGCATATGAAATTAGATTACAAGAAGCGTTAAAAGAAAACATGCTGTGCCCGTTTCACTATTTTGGTATTACGGATATACAAGTTGATGGAAAAACAATTGATGATAAATCCTCTTTTAATCAACTAGTTAGTGACAAACGAATCAATTATATAATAGAAAAAATCGATTATTACGGACATTGTGGTGATAAAGTTCGTGGACTTATCTTTTGTGGAACGAAAAAAGAAGCGCATGAACTAGAACAACTATTTAATAACCGTGGATTCCACACTAAAGCATTAACTGGTGATCATAAGATTGACGAACGTGATCGAGTAATTGCTCAATTAGAAGCTGGAAAACTTGACTACATTATCACAGTTGATATTTTTAATGAAGGAATTGATATTCCAAGCGTCAATCAAGTTGTAATGTTACGCAAAACAGAATCTAGTATCATTTTCACGCAACAATTAGGTCGTGGATTAAGAAAAGCTAAGAATAAAGATTTTGTGACAATCATCGATTTTATTGGGAACTATGACAATAACTATTTGATTCCAATCGCTTTAACAGAAGATAATTCCTTGAACAAAAATAATCTACGTAAAAAAACGATGGCAACAAAATACCTTCAAGGAATGTCGACAATCATGTTTGACGAAATTACTAAAAATAGAATTTTCCAATCAATTGAATCATCTAAGTTGAACAATGCAAAAAATTATCGAGAAGCCTATCAAAATTTGAAAAATCGATTGGGTCGTATGCCGAAATTAGTTGATTTTATTGAACAACAATCAGTTGATCCAGTCATTATTACGAAATATAAAGAAAATTATCCTGCGTTTTTAAACTGGCTAAATGAAGAGACCCCAGCATTAAATAGCCAAGAAACAAAAGTTTTAACTTTTTTATCTAATGAACTTTTGAATGGCAAAAGAAATCATGAGTTACTTCTTTTAGTAATGTTAATCGATAAGAAAAAAGTATCAGCTGAAAATTATCAGTCATATTTAAAAGAGCAAGGTTATATTTGCGATGAACAAACAATAAAATCTGTAGTACGTATTCTGTCCTTAGATTTCTTTACTCAAAATGAAAGAGAAAAATATGGCAATACTCCAATTGCAATTTATTCTAATGGTATATTTTCTCTAGAAAAATCATTTCAAAAGAATCTTCAGCAAAATAAATGGTTTGCTGAGTGCGTAGAAGACATCATTAAGACATCTTTTGAGCGTAGTAAGCGTTATGTATTAAGTGAACCATTAACGTATAATGAAGTATATGGGCGTAAAGATGTTTGCCGTTTACTAAACTGGGAAAATAACGAAACTAGCACAATGTATGGTTATCGAATCAAATATGATACTTGTCCAATTTTCGTAAACTACCATAAAGGTGACACGATCTCAAACGATGTAAAATATGAAGACGAGTTAATCGATCAACATACGTTATTATGGTATACACGTCCGAAATTAACTTTATCTAGTGGAGAAGTTGTGGAAATAATGAATTACAAAGAAACAAACTTAGCAATTCATGTTTTCGTTCAAAAAGAATCTGGTGGTGACCCTGAATTTATTTATCTAGGAAGAGCTTTTCCGAAGCTCGAAACAGCAAAGGAATTAATCAAACAAGATAAGAAAGGAAAAGACACCAACATCGTAAGTATGGAAATGACGTTAGAAAAAGCTGTTCCGTTAGAAACATACGATTTCATAAAACAGAAATAACTTTTCAGAGGATGGATCATCTCCATCCTCTTTTATAACATACGTAATCTATTCTAAATTCATTTTCTTCCCCTCAAACCCAGTCTCAACCTTCTCAGCCCTAACCATCTCCATCACCAATTCATCCCCCAACTCAATCAACCGATTATAATCCTCATAAAAAGCATGAAACATCTGCGCCCGCGCATAATACTCCTTCACAATCCGTTTCTTATTAATCGGCCCAGACCGAAACTGAAAAAAATGATCCAAAATCGCCAAAGGTTCCTGCCAAGAAGCCATCTTCTCCATAAAATCCCGCAACTCAATAATATCCTGATACGTAACCGCCTTTAAATTCTGTCCTTGTTTATCCATTCTCCTGATCTCCTTCAAATAAGGCGGAGAAAAGCCGATAAGCGCCAAACGAAAACCAAGCCCAAATCCAACTTCTCCCACCTGTTTTTTCACTGAATTTCTGGATTCAGTGACCTTTCTATCTGCACATTGACGAGGCAAACCCATAACCCAGCGCTACAAACGACTTTCAAAGCCTTGCTGTATTCATAACGCCTTCTTCCAGAGTAAAACAAAAAACGATACCGAACCTGTCAATACCGTCATCAATCAGCCAAACCAAACCCACAATTCACTCCTAAACAACCCTTAATCCCAAGAAATTAACAAAACAAACTAGAATTTCAAAAGAAAATTAGGTACAATAAAGAAGCTAGTGCTTCGGTGCTAGCAAATTGGCAACTTGTATAGAGGTGTAACGGATTTCTATACAAGGCTTCATCGTTCGGTTGCCGCCAAACGGTGAAGTGCCTTTTTGTTTTATCCAGTTTTTCATCGATTCTTAAAAATGTACCTCCCTTCAAAATTAGTTATAGGACAGAAAAAAACGGCATTGAGCAGATGCCCAATACCGTTGACAATAGTCTAATACCATATACACAACAACTAATCACACCCAGAAAAAGCAAAGATTTCCTAGAAATCTCACCTCATTTTAGGTACAATAAAGAAGCTAGTACATGTTGCTAGCACTATTGGCAACTTGTTTGGACAGTTAACGGTGTCTTAACAAGGCTTCGATCGTAAGGTTGCCGCCGAACGATTGAAGTGCCAATTTTTATTTATATGTCTTGAACAGAGGTTGGGAAGAAAACGTCTAGCTCCGAGAACCAAGTAGGTACTGTGCAACATCAACTTATTTTTCGTTGTGTTTTACAGCAATAAGAGGGAATTCACGAAAAATGTTCTTCAATTTTTTGTGAATTTCAGCTTATTTCCGAAGGAGCTGTTTTTGTACCACCGTTTATTCCAATCTCGATCCTTATTTCTATCCTACACATTTTATTATACCGAAAGACACCACCCACCGCAACGAAATTCGGCATTTCCACCCATTAAATAACACCAAAAACAGCTCCCTTATATATAAGATAAAATAACAAAAAATTTTTTTCCTCTTCAACCAATATTCACCCAAAAAAGCCCGAACTCCAGCTATGAGAAAAAACTAATAGTTCATCCCGATATTTTTGAATTATTTATTTAGCCATACTATAGTAAAAGTATAGGAGGTAAGATATAAATGAATAAAGTGCACAGAATTTCCCTGAATTATTTAGCCGTTTTGATGTTGGTGATTGCCAACTTGTTACCCGCCGCCAGTGTGTTTGCAGAAGGACTGACCAAACCAGAAGAGAATATCTTCGACTCAGAATCCTTATATATCAAAGCCGACACCAAGAAAAATGAAACGAACAACAAATTAATCGACGTAAACTACGAAGTAACGAACAAAAGCGATCAACCAATCGATCACGTAGTTCTAAAACAAAAGAACCAAAAGGATACACCAGTAAAATTCGACGCAACAACCCTAAAAAGCGACGACCAACTGGTGGCGCCTGACGATCAAATGATTCAGTTTGATCAAGCAGAAAATCAAGATGAGGGGACAGAACTAACCATCACCACGATCCAACCTCATACCACGAAACATCTGACAATCAGTGCCGAGCAAACAGATGAATCAATCCATCAGCTTGCCGTTGAAATAAATCAGGCAGACGAAAAAGTAGGGGACATCACCCTAACACTGCCAAAGAACGAACAAGAAACGAGCAGTACATCATTACAAGAAAAAGAAGCTGACACAGAAGTAGCAGAATCTCAATCAGAAGAGCTAACAACTGCTGCACCAGAAGACTCAGCAGCAACGACCTCAAAAGAAAACAATCAAGCCGCACCGAGAGCCCAAGCCATCGGACCAAGAATTGCGCCAACGCCAGGCCGTGGCTTTGATAAACCAATTTATAAAAGCATCCACAAAGGGGAATTATTCTCTACAGGAAATACCAACTTAACCCCTGTAAACGAAGCGACAGCGAGCGCTTTTTTGAATACTAGAGCGCCACTTAGTGGTCAAGCAATCAATAATTTTCAGTTGAAATTTGCGGATGTCGATGGCGATCCAACGACCTATAACTCAAGTAAAGCCTACATCGATTTAGATGGTGCCAAAGAAATCGCATGGGCAGGCTTATTTTGGAGTGCGTCCCGTTTTAAAGGCCCAGCTACAGCGACGAATATGACCGATGATGAAATCAGCGCCCCTGTTCAATTAACCACACCCAATGGAACAGTAACCCGTGTTGCCCCACAAAGATATCATCGAATTGATCAAGACGCTACCAATCCTGGGCAAGGTTTTGGGTTTAATAATACGGGCTTTTCTAACTTTGCGGATGTGACCTCGATCCTTCAAGGAGATAAAAGTGCGACTGGTGCATACACATTAGCAGATATTCCGATGACCGATTTCCTACAAGGCAAATTTCAAAGTTTCAACTTCAGTGGTTGGAGTTTATTTATCGTGACAAAAGACCAAGCCAAAAGATCCCGTGCCTTCAATGTCTATTATGGCGCTAGAGGGAACAAAGCTGGAACCAACAATGAATTTGTCATGAAAGACTTTTTAACCTCTAAACAAGGAAAATTAAACCCAATCGTGACGTGGTTTACCGTTCAAGGAGACAAATTTTTCACAGGTGACAATGCTCAAATCCAAAATAGTGCAGGAACTTGGGTCAATATCAGCAATACAATCAACCCAGTCGGTAATGTCATGAACGGAACCGTTTCAGATAACGATCAACACATGGTGGATAAATATCCGGGCAAATTTAATCCTGGTTTTCCCAACTTTTTAGATATCGATGTCGATCGTTTGACCTTACCAGAAGGGATCATCACTAACAGTCAGAAACAAATTAACTTTAAAACAACCAGTAGCGGAGATGATTACTCAACCAATGCGATTGGATTTTCAATCAATGCGGAAACACCCGAACTTGAAGTCACCAAAGAAATTATAAATCCAAAAGAAACGTATAAAATCGGGGATACCGTAACCTATCGTGTCCATCTCAAAAATACCAAAGAAAACACAGAAGCGGTCAACAGTCTTTCTAAAGACCAATTAGATAGCCGTTTAGATTATGTACCCGACAGCTTATCCATCGTAAGTGGTCCAAATGCTGGCAATAAAACAGATGCCACAGGCGATGACCAAGGGGAATACACAGCAGCCGATCGTGCAATCACGTTTCGTGTAGGAGAGGGCGCCAACGCTACACAAGGCGGTAGCTACAAAGGAACGACCGCGAAAACAGTCTACGAATTTCAAGCAAAAATCAATGATACAGCCAAAGGAGAAGAACTGATTCCAAATAGTGCCACATTCCAAGGCGTAGATTCTGCCACAAATACGATGATCGAGAACACATCCAATATCGTAGAGGTAAAAATCGCCCCAGAAGAACTGGTCGGCAAACTAGAAAGCTCAAAATCCGTCAACAATCAATCGCCAAAAATCGGCGACGAAATAGAATACACGATTCAATTTAAAAACACCGTACCAAAGGGTATTTTAAATCAAGTGACCGTGACCGATACTTTACCAAAAGGGCTAACTTATATCGAAAACAGTGTCACAAGCACAGGGCCTGATCCTAAACCAACCGCATTAACGGTTGTCAATGGCCAAGTAACCGCTGAATACCCAAAAATCGCCGATACCGAAACCCGTACCATTTCCTTTAAAGTTCGTGTCAATGAAGAAGCAGTAGTCGGACAACGGATCATCAATAAAGCAACGATCGATGATCACACGAATCCGCCAGATGAACCAGAAGTCCCAGTGACACCAATAGAAACACCGGGAGAATTAGAAAGTACCAAATCCGTCAACAATCAATCGCCGAAAATTGGGGATGAAGTCGAATATCGTTTATCTTTCCGTAACAAAATCACAAATGGTGTTTTAAACCAAGTCACAGTGACAGATAATTTACCAAAAGGGATGACCTATGTAGAAGGCAGCTTAACCAGCGAAGGCGCTGATCCGCAACCGACAAGTCTAACCATGACTGACGGAAAAGTCGTTGCAGAGTACCCAAAAATTCAAGATACAACAGTACGAACCATTGTCTTTAAAGTCAAAGTCAATGAAGAAGCTATTGTTGGACAAAAAATCGTAAACAAGATAACTGTGGATGATCATGTCAACCCGCCAGATGAACCAGAAATTCCAGTCACACCTGTTGAAACACCTGGACGATTAGATGTCACCAAATCCGTCAATGATCAAGCACCAAAAATTGGGGACGAAGTCGAATACCGTATCACATTCCGAAATAAAATCACGAACGGTGTTTTAAACCAAGTTACCGTAACGGATACTTTGCCAAAAGGGGTAACCTACGTTGAAGGCAGCTTAACCAGTGAAGGAGACGATCCAAAGCCAACAAGCTTAACCATGGAAAATGGTCAATTGACTGCTGAATACGGTATGATCAATGACACTAAAGTCCGTTCGATCGTTTTCAAAGTCAAGGTCAACGATGAAGCAAAAATTGGCGAAGCAATCGTCAATAAAGCCAAAATTGATGATCACACCAATCCGCCCGATGAACCCGAAGTGCCGATCGTGCCAGTCATCACACCAGGCGAATTGGAAAGTAGCAAATCAGTGAATAATCAATCACCAAAAATCGGGGATGAGATCGAATATCGAATTCATTTCAACAATAAAATCCCGAATGGTGTCCTAAACCAAGTCACCGTGACTGATACCTTACCAAAAGGCTTGACGTATGTAGACGGAAGTTTAACGAGTGAAGGCGCTGATCCACAACCTAAAAGTTTAACTATGGAAAATGGCAAATTAGTCGCTGAATATCCTGAAATCAAGGATACAACCATACGAACGATTAGTTTCAAAGTCACCGTAAATGCGGAAGCGGTAGTCGGACAACCAATCGTCAATAAAGCGAAAATCGATGATCATACCAATCCGCCCGATGAACCAGAAGTCCCAGTCACACCTGTTGTGACACCGGGACAATTAGACGTAACGAAATCGGTCAATCATCAAGCACCAAAAATCGGAGATGAAATCGAATACCGTATTAGTTTCCGTAATAAAGTCACAAATGGTGTAATCGATCAAGTCACTGTGACCGACACCTTGCCAAAAGGGCTGACCTATGTGGAAGGTAGTCTAACCAGTGAAGGAGCTGACCCGAAACCAACGAGCTTGATCATGGAAAATGGAAAAATGACTGCTGAATACCCAAAAATCGACGACAATACCGTCCGCTCTGTTGTGTTCAAAGTCCGTGTGAACGAAGAAGCGGTAGTCGGACAGCCAATCGTCAATAAAGCGATCATCGACGATCATACCAATCCACCAGATGAACCAGAAGTCCCAGTCACACCAGTCGAAACGCCTGGTGAATTAGAAAGTACTAAATCAGTGAATAACCAATCACCAAAAATCGGTGACGAAGTTGAATACCGTTTGTCTTTCCGTAATAAAATCACCAATGGCGTCTTAAACCAAGTGACGGTCACCGACAATTTACCAAAAGGAATGACCTATGTAGAAGGCAGCTTAACTAGCGAAGGTGCCGACCCACAGCCCACAAGTTTAACGATGACGAATGGTAAAGTCATTGCGGAATACCCAAAAATCCAAGACACAACAGTACGTACGATTGTCTTTAAAGTCAAAGTCAACGAAGAAGCCATTGTTGGGCAAAAAATCGTGAATAAGATCACCGTTGACGATCATGTCAATCCGCCCGATGAGCCTGAAATCCCAGTTGTCCCAGTCGAAACACCTGGACAATTGGACGTGACAAAATCAGTAAATGATCAAGCACCAAAAATCGGGGATGAAATCGAATACCGCATTACCTTCCGCAACAACGTCACAAATGGTGTCTTAAACCAAGTCACCGTGACCGACACGCTACCAAAAGGCGTAACATACGTAGAAGGCAGTGTGACAAGCGAAGGTGATGAGCCAAAACCAACAAGTTTAACGCTGGAAAATGGCAAACTAGTTGCTGAATATCCGAAAATCAGTGATAACAAAATCCGTTCGATTGTCTTTAAAGTCAAAGTCAACGAAGAGGCAGAAGTCGGCGAATCAATCGTAAACAAAGCCAAAATCGACGATCACACCAATCCACCGAACGAACCAGAAGTACCTGTAACACCAGTCGAAACACCAGGAGAACTAGAAAGTACGAAAACGGTGAATAATCAATCACCAAAAATCGGAGATGAAATCGAATATCGAATTCATTTCAACAATAAAATCCCTAATGGTGTTTTAAACCAAGTTACGGTCACAGATACTCTACCAAAAGGAGTAACATATGTAGAAGGCAGCTTGACCAGTGAAGGCGATGATCCCAAACCAACAAGCTTAACCATAACAAATGGCCAGTTGGTCGCAGAATACCCGAAAATCACCGACACTAACATTCGTTCGATCGTATTCAAAGTGACCATCAACGAAGAAGCCGTTATCGGACAGCCGATCATCAATAAAGCCAAAATCGATGACCACACAAATCCGCCAGATGAACCAGAAGTCCCAGTGACACCAGTAGAAACCCCTGGCGAATTAGAAAGTACGAAAACAGTTAATAACCAAGCACCGAAAATTGGGGAAGAAATCGAATATCGAATCAATTTCAATAACAAAATAGCGAAAGGTGTTTTAAACCAAGTCACCGTCACCGATGTGTTACCAAAAGGCTTAACGTATGTGGAAGGTAGTTTAACCAGTGAGGGCGATGAGCCAAAACCGACAAGCTTAACCATGACAAATGGCAAACTAGTCGCAGAATACCCAACAATCAGCGATACCAAAACACGCTCCATCGTGTTCAAAGTGACGGTCAACGAAGAAGCCGTAGTTGGACAGCCAATCATCAACAAAGCGAAAATCGATGACCACACAAATCCACCCGATGAGCCAGAAGTTCCCGTGACACCAGCGGAAATACCAGGGGAATTAGAAAGTACGAAAACAGTCAATAACCAAGCACCAAAAATCGGTGAAGAAATCGAATACCGTATCACGTTCCGTAACAAAATCACTAATGGTATTTTAAACCAAGTCACCGTCACGGATACCCTACCAAAAGGCGTGACCTATGTAGAAAACAGTGTGAAAAGTGAGGGCGATGAGCCAAAACCGACAAGCTTAACGGTAAAAGACGGCAAACTAACCGCTGAATACCCAACAATCAGTGATACAAAAACCCGTTCCATCGTGTTCAAAGTGACGGTCAACGAAGAAGCAGTAGTTGGTCAACCCATCATCAATAAAGCGAAAATCGATGATCACACGAATCCACCTGATGAACCCGAAGTACCCGTGACACCAGAACAATCTGTAGGAAAACTAGAAAGCGTGAAAACAGTCAATAAAAAGACCGTTAAAATCGGTGAAGAAATCGAATACCGCATCAGTTTCCGCAATACGGTAGAAAATAGCCTATTGAATCAAGTCACAGTCACAGACGACCTACCAAAAGGGTTGACCTATGTAGAAAACAGCGTGAAAAGTGAAGGGGACGAACCAAAACCAACAAGCTTAACGGTAAAAGATGGAAAAGTAATCGCTGAATACCCAACAATCAGCGACACGAAACCCCGTTCTATAGTGTTTAGAGTCAAAATCAATAAAGAAGCCGCTATAGGAAAACAAATCAAAAACATAGCAATCGTTGACGACCACATCAATCCACCAGATAAACCCGAAGTACCAGTCGTGCCAGAAAAAGAAGTTCCGAAAAAACCAGATCTTCCAAAGGCAGGAGAAGCATTATCGAATGCCGCGGTATTTATTGGGTTGGCAATGTTAGCAACGGTAATCTTGGCAAATGTGGAGCAGAAGAAAAAGGATAGAAAATGACAGTACGAATAAAATAAGAATAGAAAGCAGGAAAAACGTATAATTAAGTTTTTCCTGCTTTTTTCTTTGAAAGAGTAGTAGTTTTAGATCGTAATCAACTATTCTAGATGAGGATGAATCTGCGGAATGAAACTCTTTTTAGTACAATTTATAGAAACTAAATTTCAATCCTAATTCTTTATTTATAATTTTATTTTTCTTAATAGTCTGAACAAAAAATACTTTAATCGTTTTATGTTCAATTTATTAAACCAGTGGTTGAGAGCCTATTATCTGTGTCTCAACTACTGACACTATATAGTGAGTAAAATGAGCAGCGAAACTATTCAGGAGTCAAAAGTAGAAGGTAGAAAATACGAGCATAAAAAAAGTAGCATAAAACGATGAAGTTTTACGCTACTTTTTTATATTTCTATTTAAAATAAACACACACACACTCAGGTGCATAAACATCTTTTTGGATCATTTCTAAAAGACCAGTTTCTTCATCACGGCGATAAAGCGTTACGTTATCTGTATTTTGATTCGCTGCAACCACAAATTTTTCTGTAGGATCTAAATCAAAGTCCCTTGGAATTTCGCCTTCGGTGGAAATCAATTGCGCACGCTCTACCTTGCGTCCCTCTTCAGAAGTAGCAAAAACGGCAATTGAATCGTGTCCACGATTTGAGGCATAGACAAAACGACCATCTTCTGAAATACGAATCGCAGCACCGCCGTTAAATTCATTAAAACCATCAGGTAAAGTCGACACTTTTTGAATTTGTTCAAAGGAACCGTCTGCAGCATTATAAGCCAAAACAGTCACCGTACTATCTAATTCACCAAACAAATAAGCGACTTGATTATTCGGATGGAAAACCAAATGACGGGGGCCTGTTCCAGGTTCTGCAACATATTGAGCTACCTCAGATAATGTACCTTCCTCACTAACATCATACGTATACACACGATCCGTACCAAGATCACAAACAGCCAAACGGCGATCAGGAGTTAAATCCGTATAATGAACATGAGCATTGTCTTGGTTTTCATGGGGACCAGTCGCTTCATCATGTACGATTTTATCTGTATCCTCTAATTGTCCATCTGCTAAAATGCGATAAACATGAACAATACCTTGATGATAATTTGCACCAAAAACAAGTTGTTTTTCTTCATCAATCGCTACATAACATGGAGGAGCGCCAGCTTCGGTTACTTTATTTAGCAACTCAAAGTGTCCGTCGTTGTTTTTGTACGCTGCCATGCCCCCTTCACCATCAACAGAAGTAACATTGAATAGGTCCCCTTTTTGATCTGTAGCCAAGTATGTCGGGCTCGTTTCTTCTACTAATAAAGTTGCATTTGAAAGAGTTTCTTTCTCAGTATCTAATGTGATTTGGTAAATTCCTTTACTATCTCTACGTGTATAAGTCCCTAATAAAATTTGTTCAAGCATGAAATTCCCTCCAGTTTTTTACTGTTAATTGAAACGTAACAGCAATTGATTTTTCTTCTTTTAGTATACCATAAGAATTCATTTATTTATCAAATCTTTATAAATCCAATGTTCGCATTTTCACTTGATTTATGCTATTATATTTTAAGACTGTAACGACAGTCATTTTTAATTTTAGAGGGGTGACACGCATGTACGATAACACAAATAGCAACAATGGTGCAGTTCGCTGTTCATTTTGTGGTAAAACACAAGAAGAAGTGAAAAAAATCGTTGCAGGACCAGGTGTCTATATTTGTAATGAATGTATCGACTTATGTAAAGAGATTATTGATGAAGAATTTTACGACGAAGCCGTACGTGAACTAACGGATGTCCCAAAACCCCAAGAAATTTTGGAAGTCTTAAACGAATATGTAATTGGACAAGATCAGGCAAAACGCTCACTAGCAGTGGCTGTCTATAATCACTATAAACGTGTAAATCAATCAGAAAATTCAAGCTCTGAAGAAGTGGAACTACAAAAGAGCAATATTTGTTTAATTGGCCCAACGGGTTCTGGGAAAACATTTTTAGCCCAAACATTGGCTAGAACATTGAATGTACCATTTGCAATTGCAGACGCGACTAGTTTAACTGAAGCAGGATATGTGGGAGAAGATGTAGAGAATATTCTCTTAAAACTATTACAATCTGCTGATTTTAACGTAGAACGTGCTGAAAAAGGAATCATCTACATTGATGAGATCGACAAAATTGCCCGTAAGAGCGAAAATGTATCGATCACAAGAGATGTATCAGGCGAAGGTGTACAACAAGCATTGCTTAAAATCTTGGAAGGAACAGTTGCTAGCGTACCACCGCAAGGCGGACGCAAACACCCGCATCAAGAATTTATCCAAATCGACACCACTAATGTCCTGTTTATTGTCGGCGGAGCTTTTGACGGTATCGAGAATATGGTCAAAAATCGCCTAGGCGAAAAAACAATCGGTTTTGGGACTCAAAACAGCAAACTGAACGAAGACGAAAGCGTTATGCAACAAATCATTCCAGAAGATCTTTTGAAATTTGGATTGATTCCTGAGTTTATTGGACGCTTACCAGTGACTGCTGCGTTAGAGAAGTTGACAACGGATGATTTGGTTCGTATTTTGACAGAACCAAAAAATGCATTAGTCAAACAATATCAAAAACTATTATCGTTAGATGATACAGAATTAGAATTTGAGCCAGAAGCATTACGTGCGATCGCGAATAAAGCAATTGAACGAAATACAGGAGCTCGTGGCTTACGCTCGATCATCGAAGAAATCATGATGGATGTCATGTTTGACGTACCATCAGATGATTCGATCGAAAAAGTCATTATTACAGAAATGGCTGTTGATGGCACTGGTAAACCAGCAATTGTTTATAATAAAAAAGACAAAAAAGCTGGTTAATTTTAAAAGACTAAAAAGTAGAGATGCGTCTCTACTTTTTTACTGATTTTATAAAACAAGGTATTTAGTTTTACGAGCTAGTCACTAGCTTCTAGTTGGATAGTGATCTTAGGAAAAAGTTCGTTCAGCTTTTACACTTAGGAGGTTAGTAAAATGAATGTTCATAATGCAGAAATTATCATCAGTGCCGTCTCACCAAAACAATATCCAGAAACAGAACTTCCAGAAATTGCTTTAGCGGGTCGTTCCAATGTTGGTAAATCATCTTTCATCAACACACTGATCAATCGAAAAAATCTAGCTAGAACTTCTGGAAAACCAGGGAAGACTCAAACGCTGAATTTTTATTTGATTGAAGAGGCGTTGCACTTTGTCGATGTTCCAGGATATGGGTATGCGAAAGTGTCGAAAACGGAACGAGCGAAATGGGGCGAGATGATCGAAACGTATATGACGACAAGAGAACAATTGAAAGCCGTTGTTTCTTTAGTTGATTTACGTCATGCGCCGACACAGGAAGATATTCAAATGTATGAGTTTTTAAAATACTATGAGATTCCAGTAATTGTTGTAGCGACTAAAAAAGATAAAATCCCTCGCGGAAAATGGAACAAGCATGAAAGTGTTATCAAAAAAGCCCTAAACTTTGATAAATCTGATGATTTCATTCTTTTTTCTTCACAAACAAAAGAAGGGAAAGAAGAAGCATGGCAAGCCATTGAAAAGTATTTATAAAAAAAGCATTGACCTCTCCAAATTTTGGGAGACGTCAACGCTTTTTTTATTGTTCTTTTTTCTTTTGTTCTGTTTGTTCAGCTTTAGCTGCTTGTTTTTCTAATTCTTCTTTTGGCATTTCGACTTTTTTTGGATCTACTGCAAAAGAATCGAATAATTTATCTAAATCATTTGTACGTTCAAATTTTAAGCCCATCGTTTCGTTGCTCCATTTCGTTTTAGATTGAATGCAGCCGAATCAAACAATATATACCAGCAGTGTATACTTATTGAGGATAAGAAACAAGACTGGATGTTACTGTTGTCTCTGCCTTTTCTCTAGTTTAGCATCCTTTTAGAAATTTGAATAGTTTTCTTTTTCAACCGTTGCAAATTTTTATAAAAATAGTTTTACCTTCAATTTGTAAACTTGCATTCGATTACAAAACAAGGTATAGTTTTTTCGGATAGAGAAAAGAGGGACGAAATGGCAGGGAATATTTTTATCGGAATGGTTCGTGGCTATCAGCGCTTTATTTCCCCAGGGCTTCCAGCTAGTTGCCGCTATCACCCGACGTGTTCACAATACATGATCGATGCTATTCAGACGCATGGCAGTATTAAGGGAATTACCATGGGGACAGCGAGATTTTTACGATGTCATCCACTGACTAAAGGTGGAATCGACTATGTACCGTTGAAGTTTAGTTTAAAAAGAAATCCGGACCAGGAATATCACGGTCCCTACAATTATAGAAGAGACAAAAAGAATAAATAAATGAAGGTGGGGTTACGGGATGGCAATTTTGGCATTTGACTTTGGCGGTTCAGCAGTAAAATATGGGATTTGGAACGGCCAAGAAATAAGGGATAAAGGAAACTTTACAACACCTAAAACATGGGATGAAATGAAAGCGTCATTATTCGCTGTTTATAACGAGATCAATCAGACAATTGAAGGGGTAGCTATTAGTGCACCTGGTGTAGTAGATGTTGAAAAACAAATGATCAACGGAATTTCGGCAATTCCTTATATTCATAGATTCAATATTTATAAAGAATTGGAAGCGTTATTTGAGTTGCCAGTCTCAATCGAAAACGATGCGAATTGTGCAGGAATGGCAGAAATATACGAAGGTGCTGCGAAAGGGAAACAAGAAGTGGCGTTTGTTGTGATTGGAACGGGTATTGGTGGGGCGATTTTTCATAAAGGAAAAATTGTAAAAGGCGCTCATCTTTATGGTGGTGAATTTGGATTAATGTACCTAAGTGGTGGTGAGACCTTTAGTAAACTAGGGACTGCTGTTCAAATGGCTTGGCGTTATTGCGAACGCAAGGGTGTAGAGAAAGAGACGTACACTGGGGAAGATGTGTTTGCATTGGCAGAGTCTGGGGATAAATTGGCGATAGAAGAAGTGAATAATTTTTATGAGTATGTGACACAAGGATTGTTTAGTATTCAATTTTCCCTTGATCCAGAGATGATTGTTTTAGGCGGAGGTGTCTCAGCTAAAAAAGGCTTACTAGAGGAAATCAATCGTCGAATGAAAGAAAAACTAGCGCATTTTGAATTAAATGATTTTATCCCGCAAATCGTAACGTGTCAATACAAAAATGATGCAAATCTGATTGGAGCTGCAGCTATTTTTATAGCAATTCAAAAAAATAGAGAGGAAACGATGGGGACAGACTGATGTTTTCTACTAGAATTTAAAATCGACTATCAGGCTAAAAAGAATGTGAAAAAAGGTGAATCAGGCACGAGGCAGTAAAACTAAATTGGTTTTACTGCTCTTTTTTGTCTTCCTTAGTTAATAATAAAAGACTTATTATTAATTATTTGTTACAATGAGTATAGTGATAAGAAAGAAGGAGATAGAATGAAACGAAATAGTTTGGGGATTGTCGGGATAATTGCGTTATTTACCCTTTCTGCTTGCGCAGTACAAGAACAGACCGCAACCTTTGTTCTAAAACAAGAAGACGAACAGGTAAAAGTTCAAAATATTCACAAGAAAGATGCGTTATTAAAGCAAAAAATTATAACAACGATTCAGTACAAAACAATGGGCATATCAACTAAAACAAAAGCAAAGAAGCTATTAGAGCCTAGTGAAAAATTGTACGCCAATAAAAAGGGAATTCACTATACGATTGATTTTACTGAAAAAGCAGCCGTAGAAACCATTGAAGTGGACTTGAAAAAAGTATCAACCAAAGATGCCAAGGAAATCTCGCTTATTTCGTTGCCAAATGAATCATTTGCTAGTGCAAGTGAAGAGGCAAATGAAGCGCAACTTATAAAGTTAGGGTTTAAAAAAGAAAAGTAGAAAAGGAGAAGAAGAATGAAAAAGTCAGTAGTTGTCAAAGGATTAATCGTAGGGGCTCTGGGATTAGTTAGCGTATATGGAACCGCTGCTTTCGCGGAAGAAAGCAACAGCACAGAGGCTATTCCAGAACAAACAGTAAAAGTTGCAGAAGACAGTGAGCCAACCGCGCTTGTTGTGAACGCAGAAAAGAAAGAGTTAAAAGAAGGACAAACACAACAACTAACAGCTGTATTCACGCCAGAAAATAGTACAGCTAACCTTACTTGGACATCCAGTGATGAAGCGTTAGCAACTGTTTCTGAAACAGGAGTGGTTACGGCTCTCAAAGCTGGGACTGTAACGATCACAGCCAAAACAGAAAGTGGATTAAGTGGAGAAGTGGTAATAACCATCAAAAAAGTGGAAGGGATATATGGTACAGTGCCTTGGGAATGGGATGCAGAGAGCCAGACACTTACCTTTGGAGGTGGAGAACTTCCAAATACTGAACACAGGACAAGTATATATTTTAAAATAGAATCTTTTAGAATTTTAGAAGGGGCGAGAATCAAACACATAAAATTCACTGAGCCAGTTACAGCTAATTCCTCGACAAATAGTATGTTTTCATATTTGTCTTATTTAGAAACAATAGAAGGGGCAGGTTTTATTGATACAAGTGGTGTGACGGATATGAGTTCCATGTTTGTAAATACTTATAATTTGACAGATATAGATGTGAGCAAATGGGATACAATAAATGTGAGAAACATGAGTGGCATGTTTTCTGGTGCTAAAAGTCTATCAAAATTAGATGTAGACCAATGGAATACAAGTAAAGTGACGAATATGAATTCCATGTTTTCTTATACTTCAAATCTGACAAATATAGATGTAAGTGAATGGGATACGATTAATGTGATAAACATGTCTTTAATGTTTTCTAATGCGAAAAGCTTAACGAGCTTAAATACAACTAATTGGAATACAAGTAAAGTGACGACTATGGAGTCCATGTTTTCTGATAGTTCAAAACTGATAAATGTAGATGTAAGTGGCTGGGATACAGGAAAAGTGACCACTATGTCTTCAATGTTTTCAGGTGCGTCAAGCTTAACAGAATTGGATATATCAGACTGGGATACAAGAAGTGTTACGAACATGTCTTCAATGTTTTCAGGTGCCTCAAGCTTAACAGAATTAGATATGTTGGAGTGGGTTACAGGAAAAGTGACGAGCATGTTTTCAATGTTTTATAATGCTTCCAGCTTGAAAACGTTGAATATATCTGGTTGGAATACAGAAAATGTAACGACTATGTCTTCAATGTTTTCTGGCACTACAAAGTTAACTGACTTAGATATCAGTGATTGGAATGTAAGTAATGTTCGGTATATGGACCGTATGTTTCAGTCAAGTGGTATATCAGGTTTAAATGTGATCGATTGGGATACGAGTAAAGTAATAGATATGGAGTCTATGTTTAGTCAAGTAACGAATTTGAGCAAATTAGATTTGAATACTTGGAACATAACCAAAACGACAAATATGACGAACATGTTTGCCTACGCACGTAACCTTTATGAGTTGAATATAAGTAATTGGGACACGAGTAATGTATCGTCAATTGAGAGTATTTTTTATAAAACAGATTCGTTAGATGTGTTGATTCTAGGTCCTAATTTTAAGCCTACACCATCAACTAATTTACCAAGGAAAAAAGTAGAACCATACACTGGAAGATGGCTCTTAGATTCTTCAGAAGCTGAGAATAGCTATGACAGCAGTGCAAGGCTTATGGCAAATTATGATGGAACGAAACCGGGAAAATACATCCGCGAAATGAAAACAGGTTTTGAGGTAACCGGAATAGAGTTAACACCTTCCGCTTTAAACCTAACGATTTCTGAAGAAAGCCAATTACAAGCAAAAGTCCTTCCAGAAAATGCAACGAATAAAAAAGTTACGTATTCTGTTGCTGACGCTTCTATTGCTTCTGTCTCACAGGAAGGCGCTGTAACTGGATTAAAATCAGGTACCACAGAAATTACCGCGTTAACAGAAAACGGTGGCTTCAAAGCAACAACTACTGTAAATGTTTCTGCAAATAGTTCACTGATTTTAGATCCATTTTATCTTGGATTAGATGACTTTATTACAGGGGAAATCGACCCAGCATTAAGCCCTAAAAACGCCCAACTATGGGTCAATGATCAGTTGATTTCCACAACAGCGATTTTTAGTGATGGAATTTTTGAACTAGATACAGAAGAAACCATTACGAAGACAACAGATAAAGTAAAAATCGTTATTTTAGATAGCAAAAATGAAGAAATCAATCGTGGCATGGTCAAAGTTGAAGAAATTGACTATGAGTTGACGGTAAATGACTATGTTTTATCAGAAGACACAGTCGTTTCAGGCAAGACTGATTATTTCCATACACATGTCGCATTGGTCATCAACGGAAAAGAAATTGAACGAAAATTATTAACCTCCAACCGTCAATTTTCATTCGATGTAGAAGGGCTAATTGAACAAGAGAGTGATAAAGTTGAAGTTGTAGGGTATCGTTATAGTACAGAAATCACACGTCAAAACGTTACAGTTCAACCCGCTAAGGTGGAAATGGTGCTGGATACCTACAAGCTGGACACGCCCTACGTAACAGGGAAAGTCACTGGTAAATCAGCAAGTAGTGTTCGGTTATATGTCAAGCGAAGACGTCAAGAAACAGTGAAAATTGCAGAGGACGGCACATTTAAATTATTAGGAGTAGGGATTCTTTCTCCTACAAATAAAGTGGAAGTAGCAGTGCTAAACGAACAGGGAATTGAAGTATTGCGGACGCCTGTCAGTATTACCCAATAGGAATGGATGACTACGATGCAATGAAATGGCAGTAAATAATTTTTAGTGTAGAATAGGGATCATCTTGTCGTGCCTTTTGTCAGTTTTGTTATGACAGAAAATGAACGATAAGTTTGATCCCTTATTAAGCTTTCTCCTATACATTACTTTAGATACAGAATGGTGATAAACGATTGCTACTTTTCCTAGAATTTATGAGTAGTTGAAATAGATTCTCAAATGAAAGAAAAATAAACGTAAAAATATCGAGAGCTTCAGTTGTAAAATAGAGGAATTAACGCATAATAATTTGAATTATAGGAATTTTCTGAAAATTAATTGACATTTCTTTTATTATTGATTATATTTGTATACATACTTCTTTAATAATTATTTATACAAAGAAAATTATCCGGCTCTACGAATTCGTTCAGCTTTAAAATCATCTAGCTTTTTGTGGTAGCTCTTCGAGAAAAAGAAAAAGCTGATTGTGGTGACATGCATCACATTCTATTTTTCCTATTTTCCAGTTAGATCTGACCAACACAACAAGCTTTAAAATCAAAGGAGGAAACAAAATGAAGAAATTTAGTTTTTTATTTGCTAGTCTATTTTTACTAGCAGCATGTGGACCAGCAGCTGGTGGGGGCGCAAGCAGTGATGGAAATAAGGTTGAAGGCGATACAATCAAAATAGGGATGAACATGGAACTTTCTGGGGATGTTTCAGCGTACGGGAATGCTGAAAAAGAAGGAATCGCATTGGCAGTTGAAGAAATCAACGAAGCAGGCGGCGTGTTAGGTAAAAAATTAGAGTTGATTGAAAAAGACAACAAATCTGAAAATGGCGAAGCAACGTCAGTAGCAGCCAATTTAACGTCAAAAGATAAAGTTGTTGCAGTCGTTGGACCAGCGACATCTGGTGCGACAAAAGCGACAATTCCAAATATGACCAAAGCAGCAGTTCCGGTGATCACACCTTCAGCTACAGATGACAGCATCACTGTTGTAAACGATAAAGTCCAAGAATACATTTTCAGAGCTTGTTTCCAAGATACGTTCCAAGGAGTCATCTTAGCAAATTTCGCTCAAGATAATTTAAAAGCAAAAAATGTAGTGATCATTGGGGATAATTCAAGTGATTACGCGATTGGTTTAACGAAATCATTTAAAGAGACGTTTAAAGGCAAGATTGCCAAAGAAGAAACATTTACTGCTGGTGACAAAGATTTCCAAGCAATTTTAACAAAAATCAAAGACCTTGATTATGATGCGATCTACATTCCAGGATATTATGCAGAAGCTGGCTTGATCATCAAGCAAGCACGTGAAATGGGCATCGATAAACCAATTTTAGGTGCTGACGGATTTGGCGATGAAAAATTAGTTGAAATCGCTGGAGCAAAAAATGTTTCTGATGTGTATTACACAGGTCACTTCTCAGAAAAAGCACCAGCTACAGACAAAGTAAAACCATTTGTAGAATCATTTAAGAAAAAATACTCTAAACAACCATCTGCTTTTAACGCGTTAGGTTATGATTCTGTTTATATGTTAAAACAAGCGATGGAAGACAAAGATTCAGCTGATTCAAAAGACATCACAGCAGGATTAGCCTCATTAAAAGATTTTGTCGGTGTTACAGGAAAAATGACGATGGACAAAGATCATAATCCTGAAAAATCAGCTGTAGTATTAGGCTTAACAGATGGAAAAGAAACATCTGCGGATGCCGTAAATCCTTAAGTTGAAAAACGATCTATATGTAACTTAAAGAGGGTGAGACAAGGTTCCACGTTTTGTCCCTCCTCTTTTTTCTTTAATCAAACAGTAATTATTCTAAAATATTGGAAGTGATAAACATGGAAGTAGTTATCCAACAACTAGTAAATGGGCTTTTTCTAGGAAGTATTTATGCTCTGTTGGCATTGGGCTATACAATGGTTTACGGGATCATTAAATTGATCAACTTTGCGCATGGTGAAATTTATATGTTGGGCAGTTTTATGGGGTATTTCTTTATTAACAAATTGAATTTAGGCTTTTTCCCAGCGTTGATTCTATCTATGGTAGGTGCTGCTGTAATCGGTGTGGTCATTGAATTTTTAGCATACAGACCGTTAAGAAAATCAACAAGAATTGCGGCTTTGATCACAGCGATTGGGGTTTCCTTTTTACTACAAAACGGGATGATTTATTGGCTAGGTCCTGAAAAAAAATCATTTCCGCAAGCAATTGAATTTAAAAATTATCAATTAGGTTTTATTCAAATCTCAAATATTCAAGTTCTTATTTTAGTTATTTCATTAGTATTGATGATTGCGCTCCAATTGATTGTTAAAAAGACAAAAATGGGTAAAGCAATGCGGGCAGTTTCAGTTGATGCAGATGCGGCCCAATTGATGGGGATCAATGTGAATCGTACGATTTCATTTACCTTTGCTTTAGGCTCTGCTTTAGCGGCGGCAGCGGGCATGCTGATTGGACTTTACTATAATTCGATTGATCCGATGATGGGCGTTGTCCCAGGGCTAAAATCTTTCGTTGCGGCGGTTTTAGGCGGAATTGGGATTATACCAGGAGCGGCACTTGGTGGCTTTGTGATCGGGTTACTAGAAACAATCACGATTGCGCTTGGTTTTTCAGATTATAAAGATGCGGTTGTATATGCGTTGTTGATTATTATTTTATTGATTCGTCCTGCTGGAATACTTGGCAAGAATATCAAAGAGAAAGTGTAGGTGGCAAGCATGAAAAAGAATTTAAAATATAATGTTGTTTGGCTTTTAATTGCAGCTCTCGCTTATGCTTTTATTTACACATTATATGTAACAGGTGTGATAACACCCTTTACTGAATATACCTTGATTACTATCGGGATCAATATTATGTTGGCGTTAGGATTGAATTTGATTATTGGTTTTTCAGGTCAGTTTTCATTGGGGCATGCTGGCTTTATGGCGATCGGTGCATACAGTGCAGCGATTATGTCTGTTAAATATCCTACGATGGGCGGTTTTTTTAGCGGAATTTTGTTAGGGATCGTGTTGTCAGGGATCGTGGCATTATTAGTTGGGATTCCAACCTTGAGATTAAAAGGGGATTACTTAGCGATTGCGACATTAGGGATTTCAGAGATTATTCGTATTGTTATTATCAATATGAAAGACATAACCAATGGTCCAGCCGGTATTTTTGGTATTCCACCAATGGTTAACTGGTCAATGGTATTCGGATTTGTGGTGATTGTAACGTTGATCATTGTTAACTTTATTCATAGTGGACCGGGACGCGCGACAATGGCGATCAGAGAAGATGAAATTGCGGCAGAATCGATGGGGGTGAATACGACGAAATATAAAGTCGTTGCCTTTATCATTGGTGCTGTTACAGCAAGTGTGGCAGGTGCGATTTATTCAAGTTATGTTCAAACAATTGCGCCAAAAGATTTTGGTTTCATGAAATCAATCGATATTTTGATCATCGTAGTATTTGGTGGTATCGGTAGTGTCACAGGAACCTTTATTTCAGCGATTGTACTTGGCATTTTGAATATGTTCTTGCAAGATGCAGGGGCTCTTAGAATGATCATTTACGCATTAGCATTGATCATCATCATGATTTTTAAACCAGGTGGCTTACTTGGAACCTGGGAATTTTCAGTCAAAAAAATAGTTAAGAAAAAGGAGGACAAAACAAATGCCTCTATTGAACGTTAGTAATTTAACCAAAAACTTCGGCGGACTCGCTGCTGTTTCCAATGTCAATCTTTCTTTAGAAACAAATGAATTAATTGGATTAATTGGTCCTAATGGCGCTGGAAAGACAACATTATTTAATCTTTTAACTGGTGTTTATGAACCTAGTGAAGGAACAGTAACTCTCGATATTCTAGGGAAAGAACACGTGTTGAATGGTATGAAACCGTATAAAATTGCGGACATGGGGTTAAGCAGGACTTTCCAAAATATCCGCTTATTTAAAGAGTTGACCGTAATGGATAACGTTCTAATTGCGATGAATAGTAAAAACAAAGAAGGAATCCTTTCAAGTCTTTTACGCTTACCAACTTTTTATAAAAAAGAAGAGGAGATGGAAAAGAAGGTATTGGAATTACTTGCGATTTTCGGTTTAGAGGGAAAAGTTCAGACGTTAGCTAAAAACCTTCCTTATGGCGAACAAAGACGTTTAGAGATCGTACGAGCTTTGGCGACACAACCGAAAGTATTGTTTTTAGATGAACCAGCTGCAGGGATGAATCCTCAAGAAACGGCAGAATTAACGGAACTCATTAGAAAAATCCAAAAAGAATTTCAAATCACAATTGTTTTGATCGAACATGATATGAGTTTAGTCATGGAGGTTTGTCAACGAATTTATGTGTTAGAGTATGGCAGGATTATTGCTGAAGGCAAACCAGAAGCCATCAAAAACGATCCTCGTGTGATCGAAGCTTACCTTGGAGGTGAACTATAATGCTGACCATTGAAAATTTATCTGTTCATTATGGTGTGATTCAAGCAGTACGTGATGTAAGTTTCAACGTAGAACAAGGAGAAATCGTCTCTTTGATCGGAGCAAACGGTGCGGGTAAAACGACGATTTTAAGAACGATTTCTGGGTTGAATCGACCTTCGAATGGGAGTATTACCTTTGAAGGTCAACCAATCCATAAAATGGTTCCACAAAAGATTGTTGCATCTGGACTGTGTCAAGTACCAGAAGGTCGCCATGTTTTTGCTGGTTTAACGGTTCAAGAGAATCTTGAAATGGGGGCATTTTTACGCAAAGATAGTGATTTAAAAAAAGAGTACGATATGATTTTTGATCGTTTTCCAATTTTAAAAGAACGTAAAAATCAAGATGCGTCAACCTTATCTGGTGGAGAACAACAGATGTTGGCAATGGGCAGAGCACTGATGTCTAAACCAAAATTGCTATTATTAGATGAGCCTTCTATGGGATTAGCACCAATCTTTATTCAAGAAATCTTTAACATCATCCAAGAAATCAACAAACAAGGAACGACTGTTTTATTGATTGAACAAAATGCGAAAATGGCGTTGTCGATTGCCGATCGAGGCTACGTTTTGGAAACGGGTGAAGTTGTTTTAAGCGGACCAGGTAAAGAATTATTAGAAAGTGATGAAGTGAAAAAAGCATATCTAGGAGGTTAATAGCATGAGTGTAAGTGATTTTATGACAAAAAATTTAGTCGTAGCTCAACCAGAAATGAAAATTTTTGATGCGGTTGAGTTGATGAAAATAAATAATATCCATCGCTTGCCTGTAGTCAAAGGAGAGCAAGTGATTGGGTTGATCACGGAAGGAACAATTCAATCGGCGATGCCATCAAAAGCGACAAGTTTAAGTGTCTATGAAGTAAATTATCTTTTAAACAAGACCACAGTTGCAGATATAATGGTGAAAGATGTTCGTGTAATCAATCCTGAAGCCTCTTTGGAAGAGGGGATTTTTCAAATGCGCCAACATAACATCGGAGTATTGCCAGTTGTTGACGGAAATGAGGCACTCGTTGGTATTATAACAAATAATGATATTTTTGATGCGTTTTTAAAAATTACTGGATACAATGATGGCGGTACTAGAATTCAGTTACGTATTCCAGAAGATCACAAAGGGATTTTAGCAGAGATTACCAAATTGTTAGCGGATAATGATTTTAGTATTTTAACGGTTGTTGTAAATCGGAAAGAGTTAGAAACAATTATTGAGTTACAAATAGAAAGCCGCGAGACTCAAAAAATCGAGGGAATTTTGAAAGAAGCCAATTACGACGTTTTTGAAGCAACATTCATCTCAAAAAAAGTATAAAAAGTGAAGAATAGCAAGAATTGGAAGAGTTTTTTTTCTCAAAACAGTTTGACTATTATAGGGGCATATGATAATTTTATATAGTAAAGAACTGGTTTTCAAAACGAAGTCGGAATATTAAAGTGATTTACTCCTTTAATATTCTTTCGCTATGTCCTCTAATCGGTTAGAGGTTGTTGGTAGTATAATTTTTACAGACATTCTGTAATTGATTATAAATATTTAAGATAGGAGGAATGAAAAATGAAAAAAGTTATTGGATTTATTATTGCTTTTGTAGCAACGGTTAGTTTTGCAACAACCGCTTCAGCAGACGGTGCTATTTCAGCAACTGAACAGCCTATCCTTAATGAATTAAACGCTGGTTTAACAATTGGTGGTAAAAAATTCAGTTTTGGTGCAGCAGAGACGAATGCAGCTTCTAATCACTTGAAACGTGTTGATTTAGCACAAGCTCAAGCCGATGAAGCAATTAAGAACATTCAAGCAGCTCGTTCTTTAGTTGAAGGAGTATCTGTCAACACATCAGGCGCTAATTCACTTGGAGATGCGGTTAGATTATTACCAGCTAATGTAATTTCTCAATTACAAAGTTATGTTGTTGCAGCTGGAAATGCTGTAGGCTTGAAAATTACTTTTGGAGCAAACGGAACTTACTCTGCAGTGACTATCACTGATACGAAGGGTGCTCCTGTATACAAAACTGGCGCGCCAGTCAAAAATACTGGATCAAACTACGCATTAAGCGGGATTACTTTTGGCTCATTGATCGTAGCTGCAGCAGGTGCAGTATTTGTGAGCAGAAAGAACAAATTAGCCTAATATGAAACAATTAAAAAGAGTAGGGGCATTTATTTACGTGCCTCTTCTCTTTATGTTTTTTGGCTATCTCATCATTTACATAATTGGTGCACCTGTCATTAACTTCGCGTCATCTGCAGTCGAATTGATTTCTTTGAATGATGCTCCATCTTTTGATCAACAAGGAACGAACCTTTTTGAAAAAAGAAAGGATAAAACAAAAACAGCATTCTCAGACGAAAAATCGACTGAAGCGAATACAACTAAGATGGAAGCATCTGAAAAAGAAGAGCTATCGTCTTCAAATATGGTCTATCCGGTAGGGGGAGATCAATTTGGTGAGGTAGTGATCGATAAAGTCGAAATTAATGAACCATTGTATTACGGAGATAGTGAAGATATTTTGCGTTTAGGCGCAGGGCAATACATCGGCAGTATGATTCCAGGGGATCTTGGAACAACATTGATCGGTGGGCATAATCTACCCTCATTTGGGAAAATTTATTACTTAGAACCTGGGGATGAAGTGAACATTCATACTCACTATGGAGATTATACGTATCAAGTAACAGAAGTAAAAGTTGCTGATTATAAAGATCCAGCAGTTTATACAAAATTGGGCGACCACTCAAAAAGAGCACTGATCCTTTATACTTGTTATCCATTAGATGCGATTGGTTTAACACCTGAACGTGTTTTTGTTTCAGCAGATTATGTATCTGGACCAATCATCGATGAAAAATCATAAAGGAGGAGAATCAGTCAGATGAAAAATCGGGGTCGTTTAATGAAAGTAATCTCTCGTTTTTTTCTTGCTTTCCTATCATCTGTATTTTTATTCGCGTTTTTGATTCTGTTGACATTGAGACTCACGTTGTTTAGCGAAAACTATATTGCAAAACAAGCAGCAAAAGCAGATTATTATTCAGAACTAACGGAAGAAATCAATCGCCAAATCGAAAACAGCGCTTTAGGAAGTAATATTCCAGAAGGGGTTTTGAATCAGTCAATCAAGCAAGAGTTAGTGAAGACGGATGTGAATGCCTATTTCAAAGCAATGTACAATACAGGCACAAAGTATACTATTTCTAATGAAAAAGAAATCCACGATACGGTATCTAAAGCCATCATAGAATATATGAAAGAAAAAAATATCCAGATAACACCAGAATCAGAACAAGCGGTAACGAAACTTTCCGACAATGCAGTAACAATTTACAAAGGCTACATCGAGTTGCCTTTTTTAGTTTCCTATGGACGGAAAGTGATGAACTATAAATCGACATTAGTTGTTTTTATGGGTGTTTGCGGTGTTTTATGGGTCCTATTAAGTTTCTCTCTCTATTCTTCATTAAGAGGCTATTTCCATCGTTTATTAAGGTATTGGTCCTATATCTGGACGGGCAGCGGCTTAATGATGCTGGTTGTTCCTGCAATTATTTTAATGCAAGGCTTTTTAAAGAAGCTAGGGATCCAATCGAAAGCGATGTATGACTTTATTCAAACCTATTTATCGAGCTTTTTATGGTTGTTTATTATGATTGGCATTCTTTCTATTGTGGCAGGCGTTGTTTGTGGCATACTTAGCGAGAGCAAGAGAAAAGAATTATTTAGTGCTTAAGGCGCAGAAAGACTTTTATGAACACAAGACAAAAGTGTATAGCGTTTCTTTGAAATGAAGCAATAGTGGTGCAAAGCTAATCAGGTTTTGCCCACTTTCTTTTTTTCTCGTAACGTGATACCATAGATAGCTGGAGGGATGAAGATGTCAAAGAAAAATAAAGATATAGAAGTAAAAATAGAAGAAGCAGAAAAAAAAGTAAATGGTGAAACCATCACAGTAAGTACCTTAACAATCGGCAAAAAAGAAATTGGGCAAGTCTTAGCACAAGATACAAAAAAATTCGCTGTTGTGATCGATGGACGGAATGAAGCAACCGTGAAAACGCTTGATGAAGCGATTGAATACATCATTCGCCAGTGGAATTTAAACGACTAAAATAAATAACAACTTTTTTTCGAAAAAGGCTTGCTTTTTCTTCAAAAGTTTTGTATTATAACTAAGTCAGGTTTTTTACTAAAACCTTTTGGAGGAATAGCGAAGTGGCTAAACGCGACGGACTGTAAATCCGTTCCTTAGGGTTCAGTGGTTCGAATCCACTTTCCTCCATTTTAACCTTTGGGGTATAGCCAAGCGGTAAGGCAACAGGTTTTGATCCTGTCATGCGTTGGTTCGAATCCAGCTACCCCAGTTTTTGTTAGAACAACTCATATTGAGTTGTTCTTTTTTTGACTAAATAATAGAGATAGTAACTTTTGTTCTCTTTTTTCGAATTATGTGATAAAGTGAATGAAAAAGCATGAGGAGTGAACGGAATGAATATCAAAGAGAAAATAACTGAAACAGCAGAAAAAGTCTATGACTTAGCACGTGAAGGCAAATATGATGTCAAAATAAATCTTTTTTCTAAAAAGAAAACGCAAGATCAAACAAAAGGTATCCAAGTTGTGTCTGCCCGAGACACTGCTCATACAAAAAAATGGCGTGCGAAAAACCGCTAATAGCGTAGCGAATAAATAATAGCCTGGAACAACCTCGTTTGTGTGTTGTTCTAGGCTATTTTACTTTGGCTGAAAACTATTTATCAATCTCAAGCCCTAAAACAGTCAGGTGGCCGTTTCCAACTAATTTAATAACAAGTCTAGCTAAATGATTAGGAGACATGTCTGTGTCACTTGTGATCCACCAATGAAGCGTTCCTGTAAAGATTGACGTCATATATTCAATGATGAAATCAATCGGTACTTCAATCTCATTTTCCGTGATTTTTAGCTTAGAAAAAATATCTGCGTATTTTTCGTAAATAATATCTGCTAACTTTTTCCGTAATAACTCATTTGAACTACCATCCATGATTGTTAAAAAGAATGTTTTATTTTTTTGAATGTTAATATAAATAGTTGTCAGTAGGGCTTCAATTTGTTTGACTTTAATCCGGTTGCTGACAATAAGCTGTTCTGCATCGATAACAGAGGTGAAGGCATTGATTGCAAAATCAAAAATTTGTTCATAAAGGTCTTGTTTGTCTTTGAAATGAGCATAGAAAGTCGCGCGATTGATCATGGCTTCATCTGCAATGTCTTGGATCGTTATACAGTCATATCCTTTTTCATCTACTAAATGAATGAACGCTTCAATAATCATTTTGTGTGTTCGCATTACCCGAAGGTCGGTTTTCTTTGACATAAAAAATTCCTTTCGAAATAATCAACAATAGTTGAAAGTTTGTTGTTTATCTCACAAATTTGGGTGTTTTGCTTGTTGCAATTCCATTAGAATCTTCCTAAAATATACATAAGTATTATATCAGACACCTTGTAGGATAATCAACAAAGTGTTGCGAATAAAAGGGTATGAAATTTAAGGAGATAACACATATGACATTAAGAGCAGGAATAGACGTCGGTTCGACAACTGTGAAATTGGTAATTATTGACGAAGAAAATCATACCAAATTTGCTAAATATGAACGACATTACTCAGATGTAAAAGCAGCAACCGAAAAAGTATTGAATGAAGCGATGACTGAATTGGGTGAAGAAACGCCGATTACCATGACTATTACAGGATCTGGTGGCATGGGGTTGGCAGATGTTTTAAACATTTCATTTGTTCAAGAAGTGATCGCCTGTACGAAAACAGTAGAGGAAATCATTCCAGAAACCGATGTAGCGATTGAACTAGGTGGTGAAGATGCAAAAATCACCTTTTTTGAAGGAGCATTAGAACAGCGGATGAATGGGAGCTGTGCTGGTGGAACGGGAGCTTTTATTGACCAAATGGCTGTGTTGCTAAAAACAGATGCGAATGGCGTGAATGAACTAGCTAAAAACTATCAAACGATATACCCGATCGCATCAAGATGCGGTGTTTTTGCCAAGACAGATGTTCAACCTTTGATCAACGAAGGAGCCGCTAAAGAGGACATTTCAGCCAGTATTTTTCAAGCAGTAGTCAATCAAACAATTGCAGGACTTGCAGCAGGACGAAAAATCAAAGGGAAAATCGCCTTTTTAGGTGGTCCTCTCTTCTTCATGTCTGAACTTAGAAAACGATTCATTGAAACCTTAGATGTGAAACCAGAAAATATTATTTTTCCAGAAAATCCGCAACTATTTGTAGCGATGGGCGCCGCCATTTATTCGGAAGGGGCTAAATCAACTAGCTTAACAGATTTAATCCACCGTCTGACAAAAGGAGACCAAGAACAATTAAAACCAACCGATACATTAGAACCATTATTTCAAGATGAAGCAGAGCTAAAAGAATTTAGAGTACGTCACGATCAAGCAAAAGCGCAAGAAAAAGCGTTAGCTGATCATCATGGTGTTGCCTTTTTAGGAATCGATGCAGGATCTACAACGACAAAAGTTACGTTGATTGATGAAGAAGGAAACTTATTATTTTCATTTTACGGAAATAATCAAGGACAGCCTCTAGAAACGACCATGAAAGTATTGAAAGAATTATACCAACAATTACCAAAAGATGTCTTTGTTGGAAAATCTGCTGTGACCGGATACGGTGAACATTTAATTAAAAATGCGTTGAAAGTTGATATCGGAGAAGTCGAGACGATGGCTCATTACAAAGCGGCAGATCATTTTCAACCAGGTGTTGATTTTATTTTAGATATCGGCGGTCAAGATATGAAGGCGATGACCATTAAAGATGGTGTGTTGTCCTCGATCCAATTGAATGAAGCGTGTTCTTCAGGTTGTGGTTCGTTTATTGAAACGTTTGCCAAATCATTGAACTTTGATGTAAAAGACTTTGCGCTTGAAGCGCTAAGTTCTAAAGCACCCGTTGATTTAGGCTCTCGTTGTACGGTGTTCATGAATTCAAAAGTCAAACAAGTTCAAAAAGAAGGCGCTTCTGTTGGGGATATTTCTGCGGGATTATCATACTCCGTAATCAAAAATGCGATTTACAAAGTAATCAAAGTTCGACGTCCAGAAGAATTAGGAAAGAAAATCGTTTGCCAAGGTGGAACGTTTTATAACGAAGCTGTTTTGCGAGCCTTTGAACTGATCAGCGAACGCGAAGTTGTCCGTCCTTCTATTGCAGGTTTGATGGGCGCGTATGGGGCTGCTTTGATTGCATTAGAAAACTACGAATTAGGACAGGAAACAACGATCCTTGGTCTTGAAGAGTTGGATACGTTTACCGCAGATAAAGAGTTTACGCATTGTGGCTTGTGTGAAAATAACTGCATGATGACTGTGACGATTTTTTCTGACGGACGCCAATTTGTGACTGGAAATCGTTGTGAACGTGGCGCTAGAATCAAAGTAAAAAGAGAAGATCGTAGAGTCAATTTGGTTGACTATAAATACCGTAAACTATTTAAATATCATCCGTTAAAAGAAAAAGATGCTATTCATGGCAGAATTGGCATTCCTCGTGTTTTAAATATGTATGAAAATTATCCGTTATGGCATACGTTCTTTACAGATCTTGGATTTCGGGTAGAGTTATCACCACGTTCAAATAAAGAACTTTATGAAAAAGGAATGGAGACGATTCCGAGTGATACAGCTTGTTATCCAGCCAAAATTACGCATGGTCATATTCAAGCTTTGATCGATTCAAACATACCAATGATCTTTTACCCAGGGGTCGTTTTTGAACGGCAAGAATCAGCCGAAGCAGACAATCATTTTAACTGTCCAATCGTACAAAGCTATCCTGATGTTATTCGTAACAATGTAGATGATATTCGCGATGGGAAAGTTGATTATCGTAACCCGTATATTAATTTAGCAAATGAACAATCTGTTGCAAAGGTTTTGAGCGAAACCTTTGCAGACCTAGGAATATCAGCAGAACAAATTACACAAGCATTGCGTCACGGCTATGAAGAGCTAGATTCTTTCAAAGAAGCTATCCGTAACAAAGGGGAAGAAACACTGATAATGCTGAATCAAAAAGGCGAAAAGGGAATTGTTTTATCTGGTCGCCCATATCACCTAGATCCAGAAATCAATCATGGTATTGCGGATGTGATTACACAAGAAGGGTTCCATGTATTGACCGAAGATTGTGTTTCTCATTTAAGTGATGTCGGAAATTTACGTGTTGTGAATCAATGGGTGTATCATTCACGCTTGTATGCTGCAGCTCGAGTGGTAGCGAAATCGAAGAATCTTGAACTCGTTCAGTTAAATTCATTTGGTTGTGGTTTAGATGCAGTTACAACGGATCAGGTAGAAGAAATCATGGATCAATATGGAAAAATCTATACTGTTTTGAAAATTGATGAAGGATCGAATTTAGGCGCGATTCGTATTCGTTTACGTTCCCTAAAAGCAGCTGTTGGGGAGAGAGAAAAAATGAATTTCGAACCAAAACTTCAACACGAGGAACCAGAAAAAATCATCTTTACGAAAGAAATGAAAAAAACGCATACGCTATTATTACCAATGCTCAGTCCGATTCATCAATCTGGTTTAGTAGATGTCGCTTTACAAGCTTCTGGTTATAATGTTGTTTGTTTACCCGCAGATGATCGAGAAGCTGTAAATGTCGGTCTGAAATATGTGAATAACGATGCCTGCTATCCGGCAATTATTTCGATTGGTCAATTAGTTGAAGCGCTAGAAAGCGGGGAGTACGATTTGGATCATGTCAGTGTTATGATGACACAAACAGGCGGCGGTTGTCGAGCAACGAATTATATCCCATTGTTGAGAAAAGCCCTGAATGATGCAGGCTTTCCGCAAGTCCCTGTGGTTTCTGTTTCGATGGGAAACAAAGGTGTTGAGTCTAATCCTGGCTTTAAATTTACATTGCCAATGTTGAAACGTGTAGCTGTAGCCTTTTTGTACGGGGATTTATTTGAACGAGTTGTTTATCGCACACGTCCTTATGAAACACAAGTCGGCATGGTTGACGCCCTTCACGCTAAATGGTTAAAACAAATCGAAAAGAATGTCCGTAATGGTTCATTGACCTTATTCAATCGAAATATGAAAAAAATCATCAAAGAATTCGATGAAATCCCATTGAATGAAGTCAAGAAACCTAAAGTGGGAATCGTTGGTGAAATCTTAGTAAAATATTCGCCTACAGCGAATAATGATATCGTTCGTTTGCTTGAAGCTGAAGGAGCAGAAGCGGTTGTGCCGGATATTGTTGGATTTATGAATTATTCATTATACAATCAAATTTGGAAATACGACAATATGGGCATGTCTAAACAAAGTAAAACCTTAGCTCAATTTGCAATTCGGATCATTGAATATGTGGAAAAACCGATGGACAAGGCATTGAGAAATTCCAAACGTTTTGAGGGGCTGAGCTCTATTCATGAGTTAGCTGCAGAAGCAGGGAAGATTCTGTCAATCGGAAATCATACTGGTGAAGGGTGGTTCTTGACTGGAGAAATGATAGAGTTGCTAAAATCGGACGTGAATAACATCGTGTGTATGCAGCCTTTTGGATGCTTACCGAACCATGTTGTGGGAAAAGGTGTAACGAAAGAGTTGCGACGACAATACCCTAAAGCCAACATTGCACCAATCGATTATGATCCGGGCGTATCATTAGTGAATCAACTGAATCGAATTCGTTTGATGATGGCAACAGCTAATAAGATGATGGAAGAAGAAAACGTTCATTCATAAAATAATTTGAATGAATTGGAGCGTTGCCAAGCATTCTGCTTCTATGATTTAGACAAATTCTTTGTGAGTGAGAGATAGCGCGAAATGTTATCTCCCACTCACATTTTCCTTTTCTGTAAGGATAACCTCAAATGGAAGTTTCTACTAGTATTCAATTTTGTTTCTTTTTGTTCATACTTCGGTATACAATAAAGAGGAACCTAAAATCGTTCTTTATTGGAAAGAACATTTTTTTTCGACTGGAGCATACCAAATTGTATCTTTGACTCTTTCATTTGCTATAGTTGGAACTTTTGGTTGTATATGAGGTATATACCAGTTATAATGAAAGGGAATAAAAAGGAGGAAGTAAGATGGTGTCAAGTTTACCGGTTTATATTCAAATCCACGATAAAATTAAAGAGGACATTGAACATGGTGTTTGGAAGATTGGAGACAGGCTTCCATCAGAACGAGAGCTGGCGATCCATTTCAACGTCAGTCGAATGACGTTGAGGCAAGCGATTCAAACACTTGCAGATGAGGGGATTTTGGAACGTAAAATCGGTTCAGGAACCTATGTTGCCCGCAAAAAAGTACAAGAAAAAATGACGGGAACAACCAGTTTTACAGATATCATGCTTTCGCAAAATCGGGTCCCTTCCAGCCGGACTGTTTCCTATTATGTAGCTAAACCAAGTTCTAGCGAGATGGAAAAATTAAATCTGAAAGAAAATGAACAAATCGTACGCATGGAGCGGATTCGGTTTGCGGATGATTTGCCGATTTGTTTTGAGGTTGCGAGTGTGCCATACTCGTTAGTAGATCAATATAGCAAAGCGGAAATCACAAATTCTTTTTATAAAACGCTAGAAGAAAAAGGCAACAATAAAATTGGTCATGCGAATCAGACCATTTCGGCGATGTTAGCTTCAGAACAAATTGCAGATTATTTAAAAATAAAACGTGGTGATGCAATTCTTCGTTTACGTCAAATCTCTTATTTTGACAACGGTACACCGTTTGAATATGTACGAACACAATATGTAGGGAACCGTTTTGAATTTTATTTAGAAAAATAAACAAAAAAGGAAATGAATCATGTCGTCTCATCTTTAGTGAAGAGTCGTCAACAGTCATTTCCCTTTTTTTATTGTGTTAAATCAATATTTTTACTGATCCAATAAATCAAAATGCCGCCAACCGTCATAGACAGTAATTCACCGATTGCAACTGTTAGCCATGTGTAGAAAAACGGAAGATGATAAAAATAGGTCAATTGTCCAGCAACCGTAAACATCGAAAGTGAACAAATAATTGCTGTTAAAACCATTTTCTTGATAGGGCTTTTTAACTGTTTTGTTACATAGTAAGATAAAAGCAATACAAAAAATGTTGATACACTGCCGATGATGACATCAACTAAACCCAAAGGTGAAGCAATGTTTGAGATGGCTACCCCTAATGTTACGGCTGGAATGTACCGTTTGTTGAACAGCGGCAAAAAGTTAAATAGTTCTGAGAATCTGAGTTGAATAGCACCAAAACTAAAAGGCGCTAAAAAAATTGTGACAACGACATAGAGTGCCGTGATCAAAGCCATTTTTGTCAAAGAGATGACAGACCAGGCGTTAGTCTGGGTGTTTGGATTATTCATTTGTGTTCTCCTTTGTAAAACAGATGCTCTGTTTTAGTAATAACTATGACCAAAGGAAGTGACAAGAGAATACTGCCAACTGAAGTGTCATAGTGTTGAAACTGGTGAAGCTAGCTTGTAAAAACTGCTTGACTGCTTTTTATGGTATCGAAAATCAGAGCATTTGTAAAGCAGTTATGATCATTTCAGCAGATTATTTTTCCAACCAACCACCATCGATTGTCATGACGGTTCCATGAATATAATCTGCTTGCTCGCTTGCCAGAAAAAGGGATAACGAAGCAACTTCCTCCGGTTTAGCCCAACGTCCAGCTGGCGTTTCGTTCGCAACCCAAGCCGCCATTTTTCCATCACCAGCAAAATCAGCGGCATTCATAGGGGTTTGAATTGCACCAGGAGCAATCGCATTTGCGCGAATACCTTGTTTCACGTAGTCATGATCCAATTGTTTAGTATAGCCGATAATAGCGTGTTTTGAGGCAGTATAGGCTGCTCCGCCACCACCTGCAACTATACCAGCAATCGAAGCCATATTGATGATTACGCCGTGTTTTTCTTCTAACATTTGCGGTAAAATTTGGTTGGTCACTAAAAAAGTTCCTTTTAAGTTGATCGATAATACGCGATCCCACATAGCTTCTGTTGTTTCCAAAGTCGGTGTATAGTCATCCAAAATACCAGCAGTATTCAGTAAGATATGGATAGGACCAAATAAGCTGTTTGCTTGTTTAACTGCAGCGGCGATATCCCTTTTTTTGGAAACATCGCCAATGTAAGCAGAAAATTGTCCAGTAACATCATTTGTTTTTTCTATTGTTGCAGCTAAGCCAATCTCGTCAAGATCGAAGCCTAATACATTGGCTCCTTGATTTGCAAAAGCAACGGCTTGTGCTTGTCCTATACCAGAAGCTGCGCCAGTTATAAAAATCGTTTTTTTTCTATATTCATCGAAATGCATCCATGGCCCTCTTTTCTTGATGCTATAAGAAAGGGGGTGGGACAAAAGTAAAATCACTTTTGTTTCACACCCCATATGCGAATAAATGGTGGGAGTAGAAGCAATCACTACGCTTCGCTTCGATCACATCAAATTCTAAGTGCTAAAGCACTAAGATTTGAAGGCTTCGAAAATAAGCTTTTGTCCCAGACTTTTTTATAGAATCTTTAATCAACGCTGACGATTTTCCAGTCTTCTGCCAAAACGTCACATGGCGTTGGTGAAAACATACTATATCCCTCGTCGGATGTTTTGATCAAAAAATAGGGAGTCACTTGAAGAAATGTACCATCCGATGTGCCAATCTCATCCCTGATCTCAATGTACAATTCAAACCCGCCCCAACCTTCTCTTACCGCTTTTGCCCCGTTTTTTATATGAGGTAATACTTCTTCAAATGTCATCTGTTTGCTCCTTTTTTATAATTGGTAATTCATGATAAGAACATTCGCCTTCTTCAAAAGTGACTTGTCCGTTTAATAGCTCCACGATTTCTGACAAAAATTGCTCGGATCTTGCCTCATCTACCAAGCAAATCACCTCAACATGTTCTCCGTAAATCGTGTCTTTTAGAGTATATGGATTGTGCTCCATAAAGTTTTGAACGCTACCTAGGTTAGGATAACTGATTGTTAAACGAATTTCTAGCTGTAATTTTCCTTCAACCAATCCAATAGCATTCAAGGCATGAGAAACTGCATGACTATATGCCCGAATCAACCCGCCAGCGCCAAGTTTAGTACCACCGAAATAACGAGTGACAACAGCGACGACATTGATCAATTCCTGTTTTTTTAAAACTTCTAGCATAGGGACACCGGCTGTTCCACTAGGTTCACCATCATCATTACTACGCTGAATCTCGCTTTTTTCACCGATCACAAACGCGCTGCAATTATGAGTGGCTTTCCAATGCTCTTTTTTCTTTTGAGCAATAAATTCTTTGGCTTCCGCTTCTGAATAGACTCGTTTAAGAGAGCAGATAAAACGAGATTTTTTTATCTCGATTTCACTTTCCCCGTCAGAGCGAATGGTAAAATAACGATCAAGCATCTGCTCAGTCCTTTACTACATAATACTTCAAGTATAAAAAAAATAAAGGAGAGAAGCAACTATTCTCTACAAAATAGAGAAGAGACCATCATTTGCTTCTTTAAACTTTTATGAGATAATCATTAAAAAGAGAGGGAATATAGTAAAGCTAGTTCCTGGTAAATAAAGCTATAAAAAGAAAGAAGGAGTGACTGATTTGGCAAAAGAGCGTCAAAAGAAATATGATAGCGTTACCCATTATTTAACAACCAATGGCGGGTCACAAGTAACTTTAACGTTTACTCAGTTTGACGAGTTACTTTTCCCACATTCAGGACTTCCTAAAACGGCACGCACAGATGTCGATTGGTGGGCAAACGATCACAAACATCCTGAAAAAGGTGCATATGGTTGGCTCAATGCTAGTTATCAAGTTGTACAAGTCAATATTGGAAAAGAATATGTAGTTTTTAATAAACTACTGAAATCTAAGTGGCTTTTTTAAATTGCAAAATCAGAATAACTCATAAGCGGGAAGCGTTGACAAAATTCAGTTTTTTACTATACTATGGGTAAAGAGAATATAAATAGTGTTATATTATTATTAGAATAAGGAGGTGGCTAACATGGCTAAAAAAACAATTATGCTTGTATGTTCAGCTGGTATGAGTACAAGCTTACTCGTAACAAAGATGCAAAAAGCAGCAGATGCACAAGGTTTGGATGCAGATATATTTGCAGTTTCTGCTTCTGATGCAGATAACAACCTAGAAAGTAAACCTGTGGATGTGTTATTATTAGGCCCACAAGTTCGCTTTATGAAAAATGATTTTGAGAAACGTTTGGAACCAAAAGGCATTCCTTTAGAAGTAATCAATATGGCAGATTATGGCATGATGAACGGAGAAAAAGTTTTACAACAAGCATTGAATCTAATTGAAAATAACTAGTACATTAAGTGAGCCAAGACTTGTTTTAAGTTTTGACTCACTTGTTTTGTTTTTTGCTCGAATTGAATGTCAATTTCATTTTCTTCATCTGACTAACCAACTCATTTAACTAAATAAAAAGCGACTTATTTTTGGAAAAAGAATGAGTCGCTTTTTTCATGATGTCCTAGATAACGACTTAAAAAGTTGAAAAAAGAAAAAATAGTCCGTAAAAATTGCGTAAGTTAATGATGGAGGGGATAAATGAAAGAGTTATGGGGGAGAAAAGTTTTAAAAAAAGAAATTGAACATATCGAACAAGCTGAACGACAGAGCCAAAAGCTGGTGACAATGCAAGATGTGAATGAAAAAACGATTCAATGTTTACGCTGTGGTCAGATTCACAATAAGAACACAGTCCAACTGGCGAATCATCATTATTTTTGCCCAGCGTGCATTCAATTAGGCAGAGTAGATACTAGTCTTGAGTTTTATCATTTACCTGAACCAAACCCAGTTAAGAGAACGGTCAATTTTGCTTGGGAAGGGCAACTCACTGAAGGGCAACAAGCAGTATCCAATGATCTTTTAGAATCGGTGAAGAAAGGTGAATCTAGAATGATCTGGGCGGTTACCGGTGCTGGAAAGACCGAGATGTTGTTTGAAACGATCCACTATTCTTTAGAACACGGCTTTCGCGTTGGGATTGCCTCGCCTAGAGTAGATGTTTGTCTGGAACTTTTCCCTAGAATACAGGCTGTTTTTCCAGAGGAGCCAACGATTCTTCTTCATGGAAAGATGGAAGAACAGTATCGCTATACTAAGCTTGTAGTATGCACAACCCACCAACTATTACGTTTTTTTCAAGCATTTGATGTATTGATCATCGATGAAGTAGATGCTTTTCCTTTTGTCGATAACGAACTTTTACAATACGGTGTCGGTCAAGCAATCAAGCAAACTAGTTCACTTGTTTATCTCACTGCAACGCCAACCAAAGAATTAACAAAAAAAACAGCTCAAAATAAATTAAAAACGAGCATTTTACCAGCGCGCTATCATCGAAGAGTCTTGCCGGTCCCAAAATTGAAATGGTGTTCTAAGTGGCATGAGAAAATAAAGAAAGGGAACAGTCCTAGAACCCTTGTAACGAAAATTCGCACATTAGTGACAAAAAATGATGTCCTGATTTTTTGTCCAAGTATTTCTTTAATGGAAAAGTTGAAGGAAGCTGTTGAAAAGCATTTTCCAGAAGTACCATTAGCATGCGTTCATTCACAGGACCCAGAGCGATTAGAAAAAGTTCTAAAGATGAGAAACAAGGAATATCGAATTCTATTGACGTCCACTATATTAGAAAGAGGCGTGACGTTTGATGGTGTTTCGGTGATTGTTTTAGGAGCAAATCATGATGTTTTTGCAACATCAGCTCTTGTTCAAATTGCTGGTAGAGTCGACCGAAGAAAAGAATACACTGCTGGGGAAGTCTGGTTCTTACATGATGGCTGTACGAAGGCAATGAAAGAAGCGATAAAGCAGATCAAAAAAATGAATACATTAGGTATCGAGAGGGGCTTGATTGATGAGATGTAATTATTGTAGTCAAAGGATCACCAGAAATTTAACAATCAAGGAAATTTTTTTGCCACAAAAAATAGTGTCAGAACAACTGTGTTCCCAGTGTGTCAAAGAATTCATATTATTGGAAAGAAAAGGAAGCTGTTATGGATGTCAACGTCGGTCTAACAATACATACTGCAATGATTGCATAAGATGGCAACAGCTTTATCCGAAGTATGATTTTCATCATGAAGCCCTTTTTTCATACAATCCAGCGATGCAAGAATGGTTTGAAGAATACAAATTTAAAGGGAATTATGGACTTAGATATAGTTTTAGGGAATTTTTGCAGACATACTTCAAGCAAAAAAAGAACTTTTTGGTGATCCCGATGCCGATTTCAACTGAACGAATGAAGAGTAGGGGCTTCAATCAAGTTGAAGGCTTATTGGATGCAGCGAATATCTGTTATCAGCCCTATCTTGTTCGTTTTGCAGATAGCTTATCGCAAGTGCAAAAAACAAGGAAAGAACGAATGGCGTTAAAACGACCTTTCAAACTGACGCTAGAAGGGCAAAAAGCTGTCCTAAATAAAGACATCCTTTTAGTGGATGATATTTATACAACAGGTCGGACGATTTTTCATGCTGCACAGGTTATTTTGGAAAATGATCCTTCAAAACTGTATACGTTTTCTATCGCGAGATAGCAGAACAATTAAAATAAAAAATCGACCGCAATTTGGTTGGCAAAAGGAATATAATTCGTTATAATAGAATTAAGAAGAAGGATAACAGAGTGGTCCTTTTATTCCTTCTTTAGTGGCAGATGAAAGGGGTAATCGTTATGTTTAGATACAATGTGCGTGGAGAAAACATCGAAGTTACTGAAGCAATCCGAGACTATGTAGAGAAAAAAGTTGGTAAACTAGAACGTTATTTCAGTGATTCACCTGAAGCGACTGTTCATGTTAACTTAAAAGTCTATACTGAAAAGACAGCAAAAGTCGAGGTTACTATTCCTCTACCTTATTTAGTTTTACGTGCTGAAGAAACATCACCTGATTTATATGCAAGTGTTGATTTAGTTGTAGATAAATTAGAACGACAAATTCGTAAATTTAAAACAAAAATTAACCGTAAATCTCGTGAAACTGGGATGAATACTGCTAAAGCAGCTATTTTCTTAAATGGTGAAGAAACACCAGACGAAACGCCAGAATTAGACATCGTTCGTACAAAACGTCTTTCATTAAAACCAATGGATAGTGAAGAAGCTGTTTTACAAATGAATATGTTAGGACACAACTTCTTTATCTTTGAAGATTCAGAAACAAATGGAACCAGTATTGTTTACCGTCGTAAAGATGGCAAATATGGTTTAATTGAAACAGATTAAGTCCCTTTGATTTAACAAGGTTATCAAAGGTCGATTATTTTAAACTATTCGATTTGGAAGAGACTGAAGCAAGACGGCATACGTTTTGCCGAAGTCTCTTTTCCTTATTTTTAGAATAAGTACATAAAAAGTGATATAATATATTATTAATATTAAGAGAAGTTATTTCCTTTCTTAGCAACTAGTGATAAAATAGAAAGGATGATTGTGCATTTAGTGCAAAAAATAAATAGAGCTTATTGAAAGGAACACTTAAAAACATGGCTAATTTTTTAAAAAAGATGATTGAAAATGATAAAAAAGAACTAAAACGCTTGGACGGAATTGCTGGTCAAGTGGAATCTCATGCTTCAGCTATTGCAGCATTGAGCGATGAAGAATTAAAGTCAAAGACAGATGAGTTCAAATCTCGTTACCAAAAAGGTGAAACACTAGATCAATTATTACCAGAAGCTTTTGCGGTAGTTCGTGAAGCAGCAAAACGCGTCTTAGGATTATATCCGTACCGCGTTCAATTAATGGGTGGTATTGTCTTACATGATGGGAACATCCCAGAAATGAGAACGGGTGAAGGGAAGACGTTGACTGCTACAATGCCAGTTTACTTAAATGCATTGACTGGCGAAGGGGTTCATGTAGTAACAGTCAATGAATATTTAGCAACCCGTGACTCTGACGAGATGGGCGAATTGTATAATTTCTTAGGCTTAACAGTTGGACTGAATATCAACTCAAAAACATCAGAAGAAAAACGTGATGCTTACAACTGCGACATTACCTACAGTACTAATAATGAATTAGGGTTTGATTACTTACGTGATAACATGGTTGTTTATCGTAATCAAATGGTACAACGTCCATTGAATTATGCAATCGTAGATGAGGTCGATTCAATCTTGATCGATGAAGCTCGTACGCCGCTGATTATTTCTGGACAAGCAGAAAAATCAACAGCACTTTATACACGTACGGATAATTTTGTTAAACGTCTAAAAGAAGACGAAGACTACAAAATCGATGTTCAATCTAAAACAATTAGTTTAACCGAAGCAGGTATTGAAAAAGCAGAAGAAAACTTTGGTTTAGAAAATCTTTATGATATTGAAAATACAGCCTTGACACATCATATGGATCAAGCCCTACGTGCGAACTTTATCATGTTACGTGATATCGATTATGTGGTTCAAGAAGGGAAAGTCTTGATTGTTGACCAATTTACTGGTCGTATCATGGATGGTCGTCGTTATTCAGATGGGTTACACCAAGCGATTGAAGCTAAAGAAGGCGTAGAAATCGAAGATGAAACAAAAACAATGGCAACAATTACATTCCAAAACTATTTCCGTATGTACAAAAAATTAGCTGGGATGACGGGTACTGCTAAAACAGAAGAAGAAGAATTCCGTGAAATTTATAACATTCAGGTTTTCCAAATTCCAACAAACCGTCCAATCGTTCGTGATGACCGTGCGGATTTATTATACCCAACACTACAAAGTAAATTTAAAGCAGTAGTTCAAGACATCAAAGAACGTTACCATAATGGTCAACCCGTTTTAGTTGGTACTGTAGCTGTTGAAACGTCTGAATTATTATCAGAGTTATTAAATCAAGAAAAAGTGCCGCATGAAGTGTTAAATGCGAAAAATCACTTTAAAGAAGCTGAAATCATCATGAATGCTGGTCAAAAAGGAGCGGTAACGATTGCGACCAACATGGCTGGTCGTGGTACTGATATCAAGCTTGGTCTAGGCGTTATTGAACTCGGCGGTTTAGCTGTGATTGGTACAGAACGTCATGAATCACGCCGTATCGATAATCAATTGCGTGGGCGTGCAGGTCGTCAAGGGGATCCAGGGGTTTCTCAATTCTATCTATCACTTGAAGATGATTTGATGAAACGTTTTGGTTCAGAAAGAATCAAAGCGTTCTTGGATCGTATGAATATTGAAGAATCAGATGCAGTGATCCAAAGTAGAATGTTAAGCAAGCAAGTAGAGTCAGCGCAAAAACGTGTTGAAGGGAATAACTATGATACACGTAAGAATGTCTTGCAATATGATGATGTAATGCGTGAGCAACGTGAAGTGATTTATGCACAACGCCAAGAAGTTATAATGGAAGATAAAGAATTGACTGATACATTACTAAATATGGTGAAACGTACGATCACACGTGTGGTAGACAGCCATACACAATTAGAAAAAGAAAATTGGAATCTTGATGGAATTGTTGATTTTGCTTCTTCTACATTGGTTCATGAAGATTCTATTTCTAAAGCAGATTTAGAAGGGAAGTCACCAGAAGATATCAAAGATTACTTAGTGAAACGTGCTCAAGAAGTCTATGATGTCAAAGTAGAACAATTAAATGGGCCAGAACAAATTCTAGAATTCCAAAAAGTTGTCATATTACGTGTTGTAGATACAAAATGGACAGATCACATCGATGCGATGGATCAATTACGTCAGTCTGTGGGCTTACGTGCGTATGGACAAAATAATCCATTAGTTGAATATCAAACAGAAGGCTACAATATGTTTGAAGAAATGATTGGAGCCATTGAATACGAAGTAACGCGTCTATTTATGAAATCTGAAATCCGTCAAAATGTGCAACGTGAACAAGTTGCACAAGGTGAAGCTGTTCATCCAACAGAAGAAGATGAGCCTCAAAGTAACACAAGTGCTAAGAAGCAACCTATTCATGTTGACGAAAAAATAGGCCGTAACGATCCTTGCCCATGTGGGAGTGGCAAGAAATACAAAAATTGCCACGGCAAAGATCAATAACAAGCGATGAAGGTGAGGCGTTCGCCTCGCCTTCATTTATTTGTAAACTAGCGTATTGAAAGTGAAAGGAAGAAAATATCATGGAAAATGCTGAAATCCGAACTATTTTAGATGAAATGAATCAATCAATTACTAGCTTCAGGGGGTCTCTTTGACTTAGATCAGTTAGAAGAAGATATCGCAGAAGCCGAAAACAGAATGGCAGAACCTGGATTTTGGGATAATTCAGAAACCGCGCAACAGTTGATTAATGAAACCAATTCTTACAAAGAAAAATATCAACAATTTCATCAATTTGCAGATGAGCTGGAAGAATTAGAAATCATGAGTGAGATGCAGCAAGAAGAGTACGATGCTGATACGCAGGTGGAACTGGAAGAACGTTTATTGACCCTAAAGGAAAAATTAAGCATTTATGAACTTTCTTTATTGTTAAACGAGCCATATGATAAAAATAATGTTATCATGGAACTTCACCCAGGAGCTGGAGGAACTGAATCACAAGATTGGGGTAGCATGTTACTTCGGATGTATACTCGTTGGGCTGAAAGCCATGGGTTTCAAGTTGAAACATTGGATTACCAATCTGGAGATGAAGCAGGTATTAAAAGTGTGACTCTTCTTATTAAAGGATATAATGCATATGGTTATCTGAAATCCGAAAAAGGTGTGCATCGTTTAGTCCGTATTTCTCCATTTGATTCGGCAAAACGTCGTCATACGTCTTTTTGTTCGGTTGACATTATGCCTGAATTGGATGAAAATGTTGAGATTGACATCAATACCGATGATTTAAAAGTCGATACGTATCGTGCGAGTGGAGCTGGTGGGCAGCATATCAATAAGACCGAATCAGCGGTACGAATTACGCATATTCCGACTGGAACCGTTGTTGCAAGCCAAGCTCAACGTTCTCAACTTAAAAACCGTGAGCAAGCAATGGGGATGCTTAAAGCAAAACTTTATCAACTAGAAATGGATAAAAAAGCCCAAGAAGCAGCATCATTACGCGGTGAACAATTGGAGATTGGATGGGGCTCGCAAATTCGTTCCTATGTTTTTCATCCTTATTCAATGGTCAAAGATCATCGTACCAATTATGAAACAGGAAATGTACAGGCAGTAATGGATGGAGACTTAGATGGATTCATTGATGCTTACTTGAAACAAAAATTAAATTGATCAATTTACAGAAATGAAATAAAATTGTAAACTGTTGAAAGAGCCTTGAAACAAAGTCATGTTATAATGGTTGATAGTCTAGAAAACAGAGATGGAGAGAATACGCCATGATTGAAATGAAAGATGTAATGAAGAAATACTCGAATGGTACAACTGCTATTCGAAATATTTCAGTAGAAATAAAACAAGGTGAATTCGTTTATGTTGTTGGCCCTTCTGGAGCCGGAAAATCAACGTTCATCAAATTAATGTACCGTGAAGAAAAAGCAACAAAAGGACGTTTGAAAGTTGCCAGTCATGATTTAATGAAAATAAAAAATTCAGAAGTTCCTTACCTTAGAAGAGAAATCGGGATTGTCTTTCAGGATTACAAATTATTGACAAAAAAAACAGTATATGAAAATGTTGCCTATGCAATGCAAGTTGTTGGGCGTAAACCAAGAGATATCAAGAAAAGAGTAATGGAAGTTCTTGATTTAGTTGGTTTAAAACATAAAGTTAGAGTATTCCCAAGTGAACTATCTGGTGGGGAACAACAACGTGTTTCTATTGCTCGAGCAATTGTAAATACACCAAAAGTGTTGATTGCCGATGAACCAACAGGAAACCTTGACCCGGAAAACTCATGGGAAATCATGAAATTGTTGGACCGGATCAATGCTCAAGGAACAACGGTTGTAATGGCAACACACAACAGCACGATTGTAAACACGATCCGTCATCGCGTAATCGCCATCGAAAATGGCCGAATTATTCGAGACCAAGCGGAAGGAGAATATGGCTACGATGATTAGAACGTTCTTTTCTCATGTCCTAGAAAGTATCAAAAGTTTAAAACGTAATGGGTGGATGACAATTGCTTCAGCCAGTGCCGTTACAATTACTTTAGTTCTTGTTGGGATTTTTATGGCAGTAATTTTTAATGCAACAAAATTAGCAAAAGACATTGAAGAAAACGTAACAGTTTCTGTTTTCGTTGACATCGGTACAACACCGGATGAAATGCAAAAACTAGAAAAAGATTTAAATAAAATCGACAATGTTGAAACAATCTCCTATTCAAATAAAGACAAACAATTAAAGAAAATCCAAAAACAAATGGGTGAAGCGTGGAACTTGTTTGAAGGTGACAGCAATCCATTGTACGATGTGTATTACGTAAGTGCGAAAGAACCATCAGATACGAAAGAAATCTCAGCAAAAGCAGCAAAACTACCGAATGTATTTAAAGCGGATTATGGTGGCGTTTCTTCCGATAAGATTTTTAGTATCGCAGGAAAAGTTAGAACATGGGGACTAGGTGCCGCAATATTACTATTGTTTGTTGCAGTATTCTTAATTTCTAATACGATTCGAATTACGATTATTTCGCGCCAAAGAGAAATCCAAATCATGCGTTTGGTTGGAGCAAAAAATGGTTATATTCGTTGGCCTTTCTTTATAGAAGGAGCTTGGATCGGTTTGATTGGTGCGATCATTCCAATTTTGGTACTAACGTTTGGCTATCAAAAATTTTATACATTGTTCAATCCACAATTGCTAAGTTCAAATTATTCATTATTAAAACCTGAATCATTTGTTTGGCAGATTGATGTATTGATGATCGTCATTGGTATGACGATAGGATCACTTGGATCTATTATCTCAATGCGTCGCTTCTTAAAAATTTAGTGAACTTAAAGAAGTTGGGACAGAATATGATGTAATCGAAGAAAAGCATAATAGTTGCTTATGCTTCAACCGTTTATCCGGATTCCTTAGGGGGTGGGGTGTGACTCGTAGAGTCATGTCCCACCTCCTTTTTTTCTTTACTTATTTTCATAATTTCGTTATGCTTTATTGGGGATGTATGAGTGAAGTGATTGGGGTGCGTAGATGAAATTTTTATATGATAATTTATTTGTTATTATTTTTATTGCTAATATGCTTTTATCATTAATTATCGTTTTTCGAGAACGGAAACAAACAGCTCAGACATGGTCGTGGCTGTTGGTCTTGATGTTTATTCCCGTTTTAGGGTTCATTCTTTATATTTTCTTAGGTCGAGGTATTTCAAAAGATAAAATCTTTGATATGAAAATGCAGGCAAAAATCGGGATGAATGCCGAAATAGAAGCAGAGAAACAATCATTATTAAGAGGGTTATTTCCTCATCCTCCAACTGGAGAAGTAGATTCAAAGCAATTGATTTATATGTTGACTATTTTCGAAAGCTCTTTGTATACAACAAAAAATGAGGTTCTTTTATATACAGATGGTCGAGAGAAATTTGATAGCTTGATTGAAGATATCCGACAAGCTAGAGATCATGTTCATATGGAATACTACATTTATCGCGGTGATACTTTAGGAAAAGAAATTCGACAAGAACTCATCAATGCTGTGAAAAGAGGCGTAAAAGTTCGTTTGCTTTTAGATGCTTGGGGTTCGACACAAGTAAATATGAAATTTTTTGAAGAACTAAGAAAAATTGGTGGAGAAGTGGCTTTTTTCTTTCCGTTGTTTGTTCCCTATCTAAATCCAAGAATCAATTATCGCAATCATCGGAAAATTGTAGTGATCGATGGAAAAATTGGTTATACTGGTGGATTTAATGTTGGAAATGAGTACCTTGGTAAGGTTAAAAAATTTGGTTATTGGCGAGACAATCATCTTCGAATTTATGGTGAAGCTGTTTATAGTTTGCAAAATCGTTTTTTAATGGATTGGAATTCACAACATCGAAAAGAACTCAGCTATGATGCAGCATATTTTCCAACAATTCATTCTGATGGTAAAAAAGCTGTTCAAGTTGTTACTAGCGGTCCTGATTCAGAACTTGAGCAAATAAAAATGACGTATTTAAAAATGATTTCAATAGCAAAGAAAGAAATTTTGATCCAAACGCCATATTATATACCAGATGCCTCGATTCACGAAGCGCTAAAGTTAGCTTTGTTATCAGGTGTAAAAGTACGTATGCAAATACCAAATAAGCCAGACCATATGCTAGTTTACTGGGCGACATACTCATTTTCAGCTGAACTGCTAGAATATGGTGCTATTATTGAAACCTATGAACAAGGATTTATTCATGCTAAAACGATGATTATTGATGGTGGAATCGTATCTGTAGGATCTGCAAATATTGATGTCCGTTCATTTCGACTTGATTTTGAAGTAAATACAGTTATTTATGATCAAACATTTTCTGAAAAAGTACGAAATGCATTCTATGAAGATTCTAAAGTATCAGAATTGTTAACAGAAGAAAAATACTGCAATCGCGGTGTACTCATCAAATTAAAAGAAGGTTTAGCTCGGCTAATTTCACCTTTATTATAAATTAGTGCAAAAAGTGCAACCTGGTAGTTCAGTTGTACTTTTTAATTTATTCTGTTTCTTAAACGCTATGTTTGTTATTTAATTCAAAAAAATGATGAACTGGAGCAACTTATAATTTTCAATGGAAAGAGTTAATGTTAAAATGAATTGATTGAATTGAGTTTGGAGGATTATCAGATAAATGAAAAAGAAGATGCTATTATTTTTTAGTTTAATTGGAGTACTAACTTTATCAGGTTGCGCTAAGTGGATTGATCGTGGTGAATCGATCACTGCCGTCGGATCTTCAGCATTACAGCCTTTGGTTGAAACTGCAGCGGAAGAATTTCAAAATCAACATCCAGGTCGCTTTGTTAATGTTCAAGGTGGCGGAAGTGGTACAGGATTAAGCCAAGTTCAGTCAGGTGCAGTGGATATTGGAAATTCAGATTTGTTTGCGGAAGAAAAAAAAGGAATTGACGCGTCTAAATTGACAGATCATAAAGTTGCCGTAGTAGGAATTACGCCAATCGTTAATAAAAAGGTTGGTGTATCAGATATTTCTTTAGAAAACCTAAGAAAAATTTTTTTAGGAGAGATAACTAATTGGAAAGAAATCGGTGGGAAAGATATTCCTATTGTTATGCTGAATCGTGCTGCAGGAAGTGGTACACGAGTGACGTTTGAACGTTGGGTATTAGATGGCAAAACAGCGATTCAAGCTCAAGAACAAGATTCAAGTGGAATGGTACGCTCTATTGTTGCTGATACACCAGGAGCAATTAGTTATACTGCTTTTTCTTACGTTAATGACGAAGTCAATACACTAAGTATTGATGGTGTAAAACCAACAGACGACAATGTTGTCACAAACAAATGGACTATTTGGTCTTATGAACATATGTATACATTAGGAAAGCCAAAACAATTGACAGACGAATTCTTGGACTTCATGTTGTCAGACGATGTACAGGAAAAAATCATTGCGCAATTAGGCTATATTCCTGTGTCTAAAATGGAAGTAGAACGTGATTGGCAAGGAAATCTTATTAAATAATCAACCTTTACACAAAATTTACAAACTTAACATAAGATTTACATGTTATTAAACGTAAATTTATGTTCAAAAGTTAGACTGTTTTTATCATGGAACGTGTTGAGCATATGGGGAATTGTTGGAAAAAATAAATTCCGATCGAGCTCGTTACGTTTTTGCTTTGAAACACAGTGAATGAATGAGCTGATGTTGGAAAGTGCAAGGTGAAGCAAAGCGGAACGTTGTTACCATATGATATCTAGCTTCACGAGCTAACTCTTCGGGAAAAAGATAAAAATAGAGTGTGGCAAAAAACGCCACATTCGATTTTTCCTATTTTCCAGTCAAAGTCAAACAAGCTCGTTACGCTTTTAATTTAAGGAGGAATTTTCTTGGAAGATGTTCAGAAGAAATTGTTAACAAAATCAAAGCGCGCCAGAATGGAACAACGAGGGAAATTTATTAGTTTTCTTTGTATCGCTTTGATTGTTTTGGTTGTTTTATCGATCTTTTATTTTGTGGCAAGTAAAGGTTTGGCGACTTTTTTTACAAATAAAATTAAAGTATCCGACTTTTTATTCGGTACAAACTGGAATCCAAGTGAAACGGGAACGGATGGCCAACCAATGGTAGGGGCTTTACCGATGATTGCGGGTTCTTTTATTGTAACATTTATGTCAGCAATTATTGCAACACCATTTGCGATTGGAGCAGCTGTATTTATGACAGAAATTTCACCAAAAAAAGGATCGAAAATTTTACAACCAGTTATTGAACTATTAGTTGGAATTCCTTCTGTGGTATATGGTTTTATCGGTTTATCTGTGATCGTCCCTTTTATTCGTTCAATTTTCGGTGGTACGGGTTTTGGGATCTTAGCGGGTACATTTGTACTATTCATTATGATTTTGCCAACAGTTACAACTATGACAGTTGATGCGTTAAAATCAGTTCCTCGTCACTATCGTGAAGCATCGCTAGCCTTGGGAGCGACCCGCTGGCAAACGATTTACAAAGTGGTTTTACGCGCTGCTGTGCCTGGCATTCTAACTGCTGTAGTTTTTGGGATGGCACGTGCCTTCGGTGAAGCATTGGCAATTCAAATGGTTATCGGAAATGCGGCTATCATGCCATCAAGTTTGACAACGCCTGCGTCTACTTTAACAAGTATTTTGACGATGGGGATTGGAAATACAATTATGGGAACTGTAGAAAACAATGTGCTTTGGTCACTTGCGCTGATCCTATTATTGATGTCATTATTCTTTAATATTATTATTCGGATCATTGGTAGGAAAGGGGCCTTGAAATAATGAATGCAAAAAAAGCAGATAAATTTGCAACAGGCGTCTTATATGCTATTTCAGGCGTGATTGTATTGATTTTGGCAGCATTGCTGCTTTATATTTTAATTCGTGGGATCCCCCATATATCTTGGAACTTTTTGACAAAACCTTCTAAAGCGTATCAAGCTGGCGGCGGTATTGGGATTCAATTATTTAACTCGTTGTACTTATTATTGATTACGATGCTCATCAGTTTTCCTATCTCATTAGGTGCGGGTATTTATCTATCAGAGTATGCGAAGAAAAATTGGGTTACAGATGTGATTCGCACATCAATCGAAATTTTAAGCTCACTTCCTTCAGTTGTTGTTGGTTTGTTTGGTTTCTTGATTTTTGTAGTGCAACTTGGGTATGGTTTCTCAATTATTTCAGGAGCATTGGCCTTAACATTTTTCAACTTACCTTTATTGACAAGAAATGTGGAAGAATCATTAAAAGCAGTTCATTATACACAGCGAGAAGCTGGACTCTCTCTGGGATTATCCCGTTGGGAAACCGTGATGAAAGTAGTCGTTCCAGAAGCGTTGCCAGGTATTTTAACTGGTGTAATTTTGAGTTCTGGAAGAATTTTTGGTGAGGCAGCAGCATTGATTTATACTGCAGGACAAAGTGCACCAGCATTAGATTTCAGCAATTGGAATCCGTTAAGTGTCTCAAGCCCAATCAGTATTTTCCGTCAAGCTGAAACGTTAGCAGTCCATATTTGGAAAATCAATACAGAAGGTACAATGCCAGATGGCGCAGCTGTTTCTGCTGGAGCCTCTGCTGTTCTGATTTTAGTCGTGTTACTCTTTAATTTCGGCGCACGTTTTATCGGAAACAGATTATATAAAAGAATGACATCAGCCTAATGTTAGGGGAATCAGAATGAAAGAATATAATTTAAATGACACCAATATTATTAAATTACCAGAACCAATCGCTTTACATACCGATGATCTACACGTTTGGTATGGTGAAAATGAAGCCATCAAAGGCGTTGATTTAGAGTTTGAAAAAAATAAAATCACTGCTTTGATTGGTCCTTCTGGTTGTGGTAAATCGACTTATTTACGCTCGTTGAATCGGATGAATGATGGTATCGCTAATACCAAGGTAACGGGAGATATCATGTATAAAGGGGTAAACGTCAATACCAAAGAAGTCGATGTCTATGAAATGCGTAAACGAATCGGCATGGTATTTCAACGTCCTAACCCATTTAGTAAATCTATTTATGAAAACATCACCTTTGCTTTAAAGCAACATGGTGAAAAAGATAAGAAAAAACTAGATGAAATTGTTGAAACTAGTTTAAAACAAGCTGCACTTTGGGAACAAGTCAAAGATAATCTAGATAAAAGTGCACTTGCTTTGTCTGGTGGGCAACAGCAACGTTTATGCATTGCTAGAGCCATTGCCATGAAACCGGATATTTTACTTTTAGATGAACCTGCCAGTGCACTAGATCCAATTTCAACCGGAAAAGTCGAAGAAACATTAGTCAATTTAAAAGATGATTATACGATTATTATCGTAACGCATAATATGCAACAAGCTGCTCGTATCAGTGATTACACGGCCTTTTTCTATCTAGGTAAAGTGATTGAATACGATGAAACAAGAAAAATCTTTACACGACCAAAAATTCAAGCGACAGAAGATTACGTTTCTGGACATTTTGGTTAGGAGGAGCAAGATGACAAAAGAGATTATTTCATCAAAAGATTTGCACTTATATTACGGTAAAAAGGAAGCTTTAAAAGGCATTGATTTGAGCATTAATCAAGGAGAAATCACTGCGATGATTGGTCCTTCTGGTTGCGGTAAATCGACCTACCTACGCTCGTTGAATCGGATGAACGATTTGATTCCAGGCGTAACGATTACTGGTAGTGTAGTGTATAAAGGCAAAGATATCTACGGTCCAAAAACAGATATTGTAGATTTACGCAAAGAAATCGGTATGGTCTTTCAACAACCTAATCCGTTTCCCTTTTCTATCTACGAAAATGTGATTTATGGTTTACGCTTAAAAGGTGAAAAGGATAAACAAGTTTTAGATGAAGCTGTTGAAAATAGCTTAAAAGCAGCCTCTGTGTGGGATGATGTAAAGGATAAACTACACAAAAGCGCCTTGTCTTTATCTGGTGGACAGCAACAGCGTGTATGTATCGCTCGTGTTTTAGCGGTCGATCCTGAAATTATCTTATTAGATGAACCAACAAGTGCACTAGATCCTGTTTCCAGTGGTAAAATCGAAAATATGCTTTTAACGCTAAAAGAAAAATATACGATGATCATGGTAACACACAATATGTCTCAAGCATCTAGAATCTCCGATAAAACGGCTTTCTTTTTACAAGGAGAATTGATAGAATTCAACGATACAAAGAAAATATTCTTAAACCCTAAAGAAAAACAAACAGAAGATTATATTTCTGGAAAATTTGGTTAAAAAAAAGGAGGATAATACATGTTGCGTAGCCAATTTGAAGAAGAGTTATTAAATCTGCATAATCAATTTTATGAAATGGGCATGATGGTAAGTAATGTCGTACATAAATCTGTGCGTGCTTATATTAATCATGATAAAAAGATTGCCAATGAAGTGATCGAATACGATGTACAAATCAATGATATGGAAGTAAAATTAGAAAAGAAAAGCTTTGAAATGATTGCTTTACAACAGCCAGTTACTACTGATTTAAGAATGATTATCACTGTGATGAAAGCCAGCTCTGACTTAGAAAGGATGGCAGATCATGCTGTATCGATCGCAAAATCTACGATTCGTTTAAAAGGCGAAACAAGAATTCCGGAAATCGAAAAAGAAATTTCAGATATGTCTGATTATGTGAAGAAGATGGTTGATAATGTCTTGATCGCTTATGTAAAAACAGATCAAAAAGATGCGCGTATGATTGCTAAGATGGATACTCGTGTGAATGAGTATTTTGATAGTATCTATAGTCATTCGATCAAAGCCATGCAAGCAAATCCAGAAACGGTTGTTAGTGGAACCGATTATCTGCATGTTGCGACATATTTAGAACGTATTGGTGACTATGTAACGAATATCTGTGAGTGGATTGTTTATCTAGCAACAGGAAAAATCACAGAATTGAATAGCAATCACGACGAATAAAAAGATAATTAAAAGACAAGAGGATGACTCAAAGAGTTGTATTCTTGTCTTTTTAGTTAATACAGTTTAGCAGTTAAAATGTAAAAAATAAATTTGAACATAATTTCAATATCGTGTTTACATTTGTTCTTACCTCGTGTATTATACAATTATATTGGAAAGCGCTAACCATTATAATTAAAATTTTGGGGTGAGTTAATTTGGAAGAAACGAATGCAGTTGTTGGTACAATCAGTCGACCAACGTTGGCTGAACAAAGAAAACAATGGTTCAAAGAATTTATGAAACCGTTTTTGGTCGTTGTGGTAATCTACATCACAATGTACATGATTCGTAATAACTTTAAAGCAGCACAACCATTACTGAAAAGCCAACTAGGCCTTACAACGACAGATCTTGGTTACATTGGTTTTGTCTTTTCGATTGTTTATGGATTCGGTAAATTTATTGTGGGTTATATTGTTGATGGGAAAAATACAAAGAAAATCCTATCTATCTTGTTATTATTATCTTCAATCACCGTTTTATGTATGGGAATACTGTTCACAATGAATAATGTCCCTATGGGCTGGATTGTTGTTTTATGGTCATTAAACGGCTTATTCCAATGTGTTGGAGGACCAAGTTGCGCTTCTGTCATCACGCAATGGACAACAAGAAGCAATCGTGGTAGATACATTGGATTATGGAATGCTTCTCACAATATTGGGGGCGGTTTCGCCGGGATTTTTGCGGTCTGGTGTGCTACTACTTTCTTTAAAGGTCAAGTTGCAGGAATGTTTATTATTCCAGCAATCGTAGCTGCTGTCGTTGCGATAGGAACTTTTTTTATTGGCAAAAATAGACCGGAAGATTTAGGGTGGAATTCTAGTGAAGAAATCTTTGGTGAGCCAGTTGAAGAGGCCAACGTCGATGCTGAAAACTTAACGAAATGGGAAATTTTTAAAAAATATCTATTAACCAATCCTTATATTTGGGTGTTGTGTGTTGCGAATGTTTTCGTTTATATTGTACGAATTGGGATCGATAACTGGGCACCACTATATGTTACTGAACATTTGAATTTTTCACAGGAAGCCGCCGCTCAAACCATTTTTTATTTTGAAATGGGTGCTTTAGTTGGGTGTTTAGCTTGGGGATATATTTCAGATTTACTAAAAGGGCGTCCGGCACTGGTTGCTACTGTAAGTACGATTTTACTCCCGATTGGTATTATCGGATATCAGCTTGGTACAACTGAATTTGTGATCAATGCTTCATTATTTATGTTAGGTATGATGGTTTTTGGACCACAATTATTGATCAATCTATCAATGCTGGGATTTGTTCCTAAAAAAGCAACAGTTGTTTCAGGTGGATTATTAGGAGCTTTTGCCTATCTGTTTGGAGATTCAATGGCAAAGATTCTCTTAGCTAAAATTTCCGATCCAGCAAAAGACGGAGTGAATTTTTTTGGTCATGTTTTGCATGGTTGGAATGATACATTTATTATCTTTTACATTTCAATCGTAATCATTGCTGTTCTTTTAGGAATCGTGGCATTTGCAGAAGAAAAAAGAAGAAAACAATTAAGTGCATAAAGGTGGAATAAACAAATGAACGTACAAATTACGAATTTTAGAGATTTAGGTGGTATTAAAAATAAAGAAGGGAAAACAATCAAGTCCAAAAAATTATTGCGCTCAGGTCATTTAGTGAACTTAGATGAAGAAACACAAAGGCTATTAGTAGAAGGGTTTAATCTGACTAGAATCATTGATTTTAGACGAGGTTTTGAAATTAGTGAATCTCCAGATACGCCGATTCAAGAAGTGGAGTATGTTAATTTAGATTTACTTGGAAAAATGAATGCTAAAAACTCTAGTTTGGCTGATTTTGCTAAGTTGAAATCAATTGAAGCTGTTGATAAACATATGTTAGGCGTATATGAAGACTTGATTTTAAATCCAGGAGCACAAGAAGGGTTTACAGAATTTATGGACTACATATTAGCCAATAAAGAGGGAGCAACGATTTTCCATTGTTTTGCTGGTAAAGACAGAACAGGTTATGCATCAGCGTTATTGTTATCGTTGCTAGATGTGGAAAAGGAAGAAATTTACAAAGACTTTCTAATTACAAATACTGAAAGAAAACAAGCCAATGATGAACTCGTACAACACTTCAGAGAGCAAGGATTTAATGAAGAACAACTAGAGTCTTTAGCTACGGCTCTTTATGTAAAAGAAGAATACTTGGATCATACCTTTAAATTGATTGAGAAACAGTTTGGGACAGCTGAAAACTATGCGGCTGAGTGTTTGAATTTCGATCAAGTAAAATTGGCTGAATTGAGAAACATCTATTTAACTGACTAAAAAACGCTATTTGTCTTCCTTGATTGTTCTTGTTATAATGGGCTTAAATAATAAGGAACGGACAATGAGTATGGATAAAGAAAAACAACAACTGAGTATTGAAGTTGCAAGACTGTACTATCAATCTTCGTTTAGTCAACAAGAAATCGCCGAAAAATTAAATGTGTCACGTCCAACGATTTCTCGTCTATTGCAATATGCAAAAGAAAAAGGCTATGTTCAAATCACGATTTTTGATCCTTTTTCTGATCTATTTGAAATCGAAAAAAAACTCAAAGAGAAATATGGACTAATTGAAGTACATGTCGCTTTTTCACCTGATCCAAACTACAATTCGATATCGGAGTATCTAACTTCATACGCAGCTGAGTATCTTGAAGAAACAATCAAAAACGGGGATATCGTCGGGGTGAGCTGGGGTACGACAATGCATAAGACGGTCTCTAAAATGAGTCGACTGGATGTAAAAGGCGTCGAAGTTGTTCAGTTAAAAGGTGGTATTGCGTATTTCGATGTTAATAACTATGCGTTTGAGACAATCACATTATTAGCTGAACAATTAAATACAAAAGCAAGAACCTTTCCTTTGCCAGTCATTTTAGATAGTAAGAAAGCCAAAGATTTGGTTGTAAAAGATCGTCATATCAGCAAGGTTATCGAATTAGGTAGGCAAGCTAATATCGCTGTCTTCACTGTAGGAACAGTCCAAAGTGAATCATTGCATTTCCGTTTGGGTTATTTTACGGAACAAGAAGAAACGTCACTTAAAGGGAATGCAGTAGGGGATATCTGTTCAAGATTTTTTGATAAAAATGGACAAATCAGCGACCAAGAAATCAATAGTCGGACGATTGGTATTGAACTTGATGAATTAAAGACAAAAGAAAAATCAATTTTAATTGCAGGCGGTGACCGAAAAATCAAGGCGATTCATGGCGCCTTAGTTGGTGGTTATGCTAACGTACTGTTGATTGATAAATTTACAGCAATGAAATTGTTACAGCACTAGTTATACTACTAAATCGGAGTAGAGGTTATTTCTACTCTTTTATAAAAATTTTATTTGAACGGAATTTCAATCGTCAAGAACGGATTTTCTGAAAGGGAGAGTACAATGAACGTAAATAAAATGATCGATCACACATTACTAAAATCAGAAGCAAATGAGGACGCTCTATTCGCCTTGATAGAAGAGGCTAAAAAATATGAATTCGCATCGGTATGTGTGAATCCTTACTGGGTTTCTTTAGCCAGTAAAGAATTAGCTGGGACTACTGTTGAGGTATGTACAGTTATTGGATTTCCTTTAGGTGCAAATACAACAGCTACAAAAGCATTTGAAACAGAAGATGCGATCAAAAATGGTGCAACAGAGGTTGATATGGTCATCAATGTTGGCGCGCTGAAATCAGGAAATGACGACATTGTTTTAAAAGATATTGAAGCCGTTGTGAAGGCTGCTCAAGGTAAAGCACTAATTAAAGTGATTCTAGAAACTTGTTTATTGACGGACAGAGAAATTGCGTTAGCATCAAAACTATCGGTTCAAGCAGGAGCTGATTTTGTAAAAACATCAACTGGTTTTTCAACTGGTGGTGCTACAATCAAGGATATTGCGTTGATGCGTAAAACCGTAGGGCCAGATATCGGAGTAAAAGCCTCTGGTGGTGTTCGGACGGCAGAAGATGCTAAAGCAATGATTCATGCAGGGGCTTCAAGATTAGGTGCAAGTTCAAGTGTGGCTATTGTGGATGAAACAAGCAAAAATACAACCGATGGCTATTAAAAAATATAAATAATGGAGAACGCGAGGCCCGAACTATGAGAATGGTAGATATTATTGAAAAAAAAAGAAACGGTAAAGAATTAAGTAAAGACGAAATTGAATTCTTTATTGATGGTTTAACAAATGGTACGATTCCAGATTATCAGGCAAGTGCCTTTTTAATGGCTGTATATTTTCAAGATATGTCAGATGAAGAAAGAGCTAATTTAACATTGGCAATGGTTCATTCTGGTGATGTGATTGATTTATCGAATATCGAGGGAATTAAAGTGGATAAACATTCAACTGGTGGTGTTGGTGATACAACAACCTTAGTTTTAGCGCCTCTTGTGGCGGCTCTTGATATTCCATTTGCAAAAATGTCAGGACGCGGTTTAGGCCATACAGGTGGTACGATTGATAAGCTAGAAGCTTTTGCTGGTTTTCATGTGGAACTGACAGATGAAGAATTTACTGAGATGGTCAATCGAGACAAGATATCAGTAATCGGTCAATCTGGTAACTTAACGCCAGCTGATAAAAAGTTATATGCTTTAAGAGATGTAACTGCCACTGTTAGTTCAATTCCGTTGATTGCAAGCTCGATCATGAGTAAAAAAATTGCAGCCGGTGCTGATGCGATTGTTTTAGATGTAAAGACGGGAGCAGGAGCCTTTATGAAAACCGAGGAAGATGCGGCAGAACTCGCTTCAGCAATGGTGAGAATTGGCAATTTAGTAGGTAGAAATACAATGGCGATTATTTCCAATATGTCTCAACCTTTGGGAAATGCGATCGGGAATTCATTGGAAGTGCAAGAAGCGATTGACACTTTACAAGGCAATGGACCAGAAGATCTAACTGAACTAGTCTTAACATTAGGAAGCCAAATGGTTGTCCTTGCTGGCAAGACTGATTCTTTAGTTAAAGCGAGAGAGCTCTTGCAAGGAGTTATCACAGACGGTTCAGCTCTGGTTAAATTTAAACAATTCATCAAAAATCAAGGTGGTAATCCTGCATGGGTAGATGACCCGAAGCTGTTGCCGCAAGCAAACTTCGAAATAGAAGTTATTTCTGATTCAGACGGTTTCGTTTCTGAGATAGTTGCTGATAATATTGGGGTAGCTGCGATGAAACTTGGTGCAGGTAGAGAAACAAAAGAAGATGATATCGACTTGGCGGTTGGTTTAGTCCTAAGAAAAAAAGTCGGCGATCAAGTGAAAAAAGGAGAAAGTTTAGTCACGATCTTTGCTAATCGAGAAGAGGTTGAGGATGTTGTAACGATGATCAAAGAGAACATTCGTCTCGGATCAGACGTTCCAGAAAGCAAGTTGATTTATCGTGAAATTCACAATTAGTCAAAATAAGTAAAAAGTGCGAGTTTCATGTTGAATATAAGAGGGTGGGATGTGACTCGTAGAGTTTTATCCTATCTTTTTTTTGATATAATACGACTTTCTACCTATTATATGATTCGAAAATTAAAATAAATGACGAGTTACCCTTTAGGACTACCAAAAATTCATTCTTAAGTCCTATGACAAACAACTAAAAAGAAGGCATAATAGGTACATAAGGAAAACACCCTCGGGTGAAAAATTTGCTAAGGAGGCAATTTCCATGAAAGAAAGAGAAAGAGTATTAGACTTAGTTAAAAAAGGTATCCTATCTTCAGAGGAAGCTTTAGTCTTATTAGAAAATATGGCGACAGAAAAAGATGAAAAACAAATCAAAAAAGCTGCCGACCAAGTAAACGTAACAAATCCAATGGTTGATACAAAAGAAAATGATAAAGTCGTAGATTTATTAAATAAGTTAGAAAATCAAAAAGAAGATACAGTAGAATCAGAAGTTTCTGATGAAGATGTCAAAGCAAAAGAAGCGCAAGATCATGAACGTTTAGAAAAAATTCTAGATGATCTAGCGACAGAAGCAAATCGTGCTTCCGTTGAACTAGATGAAATCAATGCTAAAATTGCTGGCGTTAAAGAAGAAATCAAAGAAGCACAAGAAAAATTGATGGAATTAAACACTAAAGAAGAATTAAGCGAATTAACAAACGAAGATTTAGCGTTAAGAACATCACTTGAAACAGAAATTAAGTCATTAGAAGATTCTTTAGATGAACGAACGCAAGAAAAAATCGCGTTAGAAGCTGAATTGAAGAATATTCGCAAAGAACAATGGTCTGGTACAAAAGATCGAGTTGCATCAAAATTTGATATTCCAGATGATTGGAAAGATCAAGCCACAGACACAATCAATCAAGTCGGAGAAAAAATGAGTGAAGCAGGATCTCAATTAGGCTCATTCTTGAAGAAAACATTTAGCTCATTCTCAGAAACAATGAATGATAACATGGAATGGAAAGATGTTAGTTTTAAAGTTCCTGGTGTTGCTACAACAAAATTTGAACATGAATTTAATTATCCATCTCCTCTTGCGAGTTTGATTGATGTCAAAGTAGCAAACGGAAATATCGTATTTAAAACTTGGGATCAGCCAGATGTTAAAGTAGAAGGAAAAATCAAACTGTATGGTAAAATGGATGCTGAAACCCCACTTGAAGCTTTCTTAGAAAGAAGTCAAATCGATGTGGATGATGAAGTGATTTCCTTTCAAATTCCAAACAAACGTGTTCGGGCAGACCTGATTTTCTACTTACCAGAACGTACATTTGATCATGTATCCATTAAACTATTAAACGGAAACGTAACAATCGAATCATTAAAGGCAAAAGATGTTTATGCTAAATCAACAAATGGGTCAATCACATTTAATAAAATTGATGCAACAATGCTTGAAATTGAAGGTGTAAATGGCGATATCAAAGTCTTAGATGGAGAAATTTTAGATAATATCATTGAAACAGTCAATGGGACTGTAACAATCACTGCAACACCACAAACAATCGGAGTTTCATTAATCAATGGTGATGTTCGTATCACTGCCAAAGAAAATACACTACGTAAAGTAGAAGCAAGTTCTGTTAATGGCAATGTAAAGATTGCTTTACCAAATGAACTTGGTATCGAAGGGACAGTCAAAACAAGTTTAGGCAGCATCAATAGCCGATTAAGTGATTACGAAGTGATTCGTGAAAAGAAAGAAAGAACCAATCAATTATTACAATTTAGACGTTTAAATGATGATGATATGGCTCAAATCAATGCTTCTACAACAACAGGAAACATTTATTTAAAAGACACAGATAAATAAATGTGTAGAACAATGAATCGACAAAAAGTGTCCATTCTTCGAACAAAAGTTAAGAGAACAACTCTTAACTTTTGATCAAGGAAAACAAATAAAAGAATGGTAGAACAGAAAACAATCTAGTTTTTTCAGTTGAAAAAACTTTTGTCTCACTATCTATTCTAGTGTATAATTTTTAAGATGAGAGGTGAAAAGAGATGAAAAAACAATTGACAAAATCTCCTAATAATGTGGTATTAACAGGAAGTTTAGCAGGGATTGCTGAGTGGATCGGTGTTGATCCTACCATAGTACGTGTGATTTATGTTATTCTTGCAATTTTCTCTGCAGGATTTCCAGGATTCTTACTATACATTGCGTTAGCTGTATTGCTTCCTTCTGGAAGAAGTAGAAATTACGACAATTATGGAAATAAAAATCCGTATAATAGAAATACACGTAATCCAAATCCATATGCAAACTCACAAAAACAAAGAAAACAAGCTGAGAAAGTTGATGATGATGACTGGAGTGACTTCTAATGACCTATTTTCAACGTTTGATCGTTAATACGTTGACATTCGTTTCACTCTCTGTGATTTTTCCAAATATGATTTTCGTAAGAAGTATTTGGATGGCGGTGATCGCAGCATTTGTGCTCTCCATATTGAATATGTTAGTAAAACCAGTGTTGACGATTTTATCCCTTCCATTTACTTTACTTACTTTTGGTTTGTTTAGCTTTATTGTGAATGCAGCCATATTGAAGATGACGTCTTCATTCGTTGGAGAAATGAACTTTGGTTTTTCAAGCTTTGGAGCAGCGATTCTAATGGCAGTGATTATGTCTTTAGTCAATATGATCGTTAGTGAACGTAATTTAGATAAATATAGTGAATAAGGATAAAACCCAACTTAACGTTCTGGGTTTTATCCTTATTTTTATACAAATGGATCAGTAAGTTCCACTAGTTGACATTCTTTATGATAATGAATATAGCTATATAAAATAGTGATAAAATCGACTTGTTGTTTGGAAAATGGGTAAATAGTATCAGGCTTATTTTTAGGAAGAATTTTTTTTGCAAGTTCATTCGGTGTATATTTAGTGGCAGTTCGTTTGGTCAGTGTTCGACTACTTACAACAAGTCCTTGATAGATCAAATAATATTTTATTTTCGATTGAATTGGAATAATTAAAAGTTGCCAATTCGTTTGAGAGGCTAAAATCAATTTTCTATTTTGATTGAAAAAACGTGTAATAAATTGCCAATCTTCTCGTAACTTTAACGCTTTTTCAAATGACTGGTTTTCAGACGCTAAAATCATTTTTGTTTCTAAACGATTTTGGGGCATCTGATTATTTAGCGTAAATGCCTCAAGTAATTCTGTAGAAATTGTTTTTGAGTCAAGTAGAGATGTGGAACTCTCAGAGAATGAGTATTGCCAATCATTCGTTTGGTTTAATCCGTATAGGTTTTCTAATATTTGTTTTAGTTCTGACAATTTTCTGTTTGTTGAAAAAGGCCCGAAGCAATTTTTTTTCGTGGGAACAGTACGTATATTGATTGAAATTTCTGGTTGTTCAGTATTGATCTCAATGTATTTATATTGTTCAAAAGAATTCATTTGCCGATTATAGATTGGGCGGTATTTTTGAATTAAATGACATTCTAATAATAGTGCATCAAGTTCAGTATCTACTTCAAGAACCTCAAAATCAGATAGTTGTCGAATCATTCGGATTGTTTTACTTGAATGTTGGTTGTTCTTCCTAAAATAGCTACTAACGCGTTCTCGTAATTTTTTTGCTTTGCCTACATATATAACTGTTCCGTGTTTATCTTTCATCAAATAAACACCTGGGGTTAAAGGGAGATGTCTTACTTGCTCTTTTAAATTATCGTTCATAAGAAACACATCCAATTGATTGTTTTTGGCTGGATACGGTAATACAAATTAAGTATACAAATTAATTGGGGATAGTCAATCGTTAACTAGGAATAAATAGGCAGCACAATTTTTGAATAAAAATAAGACCCAGAAAAAATTTACCAGTGAGAACACAAACAAAACAAAGACAATCTTCCTAATAGCTAGAAACTTCCCACATGAAATGATAAAATGGAACGAGTAGGAAACTGGAAAGGAATGAATGATAAAGATGGAAGAAGTTGTAAAAATTCATCAACTGGTAGAAAAGCTTTCTTTAGAAGTCGTTTATGGCGATGAAGAAAGTTTAAATAGAGAAATCACAACAGGAGATATTTCCCGTCCGGGATTGGAATTGACTGGATATTTTAATTATTATCCTCATAATCGTTTACAGCTATTTGGTAGCAAGGAGATTACATTTTCTGAACGTATGATACCAGAAGAACGATTGATGGTGATGCGTCGTTTGTGTGAGAAGGACACGCCTGCTTTTATTATTTCTAGAGGTCTGGAAGCACCTGATGAAATGGTGCAAGCAGCAAAAGAAAAAGGCTTGGCTGTTTTACGTTCGCCAATCTCTACATCGCGTTTGTTAGGAGAATTATCAAGTTATCTCGATAGTCGATTAGCAGCAAGAACAAGCGTACATGGTGTTTTGGTTGATGTTTATGGACTTGGTGTCTTGATTCAAGGTGATAGCGGTATTGGTAAAAGTGAGACAGCATTAGAGTTGATCAAGCGTGGACACCGTTTGATTGCAGATGACCGAGTAGATGTTTATCAGCAAGATGAATTAACCGTTGTGGGTGAACCACCTAAAATTTTACAGCATTTGATTGAGATTCGAGGCATTGGAATCATTGATGTGATGAATTTATTTGGTGCGAGTGCTGTCCGCGGCTTTATGCAGGTTCAACTAGTTGTTTATTTAGAAGCATGGGAAAAAGACAAGAAATATGACCGTTTAGGGTCAGATGATGCGATGGTCGAAATTGCTAACGTGGATGTTCCTCAAATTCGTATTCCTGTTAAAACAGGGCGGAACGTGGCAATTATTATTGAAGTGGCTGCAATGAATTTCCGTGCGAAAACGATGGGATATGATGCAACTAAGTCATTTGAAGAACGGTTGACACGATTGATAGAGGAAAATTCAGGGGGTATCTAGCTATGCGGGCTAGCTCTTCGGAAAAAAGACAAAATCTGATTGTGGTAAAGAACACCACGCTCATATTTTTCTATTTTTCAGTCAGAGCTAAACGAGCCCGCTTCGCTTTTAATGTTATCTAGCTATGCGGGCTAGCTCTTCGGAAAAAGACAAAATCTGATTGTGGTAAAGAACATCACGCTCATATTTTTCTATTTTTCATTCAGAGCTAAACGAGCCCTTTTCACTTTTAAATTAGGAGGAAGCCAAATGTTAGGACAAGTAAATCCAGTGGCGTTTAATTTTTTTGGAATATCCGTATACTGGTATGCAGTTATTATTGTTTCAGGAATCGTGCTAGCTGTTTGGCTAAGTAGTAGAGAAGCCGTTCGAGTTGGCTTGAAAGAAGATGATGTGATTGACTTTATGTTGTGGGGCTTACCAAGTGCAATTATTGGTGCTCGTTTGTATTATGTGATTTTTCAATGGCAAGATTATGTTGATAACCCAATTGAAATTATTTTGACCAGAAATGGTGGACTAGCAATATATGGTGGGCTGATTGGTGGAGGAATCGCATTGTTTTTCTTTACAAGACATCGATTTATTTCCACTTGGACATTTTTGGATATTGCAGCACCAAGTGTTATTTTAGCGCAAGCAATCGGGCGCTGGGGTAATTTTATGAATCATGAAGCATATGGGCCAGCTACTACACGGACATTTTTAGAAGGATTGCATTTACCGAAGTTTATTATCGACAATATGAATATCGACGGAACATATCATCAACCAACTTTTTTATATGAATCCATCTGGAATGTTTTAGGGTTTATTGTGTTGATTGTTTTAAGGAAAAAGAAAAATTTCTTAAAAGAAGGCGAAGTATTCTTCGGCTATATTATCTGGTATGCTTTCGGCCGTTTCTTTATTGAAGGGATGCGGACAGATAGTTTATATGCCTTCGGAAGTATTCGAGTTTCACAAGTAGTTTCCCTGGTGTTATTTTTCGGTGCAATTTTACTTGTGATCATTCGTCGTAAAACAGGAACTATAAAATTTTACGATCGTGATAAAGGAACGTCAAAAAAGGCAGTTTAGAACTGCCTTTTTCAACATAGCTATGGTAAAATGGTAAGTGAGTATGAAAGTTAAAAAGCTAGTTATTTAAAGAGATCGTAAGTGGAGTATTTGAAAGGTTTATGGAGATGTTATGATCTAGCGTCATCAACTAGCTCTTCGTAAAGAAGATAAGAATTAAAGGAGTCAAAGAACGACTCAATAAATTTTTCCTATCTTTCAGTCACAGCTGACAAGTTTATTCAGCTTTTCTATGGTCTAGCTTCACAAACTAGCTCTTCGGAAAGAAGATAAAAATTAAAGGAGTCAAAGAACGACTCAATTAATTTTTCCTATCTTTCAGTCATAGCTGACAAGTTTATTCAGCTTTTCTTATTTTGAAAGGAGATTTTCACCAATGAAACAAAAAGTTGCTGTTTTAGGTCCCGGATCATGGGGAACTGCATTGGCACAGGTTTTAGCAGAAAATGGTCATGAAGTTCGTATCTGGGGACATAATGAAGCACAAATTGATGAAATCAACAAGCACCATACCAATCATCACTATCTGCCTGATTTGGTTATCCCAGAATCGATTAAAGGGAAATTGTCATTAGAGGAATGTATTCAAGATGCAGATGCAGTCTTGTTTGTTGTTCCAACGAAAGCGATTCGAACGGTTGCACAAGAGTTTGCGGAGAAATGTAAGAATCAACCGTTGATTATACATGCTAGTAAAGGATTGGAGCAAGGGAGTCATAAACGAATATCTGAAGTTTTAATGGAAGAAATTCCAACGAATAAAAGAAGTGGTGTGGTTGTGTTATCAGGCCCAAGCCATGCAGAAGAAGTTGCTGTTCATGACATTACAACAATAACTGCTGCAAGCGAGACGATCGCTGAGGCAACTTATGTTCAGTCTTTATTTATGAATGATTATTTTAGAATCTATACAAATGACGATGTAATTGGTGTCGAAACAGGCGCTGCATTGAAAAATATCATTGCTTTAGGAGCAGGTGCAATTCGTGGCTTAGGATTTGGAGATGATGCGAAAGCTGCAATTATGACACGTGGGTTAGCTGAAATCAGTCGTTTAGGTGTGGCGATGGGAGCAAATCCTTTAACGTTTATTGGGTTAAGTGGAGTGGGAGACTTGATTGTTACTTGTACAAGTGTTCACTCTCGTAACTGGCGAGCTGGAAATCTCTTAGGAAAAGGACACAGTCTAGATGAAGTTCTTGAAAATATGGGAATGATCGTCGAAGGCGTCTCAACAACTAAGGCGGCCTATGAGCTGTCGCAACAGCTAGATGTCGATATGCCAATCACAGAAGCGATATATAACGTCCTGTATGAAGGTCAAGATGTAAAACAAGCGGCAAAAGAGATTATGCTACGTGACGGTAAGACAGAAAACGAATTTTCTATATAATTTTAGGAGGCCAATTGGCATGAAAGTAAAAAAAGCGGTTATTCCAGCAGCTGGGCTGGGAACAAGATTTTTACCAGCAACTAAAGCGATGGCAAAGGAAATGCTTCCAATCGTAGATAAACCAACGATTCAATTTATTGTTGAAGAAGCATTGGCAGCAGGAATCGAAGATATTTTGATTGTTACTGGCAAAGCAAAGCGTCCAATTGAAGATCATTTTGATGCAAACTTCGAATTAGAGAGCAATCTTCGTGAAAAAAATAAAACAGATCTATTAAAATTAGTGGAAGAAACAACTGATGTTAATCTTCATTTTATTCGTCAATCTCATCCAAAGGGATTAGGACATGCTGTATTACAAGCAAAAGCATTTGTTGGAAATGAACCATTTGTTGTTATGCTGGGTGATGATATCATGGAAGATAAAATCCCATTATCTAAACAATTGATGAACGATTATGATGAGACACATGCGTCAACGATTGCTGTAATGAAGGTTCCTCATGAAGAAACATCGAAATATGGTATTATTAATCCAGAGGCAGAAGTGTCAAAAGGCTTGTATAATGTAAATAATTTTGTTGAGAAACCAACACCAGAAGAAGCGCCTAGTGATCTAGCGATTATCGGTCGTTACTTGTTAACACCTGAAATTTTCCACGTGTTGGAATCACAAGAACCAGGAGCTGGTGGTGAAATTCAATTAACAGATGCTATTGACACTTTGAACAAGACTCAACGTGTATTTGCTAGAGAATTTACGGGCAAACGTTATGATGTAGGAGACAAGTTTGGTTTTATGAAAACAAGTATTGAATATGGATTGGTTCACCCTGAAGTGAAGGACAACTTACGTGAGTATATTATTGAGTTGGGTGCTGAACTTGCTAAAGAAGATACTCAAAAAAAGAACTAAGCTAAAGTTTTTTAGGATTTTTTCATTTGAAGGATGCTGGGACAGAAGCGTTTAATCCCGAGAACCACGTAGGTACTGTGCAACATCAACTCGTACTTCGTTGTGTTTTACAGCAATAAGAAGGAATTCACGAAAATTGTTTCTCAAATTTTTGTGAATTTCAGCTTATTTCCGAAGCCTTCAAATCTTAGTGCTTTAGCACTTAGAATTTGATGTGATCGAAGCGAAGCGTAGTGTAGTGATTGCTTTTGCTTCCACCGTTTATTCGTATCTGGGGTGTGAAACAAAAGTGATTTTACTTTTGTCCCACGTCCCCTTTTTTATAAATTTAGCGCTGTAAATTATACTTAAGATAACAAGGTTAACTGAATAATTTGTGAAAAAGATCAGTTGGTGTTATTCTAAGAATATGGAATAACTGATGGAAGGAGCAAGAAGATGACAGGTGGAGAGGTTGCAGCGATTATCGCTGCAGTAGCGTTTGCTGTATTAGTGGTATTTATTGTTTTAGTATTGATGAAAATCAGTAAGACTGTAGAGAAAGTTACTACTACGGTTGATGAAGCAAATAAAACGATTGAGGTTGTAACGAAAGATGTTGATATTTTATCTAGGCAAGTCGAGGGACTTTTAGTGAAAAGTAATGAGTTGCTAGATGATGTTAATAAAAAAGTTGCGACGATTGACCCATTGTTCGAAGCAGTGGCAGAGTTAAGTGAAAGTGTTTCCGAATTAAACTTTTCTAGCAGAAATTTACTTGGAAAAGTAGGGGCAGTCGGAAAGACGACAGCTAAAGCTGGTGTCGTCAGTAAAGTAGGCGGAGCGGCATTTAGAGCATTCCGTCCAAAAAATCACCCAAAACAAGTGAAACAATAAAATAATAAAAGATAATGGAGGAATAAACATGGCGAAAAAAGGCGGATTTTTTATAGGAGCAATTATTGGTGGAACAGCAGCGGCAGTAGCAGCACTTTTGTTGGCACCAAAATCAGGTAAAGAGTTACGTGAAGATCTAGCAAATCAAGCAGATGATTTTAAAGAAAAAGCAACGGATTATACAGATTACGCTGTGCAAAAAGGTTCTGAGTTATCATCGATTGCTAAAGAAAAAGCTAGCGTGCTAGGTGAACAAGCAGGTGATTTAGCTGGAAATGTTAAAGATAAGACAAAAGATTCATTAGACAAGGCGCAAGGCGTTTCAGATACAGTTTTAGAATCGTTCAAAAAACAAACAGATGATTTGTCTGATCGTTTTAAAAAGACAGCGCAAGATGTAAACGATCAAGTCGATGAATTAGGTGACATCGCAGAAGACGCTTCTGACGATATATTTATTGATGTTAAAGAATCAGCGCAAAAAGCTAAAGAGACTGTTTCAGAAGGTGTTGCTGAAGCAAAAGAAGCAACAAAAGATGTTCCAGAAAAAGCAGAAGAAGCAAAAAAAGATACAAAGAAGGCTGTTAAAGAAACAGTTGAAGATGTTAAAGGTAAATAACAGTAAAAAGCAAAGCCCGCATTCGCAGAAGGATGTGGGCTTTGCTTTTTGTTATTCGATGATTATTAATTCTTTTGATGTTTTTGTAAATGCTTCACAGCCATTTTTAGTCACATGTAAACAGTCTTCAATACGCACACCGACTTTTCCAGGTATATAAATCCCTGGTTCAATTGAGAAGCACATCCCTTCTTCAATCACCAAATCATTTCGAGTTACTAAAGAAGGGTATTCATGAACAGTAGTACCAATACCATGACCCAAACGATGATTGAAATAGTCGCCATAGCCATAACTACTGATCACGCCACGAGCAACATCGTCTAATTCACCAGCAGTAACGCCAGGTTTAACTGCATCCATAGCCTTTAATTGTGCTTCCAATACGATTGAATAGATTTCTTTTTGGAAATCAGTTGGTTCTTTGTATGCAACTGTTCGAGTAACGTCACTGCAATAGCCATTATAAACAACACCTAAATCAAATAAAACCAAGTCTTGCTTCGCAACAGCCGTATTTCCAGGATTACCGTGAGGACTTGCTGCGTTTTTTCCAGTTAGAACTAAAGTATCAAAGCTCATTGAACGAATACCTTGACGTTTCAGCTGATATTCGATTTCAGCGAGAATTTCTTGTTCTTTAGCCCCTTCCTTAATGGCTTTGAAGCCAATCTCTAAAGCGACATCTGCCCAATCCCCAGCTTCCATTAGCTTCGTTACTTCAGATGGTGTTTTAAGTAATTGTAATTTTTCAATAATTGGAGTGACACTAGCTGAAAAATCGCTATTTGAAAAATAATTAGTTAAAATATCAAAACGGCTGACCGTTAAAGAGTCTTTTTCAGTTGCAATTTTACTTGGATTTCCATTCTTTTTGATCAATTGAGCAATTTTTTCCCAAGGGTTTTCACTATCAAGATATCCATAGACAGGATAAGACCATGAGCTTTTTTCAGCATCTTCAACTTCTAAAGCTGGGGTAAATAGAAAAGGATCATGGTTTAATGAGATAAATAAAGCTAACACTCGTTCATGAGGATCACTTTTGTAACCAGAAAAATAGGCAATATGTCCAGGATCACTAATATAAGTGAGGTCAATATTCTCGTTGGCCATCCATTTTTTTAATTCATTCATTTTTTCTTGATTCATAAATATCCTTCTTTCTGTTAAGGCTGATTACTGTAAAACTTATCTTTATCATACCACGAAATTGTGTAAAGCGCTTTTTGAAATGTAGAGTAAATTTTCATGAAAATGGGATAAAACGGTTGCAATAATAAAAAAACTCTGCTATTCTTAGTGAGAAATGTAAACAGCGTTTTCAGAAAATGAAAACAACTATAAATATTTAGGAGAATTAACATGGAAAAACAAACAATTACTATTTATGATGTTGCTCGTGAAGCAAATGTATCCATGGCGACTGTATCTCGTGTAGTTAACGGCAATCCCAATGTGAAGCCAGCTACACGCAAAAAAGTGTTAGAAGTAATTGACCGCTTAGACTATCGTCCCAATGCTGTAGCTCGTGGTTTAGCTAGTAAGAAGACAACGACTGTAGGAGTTATTATACCTGACGTGAGTAATGTCTTTTTTGCTTCATTAGCTCGAGGAATCGATGACGTTGCTACAATGTACAAATATAATATTATTTTGGCAAACTCTGACAGTAATGATCAAAAAGAAGTTAATGTATTGAATAATCTGTTGGCAAAACAAGTGGATGGAATCATCTTTATGGGACACCATATTACAGATGAAATTCGTGGCGAGTTTTCACGTTCTAAAACACCTGTTGTTTTAGCTGGTTCAATCGATCCAGATGAACAGGTTGGTAGCGTAAATATTGATTATACAGAAGCAACAAAAGATGCTACAAATCTATTAGCTAAAAACGGCAATAAAAAAATTGCTTTTGTTAGTGGCGCATTGATTGATCCTATCAATGGTCAAAATCGCATCAAAGGCTATAAAGATGCATTAGCTGACAATGGCTTATCTTATAATGAAGGCTTGATTTTTGAAGCTGAATATAAGTTTAAAGCAGGTATCTCTTTAGCTGAACGTATCCGCAATAGTGGCGCGACAGCAGCTTATGTGACAGATGATGAATTAGCAATTGGTTTATTGGACGGAATGATTGATGCTGGTGTGAAAGTACCAGAAGAATTCGAAATCATCACAAGCAACAACTCACTGCTTACGGAAGTTTCTCGTCCGCGTCTTTCAAGTGTGACACAACCTTTATATGATATCGGTGCTGTAGCAATGCGTTTGTTAACGAAATTAATGAACAAAGAAGAGATCGAAGATAAAACAGTTACCTTACCTTATGGAATGGATCAAAAAGGTTCAACTAAATAAAAATTTTAAACACCTAGTTAAAGGATTCTTTTTGGCTAGGTGTTTATTTATTATTTTAGAAAGTGAAGACGCAAAAATAAGTCAGCTATTTTTTTAGCTGACTTATTTTTATTAGTTACTATTACCGCTTGAAGTTGGCGTAGAATTTTCTTTCTTATCATCCTCTTTCTTCTTTTCTTCTTTTTTCTCCGAAGAAGAAGGTGGTGTTGAAGAGGAAGGCGTTTTTGGTGTTGCATAGCGGCCCCAATAGGCGCTATAGTTAGCATCTGATCCACCATAGCCAAATTTATATTGACTCTTCGGAGCACCATCTTTCGCATAGAAGGATTCGACATTTGGCCCAGGCGCAGTATAGGTTCCGCCATTATAGGTGAAAGTACCTGGTTTTTCTCCTGTGAAGCTTGAGACAGTTGATTTAATCACGTCTTTTGAAAGCGTGAATTTTTCACCAGCGCCGAATAAATCAGGTCTGACTGAATAGATTGCATTTGCCAAATTTGCTAAGTAGGCACTATTTTGATCACCACTATTTGGGCTCATTGCTGTTGGGTTATCATAACCTGTCCAAGAACCTAAGGTAATAGTCGGTGTTGAAACAACTAACCAAGCATCTTTATAGGCATCGGTTGTTCCTGTTTTACCGACCCAATCCACATTGCCAAAAGCAGGATTAAGACCATTGATCATATTTTTGAAGGGAGTAGTTATCTTTGAATCTAAGACTGAACGCATCATATCATTCATAATAGATGCCGTCGCTTCTGAATAGACTTGAACAGGTGCATCTTTATGTTCATAAATAACTTTTCCGCTATTATCAGTAATCTTATCGATCATATAGCCTTTTTGATATTGCCCTTTATTAGCGAGTGTTTGAAATCCATTTGTTTGAGTTAAAACAGTTGCTTCTATAGAACCTAAAGGCGCTGATTCGTAAGCCCATCCATCGTTAGCAGGGTAATTCATTTTGCTTAGATAGTTATTGTAAGCAAAATTATCATCGCCCATCTGTGCTTTCATCGCTTCATTTAGATGATAGACAGGAATATTATACGACCACTCTAATGAATGGCGAACAGTATCGAATGTGTTTGTTCCAGAATTTGTTGCATTTGTTAGCTCATCACCACTTCTGTATGACGTAGGATAATTGGCTAAGCGACTCTCTGAACCAACCATTCCCTGATCGATAGCAGGGCCATAAACTGAAATTGGTTTAATCGTAGAACCAACTTGTCTGAGGGTGTCTAATGCATGGTTGCTTTGGCTGACATTGAAGTCACGACCCGCTACAAATCCAATGATTCTACCTGTTTTATTGTCCATCAAAACATTCCCAGTCTCGACAAGTCCAGCACCATACCCATCATCTAACATATAACCATAGGTTGCAACAGCATTTTGCATGGTATCGTATACGGTTTGATCGATTGTTGATTGAATCGTATAGCCTCTATTTTGAATTTCCTTTCGAGCTTGATCCTTGTATTGAGAAAGTCCTAGGTCATCTAATGTTTCTTTTTTTACCCCAGCTTTTTCTATATTGATATCCATTACGACATTCGTTGCTTGTTCCAATACGGCATTATATAAGTAGCCTTGAGTATTTTGATTAGATTCTTGTTGTGGTTGGAAATCTTGCTTTAAGTCATAGTTTTTCGCCGCTTCATATTCTTCTTTAGTAATGGCTTTTTCACGATACATACTGAATAAAACAAAATCTTTTCGTTTCATGCCATAGGCCATATTCTCGTCATCTTTTAAAGCGCCTGTATTGCTATATGGCGTATAGATGATCGGACTTTGTGGTAAACCTGCAATAAATGCGGCTTGGGGAAGTGTTAGATCATTGGCATTTTTACCAAATAAACCTTTCGCCGCTTCTTCAACACCTGCAATATTTTCCCCTTTGTTATTACGACCAAAAGGAGAAACATTTAGATATGTTGTCACGATTTCATCTTTTGAAAAATACTTTTCAATACGGTAGGCAAGTAGAATCTCATTTGCTTTTCGCTTGAATGTTGTTTCATCTGTCAAGATTTGTTGTTTGACTAACTGTTGTGTTAACGTCGATCCTCCAGATGAACCGCCTATACCTGTCGCGTCAGAAACGAGCGCTCGGATGACCGCTTTTGGAACGACTCCTTTATGTTCTTCAAAGTATTCATCCTCGGTAGAAATAATCGCCTTTTTCAAGAGTGGTGAGATGTGTTCTGAGTCAACTCTTGTTCTGACTAAATCGGATTTGATCATCGCAATATTTGTACCGTCAGCATAAGTCATTCGGGATACTTCGGAGATGTCACTAATTTCCGTTTGGAGTTCTTCTTTTGTTGGTGGTTGTGTATCTTCAACCAGAAAAGCAAAATACCCCATACCAATCCCAAGGCCTAAAGCGCCTCCTAATAATAGAACAACAACTGCAAAGACAAATAATGATTGCAGTACACGAATCACGACATTTATAGTTAAAAAAATCTTTTTCTTTTCTGGTCCTTTAGTAGAATGTTGTTCCGTTTTACGGGAATTATTCTGATTGTCCAAAAGCTTCACCTCAATATAATGATACATTCCGTGATATTATAGCAAAAAAAATCTATAATGAACAGTTGTTCAGTTATTTCTGGGTACTTAATCAAAAAACTTACTATAAATGACTGAATAACCTTAGTTTTATTTTTTTAATCTATAAGAAAGTTTTACTTGTTTTTATAACTATTTTTACTTTTTAGTATTTTCTTTTAATCTAAAGAACACGATTTTTTCAATCAATTCTATTGGTAACTCCTGATCAAGAAAAAATCGAATGGCACCTTTACTTGTGGTGAATTTTGTTAGTTCATTTTTGAATGCTTCGATTGCAGTTGGAGCTGGATAAAACCTAACATTAGCAAAGTGAACTAAATTCCCGTTTAAATGGAAGGTGGGCATGCCATAAGACATTTTTCAGTTGCTTCTGGGATAAGTTGCTTGATAGTCGAATAGAGTAATTTTAGTTTAGCTTGGCGATTTTCTGGTGCGTTTGAGATATAGTCTTCAATAATGGGCATGGTATTTACCTACTTTTTTCATGGTTGATGTATTTAGTATACCATGGCGTCAGGAGTGGTGTATTCATTTTCATTCATAAAAATCAAGAAGGAAATAATGGTCTATCGCGACGAAATTTTTCCAGCTCTTAATGTAGATAAAAAGGATAGCTATATCGCAGATAGTACGTTAAAATTTAATCGAATGGTTCTTTTTTATCAACCATAGAATCATTTATTGAAAATCACAAAGAAGCAAAAATCGTCTTCAATCAACTAACATTAGGATATAAAAAAGTTAGGCGAGGTATATCTATAGTGCTAGGAAATTAAAGAACGCAAAGGAAAAAAATGAAATGATTGAGTTTTTGGGAAATGGAGTTAAATCTAAAGAATTATACCGAACAGATAGCTCTGGTAAATAAGCGTTTAAACTAAAGGGGGGCTGAAGATGGATCAAGTGCAAAATTATATAGAGAACATTGAGGCAAAATGGCAAGATGCATATTTAAGATTAGCGAATGTTATTACGGAAAATATACCTGAAGGATTTGTCTTACGTTTACAATATGGGATGCCAACTTATGTTGTTCCACTAAGTGTTTTTTCAGAAGGATATTTAGGCAGATCGGACGAACCATTACCGTTTATTAGTTTAGCTGCTCAGAAAAAGCATCTATCTTTGTATCATATGGGAATCATGGGAAATAAAGAATTGTTGGCATGGTTTCAAGAAGAATATCAAAAGGTAGTTCCAACAAAACTAAATATGGGAAAGAGTTGTATCCGATTTACTAATCCAAACACAATTCCATATGAACTGATTGGGGAATTGATCGGAAAAATTTCAATGGAAGAATGGATTGCGAGTTATATTCATTTTACAGAAAAAAATAAGAAGTAGTTGTGCTTATTATAAGAGGCAAAAAGATTGTTTTTTCTGTTCGTTTCACGTACTCTTTTAAAGAATGGAAAATTTAGGAGGATCATTATGTTATTAGGTTCACATGTTAGCATGAGTGGGAAAAAAATGTTATTAGGTTCGGCAGAAGAAGCCGCAAGTTATAATGCAACAACATTTATGATTTATACGGGGGCACCGCAAAATACACGCCGTAAACCAATCGAAGAAATGAACATCGAAGCAGGTCAAACATACATGGCTGAGTACAATCTGAGCAATATTGTGGTTCATGCTCCTTATATTATTAATCTAGGAAATACAATTAAAGTAGAGAATTTTGGATTTGCGACTTCATTTTTACGTCAAGAAATTGAACGTGCGCATGCATTAGGAGCAACGCAAATCACACTTCATCCAGGTGCTCACGTTGGAGCCGGCGTAGACGCTGGTCTGAAGCAGATTATCAAGGGACTTGATGAAGTATTATGGAAAGAGCAAATTCCGCAAATAGCACTTGAAACAATGGCAGGCAAAGGCACTGAATTGGGTCGTACCTTTGAAGAGTTGGCAACAATCATTGAAGGTGTTAAGTTAAATGAAAAGTTATCTGTTACAATGGACACCTGTCATATCAATGATGCAGGTTACAACGTAAAAGATGATTTTGACGGAGTTTTGGAAGAATTTGATAAAATTATTGGATTAGATCGTTTGAAAGTAATCCATGTAAACGATTCAAAAAATCCGATGGGTTCTCATAAAGACCGTCATGCCAATATTGGTTTTGGAACAATTGGTTTTGATGCGTTAAATAAAGTTGTTCATCATGAAAAGTTCAAAGAATTACCTAAAATTTTAGAAACACCTTATGTCGGAGCGGATAAAAAAACGAGCAAAGCACCATATGGCTACGAAATTGCGATGCTAAAATCACAAAAATTTGATCCTGATTTATTGGAAAAAATTGAAGGGCAGTAGGCTCAATTTTACTCTTTAAAAAAAGCGAAAAAAAGCGGAAGTGGTCTTTTGAAAATTTCTTGTGAGGAATATGACAAAAGACCTTTTCTTTTTGGTCTGTTTCTAGTAAAATGATTTCTTGAGAGCAATTTGTCAAAAGAGGGATAAATCCCTCATTAAAAATAAGAAACGGTAAGTAAGATAAGAATAGTGACTGCACAACAAATCCGCAGAAGTTCTTGTCTGGCTTTTCTAATAGAAAGGAGAGTTTTATATGTCAACAGGTTTAGTAGTATTGATCGCGATTATCGCTTTATTAGTAGGTGCAGCAGGTGGATTTTTCCTTGCGCGCAAATATATGCAAGATTACTTTAAAAAGAATCCTCCCGTTAATGAGGATATGTTACGAATGATGATGATGTCTATGGGACAAAAACCTTCTGAGAAGAAGATTCGTCAAATGATGCAGCAAATGAAGAACCAAGGAGACAAATAAGTTTTTTTGCTGCTATTCAACATTCAAGAGTGCAACGGGCCGATTTTTTGGTCCGTTTTTTTGTACTTATTTTTTAATAAATGAAAGGAGTTGTACTGAAATGAGTAAACAACAAATAAATGATGTGAGCGCACAGTAGTCAATTTAGAAGAGGAGAATGTAAATGTCTATTTTTAAAAAGTTAGGGTGGTTTTTCAAACAAGAGAAAAAAAGCTATACCATTGGGGTATTTTCATTGGTTATGGTAGCTCTTGTACAATTAGTTCCGCCAAAAGTAATCGGAATCGTGGTGGATGAGATCGCTGCAAAAAATCTGACGATAAAACCTATTTTATTTTGGGTCAGTATTTTATTAGTAGCAGCATTAGCACAATATATTTTTCGATATATTTGGAGGACGCACATTTGGGGTAGTGCAGCAAAGCTTGAAAAAGAGTTAAGACGGCAATTATTCCATCATTTTACAAAAATGGATACTGTTTTTTATCAGAAATACCGAACAGGTGATTTGATGGCTCATGCAACGAATGATTTAAATGCTATTCAGAATGTTGCAGGAGCAGGGATTCTAACCTTTGCAGATTCACTTATCACAGGTGGGGCCACGATTGTTGCGATGATTTTATTTGTGGATTGGCGTTTAACATTGATTGCATTGATTCCGTTACCATTATTGGCGGTCACGTCTAGAGTTTTAGGGTCGAAATTACATGATGCTTTCCGTGATTCACAAGCAGCCTTTTCAACAATCAACGACAAAACACAAGAGAGTATTACTGGAATAAAAGTTATCAAAACTTTCGGGCAAGAAAAAGAAGATATTCAAGATTTCACAGAAAAGATTGATGACGCGATTGTGAAAAACAAGCGCGTAAACTTTCTAGATGCTTTATTTGATCCGTTTATTACGTTGATCATTGGGATTTCTTATGTTTTGACAATTATTATAGGCGGACGTTTTATTATGGAAGGCACGATCACGATTGGTCAGTTGATATCGTTTATCAGCTATATTGGGATGCTGGTTTGGCCGATGTTTGCCATTGGTCGTTTGTTCAATGTCTTGGAGCGAGGCAATGCAAGTTATGATCGTGTGAATGAGTTGCTGCATGAAAAAACACATATCATCGAGAAAAAAGATGCAATACAAACACCTGCTATAGGTCAGGTGTCGATGGAAATTACTCAGTTTACTTATCCTAAAGATGACCACGTAACGTTGGAACAAATCAACTTTACGATTGGTGTGGGAGAAACATTAGGCATCGTTGGTAAAACAGGAGCCGGAAAAACAACGATTTTAAAATTGTTGATGCGTGAATACGATCATTATGAAGGTCAAGTGACTTTTGGTGGGCATGACATCAAAGAGTATTCATTGGATGCGTTAATGAATTCAATGGGGTATGTTCCTCAAGATCATTTTCTGTTTTCAATGACTGTGCGGGATAATATTCGTTTTGCTAATCCTGATTTTACAGAAGCAGAAGTGGAACAAGCAGCTGAAATGGCTTTTATAAATAATGAGGTCAAAGCATTTCCTAAAGGCTATGATACATTGGTTGGAGAACGAGGTGTTTCTTTATCAGGTGGTCAAAAACAACGGATTTCAATTGCTAGAGCGTTGATTGTCGATCCTGAATTATTGATTTTGGACGATGCTTTATCAGCGGTCGATGCTAAAACAGAAGAAGCAATCCTCTCTAATCTGAAAGAAGCAAGAAAAGAAAAAACAACGATTATTTCAGCCCATCGATTAAGTAGTGTTATGCACGCAAAAGAAATCATTGTCTTAGATGAAGGGAAAATCGTTGAACGTGGGACGCATCAAGAGCTATTAAGTCTTGCTGGATGGTATAAGCGCATGTGGGATAAACAACAATTAGAAGCGAAGATTGAAGGGAGTGAAGCATAATGGAAGAAAAATATGAATCAGAATGGACAAAATCGGTTCCGTTAAAAGAACAAGTCTCGATCGTCAAACGATTGCTAAAATTTGCACGGCCATTTCGGCGGACTTTTTTTACAGCGATTTTGTTTGCATTGATCCTATCAATTATCAATATTATTTTACCAAGAATCATTCAAACCTTCATGGATGATTATTTAACACCGAAAACGGCTACTAATCAAGTGATTCTCTTTTTTGCTGGGTTATATCTATTCGGTGTGATGGTTAAAAGTATCGTCTGGTTTTTCCAGTGGTTTTTATATTCCAATGCTTCACTAAAAACCTATCAGTATATTCGTGTGAAGTTGTTTGAAAAGTTACAGACATTAGGGATGCGTTATTTCGATCAAACACCAGCGGGGTCGATTGTTTCACGTGTCACGAATGATACAGAAACGTTGTTTGAATTTTGGTATGTCTTTTTGATGGTGTTAACAGGAATTTTTGCCGTAATTTCATCCTTTATTGCGATGTTTCAAATCAGTGGGAAAATTGCGTTGTACAACTTGATTTTCTTACCTATTTTATTGATTGTGATTTGGTATTATCAAAAATTCAGTTCTAGAATCTATAGAAGTATGCGTGAAAAATTAAGTCAGTTGAATACAAAGTTAAACGAATATATATCAGGGATGCAAATCATTCAGCAATTTAGACAAGAACAACGTTTGGAAAAAGAATTCGAAGCGACCAATAATGATTATTTACAGACACGTTTTTCAATGATCAAAACGAATTCTTTGCTTTTAGGTCCAATCATTAATTTCCTCTATACGTTAGCGATTGGTTTGACATTGACTTTGTTTGGTTATGACGCACTACATTCTCCTGTTGAAGTTGGAATGATTTATGCTTTTGTGACCTATGTCCAAGCGTTCTTTAACCCGATGACACAAATGATGGATTTTCTAAGTGTTTTTACAGATGGGATGGTAGCTGGTAGTCGAATATTGAAAATCTTTGATAACGAAGAAGTCACACCACAGCAAAAAATCGGAGCTAATGCCGAAATTATCCGTGGGAAAATTGAGTTTCGTAATGTTAGTTTTTCTTATGATGGTCAGAATAATGTTTTAAATAATATCAGTTTTATTGCGAATCCTGGTGAGACAGTTGCATTGATTGGGCACACCGGGAGTGGTAAGAGCTCTATCATTAATGTTTTGATGCGATTCTACGAATTTTATGAAGGTGAAATCTTGATTGATGATCGGGATATTCGTGAGTACCCATTACCTGAATTAAGAAAAAAATTAGGGCTGGTTTTACAAGATGCTTTTATGTTTTATGGTGATATCGCTGGGAATATTCGAATGTTGAATCCAAAAATCACGGATGAACAAATTAAAGCCGCGGCAGAATTTGTTCAGGCAGATAAATTTATAGAAACTTTACCAAAAAAATACCATGCTAAAGTGATTGAACGAGGGGCAAGCTATTCTAGTGGTCAACGTCAGCTGATTTCATTTGCTAGAACAATTGTGACCGATCCAAAAATCCTTGTACTGGATGAAGCTACAGCGAATATCGATACGGAAACAGAAGGGCTGATTCAAGAAGGGTTAGCAAATATGCGTCAAGGTAGGACTACAATTGCAATTGCTCACCGATTATCTACTATTCGTGATGCCGATTTAATTTTAGTATTAGACAAAGGTCGGATCGTCGAACGCGGCAATCATGAACATTTATTAGCTCAAAATGGATTGTACGCAGATATGTATCAATTACAAAATAGTGAAGGATAAAAAAGAGCCTAAGAAAAGCGTTTAGCTCCTAGAAATAAGAAGAGATTCACGAAAATTACTTTTCAACTTTTTGTGAATTTCTGCCTATTTCGGACGCTATCAAATCTTAGTACTTTAGCACATAGAATTTGATGCAAGCGAAGCACAGCATACTCGTTCCTTTTCCTTATCGTACAGTTAGATTTAGAGGTGACTTTTAAAGTTAGTTCTAAATCTTTTTTTCTTATTAAAAGTAAGTACAAAAGAGATGCTATCCAAAAAAAAGCATGCTATAATAAAAAACGAAATAAATTTATTTTGAAAATACCATCATTGGGCAGAAAGATAGACATTCAACTTGTTAAGTTGTAAAGTAAATGTACTTGAAAAATTCGGAGGGTGAAATGACTTATGTATGATGTAATTATAATTGGGGCAGGGCCTGCTGGAATGACTGCAGCGCTATATGCGTCACGTTCTAATCTTTCGGTATTGATGATTGAACGCGGTGCGCCTGGCGGACAAATGAACAACACAGCTGAAGTAGAAAACTATCCAGGTTTTGATTCAATCATGGGACCTGAGTTAGCTTATAAAATGTACGAAAACGTCGAAAAATTTGGGACTGAAAATGCCTATGGTATTGTGATGGATATCAAAGATCAAGGTACCTACAAAGAAGTTATTTGTGATGATAAAACGTATCAAGCGAAAACTGTAATCATTGCGACAGGTTGTGAACACCGTAAATTAGGTGTGAAGGGCGAAGAAGAATTTGCAGGACGCGGTGTTTCTTATTGTGCTGTATGTGATGGGGCCTTTTTCCGCAATAAAAAACTTTTAGTGATTGGTGGCGGGGATTCAGCAGTTGAAGAAGCGATTTATTTAACACAATTTGCTTCAGAAGTTGTGATTGTGCATCGTCGAGATGAACTACGTGCACAAAAAATCATCCAAGATCGTGCGTTTACTAATGAAAAAATTTCTTTTGAATGGAATACTGTTTTAGAAGAAATCGTTGGGAATGATATGGTCGTGACAGGTGGAAAATTAAGAAATATCCTAACCGATGAAGTGAAGGAAATTGAAGCAGATGGTGTCTTTATCTATGTTGGACTTGATCCATTGACTGAGCCATTCAAAAAATCTGGTTTAACAAATGCAGAAGGCTGGATTGAAACAGATCAAGATATGAAAACAAGTATGCCTGGTGTATTTGCTATTGGAGACGTTCGTGAAAAAACATTACGTCAAATCACGACAGCAGTAGGCGAAGGCGGAATTGCAGGACAACAAGTTTATAAATATATTGAAGATATGACTGAGGCGGAAGAATCCTCGTTATAATTTTGGTTGATCAAGAGCTAGGTCAAAACTTATTAAGTTTTGGCTTAGCTCTTTTTTCGTACGAAAAAAATTTTTTAATCATCTAATTAGTCTAGCTTTATTCGTTATGAAAATGTATCCGCTTCTTGTAGTCAATCAGCCAATGCCTTAAACAATATAAAAGAACCAACCAATACCGCGACAAGAACGAAGGCGTTACCGTTGTCGTGTCCAACTTACGTATGGATGTGGGTGACCGATCCAAGTAAAGTCACACAAGCAGACGTTCAATTCAATGAAAAATACAAAGAATACCTAGATATTTTGACGAAACCAGAAAAGGGTTTGGTTGGCGAGTATTTTCAAACAATTACAGGAGAACTGAAAACAGGGAAGCCATTAACGGGTTTAGAAAAAGCGTAACGGTGGTCGACTATCGCAAGTGCAATCACAACCATAGCAATTGGTGCTTATTATGGAGGAAAAGACTTTACTGGTAAAGGGACAAACGCACCGAAAAACAACTATAATTTGTTGGTTTTTTCTTTTGACAATTGTAAAAATATGAACTATGATGGTTAAGGACTAATAACTGAATAATTGTTAGGTGAGGCTCCTATTTGGACACAAGCTACTGCCGCGAAAGAATCGAGAGACTCTTAGTTGGTTGAACAGGAATGATCGTGAAGGTTATTCATAATGTAGCTGATAAGAAATTATCTACGCCCTATAGTGCTAAAGCTCAACGATAGAGAAACTGTTATTTATGTTGCTATTTCACGCACACTCTATTGTTGAGTGTGCGTTTTTGCTGTGAATCACAGCGATTGGCTACGCCAGAGCTGATGATGAACAGTACTTGGCGACCATAGGGAGCGAAGTTCCGCAAAAAGAAACAAGCGTGTAGAAGAAAAACAGAAGCTAGTAAACAAAAAGTCTAAGAACAGAAGAACGTACTGGCTACGCCAGAGCTGATGATGAACAGTACTTGGCGACCATAGGGAGCGAAGTTCCACAAAAAGAAACAAGCGTGTAGAAGGAAAACAGAAGCTAGTAAACAAAAAGTCTAAGAACAGCAGAACGTACTGGCTACGCCAGAGCTGATGATGAACAGTACTTGGCGACCATAGGGAGCGAAGTTCCGCAAAAAGAAACAAGCGTGTAGAAGGAAAACAGAAGCTAGTAAACAAAAAGTTTAAGAACAGCAGAACGTACTGGCTACGCCAGAGCTGATGATGAACAGTACTTGGCGACTGCAAGGAGAGAAGTTCCGCAGAAAGAACCAAACAGCTAGAAGAAAAACCAGATAGTAAAAAAAGTACAAGGAACAGTCTGCAGGATAGTAAAATACCCACCTAACAAAAAATCCATCGTTCCAAAGTAAACGAAAGAGAGGAAGAGTCACATGGAAGACCCCAGTCAGACGAGAAATAAATTAAATGTAGCCTTCATCTTGAAGACGATGGAAATGAAATGATTTTTTCTTTCCCTTCAAACAGATGAAGCAAAGGAGGAAAAGAAAATGATGAATAAAAAAATAGTAGATACAAAGAAAACAACAAAAGACCAAGAATTAAGAAAATTAGCAATGCTTTCTGAACGTGAATTGATGATGGAACTACGGACATCAGAAAATGGGTTATCTGAAGAAGATGCAAAGAATCGTTTGGAAGAATATGGACCAAATGAAGTATCCGCACAGAAGCCAACTCCAGCAATTATCATGTTTTTAGAAGCATTTAAAGATCCATTTGTTTATGTTTTAGCTTTATTGATGGTCGTTTCAGCTGCAACAAAAGATTTTGAAGCAGCACTTGTGATGGGAATCATGATTTTAGCTAGTGTTATTATTGCCTTTATTCAAGAATATCGTTCCCAAAAAGCGAGTTTGAATCTAAAAGAACTTATCGAAAATACGACTGCTGTAACACGTGCTGGTCAAACGAAAGAAATTCCAATGGACGAAGTTGTACCTGGGGATCTTGTAACGCTTGCGACGGGTGATATGATCCCAGCAGATGCTGTGTTGATTTGGACAAAGGATTTATTTATTAATCAATCTTCTCTAACAGGGGAGTCAATGCCAGTAGAAAAATTTGTGGATGCAGCTATTGATAAAAATTCAGAATCTGTTTCCGCCTTAGATATGCAGGACTTGATTTTTATGGGAACTGACGTATTGAGTGGACAAGGAAAAGCGATTATCTTAAAGACTGGACAAAATACTTTTTTTGGTGATATTGCTAAAAATGCTACGACACAACGTGGAAAGACTTCTTTTGATATTGGTTTGACAAAGGTGAGTAAATTTTTACTAAGAATGGTGATGATTCTGTTTCCAATCGTTTTTTTGATCAATGGCATTACAAAAGGTGAATGGGGCGAAGCGTTTTTCTTCGCAATTGCAGTCGCTGTTGGATTAACGCCTGAAATGTTGCCAATGATCGTAACGAGTAACCTAGCAAAAGGGGCATTAAGTTTATCCAAACATAAAGTCATTGTGAAAGAGTTACCTTCTATTCAAAATTTAGGTAGTATGGATATTCTTTGCACCGACAAGACCGGTACGATTACAGAAGACAAAGTTGTTTTGGTTCAACACTTAGATCCACTAGGCGAACTTAATAATCAAGTTCTAGATATGGCTTATCTAAATTCTCACTACCAAACTGGTTGGAAAAACTTGATGGACGTCGCTGTGATCAACTTTTATGAGGAAAATAAAAATCACAGTCCATATCATTCCGTGACAAAACTTGATGAAATTCCGTTTGATTTTTCTCGTCGTCGTTTAACGGTGGTGGTCAATGCAGATGGTCATCAATTTATGATCACTAAAGGGGCAGTAGAAGAGATGGAAGCAGTTTGTACACATGCTGAAATCAATGGAGAGATCGTACCGTTAACACCTGAATTACAAAAAAGAATGCGTGAAGTCAATATTCGTATGAATGAACAAGGTATGCGCGCTTTAGCAGTTGCTGTTAAAAAAGATGTGCATAGTGAAGCCATTTATAGTGTTGAAGATGAGCAAGGAATGACGCTGATCGGTTTTATGGGATTTTTAGATCCAGCCAAAAAATCAGCGATCACTGCAATCAAATCCTTACACGAACATGGCGTCAATGTAAAAGTTTTAACCGGTGATAATGATATTGTTGCTAAAAAGGTTTGTAGGGATGTAGGAATTGAAGTGTCTCATGTTGTACTTGGCTCTGATATCGATAATATGTCGGATGAACAAATGAAAGACGAAGTCGAAAAAACCAATTTATTTGCCAAATTAAATCCGATGCAAAAGTCTCGAATTATTGAAACACTGCAAGGGAATGGTCATACAGTCGGTTTCATGGGAGATGGAATCAATGATGCACCAGCACTTCGTAAAGCAGATGTAGGAATTTCAGTTGATACAGCAGCTGATATTACGAAAGATGCTAGTTCAATCATTCTGTTGGAAAAAAGTTTGAACGTTTTAGAAGATGGCGTGATAGAAGGGCGAAAAGTCTTTAGTAATATGATGAAATATATTAAAATCACGATCAGTTCTAACTTTGGAAATGTTTTTTCAATTTTGATTGCAAGTGCCTTTTTACCATTTCTACCAATGCTTTCGATTCAATTACTGATTCAAAATCTAATCTATGATATCGCGCAATTAGCTATTCCTTGGGATAATGTAGATGAAGAAGATCTACTGAAACCTGTACGTTGGGAAACGAATGGCTTGATGAAGTTTACCTTATGTATTGGTCCAGTAAGTAGTATCTTTGATATCATGACCTACCTCGTAATGTGGTTTGTCTTTAGTGCCAATACAATCGGAAGCCAACATTTGTTCCAAACAGGTTGGTTCGTGGTTGGCTTGGTTAGTCAAACGTTAGTTGTGCAAATGGTCCGGACAAGAAAGTTACCATTTATCCAAAGTATCGCATCACCTGCAGTAATTCTTTCCAGCTTAGGAGCAGTGGTTTTAGGATTATTGATTGTCTTAACACCAATTCGCGAGTTTTTCGACTTTGTGAAACTTCCAGCTAATTATTGGGGCTGGTTCATTTTGATCATTGTACTATATTTAATTACAGTGGAAGTTGCTAAAAGACTTTATATTCATATGACCAAAGAGTGGATTTAATTCAAAAAAAGACAAAGTTCATTTTTTTAAAGAGCAGTTTTTATCGAAATTAAGATTTTGATTCATTCATTTACAACAAACTATTCAAGTGCAAATGCCGAAAAATTTTTTTGTGATTGAAGTTGTTATTCGTAAAGAATGAAGAAAAACTATTTTTAAATTATGAATATTCGTTTTTTAAAGAACAAAGACAAAATACACCAATTTTTGTCTTTGTTCTTTTTCTTATGTTTTGGAAAAGTATGTTCATTTTTCAGTAAATAATGTCTAACTTGTGAATTTTCTGTAGCATAACAATGAACTGGATGACTATAACAGCCTGTTGTCAAAAGATATGATTAGGAAAGCCATTTGTAAAACGGTTTCCTATTTGTGATTTTAATCACTAACCTTTGATACGAAAGGTTTCAAGTATTTTAATCAAATTTAAAGAAATGCTCACTTTTTACTTGCTCTTTTGTCTGTTTAGTGATAATTTGTAAGAGTAGTCGATAAAAAGTAATACAGTTTTTAACGCTGTTTTACTTTTTACGAAAAAAAGAAACGTAACAGAGAGGATTGTGTGACAAAATGGCAAAGGCAAAGAAACAAAAACCTATTGACTTTAAAGCACTTATGGAAAAAGTCGACGCTGATTTCCCAACATTTCAAATTTTAGATAAAGATGGGAAAATCGTAAACAAAGACGCTGTACCAGATTTATCAGATGACGAATTAGTAGAATTAATGACTCGTATGGTTTGGTCGCGTGTGTTAGACCAACGCTCAACTGCTTTGAACCGTCAAGGTCGTCTAGGCTTCTTCGCACCAACAGCTGGACAAGAAGCAAGCCAATTAGCAAGTCAATTTGCGATGGAAAAAGAAGATTACCTATTACCAGGTTACCGTGATGTACCTCAATTAGTTCAACACGGCTTACCATTAACAGAAGCATTTTTATGGTCTCGTGGCCACGTAGCAGGTAACCACTACGCACCAGAATTAAATGCTCTACCACCACAAATCATTATTGGTGCGCAATACATCCAAGCAGCAGGAGTTGCTTTAGGGATGAAAAAACGAGGCAAGAAAAACGTTGTCTTCACTTATACAGGTGATGGCGGTTCTTCACAAGGTGATTTCTATGAAGCAATCAACTTTGCAGGAGCGTATCATGCAAACGGCGTGTTCATCATCCAAAACAATGGTTTTGCGATTTCAACACCTCGTGAAAAACAAACAGCAGCTAAAACTTTAGCACAAAAAGCTGTAGCTGCAGGAATCCCAGGAATCGTCGTTGACGGAATGGACCCATTAGCGGTTTATGCAATTGCAAAAGAAGCACGTGAATGGTCTGCAAATGGCAATGGTCCTGTATTGATCGAAACATTAACTTACCGTTATGGTCCACATACATTATCAGGTGATGATCCAACTCGTTACCGTTCAAAAGATATGGATGACGAATGGGTACAAAAAGATCCATTAGTTCGTTTCCGTAAATATCTTGAAGACAAAGGCTTATGGTCTGAAGAAAAAGAAAACGAAGTAATTGAAAAAACTAAAGAAGAAATTAAAGTAGCAATTGCAGAAGCAGATAAAGTTCCAAAACAAAAAGTATCTGATTTCTTGAAAAATATGTTTGAAGTTCAACCACAAAACATTAAAGAACAAATTGCATTCTACGAAGCGAAGGAGTCGAAATAATCATGGCACAAAAAACAATGATCCAAGCAATTACAGATGCCTTAGCTCTTGAATTAGAGAAAGACGAAAACGTACTGATCTTCGGTGAAGACGTTGGTAAAAACGGCGGAGTTTTCCGTGCAACTGAAGGCTTACAAGAAAAATTTGGCGAAGACCGTGTCTTCGATACTCCTTTAGCAGAATCTGGAATCGGTGGTTTGGCTTTTGGTTTAGCTTTAGAAGGATACCGTCCAGTTCCAGAAATCCAATTCTTTGGATTTGTATTTGAAGTATTTGATGAAATCGTAGGTCAAATGGCTCGTACTCGTTACCGTATGGGTGGAACTCGTAATATGCCTATTACTGTTCGTGCGCCATTTGGTGGTGGTGTGCATACACCAGAACTTCACTCTGATAACTTAGAAGGATTGATTGCTCAATCTCCTGGTATCCGTGTGGTTATTCCATCAAATCCATATGATGCAAAAGGACTATTGATTTCTGCAATCAGAAGCAATGACCCTGTTGTTTACCTAGAGCACATGAAATTGTACCGTTCATTCCGTGAGGAAGTGCCGGATGAAGCGTACGAAGTACCATTAGATAAAGCAGCTGTGACTCGTGAGGGTACTGATATTTCTATCATTACTTACGGTGCAATGGTTCGTGAAGCAATCAAAGCCGCTGACAACTTAGCAAAAGACAATATTTCTGTTGAAATCATTGACTTGCGCACTGTCGCTCCTTTAGATGTTGAAACAATCATCAAATCAGTTGAAAAAACTGGTCGCGTAGTCGTAGTTCAAGAAGCGCAAAAACAAGCTGGCGTTGGTGCTATGGTTGTTTCTGAGATTTCTGAACGTGCAGTATTATCATTAGAAGCGCCAATTGGCCGTGTATCTGCTCCAGATACAATCTTCCCATTTGGACAAGCAGAAAACATTTGGTTGCCAAATGCTAAAGATATCGAAGCGAAAGCTAGAGAAATCGCAGAATTTTAATTAGAAACTAAACAAATTTTACTTTAAAAACATGCCTTGATTTTCACGTGATATCTTATCACGTGGAAATTTAGCGCTGTTATTTTCAGTAAATGACTAGTTAGACAGATACGATAAAGGAAGGGAAGGCTTAAAAAAATGGCTTATCAATTTAAATTACCAGATATTGGTGAAGGGATTGCAGAAGGCGAAATCGTAAAATGGTTCGTTAAAGCAGGAGACACCATCAATGAAGACGATACATTACTAGAAGTTCAAAACGATAAATCTGTAGAAGAGATCCCATCTCCCGTTACAGGAACAGTTAAATCGATCGTAGTACCAGAAGGCACAGTAGCAAATGTTGGAGATGTATTGATCGAAATCGATGCACCTGGACATCCTGAAAATGATGCAGCACCAGCGGCTCCAGCTCAAGAACAAACGCCTGCTCAACCAGCAGCTGTTCCAGAAGCACCTGCAACAGACAGTAATGGCGGTGTGTTCCAATTTAAATTACCAGATATCGGTGAGGGTATTGCAGAAGGCGAAATCGTAAAATGGTTCGTTAAATCAGGCGATACAATCAACGAGGATGATACATTATTGGAAGTTCAAAATGACAAATCTGTTGAAGAAATTCCTTCACCAGTTACAGGGACAGTTAAAAACATCGTTGTTCCAGAAGGTACAGTAGCAAACGTTGGGGATGTATTGATTGAAATCGATGCACCAGGACATAATTCTGCATCAAGTTCAGCAGCTCCTGCAACAAGTGCGCCTGCTCAAACAGAACAAGCAGCACCAGCTCCAGCAGCGTCAACAGGTGTTGTAGCAGCGGCTGATCCAAACAAACGTGTGTTGGCTATGCCATCAGTACGTCAATTTGCTCGTGAAAAAGATGTAGACATCACACAAGTTGCACCAACCGGAAAAGGCGGACGTGTTACAAAAGCAGATATCGAAAGCTTTATTTCAGGTGGCGGACAAGTAGCAGCACCAGCACAAGCTGAACAAACTGCAGCAGTTCCACAAGCAACAACTACAACTGAAACAGCTGCTCCAAAAGCACCAGCTAAACCATTTGTTTCTGACTTAGGTGAAGCTGAAACACGCGAAAAAATGACACCAACTCGTAAAGCAATTGCGAAAGCAATGGTGAACAGTAAACATACTGCTCCGCATGTTACGTTACATGATGAAGTTGAAGTGTCTAAATTATGGGATCACCGTAAGAAATTCAAAGATGTTGCAGCAGCTAACGGCACGAAATTAACGTTCTTACCTTACGTTGTGAAAGCATTGACTGCAACAGTTCAAAAATTCCCAATCTTGAATGCATCAATTGATGACGCAGCACAAGAAATCGTATATAAAAACTACTATAACATTGGTATCGCAACAGATACTGATCATGGTTTATATGTACCAAACGTTAAAAATGCGAATACGAAGAGCATGTTTGCAATCGCTGATGAAATCAACGAAAAAGCAGCTCTTGCAATTGATGGTAAATTAACTGCTGCGGATATGCGTGACGGTTCTATCACAATCAGTAATATTGGTTCAGTTGGCGGTGGCTGGTTCACACCAGTTATCAACTACCCTGAAGTTGCAATTTTAGGTGTTGGTACGATTGCTACTCAACCAGTTGTAAATGCAGACGGTGAAATCGTTGTTGGACGTGTTATGAAACTTTCAATGAGTTTTGACCACCGTATCGTCGATGGCGCAACTGCTCAAAAAGCAATGAACAATATCAAGCGTTTATTAGCTGATCCAGAATTATTATTAATGGAAGGATGATTATCACATGGTAGTAGGAGATTTCGCCATTGAATTAGATACAGTCGTAATTGGTTCAGGCCCTGGAGGGTACGTTGCAGCGATTCGTGCTGCTGAAATGGGTCAAAAAGTTGCGATCATTGAACGTGAGTTTATCGGCGGTGTATGTTTAAACGTTGGATGTATTCCTTCTAAAGCATTGATCGCAGCTGGACATCACTATCAAGAATCATTAGATTCAACTATGTTTGGTGTAACAGCTAAAGAGGTTGAGTTAGACTTTACAAAAACACAAGAATGGAAAGACAACAAAGTTGTTAATACGTTGACAAGCGGTGTTGGTTTCCTTCTTAAAAAACATAAAATCGAAATTATTGAAGGAGAAGCGTTTTTCGTTGATGAAAATACATTACGTGTGATCCATCCAGATTCAGCTCAAACTTACTCATTCAATAACGCAATCGTAGCAACAGGTTCTCGTCCAATCGAAATCCCAGGATTTAAATTTGGCGGACGTGTCTTAGATTCTACAGGTGGTTTGAACTTGAAAGAAGTGCCTAAGAAATTTGTGATCATCGGTGGCGGTGTTATCGGTGCAGAATTAGGTGGCGCATATGCGAATCTAGGTTCTGAAGTAACGATTTTAGAAGGTAGTCCTTCAATTTTACCAACGTATGAAAAAGATATGGTTAAATTAGTTACAGATGACTTCAAGAAGAAAAATGTAACAGTTGTAACCAAAGCAATGGCTAAAGAAGCAATCGACAACGGCGACAGCGTAACAGTTAAATATGAAGTAGATGGCAAAGAAGAATCAGTCACTGCTGACTACGTAATGGTAACAGTTGGACGTCGTCCAAACACGGATGATCTTGGTTTAGAACAAGCCGGTGTTGAAGTTGGCGAACGTGGTTTAGTTCAAGTGGACAAACAAGGTAGAACAAACGTATCAAACATCTTCGCTATTGGGGATATCGTACCAGGCGCTGCTCTTGCCCATAAAGCAAGTTACGAAGCGAAAATTGCTGCTGAAGCAATTTCTGGTAAAAAAGTAGAAGTAGACTACAAAGCAATGCCTGCTGTAGCTTTCACTGATCCAGAATTAGCAAGTGTTGGTATGACAATTGCTGAAGCCAAAGAAGCGGGATTAGAAGCAACTGCTTACAAATTCCCATTTGCTGGTAACGGCCGTGCTATTTCTTTAGGTAAAACTGAAGGATTCGTACGTTTGGTAACAACAAACGAAGATAATGTCATTATCGGAGCACAAATCGGTGGAGTTGGCGCAAGTGATATGATTTCTGAATTATCATTAGCGGTTGAATCTGGTATGAATGCTGAAGATATTGCATTAACGATCCATCCACACCCATCTTTAGGGGAAATTACTATGGATGCTTCTGAATTGGCTTTAGGTTTGCCAATTCATATTTAAATAGCATATTTGTCACACAAAGAAAGACCGAGCTGGCCAGGCTCGGTCTTTTGTTTTTTTACATATTTAATGTTGTTGTTTTCGTCTGTCGAAAATGCAGAAAGAAACCATTGGCGGATAATATATAAATGGTGGGGAGGTACTGAATTAAATACCTCGACCTACCACCTTCAAATAAGAGTAAATATAAAAAAGCGCCCAAAATAGTTAATTTAAAGATGGCTAACAAAGTATCGTACTCGTCATCGTTATATTGTTTTTTTGTAACCAATAACAGTCCAATCAAGGTAATGATCCACATGAAATGCATGAAAAAACGGACAGTTTTAACTTTTTCACCTTGCTGATAATAAGTATCTCTTAAAAAGGTTTGTATAGGATTAGTTGATTGTAGATGAATCTGAGGACCACCATCTATGCCCCAGCCAAAATCACCTCTGCTAGTATTGTTGAAATGTTTTTTCATTAGAAATTTAGTATAACCTGCAAAACCATAATTTTTAAGTCGTTCTATGATTTTGGTATTGGCGTAGTTTATTTTTTCCTTTTTTGTAGGGATGGAAATAATTGCTTGCGTGTCTTTTTCACTGAATCCTCCTGAACCAGTTAGTCCCATCATTACAAAATGTTGCCAAGGTTTAGCTTGGTCTTTATTAATAATAATAAGTTTTTGATGGTCTTCATACATATGAAAAAGTTTTATTGTTCCAGTAAAAGGTAGACAAAAGAGTAAAATAATCAGACCACATTTTTTTATCTTTATTTTTCCAGGAGTAGTCAATAAAACCAAGAGTTTAATCATAATAAAGGCAATTAGAAAAACTATCGAAGAAGGTTTTAAAAGGTAACAGATGGCAATTAAAATACCTAAAATAGCAATTAAGGTTTTAGTTTGATTTTTTTCAACGAGTGAATATACCCAAAAAATAAGGCTAACAACTAGCAACATAATAGTATCTGTGTAAACTACCAAGAGCCATGGTGATAAAGCAAGTGGAATAAAAGCTAAGTAAAAGGAGAGGTAGGCAATGTTTTTATTAAATAGATTTTTCGCAGCTAAAAAAATAAAAATAAAGCCTATATCCATAAAAATTGTATTTATTAGTTGCCAATACAGCCAAGAATACCCTATAGATTGATGAAAAACAGTACCTATGTGACTTATAAAATACATTAAAAAGAAAAATAAAGTATTATTTGGGTTTTTTGATAAATAAATACTTGCGATAGAATCAGGTGAATTTTTGACCAACTCTGTTACACTAGCGTGAATAGCATCTACATCCCAACCAATTGGCACGTGAATGTAGTATAGAATAATAACCTGCAAAACAAGAGTTAAACAAAACAGTAATCGAGTAATTATAGTTCTATTCTTTTTAAAAATATCTATACATCTCGCTATTTTTTTTAGTATATGCGAACGGATAGTTTTTGAACACAGCGTGATGCTGCAAATAAAGACCAGGATTAGCATCACGTTCCAAATTTTATCACCAATGTTTGAACTATCTAACAGACAACTTCTAAGAGCACCGTAAAAAGTATATAGAATCGATAACAGAAATAGATAGTTTAAGAGTGAAAACATCGTTTTTTTCATTTAAATCTCCTCATAATTAGCATTAGTTACGTTCTTTTATAGATTAGTATAGATTCTTTTGTTATACACCCCTTTTTAGTGAATAATACAGTTTAATAAGTGGGGGGGAATACTATATTTTCTAGCGATGGCGTTCTCTGTCATCTTGTTCATCGATTCTATGGACCATTTCAAGCAATCCACCATTTCCTTCATCTATAATTCGTTTCACTCTAGAAATCGTTGTAGTGCTGCTACCAGTGGCTTCTGCGATATCACTGTACGTTTTATTCAGTAAGAGTAACTTTGCGACTTCAAACCGCTGAATCATAGAATCTAGTTCCTTTAAAGTCATCAAGTCATCAAAATAATGGTAGCAATCTTCCAATGTTTCTAAAGCTAATAGAGAGCGGAAAAACTCATCACCGTGGCCGTCTTGTATCTTGTCGATTTTCATAAGTTCCTCCTAATTTAAAAGCTGAGTAGGGATGTAAAGCTGGATAACAACATACTGTAAAGATGTCTCACCTATACTATTTGATTTCCAACAAGCATTGTTTATTATAAAACTTTTTTTTATTTTGTCCAGTGAATTGAGTGAATGAATCAAAAAAAGAGCTAGGATATCACTCTAAGAGTCATATCCCAGCCTAAGAAATAAAATTAAGGGTTTAGCTTTTCTGCCCTAATCTCATTTAAACGAACGTCATTATTCTTTAGTTAGAAATTAATTTAACTAAAGTGTATTGTTTTTTACCTTTTCTCACAATAATGAATTTTCCATCAAAGCTATTTTCAGAAGTAACCACAAAATCCAATTCTTTAATTCGATCACCATTAATTGAAATAGCCCCATTTGAAATGTCTTCTCTAGCTTGTCTCTTAGACGGTTCAATACCCAATTCAATCAGCCAATCTACAAGATTTTGTCCAAGAGACGCTGTTTCAACAGTCGGCATATTTTTAAAGCCTTCTTCAATCTGTTTTGAAGTCAGATTTTTCACATTTCCTGAGAACAATGCCTCTGAAATTGCTAAAGCATCATCTAAATCTTTTTCACTATGCACAAATTTTGTCATTTCTGCAGCTAATACGCGTTGTGCTTGGCGTAAATGTGGTTCTGTTTGGACTTTAACTTCCAAGGCATCGATTTCTTCTTTTGTTAAGAAGGTAAAGAATTTCAAGTATTTGATTACGTCACGGTCGTCTTGGTTTACCCAGAATTGGTAGAACTCGTAAGGCGTTGTTTTTTCTGGATCCAACCAAACAGCACCACCAGCTGTTTTACCGAATTTTGTTCCATCTGCTTTTAACATCAATGGAATGGTTAAACCAAAGGCTTTTGCATCAGCGCCTTCTTTTTTGCGAATCAAATCTAGGCCTGCGGTAATGTTGCCCCATTGATCTGCACCACCGATTTGCATGCGAACATTATTATTTTGGAATAAATGTAAAAAGTCCATTGATTGTAGAATTTGGTACGTAAACTCTGTAAATGAAATCCCTGTTTCTAAACGGCTAGCAACAATATCTTTCGCTAGCATTGTGTTGATATTGAAGAATTTACCGTAATCTCTCAAGAAATCCAGCAAAGTAAGGTTGTGCGTCCAATCGTAGTTGTTGACTAACGTTAATGTGTTGTCTGTATCCACTGCAAATAATTTTTCCATCTGTCTTGTTAAAGAATCAACATTGTGTTGAACAGTTTCCATTGTTTGTAATTGGCGTTCTGTTGTACGTCCACTTGGATCTCCGATCGTTCCAGTTGCGCCACCAATCAAAATAAATGGATGGTGTCCAAATGCTTGGAATCTTTTTAGCATCATAAAAGGAATCAAATGCCCAATATGCATACTATCTCCTGTAGGGTCCACACCGCAATATAGTGAAATGCTTTCGGTTTCAACGTATTCACGTAAACCTTCGCTATCTGTTTGTTGGTTGATGGCGCCACGCCATTCTAATTCATCAATAATGTTTTTCATGTCTTTTCTTCCTCTCTTAAATAAAATAAAAACGTCCCATAGGCTATTAGCCTATGGGACGAACTTCGCCGTGTTACCACCCAAATTGTATATGCGTCATCATATACCTCTCAAATCTGTATCGTAGATAGACGCCTACTTACGGTAGGAAACTAAAAGTGTAATTCACAAAAAATGTATATGTCAACTCTCACTAAATGTTGACTCTCTGAAATAGGGACATTATTGCTACTTCGCTTTATTAACGTTTGATATGTTATTTTGTAGCAATTCTACGACAAATAAGCCAACTTGTCAAATCCTTCTTTTTTTCTATTATTATTTTTGAATGAGTTATTTCTCATATAAGTCGATGCTGATTTAATCTAGGTTTTTTGAATGAGTAGAGATGAAAGTGTTATTTCTAACAATTACGAACGAGCTTTTTACAATTAGCTAGTTTATGTTATTTTTTTCACACAATCGCTTTAGTGCGGTAAAGTGTTGACGCGCTGTATAGAGTATATAAATGTTAAATAACAGGCTATTTTTTTAATTCTGCTCTTTTTGACTTGGAGTCTAAAGCTACCTATACTTTGGGAGTGATTTCACATGTGGGAAACAAAAAATAAATTTAATCAGGAGGTCAAATTGAAACATGAATAAGAAATTATCATTATTTGGATTAATCGGAATTACCATGGCCTTTTTTGGAACGGTTCGTAGTGTTCCAACATTAGCATCAACCGGCTGGGCACAAATATTTTATATGTTGATCGCAGCTTGCTGTTTTGCTTTACCAATTGCGCTGATTTCAGCTGAGCTATCTACTGGCTGGCCGGAAGAGGGTGGACCACAAGTCTGGGTACGTAATGCATTTGGTGAAAAATGGGGTTTTGTTACGTCATGGTTATTATGGGTACAAATGTTTTTCGGAATGGTGATGGTCGCTTCAACTGTAGGCGTGTTACTAGGATATGTGATCGATCGTCCGGATTTAGGACACAATAATTTGTTCATTTTCATCATGATATTGATTTCTTATTGGGGGATCACATTACTTAATTTGAAATTTGACATGGTAAAAATTGCTGGTGACTGGGGCGCTGTGATCGGTGTGTATATTCCATTCGTTGCGTTAGTTGTTTTAGGCATGATGTATATGGCAAAACATGGAATCAATCAAAATAGTTATTTAGGTCATTTTGAAGCAAGTAAGTTATTACCAGATTTTAGTGATTTAGGTAGCTTACCAACCTTGACTGGAATCATCTTTATCTTTGCGGGAGTGGAAATTTCTTCTGTTCATGCGAATAATATTGATAATCCAAAACGCAATTATCCAATCGCTGTTATTGCTTCTGTTTTACTATTAGTTGTCTTCAACTTAGCTGCTGGTTTAAGTGTGGCTGACAGTGTTCCAGCTGGACAAATGGAACTTGCCAATATTACCCAACCATTTGTCATTATGACACAAGATCTTGGGATTCCAGCTATTTTCAATAATATTATTTCACTGATGATCTTGGTAGGTGTTTTAGTTCAATTGAGTGCTTGGGTCTTAGGTCCAAGTAAATCAATGATCAAAGTAGCAGAAGAGGGAAACTTACCACCATTCTTCCAAAAACGGAATGCAAAAGGGATTCCAATTGTTTTTGTTATGATCCAAGCGATTGTTATTTCACTTGTGTCCTTTTTATACGTAGTAGTTCCGGATATTAGTGCCGCTTTCTTGATCATCACGATTACAACAACGATCCTTTATTGTGTGGTGTATCTATTGATTGCACTTTCAGCTATCAAATTGCGCTATAGCATGCCAACAGTTGAACGTCCATTTAGATTAGGCAGTAAAGGAAACGGTTTGATGTGGGTTGTTTCAGCTCTAGCAATTGTGAGTGTTATTATCACGATTCTAGTCAGCTTGATTCCGCCAACCTCCGTTCCTCAAAGTGGACACGTAGCCTATGTTATTTATCAAGTAGCAGCAACAGTCATCATGGTCGGTATTGCCTTGATCATTTATAAGAGAAAGAAACCAGAATGGAAGAAAACGGATAAATAAGAGACGACAATTAAAAATAAATATTTTAGCATGATCAATTATGAAACTATTGGAGGAAAATATCATGAAAGATTTCAACACTGATGATACAAATTTAAAAGCATTATTTATCGGGGATAAAGGTGAAAACGTTGATTTATTCAAAGAACTGCTAAATAAAATGATCGATGAGCATGTTGGCTGGAGACAAAACTATATGCCACAAGATTTACCTGTTATCTCACCCCAAGATAGAAGTTCTAAAAGTTTCCAAGAAACAGCAGATAATATGAGAAGTGTCTTCAATGTGCTGTCTTCTCGTTTACGTACAGAATCACTTCCATGGCACTCAGCAGGGCGTTTTTGGGGACATATGAACGCTGAAACGTTAATGCCATCCATTATTGCCTATACAACTGCAATGCTTTGGAACGGCAATAACGTGGCGTATGAATCATCACCAGCAACGTCACAAATGGAAGAAGAAGTTGGGTTGGAATTTGCTACATTGATGGGGTACAAAAATGGTTGGGGTCATATCGCAGCAGATGGTTCTATCGCAAACTTAGAAGGTCTATGGTATGCCCGCAATATGAAATCTTTACCATTTGCCATCAAAGCCGTTGTGCCAGAAATGGTTGCAGGCAAAACAGATTGGGAATTATTGAATATGTCAACAACAGAAGTCTTAGATATGTTAGATCAAGTCCAAGATAATGTTGACGAAATCAAAGCGCAATCAGCTCGTAGCGGTAAAAACTTGGATAAATTAGGTAAATGGATCGTACCACAAACGAAACACTATTCATGGTTAAAAGCCGCTGACATTATTGGGATTGGGTTAGATCAAGTGATTGCGGGTGAAGTCAATAGCGAATACCGTATGGATATTGACAAATTAGAAGTACAAATTCGTAATTTAGCAGCTCAAGGTATTCCAACACTTGGTGTCGTTGGCGTTGTTGGTTCAACTGAAGAAGGGCAAGTTGACCGTATTGATCAAATCATTGCTTTACGTAATAAATTAGCCAAAGAAGGCATCTACTTCTATGTACATGTTGATGCAGCATATGGCGGTTATGGACGCTCTATTTTCTTAGATGAAAATAATCAATTTATCGAATGGGATAAAATTGAAGAAACATTTGCTAAACATAACATCTTTCAAGAAAAAAATGATTGGTTAACAAGAGAAGTTTATGACTCTTTCAAAGCAATCGAACAAGCTGAATCTGTAACGATTGATCCACATAAAATGGGCTATATTCCGTATTCAGCTGGTGGTGTCGTAATCAAAGATATCCGTATGCGTGACGTGATCTCTTACTTTGCGACTTATGTATTTGAAAAAGGAGCAGATATTCCAGCGTTATTAGGTGCGTATATTCTTGAAGGCTCTAAAGCGGGCGCAACAGCTGCAGCCGTTTGGACTGCTCATAAAGTATTACCATTGAACGTAACAGGTTATGGTAAATTAATGGGAGCAAGTATTGAAGGAGCTTATCATTTCTATCACTTTATCGATGGCTTAGAATTTAAAGTTGGCGACAAAACAATCGAGATCCATGCGTTAACAAAACCTGATTTTAACATGGTGGATTATGTATTCAATGAAAAAGACAATACAGACCTTGTGAAAATGAACAAATTAAATCATGATTTCTATGATTATGCATCTTATGCAAAAGGTGGATTATATAACAATGAATTCATCACTTCACATACAGATTTTGCTATCGAAGAATACGGTCACAGCCCGTTTGAATTTGTTAATAGCTTAGGATTTTCACGAGCAGAATGGGAACGTGCAGATAAAGTAACGATTTTACGTGCCGCTGGAATGTCTCCATACATGAATGACAAAGATGTTTTCGATGAGTATGGTGAAAAAATTAAACAAGCCATACAAGAAAAATTAGAGGCAATCTACGCTGAATAAATAAACAAGAAAAGCAGTTGATCACTGTGGGTGTGGCAAAGCGATTAATTCGCTTTGCCATAGCCACAGCTTTTCTATAAAAAAATAGAATAGAGAGAAGTGTTGTTTTTAAACTCTCTATTAAAAATGTGAGGAACACTGTATGAAAAAATATCAAGTAAATTTTAATGAAGCTGTTTTTTTATTGATTACACTATTATTGATGATCAGAACTAGTATTATTGGGTTTGGTATTCCTGCTCATGTAGCTATTTTGAGTGGGATTGGTTACTTGCTCTTATTTGCGGTGTATAAAAAGTATTCTTGGGATTTCATTCATGGTGCATTAGTCGATGGGGTATCTTCAGGTATCATCCCCATGTTGATTTTTATTCTAATCGGCGCGTTGATTAGCGTTTGGATTGCGGCAGGAACGATTCCAACCATCATGGTTTTAGGCTTTTCTTTTTTGTCGGTGAACTATTTTGTTCCAACTATTTTTATTATTTGCGGTATCGTAGGTGGTGCAGTCGGAAGCTCTTTCACTACGATTTCAACGATTGGGATTGCATTTTTAGGAATGGGTGGCTTGATTGGAGTCGATCCTGCATTGACAACAGGTGCCATTGTTTCAGGTGCATTTTTAGGAAATTCGATTTCGCCACTTTCAGACACAGTGAACTTAGCAGCGGCGATTTCAGAAGTCGATTTATTTGACCATTTGAAAAATACATATAAAACAGCAATTCCAGCAGCTGTGCTTTCGTTCGGTTATTTTTTAGTCATGGGATTACACTATGATGGGGCTTTGGATAATACAAGCGTTCACGATATTGTAACTATACTAGATAATCATTTTACGATTTCTTTTGTTGAGTTAATTCCATTGGCAATTTTATTTGTTTGTGCGTGGAAGAAAATTCCGGCAATTCCTACATTACTGTTGAGTATTTTTACATCATTGAGTTTGATGTTCTTTACGAATGCTCATTTTTCATTTATCGATACAGCAGAGATAATCCAAAATGGTTTTGTGTCTCATACTGGCAATACACAAGTTGATGAATTACTTTCTAGAGGTGGTATCCAAAGTATGATGTGGTCAGTATCTTTGATTATTTTAGCCTTAGCTTTGGGTGGACTATTAGTAAAAATGGAAATTATTGATTGTTTGCTTTATCAGTTTGAAACAGCGATTAATAACCGTCAAAAGCTGATTTTTGTTACAATGATGAGTTCAATCGGAATCAATGTGCTGATCGGGGAACAATATCTGTCAATCATTTTACCAGGAAAATCATTTATTGCTAAATTTAAAGAGAAGAAAATTCCGTTGTCTATGCTGTCTAGAAGTTTGAATGATGCAGGATCAGTAGTTAACCCACTGATTCCATGGGGCGTAAGTGGTGTCTTTATTTCAGCAACATTAGGGATTGGCACAATAGACTATCTGTCATATGCGGTATTCTGTTATATATTACCGGTAGTGTCATTTTTAGTCACGATTATTGACAAAAAGAAAACTAAAGCAGAATAAAACAAACATGAGGTTGGGATTCACGGCATTGCATCCCATTCTCATGTTTGTATGCGGATAAACGCAATTATTCACCAAATGTTTTAAGACCTTCATTATACAGATAATCATCGATTTCTGGAATAGCTAGTCCATGTGAAATACCGTAAATAACGACAGCGTCCCAAGGATGTTTCGGATAAAGTTGAGCATAGCCAGTTTTTTTCATCAGTTCATTGGTTTCTTCCAAAGTTAATTCCAAGCCGATCGTCAAGGCAATGACTTTTTCTCTGGAGGGATTCCGTTTACCATCAAAGTATTGGTAGCCAGTTGCCTCAGTAATCCCAGCCTTTTTTAGTACAACACTTTTTGAGCGTTTTTTCTCATGTAACCAATAAGCTAAATAGTTTTTTAGGTTTTGATCAATGACATATTGGCGTGTTTCGGATAAAACCGTTTGAAAATCTTCGGCTTGTTTGAGTGAGTGCAGCAATTTGTCTGTATCTTTTTCATGCATATTTGTTCTCCCCTATAGTTGAACTAAATTATACTATACATCGATTTTAACAAAGATAAATCCTATTACAACTATTTATTTGCTATAATTAAAAAGTAAATCAAATCAATGGAGTGTAATCATGGAAAACATCAAAAGTGAGCCAGCTCTTTGCTATAAAGAAATAGAACCTTTAACAGATAAAACCAATGGACCCATTCTTGTTCGGAAGAAGGACACTAAAGAATTTTTTGTGAAAAAGTGCTATCCATTATATTTAGAAGAGCATCTACTCACACTTCAAAAAATCAAACATGCTCATTTACCTAAAATTCAAGAGCTGATTGTTCAAGAAGGAAAGCTGTGGTTGTATGAAGAATTTGTTCAAGGGAAAACGTTGACTGAAGTGATTCAAACATCTGAAAGGTTAGAAACAAATCAAATTATAACGATTGCAATGTCTATCTTAGAGGCATTAGGTGCCTTGCATAAGAAAGGGTTAGTCCATCGAGATGTAAAACCTGGGAATATTATGATGACAAATGAGGGAAATGTAAAATTGATTGATTTTGATGCAGTTCGGGCTGTTGACGGAGGGAAAGAAAATGATACGGTCCAGTTAGGCACAATGGGTTTTGCTTCACCAGAACAGTTTGGTTTTGCAGAATCTGATGAACGCAGTGATCTATATTCATTAGGAGTTGTGATGAATATTTGCTCAGTACAAGAGTACCCCAAAAAGTATTTGACAGAAGATCATGCACTGAGAGGAATCATTCGTAAAGCTACAAAACTGGAACCAGCAGAACGTTATCAGTCTGCTTTAGAAATGCATCTGGCTCTTAGACAGCAACTGTCACGGCGGATAGTTGCAGCCAAACAAAGCAAACCCAAAGCGGTTACTTATGAAAACAAACCAACAAAAATGTCTACCACTACTAGATTAATTACCGCTAGATGGTCCACAAACAAACACGTGAGGCAGTTTGTTCGCATAAAAAATCCTCTGACAGAAGCCGTTGCTCGTTTTTTTAGGAAGTATATCCCAGGTTTTAGAACGGAAACAATCTGGAAAAGAGCAATTGCCATCGTATGGTATAGTATTTTGTTTATTGGGATAGCAGGAAATGTAATGGATCAACCTACAGGTAGTTTGAAGATGAGAGAATTGTTTGATTATCTTCTGATTTTTGGATTTCCGGCGGTCTTATTCACTAATTTTTTAGATTATCAAAGAAAGTTACCGTTGTTTTCTTCTGAAAATAAGTTGTATCATTATTTAGGATATGGGGTATTATTTTTATTTTGGCTTGTGTTTACAAAAGCGGGGTTAGAGCTTAATTCATTTATATACCAGTATTTTAATTAATAAAACAGGCTTATTCTACTACGAATCATGACTATTCGTATGACAGAATAAGTTTTTTTGTATTAGATTATGCAAAATGCATAAGATTGTTTTTGGTTTATTGGGTAATATCAAGGTGTATTAACGGACTAAATAACAAAGGAGACAGCAAAATGAATGTGAAGAAAATTGTTTTGATAGGGGTCGGCGTTTTAATAGTAGGCGGTATTTTAGCCAATATGGGGTCAGATTCTAAAGAAGAAGTAAAAGCAAAAAAAGAAACAACAACAAGTACCGTTGCAAAAAGCCAAGAATCAGAAGTAGAATCAGCTGCAACAGATGCTGGTGATCTAGGTGATTATCATGTCGTGATCAAAGACTTGACCTTTGCCAAAGACTACAATGGAGAAGATGTCGCTGTAATCGATTATGAATTTACGAACAATAGCGATAAAAATGCGATGTTTTTAACCTCAATCTCAACAAAAGCTTTTCAAAATGGTATTGCATTAGACTCAGCAATTATGGGAGAAGAAGGGTACGTAGATTCAATGACTGAAATTCAACCAAGAGCCACATTGAATTTGAAAGTGCCATATAAATTAGCAGACATGTCAACGCCAGTATCTGTTGAGGCAACGAAATTATTCAGTGATAAAGTGAAATTGACAAAAGAGTTTGTTCTACAGTAAAACGAGATTTACTATAAAATTGTTGTAAAAGGTGGTACAGCTAGTTTTTTTCTTGGAGTAAAGAAGAACTAGTTTTTAGCTTCAAAGGGAGCAAAGGAAAATTGATTTTCCTTATATATGGCCGTGTATTGGGGTATTGATCAGGTAGCTGTTAAGATATAGTTATTTGGTCCGAAATCAATTAGTCTTTACTGCCTGACGGATTTTCCAAATACGAAAACAGCCAAAACCACAAGAACGTGAATGTCTGGAGAAAATTCAAACATTCACGTTCTTTTTTATCAATTATTTTCTGGATCGTGTTGTATTTTTTCAGTAACAGAATGAATTGGTTTAACCTTTAAAATATCTAAAAAGAAAGTGAAAATCGGGATACCAACGATGAGTCCCCAAACGCCAAATAGCCGTTCACTGATCAGTAAAATAACGAATGTATAAAAAATTGGTAAATCTGTTTTACTAGACATAAATTTAGGATTCAACACATAAGACTCAAATAAATGGACGACGATAATCACAATTAAAATATAAATGACATCATTGATTCCACCTTCTGAATAAGCGATAAAACTCAATGGAATACAGGAGATGATGACTCCTGCGACGGGGATCAAACTCAAGATAAAAATCATGATTGCTAAACTTGGTAATTGATGAAACCCGATCAAAGCCAAGCAAATCGTTGTAATACTGGTATTCACAACAGCAATAAAAAATTGAGCTTCCATTACCACGCCAAAGGTATTTACAAATTTATCAGCAAAGAAATAAATATCTTGAAAGAACCAGTCAAAATCACTTTTCAAAAACAACTTAGAAAATTCTGTCATCTGTTTTTTCTCGATCATGAAAAAGAAACTTAGGATGAATGAAAGAACAAAGGACAATCCAAGCGAACCGATGTCTTGAATATAACGTAAAATCACACTTGCGCCATTTTGGATTTGAGACATTAAATTCGATTTTTCTAGATAATCATCAATGATCATCAACAACTGATTGTGATCATCTCCCGGATTTTGATAAAAATGAACAACTGAATTATACATTTGAGCAGTTTGATGAATAAGAACAGGTACATATTTTGTAATGGCCAGATAAATTAAGAAAACAATCAAAGAATAGGTGGCTAAAACGAGTATCAATGATGGAATCTTAAAAAAATGCTGAACAAATTTCACGAAATGAAGTACTAAAAACGTAAAAATGAATGTTAATAAAATCATTGTGATCATACTTCTAGCTAAAAATAGGACAAAAATAACAACAGCTAAAACAAAAAAACGTCTTAACCGCTCGTTTTGAATAAATTTTTCATAAATCGACACAGACTTCACTCCTTTTAATCAGTAACTTAATTCTATATAAGATAACTATAATGCTTTTTCTCATTTTAAGATAGCAGTTTTATCTATAATTCTAAAAAAAATTTATTTCTCATATACAAATTTAAAAAGATGTTCCCCTTTACAAAAAGAACGCATGTTCGTATAATTGGGTATGGAATAAAACAAGGAGAGGAATGCTATGTTTTTTGATTATGAAAAAGAGCCTAGAAGAGTGATTTTTTGTATAGATGTAAAATCTTTTTACGCTTCAGTTGAATGCGTTGCGAGAGGATTTGATCCGCTTGAAAAAATGCTAGTCGTGATGAGTCATGCTGAAAATAGCGGGGGGATCGTTCTAGCTTCTTCTCCAAAGGCGAAGAAAGTTCTTGGTATCACCAATGTAACACGTAAATATGATGTACCAGATCACCCAGAATTAGTGATTGTTCCGCCACGAATGAATGAGTATATCAAGGAAAACATGAAAATCAATAATATCTACAAAGAATATGTAGCAGAGGAAGATTTACATATTTATTCAATCGATGAATCCTTTTTAGATGTAACGGCAAGCTGGAAATTATTTGGTCAAACACCGATAGAACTAGCTAAGATTATTCAGCAAAGAATCAAGAAAGAGACAGGACTAGCAATCACGGTCGGTATTGGCGACAATCCATTATTAGCTAAATTAGCGATGGATATTGATGCCAAGCATAATAAGGAGCGCTTAGCTAAATGGCATTATGAAGATGTAGCTGAAAAAATTTGGACAATTGAACCGATGTCTGAGATGTGGGGAATCGGTCAACGATTAGTGAAACGATTAAATAATTTAGGTATCCGTTCTATTTATGATCTGGCCCATGCAGATTTGACGAGTTTAAAACGAAATTTAGGGATTATTGGGGAACAGCTGTATGCCCATGCTCATGGTATCGATCGAAGCCGTTTATCTGAAAAATATATACCAGAAGAACGATCGTATAATAATTCTCAGATCTTGATGCGGGATTATTTAAGACAAGACGAAATCGAAGTCGTGATTCGAGAAATGGCAGAACAAGTAGCGGCAAGACTTAGAAAAGCTCAGTGTCAGACGGAGTGTGTCCATCTATCTGTCGGTTTTTCACGAGCCTCTAAGTCTGGTGGGGCAGGTTTTTCAAGGCAAATGAAAGTGCCTCTAACGAATAGTAGTAAGGTGTTGATTGACTATTGTTTGATGATTTTCAGACAGAATTGGCATGGAGAGGAAGTACGACATATTGGAATTACCTATTCCAAACTGAATTATAATACTTATGTACAATTAGATTTATTTCATGAACCAGATGAGCAGATGAAAGAACAAAAACTAGATCAATTGATTGATGAAATCCGTCAACGTTTTGGCTACGTTTCTTTAGTCCATGCAAGTTCAGTATCGTCTGGTGGTACAGCAATTTCAAGAGCATCATTAGTCGGTGGACATGCTGGAGGAATGGAGGGCTTGCAATGAGCAAGGAACGGGATTATTATTTTGAGCAATATCAAGATCGTAAAATGAAAAAATGGGCCGGTTTTTACTTGTCTGAACATACTGCGATGATTGAAAAAGAGAAAAAGAGACAGCCAACAAAAAAGAAAACTCAAATGAGTTGGATAGAAATTGATGCGGTATTAGCTCAGGCTTTTCAAAATCAAGTTGAAGTGATGATTCAAAAAGAAGAATTAGATTGTGAAGGGAATTATGGAGCGGATATTGTCGGGATGATTCAAGGACATGATGAGTTAGGTATTTATGTGGATGGTCACAAGATTGGCTATGACGAGATCCGTCATGTTCAGTTTCGTTAAAAAAAACGGATGTGATACAAAAGAAAAAATCACTTTTGTATCACACCCTAAATGCGAATAACTAGTTGGAGCAGAAGCAATCCCTTCTTATTTCTCGGAATTAAACGCATCTATCTCAGCACCAGTTCAATTTTTAGTAATGAGAGACCAGAAAAAATTGAGCTAATGCTGAAAGGATCATCATTAAAGCAATCAAACCACATATAATTAAGTGGCGCCGTTTATGCATCATTACGATTGCAATGAATTCTCTTAAAAAAGCATTTGGCAAAAAGTAAAAGGCTGTTTTCGCGCCAATTCCGTCTGCTTTTAGATTGGCCATTTTTGCAAAAAGACCTGCACGAAACAGATGGAAATTATTAGTAGTGAAGAGGGCATGGAAGTCTGTTCCCCCAAAATCTGTTTCGATGATTTCTTTAGAAAATTTCATATTTTCTAAAGTATTTTTTGAATTTGTTTCAACTAAAATATCTTCTTCTGGAATTCCTTTTTCAAGAGCATAATGTTTCATTGCAAGACTTTCAGCGATATGCTCATCGTCCCCTTTGCCCCCGGACATAACAAGTTTAGGTGGATTTAAAGTAGCGCTGGATTGAGCTTTATAAAATTGAATGGCTTTTTCGATTCGTTTCCCTAATAGGGGCGGTACCGTTTTCCCATCAATCAAACCTGAACCTAAAACAATGATGTAATCTTGAGTATATTTAGGCTGATTGAATTGATAAATGACGGAAATCGTTAGAAAATTATAAAAAACGATAGAAAAATAAAACATAGTTAGTGGTAAAATCCCAAAGAGTAATGAGGCCCACTGCGGTAAAATTCGTGTTGAATAATGATTGAAAATCAGGAAGGCTGTTAAGCCAATGGCTAAAAGCAATGTCAACAAATTGGCTAAAGAATGACCTTCTTTCCGCATAACAACAATTGCATTCCAATACAAGAAAACAAGCAACGCATAAAGGCCAATCAAGAGAAGCACTAATAAGGCAATACCTGTGATTCCCGCCAAAATAATCAATAATGGATTGTATGTTCTAACAAGTAAGACACCCAAATAAGTCATGCCAATGAGTAGAAATAAATTGAACAATAATCCGTTTATCAATCTACGTTTTTCTTTAAAATAACTGAAAAGAAAAAGAAGTAAAAAGCTTGAGGGAATCAAAAAATAATAAGTGTGAAGCTGTGCTTCCAAATAAATGACATAGACGATAAAACAAATCGAAAACCAAAGCAATTCATAAAATTTCCAATCCTTGTTCAGCTTTTGCTGACGCCACTTTGGAATCGTGAACATGCCAATAAGATAAACAATACCAATGATAATACTAAAATAATTCCCCATAGTAGAACTCCTTCAATGAATGATTTCCTTATTAGTATAACGAAAAATGAGTGAAAAAAATACTATAACGTTTATTTTATACTACTCAGAAATGAGGACATCCAAATGAATAACGTTCAATATACTATAGCAAGTGAGTGTTAACACGCTTACTGGAGGCTAAAAACCGCAGAATACATGTTCAGTATTGTGCGGTTTTTAGTCCAATTATTTGCAAGAGCAGACGGGAAACGTGACAAAAAAACTAGTTCCAGCGCCTTCTGTTGACTCTAATGAGAGATGCCATTCATATTTTGCAACGATTGAAGTCACTGCAAACAAACCAAGACCAGTACCTTCATCAGCAGATTTCGTTGTGAAGAAGGGTTCAAATATTTTTTCTCTTAACGTTGCTGGGATTCCAGAACCATTATCTGAGATTTCTAATGTAACAAATGTGTCAACATGATTCATTCGGTGATTATCAGCTTTTAAGAAATCCGTTAATTCTTTTGAAGCTGGGGCAACAACGATTTGAATCTTTTGCGGTTTGTTTAGGTTTTCTTTTGTTGCTTGATAGGCATTTGTGATCAAATTATAGATCAAATTCTGCAAATCGATTTCTTCTAATTTCGTGGTTCCCAAATTTTCTTGAATAGATAGGGTCAGTTGAACTTTTTTTGGAATAATTTCTCCAATCAAATGAGTAGCTACACCAATAGCCGCTGAGATATCGATCCATTCCTGAACACTTTTTTGAGTTTTAGAAAAGCGTAGGACATTTGACGAAAGTTGTTTTCCTTTTTGAGCAGAATGTAAAATTTCTTCTAAATCAGCCTCTAATACTGGATCATCGCTATGTTCTTCTAGTAACAATTGGGTGTTGCCGATGATTGGTGTTAAAAAATTATTCATATCATGGACGATCGAGGTCGTTAGTAAACCAACTGTTTCCATTTTATTTCGTTGATATAATTCTAATTCAAGTTGATGTTGAATTTTTTGTTGTTTTTGTTTTTCGATCAGTTGCCGATTTTCTGCTTCAATCGTTTCTTTTTTTCTGAAATTATGAATAAAAAGCGAGCAAATAATGATCAATAGTAATAATAGGACTAAAAGAAAAGATAAAGCGATCACAAAATTAAGGATAGCGTCATTTCGTTCATTATAATCCGCGTTGATTGCAACGACCCAATGTGCAAGGCCAACATCGATCCATTGAAATGCGCTGATTTTCAAGACTTCTCTAGGTATGTCTTCATCCCACCAATAAGAGTTGTAGGTCAATTTTCCGGAAGGATGATTGAGCTGATATTTTTCCAAGCGTTTTAAATCAGAATAATCAAAGTCAGGGTAAATTTTTTCTCGGTCTTTGATAATATCTAAGCCGACTTGCTCCTTTACTGGATGCATGACAACTGTCATTGATTGATCTTTGATCATCGGGTAGCCTTTATACCCTACTTCAAAATCTTGTAGAAAATTCTTATAGAAAGCCTCTAATTTTAGCGGTAAAATCAAATAACCATCGATATCGCCAGAAGAAGTTTTAATTTCCTGATAAAAATTAACATACGCTTTTTTATTGATAAAATAAGAGTCCCCATTTTGTGCGGTTGGTTTAGCCAAAAGCTGTTTTAAAGATAGATCATGGCTAATAAATGGGCGAATGGTTTGAAGGTCAGCAATTGATACTTGTTTGTTTTTAGAATCCCAGTGAAATGCGTATAGAGGTGTTCCATCTGGTTTCATGTAAAAAAGTGCATCTGCTTCATCATTTAATGATTCAAAAAATGTATTCAAAGAAGAAGAGCTATTTTCGAGATAAGTTGCAGGGGTATCACTGTTCTTTAAGTTCCCATCAATAGCCAGATAATTGAGTGCTTGGTGTCGATTTTTCATAGAAAGTTGTATCACTTTTCCAACATATTCTGTCGATTGCAATAAAAAATCTTGTCCACTGGCGGTAGTTGTTTTGCGAATGACGGAAAACCCGCGAATTGCAAAGAAAACTGACACAACAATAAAGACGATCATTGCGGCTATCATGATGTTCACAATTCTATTCGTTCGTTTCATTGGTCTAGCTCCTTTTAACATTTGTTCGCAACTTAACAAGTTCATGTTGAAATGTAAAGATAATTCCGCTATTGTATAGATAATGTAAAAACAATAATGAGGTGTGTACGTTGCGTAACGAAAAAATTTTAGTGGTAGATGATGATCCTGCAATTCGCCGGTTGATTTGGAAGTCGCTTCAGTCGACGGGATTGTTGGTCTATCAAAGTGATACGATTGAGAAAACATTAGATATCATGAACCGAGTGACGTTTCAATTATTTCTCTTAGATGTAAGTTTAGAACATGAAAATGATGGGTATCATTTGGCTCAGCTGATTCGAGAACGTCAACCTTTGACACCGATTATATTTGTTAGTGGGAAAAAAAGCGAGCAAGATATTATCAGTGGTCTAGAATCTGGAGGGGATGTGTATCTTTCTAAACCATTTGCACCGAATGTTTTACGAGCCCAAGTCGTTAATATATTAAACCGAACAGAACAGTTATTGACATTAAGTCAGCAACATGAAGAAACGATGCTGCGAGATGGAATTTTTTCATTTGATAAAAATCAATATCAATTTAGTAAAAATGGTGAAATTGTAAATATGACTTCTAAAGAAATCATGATGATTTTATTTTTCATGGAAAATCCTTATCAAGTGTTTAGTAAAGAACAGATATATGCTAGTGTTTGGAGCGATGGAGAGTTGGATAAAAATTTGATCACCGTATATATTAATTACTTAAGAAATAAAATCGAAGATGACCCCAAAAAACCGAGATACTTACAAACTGTTTGGGGCATCGGCTATCTTTTTAATCCAGAAGGGAAAGAGTCTGGTGCAAATGCGTAGCTTTAGGACACTCTATTTATAAAATGACTTTGAGAAAGAAGTGTTTCACTCCGAGAAATAAGAGGATGTACTTCTGCTCCCAACGTCTATTCGGATTCCTTGAGACAGAGGTATGACTCGTAGAGTTATATCTCTGTTTCGTTTGTGATTGATACTATGTAACCCTTAAAATAACCCTTCTAACCGACCAAAAAAGAAACTTAGTGCTAATAAATCAGCTGATCCGCCAGGGCTAAGATTTTCACTGATCAGCTGTTGATCAAACAGAATCATCGCCTCTTCGAGATCTTTCACTGAGCAATTTAAGGAAAACATCTCTAACAATTCAGTCGCTTGCTTTTTGACCTTTTGCCAAGCTATGATCCCACCGCGATTAATGACATTAGAATCTTCAGTCGTGCTCATTAAATCAAGTAACAGTAGTAGGAATAGGAGGCGTAGATCACTAGTTTGATGCTGTCTTAAAAAAGGTAAGGTTTTATTTTTAAGTGTAGGATATCCTAATTCCGCTTCGCCCCTAATCCCAACGATTCCGTGTTCTAAATACAATTTTTCACCATAACTTAATTGTTGTTTTTTAGCTAAACCACTAAAATCTTTTGAAAGTAATCCTTGTGTCATTTGCTTTACATAATTGAAAACGGTTGACGTATCTTCTTTTGAAAAAGGGATTTTAAGTTGTTGATCATGTATTATTTTTCCCGTTGCACTCAAAAGTAAAGCGAAAGAAAAATTAGCTCCTTTATGGGTATTGACGCCATTGGTTTGACTCAGCATAGCCAATTCAGCTTGTTGCCCGAGTGTCCGAACTTTTTCAAATAATTGTAAAGGCGTCCCGTCATGAGTAGTTCCTAAATGGACATACTCACTAAGATAGGGATCAAGGGCAGCGCTACTATCAATAAAAGTAAAATAATTCATATCTACATGTGCACCACAGCTTGTAGGATCGACCAGGCCTGGTTTAGGATATAAGGCAGCTTCATATAATAAAGCTTGTAAAGCAAATTCGCCAATTACTTTTGGGGTAGTCTTTTTATGTTGTTCTTTCATTTAAATGTTTTTCCATTTCTTTGAGAATAAAAGTTTGAGAATAATCTAAATGCTCTGTAATTAATAATTTCAATTGCTCTTCTTCGTGGTTTATCATACAGTTATAAATCAACCAATGCTCTTTCAAAGCCTTGTCTCGTCGATCTTTAGAACGGATCGAGATATCTCGAAAATAAACGAGGTATTCACGTAATTTCATAACGATTGATTTTAACCGTAGCATTTTACTTTTTTCATAAATCAATTCATTGAAATCAGAAAATTTTTGTAATACCTGATCAATTTCATCGGCTTCATTAAATCGTTCTGTGTCTTCGAGCAACTCTTTCAATTCATCGAAATCCTCAGCTGACATTTCTTTCATCGCTGTGATTGTTGCTAAGACATCCAACGATTTTCTTATAGCATAAATTTCGTTGGCATCATTGAGTGAAATTCCTCGAACGATAATACCCACACCACGAACATAATCAACAAGTCCTTCTTCCACAAGCTTTTGTAAAGCATAGCGAATAGGGGTCCGACTAATATTCATCACTTCAGAAAATTCTTTTTCATTGATTCGTTGCCCGGCTGGAATTTCGCCAAGAATAATTGTTTTTCTAAATGCTTTGTAAACAAGTTCTTTTAAAGGTTCGTTTATGCTTAAATCTAAATTTTTTCCGACTGCTTCTGATAGTGAACTCATCTGATTACTCCTCTTCTGAATTAATAGTAGAAAAATAATTAACTATTTTTATTCTATAGTGCTAAGAAAAAGATCAGAAAATCGCACAATTCTTTTTATAAAATATGCGATTTTCAGTAAATAAGAATGGCTATTGTGGAATATAAAGAGGCATATGGCCAGTCAAAACAATCGTTACTACAAAGATAACGAAGATTCCTAATGCCCATTTAGCTGCTTCTTTTTGCCATTGTCCCATATCTAAACCAGTTAAACGAAGTAACAAGTAAATGAAAGCGACCAATGGACTTAACAAGTGGAATGCTTGTCCCATCAATGAAGCCAACGCCATTTGCATATCAGTAAAGCCATATGCGCGTCCTGCTTCTGCTAAGACAGGTAAGACACCGAAATAAAACCCATCATTCGAGATAAAGAAGGTACCAGGAGCTGAAATTACTGCGATTACTAAGCCCCAGAAACCAGCTAATTGATTTGGAATGATTTTTGTAAAACTTTGAGCTAATGCATCTGCCATGCCAGTCCCTTGGAAAAGACCCATGAAGACGCCCGCGGCAAAAACCAAGATAACGACTTGAACAGCATCGCCACCGTTTGCACCGATCCGTTTAGATTGATCTTTTAAAACTGGATAGTTGACCATCAACGCTACAACAGTACCAGTCAAGAATAATAATAATGGTGGTAAACCAAGACCAACAAATGAATCTGTAACAAGCAACGCAATCAATGCAATCGTTAAAATAGCATTGAATAACCAAATCTTAGGACGACGAATTGCTAATGTTTCTTCGTCTGTCACAGTGGTCATTGCATCGATTTCTTCATCTGTTAGCTGTTTGATTCCAAGACGAGCACGTTCTTTTCGGCCCATAGAAGGTGCCACGATGAAGATTACATAAAGCAATGCAATGATCATTCCAGGAATGAGATAAGCCAAAATTTCAGCACCTACATTCAATACGCTCATCGCACGAGCTGTTGGCCCGCCCCAAGGAAGTAAATTCATGATCGTGTTTTGCAAAATAACCAAAACACCTAAGTTCATCAATTTCATATCTAATTTTTTATAGATAGGAATAAAAGCAGAACAGCAAATCAAGGTAGTCGTGGTTCCATCTCCGTTAAGTGAAACAGCTGCCGCAACAACGGCCGTTGCGATCAACACTTTCATTGGATCGCCTTTAGCAATATGAATCATTTTTTTCGTGATTGGGTCAAATAACCCAGCATCCAACATAATTGAAAAATAAAGAATGGCAAACAATAACATAATACCCGTAGTGGATGTTGTTTTGATTCCTTCCATAACAAAGTCTCCAATAGAGCCCTTCTTAGAAACTCCTGCAAACATTGCAATCAAAGCAAAAATCAGTGGAATCAAAACCAAAGCTGTAAACGGTGACATTTTCTTTTTCATGATGACAAACATGAAGACGATGATCATCACATAAGACAAAACAGTTAATAACATTTTTTTCTCTCCTTCAACACTAAATTCGTTTTCCGAAACAATCGGGCGTCTCTTTGTGATGTTGGGTCTACAGAAAAATAACAGTAAGGAAAAATTAGAAAGCCCTTTCTTGTTTCGTTAACAATGCTAAGTTTAATCTAAGCAAGTGGAGATAAACAGAAGCCAAGCAGAAAAAGAACACCAAAAAAACACAAATGAGAGCGGTTTCTTAAAGAGATGTTAACAAGATGTTAATAAAATATTAAATGCTTGTAAACGTTGATATATCAATGTTTTTATGAGTTTTAGTCGTTTTTTACTAAAGAGGAACAGTGAAAGAACAATTTTAGCTCAATGATTTCATTTTATTGTAATCGTTTTTACCTATAATGAATCCATAAACAGAAAGGATGTGAGTTCATGGGGCTATTTGAACGACTGTTTAATAAAGAGATAACAGAAACAAAAATAGAGGAAACGCCACTTTCACCTATTAGAGAAGAAAAAAATGAGTGGCAAGAAATTGCAGGATATATTCCAGTAGAAAGTGAAGAACATCAAGTTGTTTCATTGATTGCTACAGCAATAGCTGCAGGAGATCGTCCAGAAAGTACGTTCATCGTTAAACGAATTTCAAAAAGAAATCCAGAAGCACAGCTAGTCTCTGTGATCGCTACTAGCATTGCATCAGCTGATCACGCAGAGAGTCAGTTTGTTATTCAGTCTATTAAAGAAAAAAAGGCTGTTTCGTTTTTCATTATTTAGCAAAAGAAACCTTGTTGCAGATGTGTTATCTAGTTCCACGGGCTAGCTCTTCGGAAAAAAGATAAAAATTGAATGTGACAAAAAGCATCGTAGTCAATTTTTCCTATTTTTCAGTCAGAGCTGGACGAGCCCATTATACTTTTGTGTTATCTAGTTCCACGGGCTAGCTCTTCGGAAAAAAGATAAAAATTGAATGTGACAAAAAGCATCGTAGTCAATTTTTCCTATTTTTCAGTCAGAGCTGGACGAGCCCATTATACTTTTGTGTTATCTAGTTCCACGGGCTAGCTCTTCGGAAAAAAGATAAAAATTGAATGTGACAAAAAGCATCACAGTCAATTTTTCCTATTTTTCAGTCAGAGCTGGACGAGCCCATTATACTTTTGTGTTATCTAGTTCCACGGGCTAGCTCTTCGGAAAAAAGATAAAAATTGAATGTGACAAAAAGCATCACAGTCAATTTTTCCTATTTTTCAGTCAGAGCTGGACGAGCCCATTATACTTTTGTGTTATCTAGTTCCACGGGCTAGCTCTTCGGAAAAAAGATAAAAATTGAATGTGACAAAAAGCATCACAGTCAATTTTTCCTATTTTTCAGTCAGAGCTGGACGAGCCCATTATACTTTTGTGTTATCTAGTT